>JBMORH010000023.1:0-70589 GCA_049322275.1 Thermodesulfobacteriota bacterium
CATCGCTGCCTCCTCATTGCCGACTACCGTCGGTCTGTTAAGCCAAACCGAGGATGGCCGCGATGGTCTCTCTTATCAACCCCCAGCACGGGGGCCCCCTCATACACCACGCCTTTGGACTCTAACCCAGGCGCGTCAAAGGTGAGCCGCGACCGTGTCCGAGACTTTAGCCTGGGGCGACGCCCCTGTCCGCATACAGCATTGCTCGTCCAGCCTTGCCCGGGCGGCGGCTTTGGCCCCAGCCCAGCGCCTTTTCAAAACACGCCGGCGCTCGTCACGTCGGTCGACAGGTTCCCTCGGTCGATACCCCGGCCCGGCGCCAAGGCTCTCTTTGGCCGCGCCCATGGCCGGTGAGGGGCGGCTCTCCCCGGAGGGCGAGCCCTTGATAGGTGAACTGCCGCGTCCAGCGCCGACCGCCCAGAGGACCGGGCGCTGGCGCGGGTAACCGGTCACACAGGAGGGGTCCGTGATGAAAAGGCAAGGTTGGTTGTGGCGTGGTTTGTTGGGCCTGGCCGTGAGCCTGGTCCTGGTCCTGCCGGCGCTGGCGGCCGATCCGATCAAGATCGGCGTGCTGGGCCCCATGGCCTTCACCCAGGGCGAGGGCCACTGGAACGGCGCCAGCATGGCCGCCGAGGAGATCAACGCGGCCGGCGGCGTCAAGGTCGGCGGGGTTTCCCGGCCCATCGAGCTGGTCAAGGTCGACACCAACGAGTTCCTGAGCATCCCCGACGCCACCAACGCCGCCGAGATGGCCGTGAGCCGCCACAAGGTGGACTTCATGGTGGGCGGCTTCCGCACCGAGGCGGTCCTGGTCATGCAGGACATCGCCATGGACGCCAAGAAGATATTCATCGGCTGCGGCGCGGCCCATCCCGAGCTCTGCACGCGGGTGACCAAGGACTACGACCGCTACAAGTACTGGTTCCGCCTCACCCCCATCAACTCCAATTACCTGGGCAAGGTCGACTTCATCCTGCTGGGCACGGTGGGGGCGATCATGAAGAAGGCCCTGAACATCGAGAAGCCCAAGGTGGCCATCATCGCCGAGAAGGCGGCCTGGGCCGATCCCATCGTGCAGATGGCCGAGAAGATGCTGCCGGAGAAGATGGGCATGGAGGTGGTGGGCACCTGGCGGCCCTCGCCGGTGGCCAAGGACTGCACCGCCGAGCTGACCGCCATCCAGCGCGCCGGCGCCCACATCGTCTTCACCACCTTCTCCTCCTCGGTGGGCCTCACCTTCGCCAAGCAGTGGGGCGAGCTTAAGGTCCCGGCCGCCGCCGTGGGCATCAACGTCGAGTCGCAGAAGAGCGGCTTCTGGGACGCCACCGGCGGCAAGGGCGAGTACACGCTGACCGTCAACACCCTGGCCCGCATCAAGATCACCGACAAGACCATCCCCTTCTACGACAAGTACCTCAAGCTGTTCAAGGAAGCCCCCAACTACACCGCCGGCACCTATGACGCGCTCTATATCATCAAGGACGCCGTGGAGTTGGCCGGCACCACCGATTCGGACAAGGTCGTGGCCGCCTTGGAGAAGACCGACACCAAGGACACCGCCGGCCGGGTGGTCTTCGACAAGTCCCACGACGTGACCTGGGGCCCCGGCTACATCACCGCCGTGGGCACCCAATGGCAGAACGGCAAGATGGAGTGCGTCTGGCCATTCGGCTGGGAGGGCATCACCTACGAGGGCTCGGTGCCCTACAAGCTGCCCCCCTGGGTGGTGGAGCACTGGTCCAAGAAGTAGTCGATCCCCCGCTTCTCGCCGAGGCCCGCGCCTCCGGCGGGAAGCGGGGGCGAACCGGTCGCACAGTCGGGGTCCGTCCGCCCGGACGGACGCATGCCGGTCCGGCCGCGCCCGCGGCCGGCGGGGTGGTGGATAAATGCTTCTAGACATCATCATCGACGGCCTCATCAAGGGCAGCGTCTACGCCCTGTTGGCCATAGGCTTCTCGCTGGTGCTGGGCGTGGCCCGCATCATCAACATCGCCCACACCGCGCTCTACATGACCGCGGCCTACCTGATCTACGTGGGCACCAAGAGCCTGGGCCTGTCGCCGCTCATGGCCATGCTGGCCGCGGTGGCGCTGACGGTGCTCCTGGGGCTTTTGGTCTACAAGCTGTTCATCCAGCCCATCCAGGACCATGAGGCAGCGGTCCTTATCGCCACCATCGCGGTGGCCATGATGATCCAGGAGGTCTTCCTGATGGCTTTCGGCGGCCACTACCTGGGGGTGCCGCCCCTGGTGGACGGCTTCGCCACCATCCTGGGCGTGAAGGTCACCTATCAGCACTTGCTGGCCCTGGGTCTGGCGCTGCTGATGCTCCTGGCGGTGCGCGTATTTTTGATGCACACCCGCCAGGGCCTGGCCATCCGCTCCACCGCCCAGGACCGCGAGGTGGCCAACCTCATGGGCATGAACGTGACCAAGGTGGCCATGGTCACCGTGGCCATCTCGGTGGGCCTGGCCGCCATCACCGGGGCCATCGTGGTGCCGCTGGTCACGGTGGAGCCCACCATGTGGATGCACCCGCTCATCATGATGCTGGCCATCGTGGTGCTGGGCGGCCTGGGCAGCATCGAGGGCAGCTTCGTGGGCGCCTTCATCCTGGGCTTCGCCGAATCCCTGGTGGTCTTCCTGGTGCCCATGGGCGCCTTCCTCAAGGACTCGGTGGCGCTCTCCATCATGATCCTGGTGCTGCTCATCCGGCCCGAAGGCCTGTTTGGGGTGAGCTTCGAGGAGGAACGCTAGCATGGGCATGCTCGGCGCATACATCCGCAGGTTCCTCACCGTGGCGCGCACCGACATCCTGGTGCTGCCCAGCCGCATGGCCGTGGTCCTCTTCGTGCTGTTGTTGATGCTGCTGCCGGCCTTCACCCAGGACGCCTACATCCTGCGCGTGATGATCCTCACCGCCATCTTCGCCATCTTCGCGGCCAGTTGGGATCTGCTCTCCGGCTTCACCGGCCAGATGAATTTCGGCCACGCCCTGTTCTTCGGGGTGGCGGCCTACGTCACGGCCCTGCTGAACCTGGAGCTCAAGCTGCCCCCCTATTTCTCTATCCCCCTGGGCGCCGTGGGCGGCGTGCTCACCGGCTTGGTGGTGGGCATCCCCTGCCTGCGCCTCAAGGGCTCCTACCTGGCGCTGACCACCCTGGCCTTCCCCATCATCCTCTTGGGCCTGGTCTTCGCATTCCCAGGAGTGACCGGCGGCGAGCTGGGGCTGTCCGGCTTGTCGCGGCTCACCGGCTCGCGGGTGATGGACTACTACCTCATCACCGGCCTGATGCTCATCCTGGGCGCGGTGATGTGGAAGATCACCGACTCCAACACCGGCATCATCCTGCACGCCATCCGCGAGGACGAGCTGGCCGCGCGGGCGGCGGGCATCAACACCACCCGCTACAAGCTCCTGGCCTTCTGCCTCAGCGGCTTCTTCGCCGGCATCGCCGGGGGGCTCTACGCCCACTTCCTGCGCCTGGCCGGGCCATCCACCCTGGAGGTCTCGCTCTCCTTCCAGGTCATCATCTGGTCGGTCTTCGGCGGCATGGTCTCCATCTACGGCCCCATCGCCGGCGTCTTCATCCTCAATCCCTTGATGGAGGTGCTGCGCCTGGTCCTGGACAACTTCCCCAGCCTGCCGGAGATGCGCATGTTCATCTTCGCCGGCCTGGTGCTGGTGACGCTGTTGTTCATGCCGGAGGGCCTGGTGCCCTGGGTGCGCGACAAGATCGAGACCGAGTGCCCCCGCTGCAAGATCCGCAACGTATTCACCAGGCGCCGGTGCCGCGTCTGCGACGCCGCCCTGGATTGAGAGCCGTTAGCCACTGATCGCCAAGCACCTCCCGGAGGGTAATCAACGATGGACGCCAGAGAAGCCTACCTGAGCAAACCGTGGCTCAAATATTATCCGGAGCACGTCGGCGCGGAGATGACGCTGCCGGTCAAGTCGATCCCGCAGGTCTTCGACGAGGCGGTGGAGCGTTTCGGCAACAAGACGGCGCTCATCTTCTATGGCAAGAAGATCAGCTACCGCGATCTCAAGGACCAGGTGGACCGCTTCGCCGCCGCCCTGGCCGATCTGGGCGTCCAGAAGGGCGACCGGGTGGCGCTGTTGTTGCTCAACTGCCCCCAGTACATCATCTCCTACATCGGCGCGCTCAAGGCCGGCGCGGTGGTCACCCCGGTCAGCCCGGTCTACACCAGCCAGGAAGTGCGCCACCAACTCAGCGACAGCGGGGCCAAGGTCGTCGTCTGCCAGGACATCCTCTATGACAACGTGGCCAAGACCGGGCTCAGCCTGGGCAAGGTCGTCATCACCGCCATCGACGAGTACCTGCCCGCCCTCAAGAAGATGTTCGCCAGCAAGGTCATGGCCAAGGCCTACGGCGGCATGCACGTGCCCGACGCCGCCGCCATCGCCCAGGCCGGGCTGATCAAGTTCCAGGACCTCATCAAGAAGTACAAGCCCAACCCGCCCCATGTGGTCATCGACCCCAAGGCGGACCTGGCCGCCCTGCCCTACACCGGCGGCACCACCGGCCTGCCCAAGGCGGCCATGCTCACCCACTACAACATCGTCTCCTGCCAGGCCCAGGCCCTGGCCTTCTGGGAAGAAAAATTCGTGGACGGCAAGGAGACGATCATCGCCTTCCTGCCCATGTTCCACATCTACGGCCAGGTGGTCATCATGCTCACCGGCCTGATGCGCGGCCACACCCTGGTGCTGTTCACCACCCCGGAGATGGACGAGATACTCAACTCCATCGAGCGCTACGAGGCCTCGGCCTTCTACGGCGTGCCCACGCTCTACGAATACCTGAAGGAATACGAGAAGACCGACCGGGTGAACTGGTCCAAGCTCAAGATCATCGTCTGCGGCGCCGACACCCTGCACGACACCACGGTGGAGGACTGGGAGCGGCGCACCAAGAGCCACATCACCCAGGGCTACGGCATGACCGAAACCGCCGCGGTGAGCCACACCAACCCCCTGCACCGGCCCAAGCGCGGCTCCTTCGGGCTGCCCATCCCTAACGTCTGGGCGGCCATCATCGACGTGGACGGCCTGGAATTCACCCCGGTGGGCGAGGTGGGCGAACTGATCCTGAGCGGCCCCAACGTCATGCAGGGCTATTGGCAGCGTCCCAAGGACAACGCCGAGACCATGATCGAGCTGGAGGGGCGCACCTGGCTGCGCACCGGCGACCTGGTGAGCATGGACGAGGAGGGCTACTTCCATTTCTTCGACCGCAAGCGCGACCTGATCAAGCACCGGGGCTACTCGGTTTTCGCCAAGCACGTGGAGGAGGTGCTCTACAACCACCCCCAGGTCAAGGCCGCCGGCGTGGTGGGCGTGCCCGACCCCAAGGTGGGCCAGCTCATCAAGGCCTACGTGGTGCTGCAATCCGAGGCCAGGGGCAAGGTCAGCGAGGAAGAGCTCATCGGCTATTGCAAGGAGAAGCTGGCCCACTACAAGGTGCCCCAAATCATCGAGTTCCGCGGCGAGCTGCCCAAGACCGACGTGGGCAAGGTGAGCCGGCGCGAGCTGCGCGAGCAGGGCGAGGAGGCCTAGCCGGGCGGGCGGCGATCAACCACCGGCCCGGTCCCGCCTGGGGCCGGGCCTGGATAAAACCTTCGCAGCGACGGCGGACGAGACATGGATGCGCCCTTCCTGGAAGTCAAGGACCTGCACAAGGATTTCGGCGGCCTCACCGCCACCAACAGCGTCAGCTTCAACCTGCGGCGCGACGAGATACTGGGGCTCATCGGCCCCAACGGCGCCGGCAAGACCACCCTGGTGCGCCTGATCTCCGGCATCCTCAAACCCGATTCCGGCTCCATCCGCTTCAAGGGCCAGGAGATCACCGGCAAGAAGACCTGGGACATCGTCAACCTGGGCATCGCCAGCACCTTCCAGAACATGCGCCCCTTCCGGCGGCTGCCCATCATCGCCAACGTGATGGTCTCCTGCCTGAGCCCGCGGGCCATGAAGCGCGGCGAGTGGGTCAAGAAGGTCGAGGCCAAGGCCATGGACGCCCTGGAGTTCGCCGGCATCTCCGACATGGCGCTGGAAAAGGCCTCCACGCTCAGCCAGGGCGACCTGAAGCGCCTGGAGGTGGCCCGGGCCGTGGCCACCGACCCGGAGCTTCTGCTCTTGGACGAGCCCTTCGGCGGCCTGAGCCCGGCCGAGACCGACCTGATGGCCAAGTCCATCAAGCGCCTGCACAAGGGCGGGCGATTCGGACGCCTGCACAGCGAAGGCCCGGCCATGATTATCATCGAGCACAAGCTGCAACAGCTCATGAAGATCGTTGACCGCATCGTGGTGCTCAACTTCGGCACCGTCATCGCCGACGGGCCGCCTGAGGAGGTCGTCAAGATCCCTGAGGTGATCGAGGCCTATCTGGGACAGGGAGGCGTCTAGTGCTGCTGGAGGTCCAAAACCTTACCGTCTGCTACGACAAGGCCATGCTCTTGAACGACCTGAGCCTGAACGTGGCCCAGGGCGAGCTGGTCAGCCTGGTGGGGCCCAACGGCGCCGGCAAGTCCACCCTGCTCAGGGCCGTCACCGGCCTGGTGGCCTGGGAAAAAACCATGCGCCGGGGCACCGCCGGGGGCGACGTGACCATCAACGGCCGGGTGAGCTTCGACGGCCAGCCCATAGACAAGGCCCCGGCCCACGAGATCGTGCGCCGGGGCCTGGTGCACTGCCCGGAGCGGCGGCGGCCCTTCCGCGAGCTGAGCGTGGAGGAGAACCTGCTGGCCGGGGCCTATCTGCACGGCGGGCGGAACGAATGCGCCGCCGAGCTGGAAAAGGTGTTCCAGCTCTTTCCGGTGCTGAAAAAGCGCCTGCGCCAGGTTTCGGGCACCCTCTCCGGCGGCGAGCAGCAGATGCTGGCCGTGGGCAGGGCCTTGATGTCGCGGCCCAAGCTGTTGTGCATCGACGAGCCCTCCACCGGCCTGGCCCCCCTGATGCGCCAGGAGGTGTTCAACAAGATCCTGGAGATCCGCGCCTCCGGGGTGACCATCCTGCTGGTGGAGCAGGAGGTGGCCTCGGTGTTCAAGATGGCCGACCGCAACTACGTGCTCAGCTCCGGCAAGATCATCGCCCACGGCAGCGGCGAGGCTCTGCTTGAGGACGAGGTGATCCGCAAGACCTATCTCGGCCTCTGATCATCGAAACGGCTTCTCGCCCGAATAATGCCCCGCGGCCCATCGTCCCGGGGCGGGAGGTGTCGCCCAAGACGCTCGCGTTTCTATCCACCCCAGCCGGGCTACGTCTGGGCGGCCCGCCGGCGCGCCGCGCCGGCGCTTGCCGTCCCGACAACCGGACCCGGCGCCTGCCCGGCCCCCCACCGTCATCCCGCCGGCGTCTGCGCGCACGCCGGCGGACCAGACGTCGGGGGTTCTTAGGAGAGAAGACGCATGAACCTGCGCAACAAGCTGATGTTGATGGCCCTGCTGCTCATCGTGGCCCTCATGTCCGTCTCCACCGCGGTCGCCTACTACATCATCAACCGGCAGAGCCTGGAGGCCGCCGGGGAGCTGCTCGGCCGCTCCTTCGCGCTGATCGAGGACGACGTCAAGGCCGGCCAGGCCAAGCTCGCCAACGGCGCCAGCCAATTAGCCACGGCGGAAAAGATGCCGGTCAACGTCAAATACATCGAGGAATACAAGGCCAAGACCAAGGAGCCGGAGATCAGGCCCACCTACGCCGAGATGATCGAGGCCATGCGCAGCATCCTGCGCGCCGGCGACATCTACCAGGCGGCCGTCTACGGCGCGGGTGGAGTTCTGATCGCCTATGCCCAGGCCCAGGCCGACGGCGTGCAACTGGGCTACATCCACCCCTTCCCGGCCCTGAGCCACCACGGCAAGACGCTCAAGGCCGGCCAGGAGCTGGGCATCGACGCCTGGGAGGCCGGCGGCCAGCCGCCCCAGGCCTTGCCGATCAAGTATGAGGGCGTCATGCCTGCCCAGGCCTCCGGCGGCTTCGCCCTGGTGGGCGGCTTCCTGGGCCTGGTCGCCCGCGCCCCCATCACCGGCAAGGTCTACAACAAGCAGACCGACGCCTTCGAGGACAAGCAGCTAGGTCTGGTGATGGCCGTCATCCGGCTGGATCAGGCCTTCGCGGACCGTCTGGGCAAACTGACCGGCGTCAAGGTCAATCTCTTCACCAAACAGGGTCTGAGCGTGGGCGGCCTGCCCGGCTATGACCAGCCGCCCGCCGCCGAGGCGGAAGCGGACAAGGCCTCCGAGGCCGCGGTCACCGAGGTGGCGGTGGGCGGCGAGGAGTATTACCTGGGCGCGCGGCCGCTGCTTGAGGGTCGTGAACACCTGGGAGCCATCGCCTGCCTGTATTCCAAGGACGCGGCCAAGCGCAACAGCCTCCAGATGATTAAGCTGCTGGCCCTGGCCTCGCTGTTGTGCGTGGTGCTGATGCTGCCGGTGGCGGCGGTGGTCAGCCACCGCCTGAGCCGGCCCATCAACCGCGCCATCGCCGAGCTGACCGACATGGCCGACCAGGTGGCCGCCGCGGCCGGCCAGGTGAGCGCCGCCAGCCAGGCCCTGGCCGACAACGCCAGCAGCCAGGCGGCCTCGCTGCAACAGATCAGCGCCGCCCTGGCCGAGACCACCGGCATGGCCCAGCGCAACTCCGGCCACGCCCAGGGCGCGGACCGTCTCGGCCTGGACAGCCTGGACAGCCTCAAGACCGCCAACCAGTCCATGAAGACCCTGATGCAGTCGATGCGCGAGACCTCGGCGGCCGCCGACAACGTGGTCAAGGTGGTCCAGACCATCGACGGCATCGCCTTCCAGATCAACCTGCTGGCCTTGAACGCCGCCGTGGAGGCGGCCCGGGCCGGCGAGGCCGGGGCCGGGTTCGCGGTGGTGGCCGAGGAGGTGCGCAACCTGGCCCAGCGCTCGGCCGAGGCCAGCCGCAACACCCACGCCCTGGTCGAGGACATCATCGGCAAGATCAAGGTGAACACCGAGGTGGTCTCGCAGACGGACGCGCTCTACGCCAAGGTCGCGGTGGGGGTGCAGAAGGCCAGCGCCCTGGTGCGCGAGATATCATCGGCCAGCGCGGAGCAGCTCCGGGACGTGGAGCAGGTGGACGCCTCGGTCAAGACCATCAACGCCGGCATCCAGGCCAACGCCGCCAACTCGGAGGAATCGGCCAGCGCCAGCGAGCAGATGAGCGCCCAGGCCCTGAACATGAAGGGGCAGATCGACATCCTGCGCCGCCTGACCGAGGGGCGCCGGGCGCGGCCGCGCCGGGTCTAGGCCCTCCGGCGCGGCCGCGGCCCTCAGGCGATGGACAGCAGGCGCTTGACCGCCGCCACCTTGCCCTCCAGGCCGGCCTGGCGCTCGATCATGATGCGCTGGGCCGCCGGCGGTCCGGCCCCATGCATGGATTCGATCAGATACCCCACCGCGCCGGCCCCGGCGGTGAGGTTCTCGATCAGCCGCAGCACCTTGATCCGGTCCAGCACCTGATAGTCGGGCTGGGCGGCCAGGTACTTCTTGATGATGGGTCCCGTCTCCGGATCGTCCAGGTCGGCGGCGGCGGGCAGGGTGCCCAGGAGGCCGCCGGCCACGTCGGTGGCCAGGCGGGCGATCTCGTAGGGGAAGCGGGTCACGTTGAGCTTGCAGACGTTGGCCAACAGCAGGTTGACCTGGAAGTTGCCGGCGGGGGTCGCCTCGCCCTGGCTGGAGCAGGCCAGGCCGCAGCAGTAGAGCGTCTCGTTGAGATGGTTCATCTCGATGATCTTCTCGCGGATGTGGCCGGCCTTTTCCACCCCGTTCATGCGTGCGATCAGGGTGGTCGCGCCGATGAGCACGTCGCCCACGCCCACCTTGCAGCCGCCGTAGCTTTGGCGGTGGTAGGCGGCGAAACGCTCCACCAGCGTGCCGGCGAAGTCCACCTGGCCGTCCAGGAAGACGCGCTCATGGGGCACGAAGACGTCCTCGAAGACGGTCATCACCTCCTGGCCGCCGAAGACGGGGTTGCCCACGTCCAGGCGGCTGGCCTCCAGCTTGCGGGTGTCGCTGGCCTGGCGGCCGTAGATGTAGCGCACGCCGGGGGCGTCGACGGGCACCGCGCAGCAGATGGCCCAGGCCTCCTCGCCGGGGCGCAGGGCCATGGTGGGCATGACCAGTATCTCGTGGGAGTTGAGCATGCCGGTCTGGTGCAGCTTGGCCCCGCTGATGACCACGCCGCCCGGCCGACGCTCCTTGACCCGCAGGAAAAGGTCGGGGTCGAGCTGGTCCTTGGGCCTTTTCCCGCGGTCGCCCTTGGGGTCGGTCATGGCGCCGTCCACCACCAGATCCTCGGCTTGCACCCAGGCCCAGTAGGCCCGGAAGCGGGCGTGGAAGTCGGCGCCGTGTTTCCGGTCGCACTCGTAGGTGGTGCTGAAGATCGCGTTGGCCGCGTCCAGGCCCACGCAGCGTTGGAAGCAGCAGCCGGTCATGGCCCCGCAGTAGCGCTGCATCTTGATCTTGTTGACCAGGTCCTCGGCGCTCTGGTGCAGGTGGGTGAAGCGGTTCACCTCGTCGCCGCAGAGGGGGGATTGGACGCGGAACAAATCGCGGCTGGCCGGGTCGTGGGCGGCGTCGAAGGTGAAGGCCACCGCCTGGCGCGACGGCGCCACCAGGCCGTGGCCGGCCAGGCCGGCGGTCTTCCTGCCCAGGACATGGGCCTCGACGTCCAGGGCGTCCAGGGAGGCTAGATATTGTTCACCGGTCTTCACGGCCGCGCTCCTTTCTGGCCCCCGCGGCCGGACCGCGGGCCCAGGGCTATTTTTTCCAGAAAGTATAGCACAAGGTAAAACCAAGCGTGATTTTTATGGCTATCAGCAATAAACATGGCGTTTTGCCTAAAAAGCGTATACCATGGATCAACATATATTGTTGAGTATCGGTATACGATAATATCGGCGGCCGGCGCGGGAGCCCGCCGCCGTCCCGACCCTCAACCAACCGGGAGAAGATCATGGGCGTCAATTACTTCCGCCGCGACGGCCGCGACACCAAATTCGTGCTTTTCGAGCACCTCAAGGTGGAGCGCCTGCTGGCCTACGAACAGTTCAAGGACTTCAGCCCCGACGATCTCGGCATGATCATCGAGGAGGCCCTCAAGGTCGGCCGCGAGGTGCTGGGGCCGGGCCTGCAAGACGGCGACCGCATCGGCTGCGCCTACGCCGACGGCGCGGTGACCACCCCCGACTCCTGGAAGGAAATCTGGCGGGTGCTGACCGAGAACGGCTGGCCGGCCTCGTCCCAGAACCCGGAGTTTGGCGGCCAGGGCCTGCCGGCGGTGGTGGGCGGCCTGGTCAACGAGATTTTCAACAGCGCCAACATGGCCGTGATGACCTATCCCGGCCTGACCATCGGGGCCGGCCACCTCATCGAGACCTTCGGCACCGAGGCGGACAAGGCCCTGTTCGTCGAGAAGATGTACACCGGCCTCTGGGCCGGCACCATGTGCCTGACCGAGGCCGACGCCGGCTCGGACGTGGGGGCGCTGCGCACCAAGGCCACCCCCGACCCGGCCAGCGGCGACGGCCGCGTCTACAAGATCGAGGGCAGCAAGCGCTTCATCACCTGTGGCGAGCACGACCTGACCGAGAACATCATCCACCTGGTCCTGGCCCGCATCGAGGGCGCCCCGGCCGGCACCAAGGGCATCAGCCTGTTCATCGTGCCCAAGATATGGGTGAATGCCGACGGCGGACTGGGCCAGCCCAACGACGTGTTCTGCACCGGCATCGAGCACAAGATGGGCATCCACGGCTCCAGCACCTGCTCGCTGAACTTCGGCGAGAAGGGCCGGTGCCGCGGAATCCTCTTGGGCGCGCCCCACAGCGGCATGGCCAAGATGTTCCAGATGATGAACGGCGCCCGCATCGGCTGCGGCATCCAGTCCACCGGCATCGTGGCCAGCGCCTATGACAGCGCCCGCATTTACGCCAAGGAGCGCATCCAGGGCGCGCCCCTGACCAACCGCCACGCTGGCGGGGTGCCCATCATCCAGCACGAGGACGTGCGGCGCATGCTGATGAACCTCAAGTCCGGCTCCGAGGCCATGCGCGCCTTCCTGGGCTTCCTGCTCATCCACATGGACATGGCCGAGTACGACCCCGACCCCGCGGTGCGCCAGATGGCCTCCGGCCGGGTGGAGCTCTTGACCCCGCTGGTCAAGGCCTACAACACCGACTTCGGCTATCAGCTCACCCGCGACGCCATCCAGGTGCTGGGCGGCTCGGGCTATTGCAGCGACTTCCCGGTGGAGCAAAACGCCCGCGACATCAAGATTCTCTCCATCTGGGAGGGCACCAACTACATCCAGGCCCTGGACCTGGTGGGGCGCAAGCTGCCCATGGCCGGCGGCAAGATATTCCAGGGCCTTTTGGGCGAGATCATCGGCTTCGTCAAGGCCAACGCCGCCGACGCCGATTTCGCCGGCGATTTCGCCCTGCTGGAGAAGGCCGTGGGCGTGGTGGGCGACTTCGCCAAGCGTTTCACCCAATATTTCGCCACCGGCCGAATTTCCCTGGTGCCCCTGTACGCCACCCGCTTCCTGGACTGCTTCGCCGAAACCGTCCTGGCCAGGCTGATGCTGGAGCAGGGCCTCATCGCCCGCGCGAAGCTGGCCGGGGTGGACCCGGCCTCGGCCGACGGCGTGTTCTACCGCGGCAAGATCGCCTCGGCCAAGTTCTTCTGCCGCAACGTGCTGCCCAACGTCTTCGCGCGCCACGTGGCCATCCAGCAGGAGGACTTGTCGGCAATGGAGATTCCGGAGGAGGCTTTCTGACGCCACCTCGCTTTCAAAGCCATCCATGGCCCGCGAACCTATTGGCGCACCTTTCTAGTTGATCCAAATAGGTTTGGCCGACCGGCGAACCAGTAATGACGCGGGGGCGGGCCCATGGGTCCGCCCCCGCCGCTTGTTTTGGGCTCAGGTTGATCCTGGCATCAGGCCGGCTTGCGCCAGCAGGCGGCCACGAAGGCCCCGGTGGCGAGATTTTGGGCCCGGCCGGCCCGCTCCATGGCCTGGGCCTCGGCCGGCGCGGCGTCCTTGGCGAAATGAATGGCGGTGGCCACCGCCTCCGGCGGCCACGGGGCCAGGGCGGCCAGTTCGTCCGGCGAGCGGAAATGCGCTTGCTGGAACAAAGCGTGGCCGGCCTGGGCGGCCTTTTGACGGCGTTCGGCCCAGGGGCTCAGGCGGTTCAAGGTGGCCGCCACCACCAGGCCGCCGGGCCTGGTCACCCGCCACAGCTCGGCCACCGCCCGGCCGGCGTCGGGGATGAACTCGATGGCCGTGACCGACAAGGCCTTGGCGAACACGGCGTCGGCGAAGGGCAGCGCCAGCATGTCGCCCCGCACCGGGCTGAAACCGCGCCCCGCCAGCCTGGCGCGGCCACGCCTGAGCATGGGCAGGGACAGCTCCAGGCCCACCGCCCGCGCCCCGGCCGCCAGCAGGTCGGCGGTGAAGAGCCCGGTGCCGCAGCCCGCGTCCAGGATCAGCTCGCCGGCCGCCGGCCGCAGCATGCCCATGACCAGCTCGGTCTCCAAGGCCTTGACCAGCCGGCCGATGGGCGTGGCGAACCAGGCCTCGTAGCGCTCGGTCCAGTCGTCGAAAAGCTCGGTCATGACGTGCTCCGGCTTGGAAGGGGGGCCGCCGCGCCCGCCCCTCCTGGGCGGGGCGATCCGGCGGGGAGCGGCATCGCCGGCATTGTACCCCGGCGACGGGCTATGGTCAGCCCTGGTGGATCGCCAACCAAAAACCTGCCCGCCGCACTCCGGCATGATATATAAACCAGGCTTGAACCGCACCCTCCAGCCAGGAGAGACCGTGAGCGACAAAAGCCTATTGCGCCCCGGCGAGCCGGCGCTGTTGATCGACGAGCGCGACCGCCAGTATCTCGTCACCGTGCCCGGCCCCGACGACCCGGTGGTGCGGGTGCGCGGCGAGGCCCTGACCCCGGCCGTCTTCGCCCAGGCCCACGACGGCGGCGTCATCAGCGACCCCCTGCGCCGGCGTTACCTGGTGCTGCGGCCGACCCTGGAGCAGGTGGTGATGAACATGCCCCGCCAGGCCCAGGTGATCTATCCCAAGGACCTGGGGCTCATCCTGACCTGGGGCGACGTGGCTCCGGGCCAAAGCGTGGTGGAGGTGGGCTGCGGCCACGGGGCCCTGACCATGGCCCTCTTGCGCGCCCTGGGGCCGGAGGGCCGGCTGACCAGCTATGACCTGCGCCGCGACCACCTGAACCGCACTCGCAAGAACATCGCCGCCTACCTGGGGCCGGAGGCCCTGGAGCGCTGGACCCCGGTCTGGCGCGACCCGACGCAGGAGGGCATCGACGAGCGCGAGGTGGACCGTCTTTTCAGCGACATGCCCGAACCCTGGGGCCTGGTGTCGGCCGCGGCCGCCTGCCTGAGGCCCGGCGCGATCTGGATGGCCTACGTGCCCACCGTGCCCCAGTTGGCCGAGCAGGTCAACGCGCTCAACCGCTCGCCGGACTTCGGCCTGTCCGTGGCCTTCGAGGCCCTGCAACGCTTCTGGCACGTGCGTCCGCCCTCGGTGCGCCCCCGCCACGGCATGAGCGCCCACACCGGCTTCATCATCAGCGGCCGGCGGCGCTGGCGGCCGGCCGCCGAGCCGGGGCCGGAGGCGACCCAACCCGAAGACGCCGGACCTGGCGCGGGTTTGCCAGACGAGCCGGGCATGTGATAATGGTTGATAAGAGGTGGCGATGGTCGTCTACGATCTGCAATGCGGCCAGGGACATGCCTTCGAGGGCTGGTTCGAGGGCGTGGAGGACCTGGAAAGCCAGTTGGCCCGCGGCCTGGTGGCCTGCCCGGTCTGTGGCGGCGACCAGGTCAGGCGGGTGCCATCGGGCTTCGCCATCGCCCGGCGGCGCGGCGAGCCGGACCCGGAGGTCTCGGCCCGCCTGCTGGGCCTGGCCCTCAAGCGTTACCTGCGCGAGAATTTCGAGGACGTGGGCGCCGGCTTCGCCACCGAGGCCCTGAAAATCCACTACGGCGCCAGCGAACCCCGCAACATCCGCGGCGTCTCCACCCCCCAGGAGGAGGAGGTGCTCAAGAACGAAGGGGTGAGCTTTTTCAAGGTCGGCGCGCCGGCCGACCCGTCCGAACCCGACGGATCGAGCGAGGACTAGGCCCGTCGCGCCCCCCTTGTCCAGCCGTCAGCCCCGCCAGGCCCCGGTTGACACGCCCCCAGCGGCGCATGTAAAAAGAAGTGCAAGCTCCGCCAGCGAGGGGGTGTTTTGGTTAACAAGCTAAGAATACTGATTATCGACGATGACGAAGTCATGCGCGACGCCTGCCGGGAAATCCTGGCCCGCGGCGGGCACGACGTGGAGCTGGCCGCCGGGGGCGGCCAGGGCCTGGCGCTGTTGAGCCGTTGGGCCTATGACGTGGTGCTCTTGGATCTGCGCATGCCCGACATCGACGGCATGACCGTCCTGCGCCAGATACGCGAGCAGGACCCCCAGGCGGTGGTCATCGTCATCACCGGCCACGGCTCCATCCACACCGCGGTGGAGGCCATGAAGCTGGGGGCGTTCGATTTTTTGCCCAAGCCCTTCAGTCCCGACGAGCTGCGCGGCGCGGTGGAAAAGGCCCAGGAGAAGCGCCACCTGCTGATGGAGAACGCCTACCTCAAGGACGAGCTCAGGCGGCGCATCTGGCCCACCGAGATCGTCAGCGCCGCCCCGGCCATGCTCAAGGTGCTGGAGATGGTGGAAAGGGTGGCCGGCACCGACACCACGGTGCTGCTCACCGGCGAATCCGGCACCGGCAAGGGCCTCTTGGCCCGGCGGCTGCACGAGATGAGCCCCCGCCGCGACCATCCCTTCGTCTCCGTGGACTGCTCCACCCTGGTGCCCACCCTGTTCGAGTCCGAGGTCTTCGGCCACGTCAAGGGGGCCTTCACCGGGGCCGAGGGCAACAAGATCGGCAAGTTCGAGCTGGCCGACGGCGGCACCCTGTTTTTCGACGAGGTGGGCAACATCAGCCGCGACATCCAGGCCAAGCTGTTGAAAGCCGTGGAGGAGCGGGCCATCACCAAGGTGGGCAGCCACCGGGTGGTGCGGGTGGACATCCGCCTGGTGGCGGCCACCAACCAGGACCTGCGCCAGGCGGTGAGCCGGGGAGATTTCCGCCAGGACCTCTTTTACCGCCTCAACGTGCTGCACATCCACCTGCCCGCCCTGCGCCAGCGCCGCGAGGACGTGCCCACCCTGGCCGAGCATTTCCTGCGTCGCTTCCGCTCCCTGGGTCAGGCCCGCCTGCGCGGCTTCACGCCCCAGGCCATCGAGACGCTGGTCCGCTACGACTGGCCCGGCAACGTGCGCGAGCTGCAAAACATGCTGCAACGCCTGGTGGTCATGTCCCGCGGCCCCTGGATCGACGTGGCCGACCTGGAAGGCTGCGGCCTGGCCAGCGCCGCCCAGCCGCCCGCAGCGGCGGGCGATGAGTTGCGCCTGGAGGAGGTGGAGCGCCAGCACATCGCCAAGGTGCTGCACCTGATGGGCGGCCGGCGCAGCGAGACGGCCCAGGCCCTGGGCATCGACCGCAAGACCCTGCGCCTGAAGCTGCGCAAATACCAGATGGAGCAGTGAGCCCGCGCCGGGCTTGACCCCAGGCCGGCTACTCTTCAGAATTTAGGCAGGCACCTGGCGAAACGGCCCCCACCGGCTCAAGCCCGGCGGGCGCACTGGCACGAGGAGTCTCAATGCAGCAGGACGCGGCGCCGATCAAGGCCCTGATAATCGACGACGAGGAATCCATGCGCGACGCCTGCGCGCGGGTGCTCACCCGCGAAGGACTCCTGGTCCAGACGGCGGCCGACGGCGAGGCGGCCCTGGAGCAGGCCCGCGGCTTCGGGCCGGAGCTGATCCTGCTGGATCTGAAGATGCCCAAGCTGGCCGGCATGCCGGTGCTGGACGAGCTGAACGAACTCTGCCCCCAGGCGGTGAAGATCGTCGTCACCGCCTACGCCACCGTCACCACCGCCATGGAGGCGGTGCGCCACGGGGCCTACGACTTCCTGGCCAAGCCCTTCACCCCCGACGAGCTCAGGGTGATGGTGCGCCGGGGGCTGGATCACCTGCGCCTGGTGCGCGAGAACCAGGCCCTGACGGCCCAGCGCGACCAGGCCCGCCACCAGTGCCTGCAAGACGCCCGGCGCGAGCTGGCCGAGCCCCTGGCCGCGTCCCGCCGGTCCCTGGCCGAGCTTTTGGCTACGCCCGGCCTGGACGGCCGCGCTCGCGAACTGGCCCTGGCCAGCGCCCGCCGCCTGGAGGCCATGGCCGAGCGCCTGGAGAACCTGGCCCTGCCCGAATAACCCCGCCCCGGTTCAGCGCCCCTGGACGAGTTGGGCGCGCCGGCCGGGATCCAGCACCTCGGCCGCCGCCCGGCGCACCGCCTCGGCCGTCACCGCCTCGATCTGGCCCGGCGTCTTCAGGTGGTTGTCGAAACCCAGGCCCAGCAGCTCGTCCGCGGCCATGGTCGCGGCCTGGGCGGCGTAGCCTTGCAGGCCGATGGCCTGGCTGCCCAACAGGTAGTTGCGGGCGCGCTCCATCTCCTCGGCCGTGGGCGGCTCGCGCCGCACCCGCTCCAGATGATCCAGCAGACCGGCCAGGGCCTGGTCGGTCTTGCCCGGCCCCACCGCCATGTAGGCCCCGAAGACCCCCACCTGCCAGGCGTCGCTGTAGAACGACTGCACCGCGTAGGCCAGGGACTCCTGGTCGCGCAGGTCGCGGAACAGGCGGCCGCCCTGGCCGCCCAGGATGGCCTCCAGCACCTCCAGGGGATAACGCTGGGGATCGGTGGCCGAGGGGGCCAGGTAGCCCAGCAGCACCTGGGTCTGCTGGGCGGCGGGGTCGCTGAGGGTTTGCAGGCGGGGCGTGGCGATGGCCGCCGGGGGGGTGGGGTCGGGCTGCCTGGCCCGGCCGCTCAGGCCGCCCAGCAGGCGCTCCACCTCCTCGGCCACCGCCTGGGGTTCGACGTCGCCCACCACGCTGAGCACCACGCCCTGGGGGCCTCGCATGGCCTGGTGGGCGGCCAGGAGCTGGTCGCGGCCCAGGCCGGCCAGGCTCTCGGCCGCGCCCAGGGGATCCTGGGCATAGGGGTGGTCGCCATAGAGCAGGCGGCGCAGGGCCTTGAAGGCCCGGGCCGGAGGCTGGTCCTCCTGGGCGCGCAGGCGGGCCATCTGCTCGGCCTTGGCCTGGTCCACCTGGTCGGGCGCGAAGGCGGGCTCGCGCCACAGCTCGGCCATCAGCTCCAGGCCCCGGCGCCAGTCCTGGGCCAGGAACGAGCCCGCCAGGCCGGCGCTGGATTTGCCGGCGAAGCCCACCAGGCTGGCGGCCCTGTCCTCCAGCTCGGTGGTCAGGGCCTCATAGCCGGTCTCAATGCTGCCCCGGCCCACCGCCCTGGCCCAGAGCTGATGCAGGCCGGCGGTGGCCGCGTCCTCGGCCGCCTGGCCGCCCGGCGCGGCCAGGGTGAAGGCCACCAGGGGCAGGGCGCGCTGGGGCTTGACGATCAGGGTGAGCCCGTTGGCCAAGCGGGTGCGCCGGGCCTGGCCCTCGGCCGATGCCCCGCCCGCCGGCCAGGCGGCCATGAGGGCCTGGGCCTGGGCCAGGATGGCCGCCGCCTCCGGGGCGCCGGCCCCTTCGGGCACCTGCACCACCACGCTCAGCAGTTCGGGGCGCAGGTGCGCCCGCGCCGCGGCGGCCACATCCGCGGCCCGCACCGCCCGGTAGCGGTCCAGGTACTCGGCCGCCTTCTCATAGCCGCCGCGCAGCAGCTCGAAATAGCCCAGCATGCGGGCCTGGCCCTGCATGGTCTGGCGGCTTTTGACCCAGTCGGCCTGGGCGTTGACCCCGGCCCGCTTGAGCTCGGCCGGGGTGGGCGGCTCGGCGGCCAGGCCCATGGCCTGGGCCATGAGCGCCGGCCAGGCCTGGTCCATCCGCGCCGGCTCCAGCTTGGCCTCCACCTCGAAGAGGCCCATCCCGGCCGGGGTGTAGGCCTCGGCCCCCACCGCGTCCACCAGGCGGTCGCGCTCCTTGACCCGCGACCAGAGCCGGCTGGTGCGACCGCCGCCGGCCACGGCCGCGGCCATGTCCAGGGGATAGACCTCGTCGCTGGGCAGCCCCGGAATGCGCCAGGCCAGGCTGACCGCCGCCTGCTGGACCTTCTCGCGCATCACCACCAGGCGCGGTCTGGCCGGCGCAGCCACCGGCGGCAGCTTGAACTCCGGGGCCGGGCGGGTGGGCAGGGGGGCGAAAACCTGGGCCAGGACGGGCAGCAGCTTGGCGGTGTCGAAATCGCCCACCGCCACCACGGTCATGTTGGGGGCGGTGTACCAGCGGGCGCGATAATCCAGGATGTCGGCCCGGCTGATGGCCCGCACCGACTCCGGGGTGCCGATGACCGGCCGGCCGTAGGGGTGGTCGCCGAAGGCCAGGCGCATGACTTGTTCGTGGCGGCGGCGTTCGGGGTTGTCGCGCCCCATGCGAATCTCCTCGACCACCACCTCTTTTTCCCGCTCCAGCTCCCCGGCGTCGAAAGAGGCGTTGACCACCGCGTCGGCCAGCAGCGTCAGGGCCTGGGTGGCGTGGCGGCTGGCCGCGGTGACGTAATAGTTGGTGTGGTCCAGGGTGGTGTAGGCGTTGACCTCCCCGCCCAGGCCCTCGATGCGCCGGGCAACGCCGCCGGCCGGCATGGCCGGGGCGCCCTTGAAGATCATGTGCTCGATCAGGTGGGTGATGCCGTGCTCGTGCGGGCGTTCATAGGCCGAACCGGCCCGCACCCAGACCTGGAAGGAGACCACCGGGGCTTCGTGGTTCTCGCTGGTGATGATGGTGAGCCCGCCGGGCAGGCGGTGGCGCTGGGGCGCGGCCTGGGCCAGGGCCGGCATGAGCGCCAGCAGGCACAGGGCGATGACGAGGCGGCGGATCCACATGGCGGTCTCCGGTTTCGGGTGGCCGGCCCTGGCTGGCCGGGAGAGGTTCGGTTAGCATGCTGCTTTGAATTGTAACCCCTGCCGGCCCCCGGCCCAAGGCCCGGAACCGGCTTTGGGCATTACATATTTGCAACTTGAACGTGAGTTTGTGCTAGGATGCCGGCCAATTGGGGCCGTTGCCGGGTTTTTGGGAGGAGCGCGGCGGCGGGCGGGCTTGGCGGTTTCTCCTCCCTGACGGCGCCGGCTGGCCGGCGGCCGGGAAAGCGGACCCATGCGCATCGCCTTCATGATGGACCCCCTGGAGTCCATCGAACCGGTCATGGAAACCACCAGCCAGCTCATGTACGAGTGCAACCAGCGGGGGCACACGGTCTATTTCCTGGAGCCCCACGACGTCTACGTGCGCGGCAGCCGGCTGGTGGCGCGCATGCGCAACGTGACCGTGGCCCCGGACCAGGCCATGCCGGCCTACTGGCGGGCCGCCATAGACTGCCTGAAGCGCGAGGAGCTGATCTACGAGGAGATCACCGAGATCGACGCCCTGTTCCTGCGCAAGGACCCGCCGCTCATCCACCAGTGCATGGAGTTTTTGGCCTCGGCCAACGACCAGATATTCATGGTCAACAGCCCGGTGGGCCAGATGATGGCCAACAGCAAACTCTACCTGCTCAACTTCCCGGACATCGTGCCGGAGACCCACGTCAGCCGCGACCCCGGCCGGCTCAAGAAGATCATCGAGGAGTTCGGCGGGGCCATGGTCATGAAGCCCCTGCAGCGCTCCCGCGGCGAGGGCGTGATCAAGGTGAGCAACCAGGATCGCGACAACCTCAACTCGCTGATAAACTACTACGTGCAGGCCAACGAGCCCTATCCCCGGCGCGAGACGGTTATGGTGCAGGCCTTCCTGGATGAGGTCAAGACCCAGGGCGACGTGCGCATCCTGCTCTTGAACGGCGAGATCGTCGGGGCCATGAAGCGCATCCCGGCCGAGGGCGATTTCCGCACCAACATCCACGCCGGCGCCAGCCCGGCCAAACACGTCGTCAGCGACAGCGACCGCCGCATCTGCGCGCGCATCAAGGACCGCCTGATCCAGGACGGGCTCTACTTCGTGGGAGTGGACATCATCGGCGACAAGCTGGTGGAGATCAACGTGGTCAGCCCCGGCGGCATCCCGCGCATCAACCGCCTGGACGGCATCAAGCTGGAGGCCCAGGTCATCGACTTCGTGGAGGCCCAGGTGCGGGCGCGGCGGGCGGTGCGTTGACCGCCGCGCGGCCCTGGCCGGTCGTTCTGAGCCTGCCTCACTGTGGCCTGGCGGTCCCGGCGGCGGTGGCGGCGGACTGGGCGCTGGACGCGCGCCAGGTGCGGGCCGAGGCCGACCTGGGCACCGAGGAGATATACGCCGGGCTGCCGGCCCTGGCCGTGGTCAAGGCCAGCGTCAGCCGCCTGGTGGTGGACCTCAACCGCGGCCCCGACGACGGCTCCGAGGGCGGCGTGATTCCATTGAAAACCTACCCCAACCCGGAGCGGCGGGAGATCTATCCCCCCGGCCGCCGGCCCGACGCCGCCGGGCGCAACCAGCGCCTCAAGGATCACTACTGGCCGTTTCACCATGAGTTGCGGGCCGCTCTGCGCGTTTCGGGCGTGCAGGGCCTCCTGGACTGCCATTCCATGGACCCGTCCAATCCCGACGGCAGCCCGCGGCCCCAGGTCTGCCTGGGCACATGCAACGGCCAGACCTGCGGCGACGAGCGCCTGCTGCGGCTCCAGGCGGCCTTCGCCGCCCAGGGCTTCCAGGTGGCCTGCCAGGAGCCCTACGCCGGCGGATACATCACCAGGCGCTATGGCCAGGAACTGGCGGCGCGCGGGTTGTTCGCCGTGCAGATCGAACTTAACAAGGGCCTGTACCTGACACCTGGCGGCCTGGAGCTGGTTCCGGAGCGCCTGGCCGACGCGCGCCAGCGGGTGGCGGCGGCCTTGGCAAGCTTCTGCGCCGGGCTCTAGCGACGTTGGAGCGCCGCCGCGGCTCGGCGTGAAAGACGATCACGGCTTACCCACGGCCGGCGGGGCGCGGCTCAGGGCGTCGATGATTTCCCATAAAAACCATGGGCAAAGTTGACGCTCGCTGGGTTGGGTGTTATTTTTAAAAATGACCACCTTTCGGGGGAGACCAGGATTTGCCGCGTTTTGGCCTGCGCTCGCTGCTGTGCCTGTGGCTGCTGCTGCCCCTGCTGGCGGCGGGGGCCCAGGCCGCCGCCGATCCGCTGGCCGGGCGCGCGCCCCAGCCCCCGAAGGCCTGCTGCGCGGCCATGGCCGCCGCCTGCGGCTGTCCGGCCGGCGCCCCCTGCCAGGTGGACGCCGCCCCCAGCCTGCCCGCGCCGGAGGCCGCCCTCAGCCCGCCGGCCCGGCCCCAGGCCCCCGCGCTCTCGGCCGGCCAGCCGGCCCTGGACCTGGCCAGCGCCCATCCGAGCGAACTGGCCGCCGCCCTGCTGCCCGATCCGCCCCCCCAGGAACGCTACCTGCGTCTGGCCGTGCTGCGCATTTAATCTCCTGTAAACGCTAGGTCATTAGGCGGGGTCCGCCCGCCCCGGCCGTCCCGCGGCCGCTTGCGCGGCTGCGTCGTCCATGCGCCCAAATCCGGCGCCCAGGGGCCGTCCTACTCGGCGGCCGGCGCGCTCCAATTCGCATCCCGGAGGAGTTCGACATGTCCAAACCCAAGTTCTCGCTTCAGGAAAACAATGATAGCCAACCCAAGGCCGCGCAGGGCAAAGCTCCGCTCGTCAAATCCCGGCTCGTCCCCCTGGCGGTGCTGGCCATGGCCGCCCTGTTGGCGGCGGGAGGGGCCTATCTCTACACCGGCGGGGCCGCCAGCCCCCTGAGCGCGGCGCTCTCCCCGGCCCCGGCCCAGGCCCAGGCGGACGGGGTGCTCACCCATAACCTGGCGGATTTCGCCGACGGCAAGGCCAAGCACTTCAGCTATCAGGCCCCGGACGGCATCACGGTGAAGTATTTCGTCATCAAGAGCAGCGACGGGGTGGTGCGGGCGGCCTTCGACGCCTGCGACGTCTGCTGGCGGGCCGGCAAGGGCTACAGTCAGAGCGGCGATTACATGGTCTGCAACAACTGCGGCCGCCGCTTCGCCTCGGTGCAGGTGAACGAGGTCAAGGGGGGCTGCAATCCGGCCCCGCTCGCCCGCACGGTGCAGGGCGACAAGCTGGTCATCAAGGTCAGCGACATCTTGGAGGGCCGGGGCTACTTCAATTTCAAGCAGTCCCGTTAGGCGCGAAAGGCGGCGAAACATGACCCTGAATGACATCGCGCTGTTGAACCTGCGCCGGCGCAAGGCCAAGGCCGGCTTCGTGCTGGCCGGCCTGCTCATCGGGGTGGCCACCCTGGTGGCCATGGTCTCGCTCACCGAGGCCCTGACCCACGAGATCAACCACAAGCTGGAGAAATACGGGGCCAACATCCTGGTCACCCCCCGCACCGACCAGCTCACCCTCTCCTACGAAGGCCTGAGCCTGGGCGGTTTCTCCTTCGAGACCAAGGAGATTCACGAAGCGGACCTGGCCCGGATCCGCGGCATCAAGTACGCCTCCAACCTGGCGGCGGTGGGGCCCATGGCCCTGGGCGTGGTCAAGGTTGGGGAGCGCGAGGCCCTGCTGGCCGGGGTGGACTTCGCCGCCCTGCCCATCCTCAAGCCCTGGTGGAACTGGGCCGGCGGCGAGCCGGGCGAGGAGCAGGCGCTCTTGGGAGCCGAGGCCGCGCGGTTGCTGGGGCTCAAGACCGGCGACGCCGTCACCATCGCCGGCCGCGGGCTGGGCGTGGCCGGGGTGCTGGAGCCCACCGGCAGCCAGGACGACAACCTGATCTTCACCCGCCTGGCCACGGCCCAGGCGCTCCTGGGCAAGCCCGGCCTGGTCTCCATGGCCGAGGTGGCGGCCCTGTGCAAGGACTGCCCGGTGGAGGAGATGGTGGAGCAGATCGCCCACGCGCTGCCCGGAGCCAAGGTGGTGGCCATCCAGTCGGTGGTCAAGGGGCGCATGGAGGCGCTCAGGCACTTCCAGAGCTTCGGCCTGGGCGTCTCGGCCCTGGTGGCCCTGGTGGGCAGCCTGGTGGTGCTGGTGACCATGATGGCCAGCGTCAAGGAGCGCACCGCCGAGATCGGCATCTTCCGGGCCATCGGCTTCCGCCGCGGCCACGTGATGCGGGTGGTGCTCACCGAGGCCGGGATCATCAGCCTGGCCGCCGGCGCGCTGGGGCTCGTCGCCGGCCTGGGCGCGGCCAAGGCCGCCCTGCCGTTTTTCAGCCAAAGCCACGACGGCGCCATCATGCTCGACCCCTGGCTGGCCGGCGGCGCGATCCTGCTGGCCTTGGTGGTGGGGCTGGGGGCCAGCCTCCACCCGGCGGTGATGGCTGCCCGCCTGGACCCCCACGACGCGCTTCGGACGCTATAGCAGTATGTTGAAAAGGCCATCCCTGGCCCGCACAGGCTGTCTGGCGACAGCCTGGTAAGGAGCTGATGCTATGAGCTTTATCACCGGCCAGGACCTGGCCAAGACATACGGCGCCGGCCAGGCTGCCATGGTCGCCTTGAGGGGCGTGGATTTCAGCATCGAGCGGGGCGAGTTCGTGGCGGTCATGGGGCCGTCGGGCTCCGGCAAGTCCACCCTGCTCTCCGTCCTGGGGGCGCTCAACACCCCCAGCCAGGGCCGCTACCTGGTGGACGGCATCGACATCTACGGCCTGGGCAGCGACCAGCGGGCGGATTTCAGGCGCCAGCACCTGGGCTTCGTCTTCCAGAACTTCAACCTGGTGCCCTACCTCACCCTGAGCGAGAACGTCATGCTGCCCCTGGCCACCCTGCATAAACCGGGCAAGGTCAAGCGCGCCATGGCCGCCGAGGCCCTGACCAGGGTGGGGCTGGGCGACAAGCTGCTGCGCCTGCCCGGCCAGGTCTCCGGCGGCGAGCAGGAGCGCACGGCCGTGGCCAGGGCCCTGGTCAACCGCCCGCCCATCCTCCTGGCCGACGAGCCCACCGGCAACCTGGACGCGGCCACCAGCCGCGAGATCATGGCCCTGATCGCCAGCCTGGGCCGGGAGGGCATGACCATCATCATGGTCACCCACAGCCCGGAGTGCGCGGCCCACGCCGCCCGCACCCTGGAGATGCGCGACGGTCTATTGGTGCGGGACAGCGGCCGGCCAGAGCTGGCCGCGGCCTGCGGCGGCTGAGGCGAAAAAGCGGAGAGCCGCCGGCGATCGGCGGCTCTCCGTCAAGCTTGCCTCGCCATGGACGGGGCTAGGCCACCTTCTTGGTGGCCAGGCCGATGGTGACCCGGCTGCCGGGCACCTCCTCCTCCAGGCTGGCCTGGAGCGCCTCCACGGCGTTCTGCACATCGCCCACCGGACGCTCCGGGTCGAACTCCAGAAAGACCTCGATGAAGGTGCGGCCGCCGGCCCGGCGGGTGCGGATGCCGTGCAGGTGGCGGTACTGGTCGTAGTGCCTGACCAAGGCGCGCAGGATGCGGATCTGCTCCTCCTCCTCCAGGGAGCGGTCCAGCAGGTCGAAGATCGAGGTGCGGAAAACGCCCAGGGCGGCCAGCAGGATGGAGGCGGCGATCAAAAGCGAGGCCACCGGGTCGATGTACAGGGCCCAGGCCTGGCCATGCAGGCTCAGGCTGAGGGTCAGGGCCAGCAGGATGAAGATGTTGCCAATGAAGCGGGTGAGGAACAGGCGGGCCTGGCTGCGGGCCAGAGGAGAGGCCTTGGCCTGGTCCTCGGCCTGGCGGTAGACCCGCCAGTTGATGACGCCGAAAAACACCTGGGCCGCCAGGCTTATGTAGATGCCCGGCCCTTGCACCGGCTCTGGGTGCAGCATGTCCAGCACCGCGCCGGCGCTGATGATGACCAGGCAGGCCAGCATCATGAGCCCCACCACCAGGCCGGAGAGGTTTTCCAGTTTGTCCAGGCCGTATTCGAACTGATGGCCGCCCTTGGCCACCCGCTTGAGCGCCTGCCAGGCCAGGAACACGGCCACGAACTCCAGGGCGGTCTTGAAGAAATCGGCCAGGACCACCGAGGAGTCGGACACGGCCAGGGCCGCGCCGGCCACCATGGTGTCGATCAGGCCGGCGATGGCCCCGGAACGGGCCGCCGCCTCCTTGGATGCGCCGCCGTGCTTTCCCAACATAGCTTTGGCACTCCGCGATCATCAATTGCGGCAACGACCAGTCATCGCCACCGCCCAGCCGGGCCGAAGCGAGGCAAGTATAGCATCTTGAAGCGGGATTGCTTCGAAGCAAGTGAAGAAGCTGAAGACTACCGGCGGCGGCGGAAGGTGAGCAGGGTCAGGTCGTCGAACTGCTCCACCGCGCCCGTGAAGCCGCGCCAGGCCTCGATGAGGCGATCCAGCACCACCGGGGCGCTGGCCGGTTCGGTGCGGGCCAGCCAATCGGCCGCGCGCTCGATGCCGAACATCTCGCCCCGCTCGTTGACCGCCTCGTCCAGGCCGTCGGTGAAGACCAGGAAGCAGTCGCCCGGCATGAGGTCGACCTCGCCCACTTCCAGGGTCAGGTCCCCCATGACGCCCAGCGCCCGACCGGCCAGCTTGGGCAACTGCCGGGTTTCGCCGTCGGCGCGGCGCAGGATGGGGCTGGGATGGCCGGCGCTGACGAAGCGCATGACGCCGGTGCTCAGCTCGTAGACGCCGTAGAAGACGGTGACGAACATGCACATCTCGTTGTCGGGCACCAGTTGGTCGTTGACCTCGGCCAAGGCTCTGGCCGGATGGGGATGGTGCACCGCCGCGGTCTTGATCAGCGTGCGGCTGACGGTCATGAACAGGGCCGCCGGCACGCCCTTGCCCGATACGTCGGCCACCACCATGCCCAGGTGGTCGTCGTCTACGAAAAAGAAGTCGTAGAAATCGCCGCCCACCTCGCGGGCCGGCAGATTGCGGGCGAAAAGGTCGAATTCCTGACGGTCGGGGAAGGGCGGATAGGTGCGCGGCAGCACCGACTGCTGGATCTGGCGGGCCATGTCCAGCTCGCTCTGGATGCGGGTCTTCTCTTTGGTGGTGCTGGTCAGCTCCTGCACGTAGTGGTTCAATTCCTTGACCATGCCGTTGAAGCTGGCGGCCAGGTCGCCGATCTCGTCGCCGGCCTTGACGCCCTCCACCTGGGTGGAAAGATCGCCCCCGGCCAGGCGGCGCGCGGCCCGGGCCAGGCGCTCCAGGGGCCGGGTCAGCCCCATCACCAGCAGCCAGACCACCAGGGCCAGCGCCAGCATGCCGCCCAATGCCCACATGCCCTGCTGGTGGGCCAGTTCATGCACCGGGGCCAGCACTTCTTCTTCCGGAGCGGCCACCGCCAGGGTCCAGCCGGGGCCCTTGATGGGGGCGAAGGCCAACCAGATCGTCAGGTCGTCATACAGGTTGCGGACGCGCTCCACCCCGGCCCCGCCGCGGATCATGCGCCGGCCGATCATGCGCAGCTCCGGGCGGTCGTGGGCCTCGGCCAGGGAGAAGATCGTCTCGCGCATCACCCATTCGTCGTTGGGCGCCACCAGGAAGGTGCCCTGTCGGGTGAGCAGGAAGGCGTAGCCCATCTTGCCCACGCTGATTTCCTGCACCTGCCGGCCCAGTTGCCTCAGGTCGATGTCGGCCGTGGCCACGGCGAAGACCTTGCCTTGGCGCAGCGCCGGCGCGGAGTAGGTGGTCATCAGGATTTGACCGCCGCCCTCGTCGAAGTACGGCTCGCCCCAGACGGGCCGGGCCAGGAGAAAGGGGATCTGGAACCAGTCCTGGACCAGGTAGGCATACGAGGGGTCCACCAGGTTCATGGTCTTGACCCCTTGGGGCGAGCGGTAGGCGTAGGGCGCGAAAAGCTCGTATCTGGGGTCGAAGGCGCGGGGGGCGAAGGCCAGGGCCATGCCGTAGATATTGGGGTTCTCCACCAGCAGGTGCCTGAGCAGGTCCTCGACGACCTCCTTCTGGGTGGGGGTTTGGATTTCCAGCACGCTGGTCAGGTTGCGGGGCGCGGCCGAGACTTGGCTCAGGGACGAGTCCAGTTGGGCGGCCTGCTCGCGGGCCAGGGTGAGCAGGGCGTCCTGGCGCGAAGCCAGCAGGGCCTCGCTGCTGCCCAGGTAGGCGATAACGGCCAAGGTCCCCGCCACCAGGCCCACCCCCAGGAACACCAGCAGGGTGAAGCGGGTGCGGATGCGCATCAGGTGGCGGCGCAGCCAGGGGCTCATGGCCGCCTCCAGGCGTCGACGGCGAATTCATCGTAGGCCACCAGGTTTTTCAAAAAGCCCTGGGTGATGAGCACCCCGTTGACCAGCGCCAGGTCCTTGGCCGACAGTTCGCCCATCTTGTCCCGGCCCACCCGGTGGGTGATGAGCTCCAGCATCACCTTGAGCATCCAACGCTGGTGGGATTCGTTGCTGGCCAGGTGAGCCTCGTTGATCCGCCGCATGACGGCCGCCAGGGCCGCCTCTGGATCGGCCATGGCCCGCCGCCAGCCCTCCAGGCTGGCCTGGGTGAAACGGCGGCACACCTCCGGCCGCGTCTCCCAGGTGGAGCGCAGGGCGTAAATGCCGTCTTCGGGGAAGTTCAGGCCCAGATCGGCGAAATGGAAGGTGCGCAGGTCCTCGAAATCCACCCCTGCCTGGTATAGCTGGTGGTATTCGTTGTAGAGCATGGCCGTGGCCGCGTCCACCGCGCGGGTGAGCAGGGCGCTCATGGTCACGCTCTGGTCGATCTCGCGCACCTCGATGTTGAGGCGGCGGAAAAGGGCGCGCGGCGGGATGGCGAAGAAGTCGCGCCACATGCCCACCCGGCGGCCGGCCAGGTCGTCGGGGGTCACGATGCGCCGGTCGGCGAAGGTTATGATGAGCAGGGCCGAGCGCTGGATGAGCTGGCCCAGGTGCACCAGTTCCACGCCTTGGCCGCGCTGGGCCATGGCCTCGGTCAGCCAACTGGTGCCGAAGTCCACGCCGCCGCTGGCCAGCTCGTGCAGGGGGTGGGGTCGGCCGGGGCCGCCGGGACGGATGGTCACCTCCAGGCCGGCCTGGCGGTAGAGATCCAGGTCCTGGGCCATGTAGAAGCCCGCGAACTGGGCCTGGTGGACCCAGTGCAGGCGCAGCGAAACCTTTTCGAGGGCCTGGCCGGGGGCGGCCGCGGCCAGGACGAGGCAGATCGCCCCCATGGCGGCGGTCAGGATGTACGGCAAGCGCAGGGCCACGGCAACCTCCGCGGCCATGGTAGCCGCCCGCCGCGCGTCAGGCAAGGCTAAGCTGACCCGCCTAGAACCGCCAGGCCAACCCGGCCTGGAGCTGGTGGCTGGTCACGCCGTGGTTGCGCTCGTCCAGCCCGGCGTTGCTGATGTGGCGCAGGCGCAGGCCCAGGTCCAAGCTGGCGGCTTCGTTCAACGGCAGGCGCAGGCCCAGGCCGGCGAAGGTGAGGAAATTGAAGCCGGTGCCCAGCTCGTGGATGTCCAGGTCGTTGTAGCTGATCCCCGCCCCCGCCTCCAGATAGGGCCGCCAGCGGCCGTCCGGGTTGAGATAGAGGCGCAGGCCGGGGGCCAGGGCGGCCTCGAAGCCGGAGCCGTGGCCCGCGAAACCGCCCAGGCCGATCTCCAGCCCAAGGTCCAGCCGATGCCAGACGCCGGAATGCAGGGGCAGGCCCAGGCGGCCGGCCAGGCCGGAGCCCAGCAGGTCGTCGCGGCCCACGTCCACGCTGCGGTTGTGGTAGTAAGCGAAGCCGGCCTCGCTGGGGCGCAAGGGCCAGGCCTGCACCGGCAGGGCGAGCAGGCAAACCGACAGCAAAGCCAGGTTGATTAGTCTTATCAGAGCCATGCCATTCCTCCGGGGCCTAGAGAGGGGGGCGGGGGTCGCGCGCGCCGGGCAGGTCGCGGGCGCAGGGCAGACCGGGCAGGGCCTCGGCGGCCCAGACGGCGTCCAGCACCGCCCGGCGCAGGCATTCGGCGGCCATGAGCCCCAGGCCGGTGAGATCGGCCTCGACCTGGCCGCTGGCCAGCACCACCACCAGGTCGCCGTCGAAGACCGAATGCACCGGCCGCACGCTGTGCACCAGGCCATGGTGGGCCAGGGCGGCCAGCTTGCAGGCCATGAGCTTGTCCAGGCGGGCGTTGGTGGCCACCACCCCCAGGGTGGTGTTGCTGGGGGGCAGGAAGGCCTGGCGGCGGTTGCCGGCCATGAACCAGGCCGCGGTGTCGATCAGCTCCAGGCTGTCGGCGCCCGCGCGCGCGCCGGCCACCGGCCGGCCGTCGCCGGCCACCACGTCGCCGAAGGCGTTGACCACGGCCAGGGCGCCCATCTGGAGGTCGCCCAGGCTGAACGCCGCCCCGCCCAGGCCGCCCTTCATGGCCTGGGCCGGGCCATAGAGCTTGCCCACCGTGGCCCCGGCTCCGGCCCCCGCGTTGCCCCGCTCCATGGGGCCGGCGCTGGCCGCGGCGCAGGCGGCGCGGCCGGTTTCCCGGTCGGGCCGCTGGCCGTCGGGGTTCAGCGGCAAATCGAAGATCACCGCCGTGGGCACCACCGGCACCGTGTGGTCCCCGGCCTTGAAGCCGACGCCGCGCTCGGCCAGGTAGGCCTGGGCTCCGCCGCCGGCGTCCAGGCCGAAGGACGACCCGCCGGTGAACAGCACCGCGTGGACCTCGTTCACCATGTGTTCGGGCGCCAGGCCATCCATCTGGCGGCTGCCGGCGGCCGAGCCGCGCACCGCCACCCCGCCCACCGTGGCCGGCGGGCAGAGCACCGCCGTGGCTCCGGAGCGGCCGCCGGGGCATAGGGCGTGGCCCACCCTGAAGCCGGGCAGCGAGGCCGGCGAACCCTGCGGGGACCATGCTGGCGGCATCGGCGGCTATCTCCTCCCAGGCATTGACTAAGCCAATCTGCACGCACCGCCCGTCCCTGTCAAGCGCCGGACGCGGCGGGGTTTGACTTTGCCAGTGCGATGAAGTATTTCTAAACCTAAACGTGAATACCACGCACCATCAGGCCCCAGCGAGGAAAACCGCATGAGCCAGGCTTACCTGGAGGATAACCCCTCTCAGATAACCGAGGCCGAAATGGTGGTGGCCATCCCCTCCTATCGGGAGGCCAAACTGATCGGCTACCCCACCAGCCAGGCCGCCCTGGGACTGCGCCGCTACTTCGGCGACAAGAAATGCGTGCTCATCAACTGCGACAACCACTCCGACGACGACACCCGCGAGGCCTTTTTCGCCGCCGACACCGAGGGCTTGCCGCGCATCTACCTGTCCACGCCTGATGGCGTCCGGGGCAAGGGCAACAACTTCCACAACCTGTTCAGCAAAGTGGCCGACCTGAAGGCGCGGGCGGTGGTGGTGGTGGACGCCGACCTGAAGTCCATCACCCCCCAATGGATCAAGCACCTGGGCGAACCCCTGTTCAACGAGTTCGGCTACGTGGCCCCGCTCTACGTTCGCCACAAATACGACGGCACCATCACCAACTCCATCGCCTATCCCCTGACCCGCGCCCTCTACGGCCGCCGGGTGCGCCAGCCCATTGGCGGCGATTTCGGCTTTTCCGGCGACCTGGCGCGGATATTCCTGGCCAGCCCCACCTGGACCGAGGCGGTGCGCAACTTCGGCATCGACGTCTGGATGACCACCCTGGCCATGAACCACAACATACCCATCTGCCAGGCCTACATGGGCCGGCCCAAGATCCACAAGCCCAAGGAGCCCGGCTCGGACCTTGGCCCGATGTTCAGCCAGGTGGTGGGCACCATCTTCGACCTCATGGACCACACCCAGGACTACTGGAGGCGGGTGAAGTGGTCCAAGCCCACCAGCATCTACGGCTTCGGCCTGGGCGAAGTCGAGATGCCGCCGCCGGTCAAGGTGAGCGAGGACAAGCTGGCCGGCAATTTCCGCGAGGGCTTCGCGCGCTGGCGCGGGCTGTGGGCCAGGTTCCTGCCCCCGGACATCATGAACAAGATCGCCGAGATCGGCGACCTGGCCCCGGAGCAGTTCGATTTTCCCACCCAATTGTGGGCCAAGACCCTCTATGACTTCGCCGTCGCCTATCACCGCGAGGCGGTGGACCGGGTCGAGTTGCTCGCTTCAATGATCCCGCTTTATTTCGGCAAGACGCTTTCCTACGTGCGCAAGACCGCGCGCATGAGCGTGCAGCAGGCCGAGGAGTTCATCGAGAACGAATGCATGGTCTTCGAGGAAACCAAGCCCTACCTCCTGGAGCGTTGGGGGGCCTAGACCAACCGAGGTGCAGCCATGGCCAAGATACTGATCGTCGATGATGAAGAGCACATTCGTTTTCTCTACTCCGAGGAGCTCACCGACGAGGGCTACGAGGTGGTTACGGCCGACAGCGGCTACCAGCTTCTGGAGCGCATCGAGAAGGAGAAGCCCGACCTGATCATCCTGGACATCAAGATGGTCGACTACAACGGGCTCGACTTGTTGCAGGACATCCGCAACAAGTATTACGACCTGCCCGTCATACTCTGCACGGCCTACGACACCTTCAAGGAGGACATGAAGTCCATCGCGGCCGACTTCTACGTCATCAAGAGCTTCGACCTGACCGAGCTGAAGAACAAGATCAAGATGGCCCTGGAGACGGCGGTGCCCAGCAAAAGCTAGGCTTGCCGCCGTGGGCGCCCGCGTTTTTTGTTCCACGCTCCGCGCGACGACATTGTGTTGCAATCAGATGCGCGGGCGGGGACAACCCCCGCCCCTACAAAGAAAAAGCCAGTTTTGCCTTGGCTTGCGTAGCGGGTGGCTGGCCTATTGGCGGATGTGGGTGAAGAGCCAGAGACCCAGCAGGCTGAAGACGCCGTTGGGCAGCCAGGCGGCTAGGAAGGGCGGCAGCACGCCGGAGTAGCCGAATATGCTGCGCACGTAGGAGAAGCTCACCCAGTAGAGCAGGGCCACCCCCATGCCCAGCACCACTCCCAGGGCCAGGGATTGACCCTTTTCCTTCATCAACGACAGCGGGATGCCCACCAGGGCCATGATGAGGCAGACGAAGGGGAAGCTCAGCTTGGCCTGGAGATCCACGCGGTAGCGGCGCGAGTCGTAGCCCTCCTCCTCGATCTTCTGCACGTAGCGGATCAACTCGCCCAGGCTCATCTCCTCGCTGGGCTTGGCCAGGCGGGTGAAGTCCTGCGGCCGCTCCGGCAGCTCCACCTCCTGCTCCTCGAAGGGTTTGGCCGAATAGCCTCCCTCGGCCAGGCGCTCCTGCATCAACCCCGCGAAAAACACCCAGCGCCCGCCCAGGTAGCGCGCCCGCCTGGCGTCCACCCGCTGGACCAGATTGAAGTCCTTGTCGAAGCGGTAGTAGACCACGTCGGCCAGGGACTGGCTGTCCGGGTCGTAGAAGCCCACCCGGTAGATGGAGTTCTGCCCCTTGTACCAGAACTTCTCCTTGTGGATGAGCTGGCCGGGGCGCTTTTCCACCAGGACTTCCCAGATGAAGTTGGTCTTGGCCTTGGTGCGCGGGATGACCGTCTCGTTGAGCATGGCCACGGCCAGGGTGAAGGCCAGGCTAATGAGCAGGATGGGCAGGGTGAAGCGGAAGACGCTCACCCCGCTGGACTTGACGGCCACGATCTCGTTGCGCCGGCCCATCAGGCCCAAGGTGATGACCGTGCTCATCAGGACCGCCACCGGAATCATCAGGGCGGTTATCTCCGGTATCTGGAGCAGGAAGAAGGTGAGCATGACCGGGGCTGCCACGGCGGCTTCCTGGAAGTTGTCCACCTTCTCGATGAAGTCGAAGATGGTGAACAGGGCAACGAAGCCCACCACCATCAGGGCGAAGAGCTTGAGGAACTCGCGGGATATGTACAGGGCCAGGATGCGCACGGCCTAGTCCGCTTCCGTCCGGGTCCGGCCGCGCGCCCGCAGCCGGCTGAATAGGGCCGGGATCTTGTTCAGGTTGTCCAGGATGGGAATGGGGGCCTCGCGCCGCTCGCGGTCGAACATCACCAGGCCTAAGAGGCCGAAGATGAGGTTGGGCGCCCACATGCCGACCTTGGGCGGATAGGCCCCGCTGACCCCGAAGGACCAGGCCGCCGAGAGCATCAGGTAGTAGGTGAAAAACACCGCCAGGGCCACCGCCACGCCCCATGATCGCCCGCTGCGGCTGTGGCTGCCCAGGGGCAGGCCGATGAGCGCCATGACCAGGCAGGAGAAGGGCAGAGTGAACTTTTTCTGCAACTCCATGTCCAGCAGATAGTAACGCTTGCTGCCCGGCGCCTCCTTGGCCATCTCGGCGATGAGCTCATCGAGCATCATCTCCTTTTCGTGCTTGCTGGTGCGCTGGGCCCCGCCGAAGCCGGGGGCCTCCATGGTCACGTCGTAGCTCTCGAACTGGGCGGTCTGGGCGGTCTTGAGCTGGGCGCCCACGCCGTGGATGGTGCCCTCGTAGAGGCGCACGACGATCTTGCCGCCGCTGGAGGGATAGATGCGTCCGCGCTTGGCCACCACGGTGTAGGCGCGGGTTGGGTCGCGCTCGTCGACGATGAAGACGTCCTGCATCTGGCCGTCGCCGGGCAGGCGGTTGATGTAGATGACCAGGCCGGGGAAGTTGTCCAGGAACACGCGCTCCTTGAGCGCCAGGTCGGCCTTGGCCTGGGCCACGCTGAAAACCAGATTCTCGAACTTGTGGTTGCCCCAGGGCAGGGCCCAGATGGCCAGGGCGCTGGTGGCGGCCCAGGCCAAGAGCGCCACGGCGGCCACCGGCGGCACCAACTGCATGAGCCCCACGCCTGCCGCCTTGAGCGCGGTGATCTCGTTGTCGCCCGATAACCGCAGGAAGGCCAGGAGGACTCCCAGAAGGGTGGCCATGGGCAGGGTGAAGACGAACAGGTAGGGCAGGGTGTAGCTGAGCAGCCGCCCCACCACGTCCAGGCCCACCCCGCGGCTCACCACCAGGTCGGTGAGCTCCATGATCTTGGCCAGGAGCAGCACGAAGGTGAAGACGCCCAGGCTGACGAAAAACGGACCCAGCATCTCCCTAAAGAGATAGCGATGTATTATCCTGGTTCCCAGCATGCCAGGGAGTCTAAAGGCTTGGGGGGCTTTTGTAAAGGAGGACCGGGATGAGCTTGCGCCAGGAGCTTGAGCGCCGCGAGGACCAGTGGCTGTCGCCCCACGCCGCCCGCTCGGCCGACAGCCGGGGCCGGCTGCGGCCGGAGCCCGAATGCAGCCTGCGCCCGGCCTTCCAGCACGACCGCGACCGCATCCTCTACGCCAAGGCCTTCCGCCGCCTCAAGCACAAGACCCAGGTCTTTTTGGCCCCCACCGGCGACCACTACCGCACCCGGCTCACCCACACCCTGGAGGTGGCCCAGATCGCCCGCACCCTGGCCCGCGGCCTCAAGCTCAACGAAGACCTGACCGAGGCCATCGCCCTGGGCCACGACCTGGGGCACACGCCCTTCGGCCACGCCGGCGAAAAGGTCCTGGGCGATCTGCTGCCCGGCGGCTTCCGCCACTGGGAGCAGTCCTTGCGGGTGGTGGACGTGCTGGAGAAGGACGGCCAGGGCCTGAACCTGACCTTCGAGGTGCGCATGGGCATCCTGGCCCACTCCAAGGGCCGGGGCCGGTTCCTGCCCCAACCCGGCCAGGAGCCGGACGTGACCTTGGAGGCCCAGGTGGTGCGGGCGGCCGACGTCATCGCCTACATCGCCCACGACACCGACGACGCGGTGCGCGGGGCGGTCATCCGCCAGGACGAGCTGCCGCCGGTGGTGCTGGAGGTGCTGGGCCCCCGCCTGAGCCGCCAGATCGACACCATGGTGCGCGATCTCTTGGCCCGGAGCCTGGCCGCCGGCGGCGACCGCCTGGTGATGAGCCCGGCGGTGGAGGAGGCCATGTGGGCGCTCAGGGATTTCCTCTATCAGCGCGTATACGACAACGTCGAGGTCCACGCGGACTTCATCAAGGCTTCCAAGGTGATCCAGGAGCTCTTCGGCCGCCTTTTGAGTGACGACGCCTTTTTCGCGGCCCAGATCGGCCCGCCGCCGGCCGGGGACGGGCGGGCCCGGGCCGTGGCCGACCACATCGCCGGCATGACCGACCGCTACGCCCTGCAGCTCTACGAGCAGACCTTTTTGCCCCGGCCCTGGGGGCGCTTCTAGTGCGTCTGGGCTTCCACCTGCCGGTGGCCGGCGGATTGGTCCGGGCGGCGGACCAGGCCCAGGCCCTGGGCGCGGGCTGCCTGCAAATTTTCGCCGGCAACCCGCGCTCCTGGAGCCAGCGCCCCCTGGACCCGGCCGAGGCGAAGGCCTTCCGGCGGGCTTGCCGGCGGGCGGGGCTTTGGCCGGTAAGCGTGCACGCGCCATATCTGATCAACCTGGCCAGCCCGGACGACGAACTCTGGCGGCGCTCCCACCAGGCCCTGGCCGATCAACTCATCCGGGCGGCGGCCCTGGGCGCGGCGGCGGTGGTGGTCCATCCCGGCAGCCGGGGAGGGCGCGGGCTGGAATGGGGGCTTATGCGGGTGGCAGAGGGCGTGGGCCTGGCCCTGGAGAGCGCCGACGGCAAGGCCCAGGTCTGGCTGGAGAACACGGCCGGCGGCGGCGGCCACCTGGGCGGAACCCTGGGGCAGTTGGCGTGGCTCATGGAGATGCTCAAGGGTCGGCGGGTGGGGGTCTGCCTGGACACCGCCCACGCCCTGGCCGCGGGCTATCCCCTGGATCGGCCCGGCGGGGCCAGCGCCTTCCTGGACCGGGTGGACCGGCTGCTGGGCTTGCGGCGGGTGCGCTTCTGGCATCTCAACGACACCCTGCACCCGCGCGGCAGCCGGCGCGACGAGCACACGCACCTCGGCAAAGGCCGACTTGGAAGCGGGTGTTTCGCCGGCCTATTGGCCGACCCCCGCCTGGCCGGGGCGGCCGGGGCGATGGAAACTCCCAAGGATTCACGCTGGGCCGACCGGCGCAACCTGGCCTTCCTGCGAAGGCTGGAACGGCAAATCCGCAATCTACCCCAGCGGTTGACACCCATGGGGGGGTGTGCTAATTTTCAGGCCAGTTAACCGGAGCAAGGAGGTCGGATTGGCAAAAGCCACACCACCGCCCGGCGCGGAGATCATCGATCTGGTGGAAGTGGTGGGCGAAGGCAAGCGGGGCGCCGCCAAGGCCAAGCCCCCCGCCGACGACCTGGACGCGCTCTTGGCCGAGCTGGGCGGGGATGCCGCGCCGGCTCCGGCCGCTCCCGCCGCCGCGCCCGCAGACCAGAAATCCCCGGTGCAGGACGACCTGGACGCGCTGCTGGCCGAACTCGGCGGCGGCAGCGGCGGCGCGCCCGCGCCCGACCCCGCGCCTGCTCAAGCCGCTCAGCCCGCCCCCGCCCCGGCCGCCGACGACCTGGACGCCCTGCTCAAGGAGCTGGAAGGCGGCGCCCCGGCCGAGGCCCCGGCCCCGCCGACGGCCAAGGCCGCTCCGGCCCCTGCGGCGGCCGAACCCGACCTGGCCCAGGACGACCTGGACGCCCTGCTCAGGGAGCTGGAAGGCGGCGCCCCGGCCCCGCCGGCGGCCAAAGCCGCTCCGGCCCCTGCGGCGGCCGAACCCGACCTGGTCCAGGACGACCTGGACGCCCTGCTCAGGGAGCTGGAAGGCGGCGCCCCGGCCGAGGCCGCGTCCAGCCCCGCCGCTCCGGCCGCGTCGGCGGCTCCGGCCGCCCCGCCCCCCCCGGCCGCCCCTGCGGCCGAGCCCGACCTGGCCCAAGACGACCTTGACGCCTTGTTGAAGGAACTGGAGGGCGGCGCGCCAGCCGAGCCTCCGGCCCCGCCGGCGGCCAAGCCCGCCCCGGCCGCCGCCGCCCCAGAGCCGCCGGCCGACGAGACCGACCTGGACGCGCTCTTGGCCGAGCTGGAAACCGCCACCGCCGCCACGGCGGAGCCGGAGCCCGCTCCCCCGGCCAAGGCCGCCGCCCCGGAGCCGGACCTGGACGAGCTGATAAGCGACCTTTCCGCCCAGGCCGGGGCCGCCACGGCGGCCGCCGCGGCCCTGCCGGAGGGCCTGGACCCCGACGCGGCCCGCGCCATTTTCGAGCAGGCGGCCCGCGAGGAGGTCCGCCGCCTGGCGGCCGAGCTGGTCCCCCGCCTGGTGGCCGAGGCGGTGGAGCGCGAGATCGCGGCCATCAAGGCGCAGATGCGGGGCGGGTCCTCCAACCCCAAGCACAACGTAGTAGACTAGTTCACCGGCCCGGCGGGCCGGTAAAGGGCGGGGCCGCGCGGTCCCCGCCCGATTTTTGTCCGCACCCCCGGCCCCCGGCGGCCGGCTTCGATCACAGGAAGGCGCCCATGTCGAGCCAGTTGGAAAAATCATACGAACCGGCCGCGGTCGAGCGGCGCTGGTACCAGTATTGGGAGGAAAACCAGCTCTTCCGGGCCGACCCCGCCTCGCCCAAGCCGGCCTACTCCATCGTGATCCCCCCGCCCAACGTGACCGGCCAACTGCACATCGGCCACGCCCTGGACAACACCCTGCAGGACATCCTCTGCCGCTTCAAGCGCATGCGCGGCTACGAGGTGCTCTGGATGCCGGGCACCGACCACGCCGGCATCGCCACCCAGAACGTGGTGGAGCGCGAGCTGGCCAAGGAGGGGCTCAATCGCCACGACCTGGGCCGCGACAAGTTCATCGAGCGGGTCTGGAAGTGGAAGGAGGAGTACGGCGGCAAGATCATCAACCAGCTCAAGCGGCTGGGGGCCTCCTGCGATTGGAGCCGCACCCGCTTCACCATGGACGAGGGCCTTTCGCGCGCGGTGCGCGAGGTCTTCGTGCGGCTCTACGAAGAAGGTCTGATCTACCGCGGGGACTACATCATCAACTGGTGCCCGCGCTGCCACACCGCGCTCAGCGACCTGGAGAGCGAGCACGAGCCGGTCCAAGGCGGGCTCTACTATATCAAATATCCATTCAGGAACGGCCGGGGCCACCTGACCGTGGCCACCACCCGGCCGGAAACCATGCTGGGCGACACGGCGGTGGCCATCAACCCGGAAGACCCGCGTTACGCCGACCTGGCCGACGAGATCCTGATCCTGCCGCTCATCGGCCGCGAGATTCCGGTCATCAAGGACGGCTACGTCTCCCTGGATTTCGGCACCGGCGCGCTCAAGGTGACCCCGGCCCACGACCCCAACGACTTCGAGCTGGGCAAAAAGCACGGATTGGCCGCCATCCGGGTGATGGACGACAGCGGGCGCATCAACGCCCAGGGCGGGCCTTACGCCGGCCTGGACCGCTTCGAGGCCCGCCAGAGGGTCCTGGCCGACCTTGAGGCCCAGGGCCTATTGGAAAAACAGGAGCCTCTGGCCCACAACGTGGGCCACTGCTACCGCTGCAAGACCATGGTGGAGCCCATCCTGAGCCAGCAGTGGTTCGTGAAGGTCGGCCCCCTGGCGGCCGAGGCCCTGAAGGCCGTGCAGGAGGGGCGCACCCGCATCGTGCCGGCCATGTGGACCAAGACCTATTACGAGTGGATGACCAACATCAAGGACTGGTGCATCAGCCGCCAGATCTGGTGGGGCCACCGCATCCCGGCCTGGTATTGCGATTGCGGCGGGATGATCGTCAGCCGGGTGACGCCGGAGCATTGCCCCCAGTGCGGCGGCCGCGGGTTGCGCCAGGAGACCGACGTGCTCGACACCTGGTTCAGCAGCGGGCTCTGGCCGTTCTCCACCATGGGCTGGCCGGAGCAGACGCCGGAACTGAAGAAGTTCTATCCCACCTCCTGCCTGGTCACCGGCTTCGACATCCTGTTCTTCTGGGTGGCGCGCATGATGATGCTGGGCATCAAGTTCATGGACCAGGTCCCCTTCCACGACGTGTGCATCCACGCCCTGGTGCGCGACGCCTCCGGCCAGAAGATGAGCAAGTCCAAGGGCAACGTCATGGACCCGCTCATCATCATGGACCAGTACGGCACCGACGCCTTCCGCTACACCCTGGCCGCCTTCGCCGCCCAGGGCCGCGACATCAAGATGAGCGAGGAGCGCATCGCCGGCTACCGCAACTTCGTCAACAAGCTGTGGAACGCGGCCCGCTTCACGCTGATGAACTTGGAGGGCGACCGCGAGGCCGGGGCGGACCTGGAGCCCTTGCTGGAGGACCGCTGGATACTGAGCCGCGTCAACCGCGCCGCGGCCGAGGCGGCGGCGGCCATCGAGGAGTATCGCTTCAACGACGCGGCCAGCGCGCTCTACCAGTTCACCTGGCACGAGTTCTGCGACTGGTACCTGGAGCTGATCAAGGCCCCGCTGTATAACGACGCCGACTCGGCCCGCCAGGCCGCCACCCGGCGCACCCTGCGCGAGGTCTTCGGCCGGCTGCTCTGCATGCTGCACCCCCTGATGCCGTTTGTCACCGAGGAACTCTGGCAGCGCCTGCCCGGCGCGGCCGGCAGCGTCATGACCGCCCCCTGGCCCGAAGGCGATCCAGCCGAGATCGACCCGGCGGCCGAGGCCGACATGGACCTGGTCATGTCCGTGATCGGCGCGGTGCGCAACATCCGCGGCGAGATGGGCCTCAGCCCCGGCCAGGCCCTGCCGGTGGTGCTGATGTCCCATGAGGAGCGGGCCGCAGAGGTGCTGCGCGCCCAGGCGGAGCGGGTCAAGGCCCTGGCCAGGGTGAGCGAGCTGACCTGGGCCGCCGAGGGGGCGGTGCCGGCCAAGGCCGCCGGCGCGGCGGTGAACGGGCTGACGGTATACGTGCCCCTGGCCGGGCTGGTGGATTTCGCCGCCGAGGTGGCCCGGCTGGAAAAGGAGATCGCCAAGCTGGCCAAGGAGGTCGAGCCCAGTCGCAAGAAGCTGATGAACGAGGGCTTCATGCAAAAAGCCCCGGCCGAGGTGGTGGAGAAGGAGCGGGCCAAGCTGAGCGAGGCCGATAGCAAGCTCGCGCGCCTGCGCGAGAACCTGGCCCGCATGCGAAGCTTCCTGTAATCGGCTAGCCCCGCGGCGCGGGGCGAGGAGGGGTTGGCATGGCCGCCCCCAGGGGAGGGCGCGGGTGGCGTGGGGTGGGCCGGGCGGCGGCCTGGGCGGCTCTGGCCGCCGTCTGCCTGACCGCCCCGCTGCTGGCCTGGGCCGCCGGCCAGCCCGTTCCGGCGCTGCTGCTCACGGCCCAGCCGGGCGACTTCCCCCTGGGGCCGCACCTGGAGGTGCTGGAGGACGAAAGCGGCGCGTGGACGGTGGAGCAGGTCTGCTCCCCGCCCCTGGCCGCCGGTTTCCAGCCCTGGGGCGGGCGGTGCTCAACCTGGGGCTCTCGCGCTCGGCCTATTGGCTGCGCTTCACCCTGCGCTCGCCGGAGGACGCCGCGGCGGCCGGGCCGGCCGGGTTCTGGGTGCTGGATTTCGGCCGCGCGTTCTTCCATTCCCTGACGCTGTACCATCCGCAGCCTGGCGGAGGCTGGGGCCGGGAGGAATCCGCCGATCCCCGGCGGCCCCTGCCGCCGGTGGGCGGGGCCAGCCTGCGCAGCCTGCACCTGCCCGCGCCGCCCCCCGGCGGCCAGGCCACCTACTACGTCCGCGTCCAGAGCCAGATGGCCCTGATCCTGCCCCTGGCGGTGCAGACCGCCCGCGCCTATCTGGACCAGACCAAGCGCCAGACCCTGGTCCTGGGGGCCTATGGCGGGATCATGCTGGCCATGGCGGCCTACAATTTCTTTCTGTTCATCACCCTGCGCGACAAGAGCTACCTGTGGTACGTCTGCCACGTGCTCTTCTACGGCCTGTACTTCGCCAGCCTCAACGGGGTCGTCATGGCCTACGCCCCGCCGGCCCTGGCCGCCGCCGGCGTCTGGCTGATCTTTTTCTCCGTCCTGGCGGCCATCTGCTGCTCGATTCTGTTCGCGCGCGCCTTCCTGTTGCTCAGGGCCGGATCCCAACTGGGACCGGCTCCTGCTGGCCATGGCCGCGGCGACCGGGGGGCTGGCGGCGATGAGCCCGCTGCTCAGCACCCAGGCGCTCAACCAGACCATGACCGTCCTGGGCATGGCCCTGCCGGCGCTGGTGCTGGGGCCGGGTTTCGCCTCCTGGCGGGGCGGCTACCGGCCGGCGCGCTATTTTCTCATCGCCTGGGGGGTCTACGGCCTGGGCGGGGTCGTCTACGCCCTCACCTACCGGGGCGTCCTGCCCTACACGAGCTGGGGCTTTCACAGCCTGCAAATCGGCTCGGTCATCGAGACGCTCTTGTTGTCCCTGGCCCTGGCCGACCGCATCCGCACCCTGCGCTCCAGCCACCAGCGGCTTGAGCGCAGGGCCAACATCGACGCCCTGACCGGCCTTTACAGCGCCAATTTTTTCCGGGAGCGCCTGGCCAGCGAACTGGTCCTGGCCCAGCAAACCGGGCGCAGCCTGTCGCTGGTGCTGATGGACATCGACGACTTCAAGCTCTACAACGACCGCTACGGCCACCCCGAAGGCGACCGGGTGCTGGCCGCCCTGGGCCCGGCCATCCGCAGCTCGCTGCGCGAGGACGACCTGGGCTGCCGCTATGGCGGAGAGGAGTTCGCCCTCATCCTGCCGGGGGCCTCGCGCGACCAGGCGGTGGCGGTGGCCGAAAGGGTGCGCACCCTGTTCGGAGGCCTGGAGTTCAGGCCCCGGCCGGGGGCGGCGGTGCGGGTGAGCGTCTGCGCCGGCGTGGCCCAGGCCCAGGCCGAGGAGGGGGCCGAAGAGCTGATGAAGCGGGCCGACCGGGCGCTATACCAGGCCAAGGCCGCGGGCAAGGATTGCACCCGCGCCGCCGACTGAGGCCGGCCCCGGCGGCGCTATTTGGCCAGGGGCCGCAGGTTGACGTGGCAGATCAGCTTCCAGCCCGACCGGCTCTTTATGAAGCCGGTCAGGCGCGGCGAGGGCTGGCCGGCGGGCAGCCGCCGTCCGCCGATGGTCTCCTCCACCGCCACGCAGTAGCTGACCAAGAGCAGCGCCCCGTTGCGGGTCGCCTTGAAATCGCTCAGGGCGTAGTCGCCCAGGTTCAGCTTGGCGACCAACTCCAGCCACTGCTTGCGGTCGCGGGCGCCATCCTCGTGCAGGGACTGGAAGGCCGGCGAGATCATGCCGCCCAGCTTGGCCGTGTCCCCGGCCTTTATCAGCCGCCAGACCTCGCCCACCAGCCTTTCGCCCAGGGCCTGGCTCCGGCTGCTCGCGGCCAGGGCCGGCGCGGCCCAGGCCAGGGCCAGGACCACCAGGACCACCGCCATCGTCTTGCCGGCGCGCATCGCTGTCCTCCTTGGCAGAGTTCGCTCCATGGTAACTCGCCGACTCGGCCCTGTACAGCCCGATAGCGCAGGCGGCGCTTGCCCCGGCGCGGCCGAAATGCTAGCTTCGGGCCAGGGAAGCTTCAACCAGCCGGAGCCGAGCCATGCCGCGACCGCGCAAACCCCGCCAGTGCCAGTGCGCCGCCCTGGGCACGGCCTTCAAGCCGGCCGGCATTCCCCTGGTGGAACTTGAGCGCCTGACCCTGGCCGCCGACGAACTGGAAGCCCTGCGCCTGTGCGACCTGCTGGGGCTGACCCAGGCCGAGGCCGGGGCGCGCATGGGGGTGAGCCGGGCCACGGTGCAGCGCATCGTCGCCGGCGCCAGGAACAAGGTGGCCCGCGCCCTGGTGGAGGGCGCGGCGCTGATGCTCAGCCCGGCGGCCGAGGGCGGCGGCGATGACTAGCGGCCAGGCCGAAGCCTGCTCCGCCGCGCTCACCGGCGAGCGGCTGAGCCTTAACCTGCCCAGCGCGCCGGAATACGCGGCCCTGGTGCTGGATTTCTGCGCCGACGCCGCCCGCCTGGCCGGCTTCGGGGCCTATGGCGTCCAGCGCTGCCGGCTCATCGCCGAGGAAATCTTCAGCCACATCGCCGGCGAGTGCGGCCGCGGCGGCCGCCGCGACCCCTGCCGCCTGGACCTGACCCTGGAGGCCGACGGCCTGAGCCTGTGCTTCACCACCGAGCACCTGAGCTACGACCCCGGCCTGGCCCCGGAATACAGCCTGGCCGCGGTGCTGGAGGGCGCCGAGCCGGAGGGCCTGGGCCTGCACCTGGTCAAGCAGTACGCCCAGGCCATCACCCTGACCAAGCGCGGCCCGGTGCGCGAGCTTTGCCTCAAGCTCGTGCGCGACGACCAGGACGCCGGGGCTCATCCCTGGCAACGCCTGGTGCCGGAGCTCGCCCCCGGCGTGACGCTCAGGCCGGTGGAGAAGGACGGCAAGCTGGTCTACAAACTGGAGCACGCCGCCCGCGGCAAGACCTATCTGGCCCGCGCCCTGGCCCACCAGGTGCTGAGCCTGGTGGATGGGGTGCGCACCTTCGGCCAGATCATGGCCCAGACCATGAAGGTGATGCCGGAGTTCGGCCGCCACCAGGTGGAGGACCTGTTTCAGGTCTTCCTGGACCGGGGCGTGGTCACCACCCGCAGCCTGGAGCGCGAAGCGGCCGAGATACAGGTGCGCGAGCAGATCGACCCCCGCACGCTCAGCGCCCTGAGCGCCTATCAGAAGGCCGGGGGCGAGGGCAACGGCCAGGGCTGAACCGGGTTAGCTGGCCAACAGGGCCTTGACACGCTCGGCCAGGGGCGGCACCTTGGTGGTCACCACGGACCAGACCAGGCGGTTGTCCACCAGGTCGTAGCCATGGATCAGGATGTTGCGGAAAGAGATGATGCGGCGGTAGTCCTTGATTTGCTCGGCCACCTGCGGCTCGGTTTTATGCAGGCGGTTGATCGCTTCTCCGATGATCTCCAACTGCCTTTCCACGGCTGAACGCAGCAGAAAATCCTCGGAAAAATCGGCCAGGGACTTGCCCTGGGTGAACTGCATGACCAGATCGGCGGCCTGCCTGATGTCTTCCAGGTATTTTTTGGCCTCAAGCCGCATAGACTTGGGCGCGGTCGCGGTCGACGGCTTCGCGGAAGTAGGGATTGCGGATGGCCTGGGTCATGACTAGGTCCACCTCGCGGCCGAAGAGGGCGGCCAGGTCTTCCTTGAGGCCGAAGTAGGCGTCGGCGTAGTCGGCCTCGGGCAGGGGCAGGAAATCCACCAGAAAGTCCAGGTCGCTGGCCGCGGGATCGAAATCCCCGGCCCGCGTCGCCGAGCCGAACAGCTCCAGCCGCGCCACGCGGTGCTTAACGCAAAGGCGGTGGATGGTGGCCTGTTGCTGGGCGGTGAAGGGAAGCATCGCTTGATCCTTTCAGGCCCAGGTTAGCCGCAATCGGCAGTGCGAATCAAGCCGGGTCGCGGGGGACTTGGCAGGCGGCGTCGACCGGGGCCAGGCGGTGGCAGAGCGCGGCGGCGATGACCAACAGGCCCAGGATGGCGCCCATCAGCACCATGCCGGCCTTGGTGCCCAGCCAGAGGATGAGGAAGAAGCTGGCGCCGATGGTGCCGATGATGCTGCCCATGGTGCTGACCGCGTAGAGGTTGCCGGCCCCGCGCCCCACCTGGCAGACGTCGCGCACCATGATCTGCACCAGGTAGGGCGAGACGGCGCCCAAAAAGACGGTGGGCAGGGTGAACAGCGCCAGGCTGGCCAACAGCGGCCCCAGGCGTTCGCCCAGGTCAAGCTCGAAGAGCCAGTCGCAGACGGCCCAGCCGTAGGCCGGCAGCAGGCTGATGAGCAGCATGGGCGGGATGAGCAACAGGGCCAGGCCCCGGAAGCTGGCCCCGCGGCCGGCGGCCACCCCGCCCAGGTAATAGCCCGCGGCCAGGCCCAGCATGAACACGCTGATGAGGCTGCCCCAGACGAAGACGCTGTTGCCGAAAAACGGCGCCAGCACCCGGCTGCCCAGGATCTCGAACCCCATCACCACCGCGCCGCTTACGCAGGCGATGGCGTAGACCGCCCAGACCAACCGCCGCCGCATTCTCACTCTCCCGCCGTCGAGGCCTTTTGGTGCTTGAGCAGGTTGACCGGCGCGAAGTCGTCGGTGAGCGCCTTGGCCGCCACCTTGCGGTCGGTGTAGTACTCGTACTCGCCCTCGATCAGCCCGGCCAGGTCGAAGCTCCAGGGCCGGCCGGCCATGAGGGCCTTGGCCCGGCTCACGGCCGTCTCGCGGGATGTGCGCCCCTTGGCCTCGGTGGCCAGGAAGATATAGTTGGCGCTCATGCCGGCCCGCAGCAGGTAGACCTCCGGGAAGACCGCCTGGTAGGTCTTGATCTGGGCGGTGAAGTAGCGGTTGATCTCCGAGGCCCAGACGTTGCTGGCCACCACCCCGCCCGGCTTGAGCCTGGTCTTGACCAGCTCCAGGAACTCGCGGGTGGTCAGGTGGAAGGGCACCGCGTGGTCGTTGTAGGCGTCCAAGAAGATGACGTCGTACTGTTTGGGGTGGCGCTTCAGGTGCATGCGCCCGTCCATCACCGTCGTCCGGATGGCCGGGTCGGGGGTGAAGCCCAGGTGCTTCTGGGCCACCTCAACCACCTGGGGGTCGATCTCCACGATGTCGATTTGCACCGCCGGGTCCACCAGGCGCAGGTACATGGGCATGCTGCCCCCGCCCAGGCCCACGAAGAGCACGTCCGCCGCCGGCCGGTCCAGGAAGGCCAGGGCGGCGAATCCGCTCTTGGTGTAGGCGAAGGTCAAGAGGTCCGGGCGTCCGGGCTTGACCACGCTCTGGTCGCCCATGGCCCGGTTGAAGGACAGATAGCGCAGGCCTCGCTCGTCCTCCGTGATCATGATGTGGTGATAAAGGCTGTCGCCCTGGTAGACGACGCGGCCGGCTCCGGCCATGGCTGGAGCCGGGCCGGCCATCGCCGCCAGGACCAGGCCGGCCAGGCCGGCCAGGAAGGCCAGGACGGCCGGCGGAGGCGTCGCGGCCGAGAATAAACGGCGTTTTTTCGTGTGCATGCTCAGCGCCTAGTTGCGCAGCGCGCCGACCGGGGCCGGCAGGCGGCCGCCACGGGCGATGAAGCGCGCCCCGCTGAAACGGTTGACCGGCATCACCGGGGCCCGGCCCAGGAGCCCGCCGAAGTCCAGGCTGTCGCCGGGGGCCATGCCCGGCGCGGGGATGACCCGCACCCCGGTGGTCTTGTGGTTGGCCATGCCGATGGCCAGCTCGTCGGCGATGATGGCCGCCAGGGCGTGGGCCGGGGTGTCGCCGGGCACCGCGAACATGTCCAGACCCACCGAGCAGACCGCGGTCATGGCTTCGAGCTTTTCCAGGCTCAAAGCCCCGGTCTCGACGGCCTCGATCATGGCCAGGTCCTCGCTGACCGGGATGAAGGTGCCCGACAGCCCGCCCACGTGCCCCGAAGCCATGGCCCCGCCGCGCTTGACCGCGTCGATCAGAAGCGCCAGGGCGGCGGTGGTGCCAGGGGCGCCCACCTGCTCCAGGCCCATGGCCTGGAGGATGCGCCCCACGCTGTCGCCCACGGCCGTAGTGGGGGCCAGGCTGATATCGACCACGCCGAAGCCGACCCCCAGGCGGCGGGCCAGCTCGCGGCCCACCAGCTCGCCGGCGCGGGTGATCTTGAAGACCGTGCGCCGGATGACCTCGCTCAGCATGGTCAGGTCGCAGTCCGGGTATTTTTCGACCACCGCCCGCACCACGCCGGGGCCGCTGATGCCCACGTTGAGCGTGGTGTCGCCCTCGCCGCCGCCGTGGAAGGCCCCGGCCATGAAGGGATTGTCCTCCGGCGCGTTGGCAAAGGCCACGAACTTGGCGCAGGCGATGGCGTTGGGCGTGGCCGCGGCCATGTCCTTGAGCAGCTCGCCCGTCCGGGCCACCGCGTCCAGGTTCATGCCGGCCGCGCTGCTGGCCAGGTTGAGGAAGCCGCAGATGCGCTGGGTCTGGCTGAGGCAGACCGGCAGCGACTCCATCAGCCGGCGGTCGGCGGCGGTCATGCCCTTTTGCACCAGGGCCCCGAAGCCGCCGATGAAGTCCACGCCGGCTTGGGCCGCGGCCGCGTCCAGGGCCTGGGCCAGGATCAGTGGCGCGTCGGGGTCGCTTGAAGCCTCGATGAGCCAGGCGGCCGGGGTGATGGAGACGCGCTTGTTGACGATGGGCACGCCCAGGTCCTGGCTGACCGCATCGGCCTCGGCCGTCAGCCGGCCGCCCAGGCCGGCCAGGCGCTCCCGGACCAGCCCGGCCATTTCGGACGCGTCCGGGCGCACCAGGTCCTTGAGGTTGACGCCCAGGGTGACGGCGCGGATGTCGAAGTTGTGGAAGAGGATCATCCCCGCGCTTTCAAAGGCCTCTTCCACGCTGAAGCTCATGGCGCTACACCCGGTGCATGGCTTTGACCACCGACTCGCTCTGGACCATGACCGTGAGCCCCATGCCCCGGCCCAGTTGGTCCAGGTCGGCGCGCAGGCCGGCCGGCCCGCCGGCGCAGTCGCTGATGTCCACCAGCATGGTCATGACGAAGGTGCCGTCCATGACCTTCTGCTGCACGTCCTCGATGTTGGCCCCGTGCTGATAGAGCAGGCTGGAGACGCGGGCGATGATGCCCTTCTGGTCCGCGCCGATGACCACCACGAAGACCCGTTCCTTGTCCATAGGCTTTATCCTTGGCCCCGCCCGGCGCCCTGGCCGTGGGGGCAGTGGGGCAACAGCGGGCAGATGTCGCACTTGGGCTTGCGCGCCTGGCATATCTGGCGGCCGTGCCAGATCATCTGGTGGCTGAACAGCGTCCAGCGCTCGCGGGGTATGACCTCCATCAGGGCGAACTCGGCCTTGACCGGGTCTTCCTGGTCGGTGAGCCCCAGGCGCAGCGACACCCGGCCCAGGTGGGTGTCCACGGTGATGCCCGGCACATTGAAGGCCTCGCCCAACACCACGTTGGCCGTCTTGCGCCCCACGCCGGGGAGCTTGACCAGGGCCTCTAGGCTGTCCGGCGCCTGGCCGGCGTGGCGCTCCACCAGGGCGCGGGACATGCCCAGGAGCGACTTGGCCTTGTTGCGGAAAAAGCCCGTGGGCCGGATGAGCGCCATCAATTCGTCCGGGTCGGCCGCGGCCAGGGCGGGCGCGTCGGGATAGCGGGCGAACAGGGCCGGGGTGACCTTGTTCACCTGTTCGTCGGTGCATTGGGCCGAAAGGATCGTGGCCGCCAGCAGCTCGAAGGGGCTGTTGAAGCGCAGGGCGCAGCGGGCGTCGGGATAGAGCCGGTCCAGCCCGGCCAGGATGGCCGCCACCCGTTTCGGGTCGGGCGGGGTGAAGCCCCGCGCCTTGCGCCCGGCCAAGCCCTACTGCTCCAGCACCGCGGCCTTTTCGATCACCACCGCCTCGCGGGGCACGTCGTCGAACATGCCCTTGGCTCCGGTGGGCACGGCCTTGATCTTGTTCACCACGCCGTGGCCCTTGACCACCTTGCCGAAGACGCAGTAGCCCCAGCCCTGGAGGTTCTTGGCCTTGTGGTCCAGAAAGTCGTTGTTCTTCACGTTGATGAAGAACTGGGCGCTGGCGCTGTGGGGGTCCTGGGTGCGGGCCATGGCCACGGTGTAGGCCTCGTTTTTCAGGCCGTTGTCGGCCTCGTTCTCCACCGGGGCCTTGGTGGGCTTCTGCTGCATGTCCGGGGTGAAGCCGCCGCCCTGGATCATGAAGCCGTTGATGACCCGGTGGAAGATGGTGCCGTCGTAATGGCCGGCCTTGACGTAGTCCAGGAAGTTGGCGGTGGTCTTGGGGGCTTTGTCCTCGAAAAGCTCGATGTCGATCTCGCCCAGGCTGGTGGTCAGTCGTACCACGGGATGGCTCCTTTCGCTTTTGGCCCCGGCCGGGGCGGCCAACAACACGGCCGCGGCCAGGAGGATGAACAGGCAATGGCTTGCTTTTATCATGGCGCGGCCGAGGTTGTTCACGCTCACGCTCCATCTGGCATTAGTCTGTCATTGCGAGGCGGTGTCGGTCAGGCGCCTCTCGCTCAACCCATCTGAAAATAGTCTGTCATTGCGAGGAGCAACCCCTTGGGGTTGCGACGCGGCAATCTCCCGCGTCCTTCTTTCTTTCGAGCAAGAGGCAGCGGAAGATTGCTTCACCGCGTTCGCAATGACGGCTATTTCCAGTTGCTTGCTCTCTTCGTGGGGTCGGGATCCACCCCGCCCGTCTTGTTCGGCCGGGAAGAGCGGGCGGGGATAAACCCCGCCCCTACGAAGAAGATGCATCTACTCACCTTCCTCGCTCTGCCTCGCTTCGTGTCCGCCCCCATCCTGACGCCGGTGGGCTCCATCCAAAGGTTTTATCCTGCATTCTTTACCACAAAGCGCCGGGAAGGTCAGCGCCCTACAGGATAACCAGTTGCCGGATGAGGCGCACCGCGTCGGCCGGCTCGTCCATCACCCGGATGAGATCCAGATCCTCCGGGCTTATCATCTCGTTGCGCAAGAGGCTGTCGCGGATCCAGTCCATGAGCCCGCTCCAGTAGTCGCCGCCCATCAGCACCACCGGGAAGGGGCGGATGCGCTGGGTCTGGATCAGGGTCAGGGCCTCGGCCAGCTCGTCCAGGGTGCCGAAACCGCCGGGCATGACGATGTAGGCCACGGAATATTTTACGAAGATGACCTTGCGCACGAAGAAGTAGCGGAAGGATAGCCTGGCGTTGGCATAGGGGTTGGGGCGCTGCTCGAAGGGCAGCTCGATGTTCAGCCCCACCGAATGCCCGCCGGCCTCGGCCGCGCCCTTGTTGCCGGCCTCCATCACCCCGCCGCCGCCGCCGGTGATGACCGCGAAGCCCGCCTCCACCAGCCGCCGGCCCAGGTCCTCGGCCATGCGGTAGACGTCGCTGCCGGGCTTGACCCGGGCCGAGCCGAAGATGCTCACGCCCTTGGGCAGGTTGCCCATGGTGTCGATGGCGTCGACGAACTCGCTCATGATGCGGAACATGCGCCAGGATTCCTGGGCGCTCAGGGTGTCGATGACGTACTGCTGGTTGTAGAGCGAATCCCTCATTTGGCACCGCCGGGGCGTGAGTTGGCTTTCGGGCAGAAGTTGCGGGCTTTCCAAACGATCTATAGTATTGTCGCACATGCGAACGTGTCAAGCCGGCCGGCCGGCTTGCCAACCCCCAAGCCCAAATCCGGGAGTAGGCATGAGGATCACCTGCCTGGGCGCGGCCCGCACCGTCACCGGCTCCAGCTATCTGGTTGAGAAGGACGGCAAGACCTGCTTCCTGGTGGAATGCGGGCTTTTCCAGGGCAGCCGTCAGCTGGAGAAGCGCAACTGGCTGGCCACCCCCTACCGGCCCAAGGACCTGGACGCGCTGTTCATCACCCACGCCCACATCGACCACAGCGGGCTGACTCCCCGCCTGGTCCGCCTGGGCTTCCGGTCGCCCATCTACGCCACCCCGGCCACCTGCGAGCTGTTGCGCATCCTTTGGCTGGATTCGGCCCACATCCAGGAGATGGAGGCCGAATGGCAGAGCAAGAAGAACCGCCGCCAGGGCCAGAAGGGCGTGGAGCCCCTGTATGAGACCGCCGACGCCGAGGCGGCCATCGCGCTGCTCAAGCCGGTGGCGCTGGAGAGCGAAAGCGAGTTGCTGCCCGGCGTGCGCGCGCGTTTCGTGCAGGCCGGCCACATCCTGGGCGCGGCCAGCCTGCTTCTCACCCTCAAGGTGGACGGCGGGGTGCACCGGGTGGGGTTCTCCGGCGACCTGGGCCGGCCCGGCCAACTCATCGTGCCAGACAGCGAGCAACTGCCCCGGCCCGACACCCTGTTCATGGAGACCACCTACGGCAACCGCAGCCACAAGTCGCTCCAAGAAAGCCAGGACGAGTTGCTGGCGGTGGTCAAGCAGGCCTACGCCGAGGGCGGCAAGGTGCTCATCCCGGCTTTCGCCGTGGAGCGCACCCAGGATTTGCTCTACACCCTGGGCGCGGCCCACCGCTATGGCGAGCTGCCCGACGACATGCCGGTCTTCCTGGATTCGCCCCTGGCCATCGCCGCCACGGAGATATTCCGCAACTATCCGGAACTATACGATGATCACGCCAAAGCCCTCTTGGACCAGGGCCTGGACCCGCTGGATTTCCCCAACCTGCGCTTCACTCCCACCACCGAGCAAAGCCGGGCCATCAACGAGCACCAGGGGCCGGCGGTGATCATCGCCGGCAACGGCATGGCCACGGCCGGGCGCATCAAGCACCACCTGAAGCACAACCTCTGGCGCGAGAACTGCCACGTGGTCCTGGTGGGCTATCAGGCCATGGGCACCACCGGCCGCGCCCTGGTCGACGGCGCGGCCAAGGTGAAGCTTTTCCGCGAGGAGGTGGCCGTCAACGCCCAAATCCACACCATCGGCGGGTTCTCGGCCCACGCCGACCAGGGCGAGCTCCTGGCCTGGCTCCGGGAGTTGGCCCATCCGGGGCTCAGCGTCTATCTGATGCACGGCGAGGAGCCCTCGGCCCAGGCCTTCCGCAAGCTGGCCGCCGAGCAGATGCCCCAGGTGCGCTTCCACCTGCCCCGCATCGGCGAGACCCTGCACCTGCGCCCCCTGGCCGCCGACCCGGCCCAGGCCGCGGGCCTGCCCGGCCGGGTGCGCGGCCTGGCCGACCGCCTGGCCGAGCTGGCCCGCCGCCTGGAGGAGGGCCAGGTTCCGCCGGTGGAGTTCGAGCGCGCCCTGGAAAACCTGGAGCGCCTGGCCGAGGGCGGGGCGGAGTAGCCGGTGGCGCGCGAGGACCTGCTCAACCTGGTGGCCAAGCCAGCCCGCTACCTGGGCGGCGAGGCCGGGGCGGTGGTCAAGGACCCGGCCGGGGTGCGCTTGAGCCTGGCCCTGGTCTTTCCGGAGGTCTACGAGATCGCCATGAGCCACCTGGGCCTCAAGGTGCTCTACGAGGCCCTGGCCCCCCGGCCGGAGGTGGCGGCCGAGCGCGTGTTCATGCCCTGGACCGACCTCATGGACCTGATGGACGGCCGGGGCGAGCCGCCCTGGTCCCTGGAGAGCGGCCGGCCCCTGGGCGAATTCGACGTGATCGGCTTCAGCCTGGGCTACGAGCTCACCTACACCAACGCCCTGCATTTGTTGAGAATGGCCGGCGTGCCCCTGCGCCGCGCGCAGCGCGGACCGGGGCATCCCCTGGTCATCGCCGGCGGCTCGGCCATGGTCAACCCCGAACCCATGGCCGACTTCCTGGATCTCGCCGTGGTGGGCGAGGCCGAGCAGGCCATCCACGAGCTGGTGGACCTGCTGCTGGCCGCCAAGGCCGAGGCCTGGGACCGGCCGACGCTCTACAAGCGGGCCATGGCCATCCAGGGGGTCTACGCCCCGGCGCTTTTCGAGCCGGCCTACGCCCCCGACGGCCGCCTGAGCGCGATCAAGGCCCTGGACCCCGATCATCCCGTGGTGCGCCGCCGGGTGGTGGCCGACCTGGCCGACCACGACCCGCCCTTGAACCGCGTCGCGCCGGCGGTGGCGCCGGTGCACGACCGCCTGGGCCTGGAGGTGGCCAGGGGCTGCACCCGCGGCTGCCGCTTCTGCCAGGCCGGTTACATCTACCGGCCGGTGCGCGAGCGCGGGCCCCAGGCCGTCTTGGAGGCCGCCCTGGCCGCGGTGGCGGCCACCGGCCTGGAGGAGCTGGCCCTCTTGAGCCTTTCCACCGGCGACTACTCCTGCATCGAGCCCCTGGCGGCCGCGCTCATGGACGCCCTGTCCGAGCGCAAGGTGGCCCTGAGCCTGCCCAGCCTGCGCCTGGACTCGCTGACCCCGGAGCTGGCGGCCCAGATCAAACGGGTGCGCAAGACCGGCTTCACCATGGCCCCGGAGGCCGGCAGCCAGCGCCTGCGCCAGGTCATCAACAAGAACCTCGGCGAGCAGCAGATCATCTCCACCACCCGCCAGGTCTTCGACCTGGGCTGGAACCTGATTAAACTCTATTTCATGCTGGGCCTGCCCGGCGAGACGGAAGAGGACGTGATGGCCATCGGTGGGCTGGCCAGCCGGGTGGCCCGCCAGGCCCGCGCGCGCGGCAAGCGCCCGGTGGTCCACGCCAGCCTGGGGCTTTTCGTGCCCAAGCCCCACACGCCCTTCCAATGGGAGGGGCAGCTCGATCTGGACGCGGCCCGCGCGCGCCTGGCCCTGGCCAAGTCGGGCATCAACGACCCCAGGGTCAAGAGCAAGTGGAACAGCCCGGAGCAGAGCGTGCTGGAGGGCGTGCTGAGCCGGGGCGACCGCCGCCTGGGCCGGGCCCTGGAGCTGGCCGTGGCCGCCGGCTGCCGGTTCGACGGCTGGAGCGACCAACTGCGCTACGACCTTTGGACCGAGGCCCTGGCCGGGGCCGGCCTGGACCCGGCCGACTACCTGCGCCCCCGCGATCCGGGCGAGGTCCTGCCTTGGGACCACATCCATGCCGGGGTGGACAAGGCCTTTCTCCTGGCCGAGCGCGCAAAGGCCATGGCCGCCGAAACCAGCGGCGACTGCCGCTCCGGCCGTTGCCTGGACTGCGGGGCCTGCGACCACAAGCTCGTCAAGCCCCGCCTGGCCGGCGGCCAAGCCCTGGCCGCGCCGCCGGCCTCGACCCCGGCCGGCGAGCCGCTGGCCTGGCGCTTCGTGCTCCAAAAGACCGGCCCGGCCCGTTTCCTGGGCCATCTGGAGATGATAAGCCACCTGGAGCGGGGCTTCCGCCGGGCCGGCCTGAACCTGGCCCACAGCCAGGGATTCCACCCCCACCCCCTGCTCAAGTGCGACTCGGCCCTGCCCTTGGGGGTGGAGAGCCTGGCCGAGACGCTGGAGGTGGTGCTCTTGGGCGGTCCGGGACCGGATCAGATCGCCCGCCGGGTCAACGCCGCCCTGCCGGCGGGCCTCTCCCTGCACCAGGGCCGGCCGGTGCGCCCCGGCGAGGGCTTGCGCGAGCCGGAGACGGTGACGTATTTTGTCCGTTGCGCGGGCGAGTTGGACCCCGCCGCCCTGGCGGCCTTCCAGGCGGCCGCGGCGGCGGAGTTCATCCGCGAGACGCCCAAGGGCCGCAAGGTCATCGACCTCAAGGCGGCGGTGCGCGAGCTGCGCCTGGTCGAAGGCGGGCTGGCGCTCACCGTGGGCCAGGCCGGCGGCCGGCCCAAGCCGGCCGAGGTGCTGATGGCCGTCTTCGGCCTGGACCCGGCCGCGGCGGCGGCGGCCCGGGCGGTGAAGCTGGGCGTCAACCAGGGGGAAGATTAGCTTGGCCAACACCCTGCTCATAAACGCGCGCTCCTACGAGACCCGCGTGGCCCTTCTGGAGAACGGCCAGGTGGTGGAGGTCTACGTGGAGCGGCACAAGCAGGGCTCGCTGGCCGGCAACATCTACCTGGGCCGGGTGGCCAGGGTGCTGCCCGGCATGCAGGCCGCCTTCGTGGACATCGGCCTGATTAAGGCCGCCTTCCTCTATGTCAGCGACGTGCACGAATCTCCCGACCTGAGCGAACTGATCCCCGGCGAGGCCACCGCGCCCCGGCCGGTGCGGGCCGAGGCCGCGCGCATCGAGGAGCTGTTGCGCGAGGGCCAGGAGATCATGGTCCAGGTGTCCAAGGAGCCCCTGGGCAACAAGGGCGCGCGCATCACCAGCCACATCACCCTGCCGGGGCGCAACCTGGTCTTCATGCCCACCATCAACCACGTGGGCATCAGCCGGCGCATCGAGGAGGAGCCGGAGCGGGCCAGGCTGCGCAACCTGATCCAGGAGCTCAGGCCGCCGGCCCAGGGCTTCATCGCCCGCACGGTGAGCGAGGGCCAGGACGCCGACAAGCTCAAGGCCGAGATGAACTTCCTCTGCTCGCTCTGGGACGCCATCAACCGCCGCCGCGACCGCGCCCCGGTGCCCAGCATGCTGCACCAGGACCTGTCGGTGAGCCTGCGCGCGGTGCGCGACCTGTTCACCCGCGAGGTGGACCACCTGGTCATCGACTGCCGGGCCGAGTACGAGCAGGTGGTGGAGTTCGTCAGCGCCTTCATGCCCCGGCTGTTGCCCTGCGTGGAGCTGTACACCGGCGGCGAGCCCATCTTCGACGCCTTCGGGGTGGAGCCGGAGCTGGCCCGCGCCCTGGGGCGCAAGGTCTGGCTGAAAAGCGGCGGCTACGTGGTGATCGAGAAAACCGAGGCGCTCACCGCCATCGACGTCAACACCGGCCGCTACGTGGGCGGGCACAACCTGGAGGAGACGATCCTCAAGACCAACCTGGAGGCGGTCAAGGAGATCGCCTACCAACTGCGCCTGCGCGACATCGGCGGGCTGATCGTCATCGACTTCATCGACATGGAGAAGGAGGCCAACCGCCAGCGGGTGGTGTCCGCGCTCAAGGAGGCCCTGGCCCGCGATCGCAGCAAGACCAACGTGCTGGGCATGAGCGCGCTGGGCCTGGTGGAGATGACCCGCAAACGGGTGCGCGAGTCCCTGGGCGAGACGCTCTGCGAGCCCTGCTTCTACTGCGATGGGTCGGGGTCGGTCAAGGACACCACCACCGTCTGCTACGAGGTCTTCCGCCACCTGGAGCGCGACCTCAAGGGCTCCTCGGCCCTGGCGGTGGACGTGCGGGTCAACCCCCGCGTGGCCGAGGTGATGCTCCAGGAGGAGCGCTACGCCCTGGAGGAGCTGGAATCATTCCTGGGGCTCACTATCCAGGTGGTGCCCGACGCCGACCTGCACCGCGAGCACTTCCTCATCCGCCCCCGCGGCGACGACTAGGGCTCGGCTTGCCCCTCCGCCCGCTCGGCGGTATTCTCTTTTTCACCCATTTACTCCCGACGAGGAAGCCCGGTCTTGACCGATTACCGCCTGCTGGACACCGGCCTTTTGCCCGCGGCGGCCAACATGGCCCTGGACGAGGTGCTCACCCGCCGGGCCGGCCGGGGCGAGAGCCCGCCCACCCTGCGCTTTTTGCGGTTCTCGCCGGACGCGGCGCTCCTGGGCTATCACCAGGAGGCCGGCCGCGAGCTGCGCCTGGACTTTTGCCAGGCCAACGGCATCGACGTCAACCGTCGCCTGACCGGCGGCGGGGCGCTGCTGTTCCAATCATCGGCCCTGGGCTGGGAGCTGGCGGCCCCCCTGGGCGCGCCGCCCTTCGCCGGCCATTTCGAGCGCGCGGTGACGGCCATCTGCCAGGCCGCGGCCCGCGCCTTCGGTCGCCTGGGCCTGGAGGCCCGCTTCCGCCCCCGCAACGACATCGAGGTGGACGGCCGCAAGATATCCGGCACCGGCGGCTTCATGCTGGACGGCGGCGTGCTGTTCCAGGGCACGGTGCTGGTCAAAAATGAGATCGAGCGCTTCCTGCGCGCCTTGCGCGTGCCGGTGGAAAAACTCAAGAAGCGCGAGATCGAGTCCTTGATGCAGCGCCTGGCCTTCGTGGAGGATCTCATCGGCGCTCCGCTGGACCTGGCGGCGCTGAAAAAGGCCCTGGCCGACGAGTTCGCCCAAAGCTTCGGCCTGCGCCTGACGCCCGGCGAACTCAGCGCCGAGGAGCGGGCCGAGCTGGCCGAGCGCCTGCCCTATTTCCAGTCGCCGGAGTGGATACATCTGCGCGCGCCGCTTCCTGACCGGCCGGCCTGGCTGCGCCACATCCTGCAAACCGACCACGGCACCCTCCGCGCCCACCTGTGGTTGGACGCGCGCGGCCAGCGGGTGCAGAAGGCCTTGCTGACCGGCGACTTCTTCAGCCGGCCCCAGCGTTTCGTCTTCGATCTGGAAGCCGCGCTCATGGGCCGGAAGGCCGACCCGGAGATGCTGGGTCGGGCGGTGGACGAGTTCATGGCCCAGGGCGGCGGCGAGTTGGAAGGCATCACCCCCGGCCAGGTGGCCGGCGCGGTGGCCGCGGCCGCGGCCCGGCGCGCCCTGGCCCCGGCCTTCGCCGAGGCCGAGGCCGCCGATCTGTTCCTGGTGGGCCTGGACCCCAGGGACCTGGGCCGGGTCAAGGCCGGCTGGCTGCTCTTGCCCTATTGCGCCAAACCGGTGGAGTGCGACTGGCGCTATCTGCCCGACTGCGGCCGCTGCGGCCAGTGCGACTACGCGGCCATGTACGACCTGGCCCAAGAGCTGGACCTCACGCCGGTGTCCATCCAGAGTTTCGAGCACCTGATGGAGGTCTTAAGCGGCATCGCCAATAAGGGCGGGGCCTTCGTGGGCTCCTGCTGCGAGGCTTTTTATTGCAAGCACCAGCGCGAGCTGGAGCAATGCGGGGCGGCCGGGGCGCTGGTCAACCTAGACTCCACCACCTGCTACGACCTGGGCAAGGGCATGGACGCCTACCGGGGCCGTTTTGACAACCAGACCAGCCTGAATATCGCACTCATCGCCAAGACGGCCCGGCTCATGGCCGGCGCGGCCTGCGGGGCCGGCGCGGCCTGCGGGGCCGGCGCGGCCGGGGAGGGCGGCGGTGCCTGAGGGCGCGCTGACGGTGGACGTGCTGGTGGTGGGCGGCGGGCCGGCCGGGGCGCGGGCGGGCGCGGCGGCGGCCCGGGCGGGGGCGCGGGCGCTGGTGGTGGAGCGCAAGCGTCGGGGCGGGGCGCTGCCCCACTGCGCGGAGTTCGTGCCCCGGCTCATCGCCCTGGAGGCCCCGGTGCCGGGGCGGGCCAGGGCGCAGGCGGTGGAGGGCATGCAGACCGGCCTGGCCGGGGTCGATCGCTACAGCCCCGGCCCCGGCTGGGTGCTGGACCGCCAGGTCTTCGACTACGCGCTGTTGGAGGACGCCGCCCAGGCCGGGGCCGAGGTCTGGGCGGCCAGCCGGCTCAAGGGCCGCGAGAACGGCCGCTGGCTGGTGGAGCGGGCCGGCCAGACCGTGACGGTGATCGCCGGGGCGGTGGTGGCCGCCGACGGCGCGGCCTCGGCCGTGGCCGGGCTCATGGGCTGGCCGCGTCAGCCGCTTTTGGCCGGGGTGCAATACACCGTGCCGCTCTTGAAGCCCATGGAGCGCACCCAGGTCTGGCTGGACCCGGCCTATCGCCACGGCTACGCCTGGCTGTTTCCGCGCGGGGCCTCGGCCAACCTGGGCCTGGGCTGCCGGGTTCAGGCCAAACCCCGCCGGCTGCTGAACGACCTGCGCGAGCGGCTGGTGGGGCAAGGCCTGATCGGGCCGGGGGTGCTGGCCCTGGGCGGCGGGGCCATCCCGGTGGGCGGCCCGCGGAGCGAACTCGTGCGGGGCGACGTGCTCCTGGCCGGCGACGCCGCCGGGCTGACCCACCCCGTCAGCGGGGCGGGCATCCCCCAGGCGGTGTTTTCCGGCGCGGAAGCCGGGGCCGCGGCCGCCGCCCTGGCCGGCGGAGACCATGCGGCCGGCGACGCCTACGCCCAGGCCATCGACCTGCGTTATGGCCGCAGCCTGGCCGCGGGCCTGGCCGCCCGCCGGCGCCAGGAGGCCGAATGGGACGGCCCCGACTTCGCCGGCCTGATGGCCGCCACCTGGCCGGCCTGGAGCGGAGGCGCGCGGCGTGGACGCTGAGCTGAAGGAGCTTTTGGCCGAGGCCGGGCGGGTCAGCCGCCAGCGCCACGGCCCGGAGCTGGCCATCCACCTGCCCGGCATGTTCCGGGCCTATGGCCGCCGGGGCCGCTATCCGGCCGCCTCCATCACCGGCCCCCACTGCCGGCAGAACTGCGCCCACTGCGGCGGCCGGCTGCTTCAGACCATGCACCCGGCCGCCACCCCGGAGGAGCTTCTCGCCCTGGGCCGCCGCCTGGACGCGGCGGGCATGGCCGGGCTGCTCATCAGCGGCGGCAGCGACCCCACCGGCAGGATGCCTTGGGCGCCGCTCATCCCGGCCATCGCCGAACTGGCCGCCACCACCCGGCTCATCCTCACCGCCCACGTGGGGCGCATCGACCGCGCCACCGCCGCCGCCCTGAAGGCGGCCGGGGTGCGCCAGGCCCTCTACGACGTGGTGGGCGACCCGGCCACCGCCCGCGAGATATTGAACCTGCCCGACGGCCTGGCCGCCCAGGCCGAAACCCTGGACGCCTGCCAGGCCGCCGGCCTGGAGCTGGTGCCCCACGTCATCATCGGCCTGCACCACGGCCGCATGCTGGGCGAGGAGCGCGCCCTGGAGATCGTGGCCGGCCTGAACCCCCGGCGGGTGGTCTTCATCGTGCTGATGCCCCTGAAACACACCGGCCTGGCCGGGGCCGAGCCGCCCGCGCCGGCCGAGGCCGCCCGCTTCATCGCCCGCGCCCGCCTGCGCCTGCCCGCCGCCCGCCACCACCTGGGCTGCGCCCGGCCCCGCGGCCGCTATCGCCAGGAGCTGGACGCCCTGGCCGTGGCCGCCGGGATCAACGTGCTGGCCATTCCCAGCGACGCGGCCAGGGCCGCCGCCGAGGAGCTGGGCCGGCCGGTCAGCCTGGCCGAGACCTGCTGCTCCCTGGCCTGAGCGGGCATGCGCCGCGCATAGTTGTGTGGACAGCCCGGCTGGGGTTGGGCTATCTTCAATGCAACGCCCGTGAATGCCCACCAACGACGCTTGCACATAATCAATCGTTTTTGATTATCGTTATCGTCAGTAGGATATCGTTCGATGCCACGTCGAGCCGAAGGGCGCGATAAGAAAAACCCCGGATTCAGTCTGTCTTTCCCAACGGCTTCCCTGCGCGCCCTGCTGGTGTTGCCCTTCATGGCCCTGCTGGCCCTGGCGGTGGGGGTCACCGGCCTGCTGTCGTTCCTCAACGGCCAGATGGCCGTGGAGCAGCTCACCAACCGCCTGGCCCAGGAGACCATGGCCCGGCTGGGCGACCGGCTGCGCGGCCTGCTGGGGGCCGCCGACGACCTGGTGGCCCTCAACGGATTGGAGCACCTGAGCCTGGCCGACCTTGAGGCCCTGCGCCGGCACTTCTGGCACCAGTTGGAGGTCTTTCCCTACGTGGACGCCATCTTCGCGGCCAACTGCGGGGGCGACATGGTGGGGGTGGAGCGCCTGGCCGACGGCGGCAAGGTGCTCACCAAGGGGGGCTCCGCCTTCGGCGGGTGTTTCGAGGTCTGGCAGGCCGAGCCGGGCGGCGGGCAGACCGGGCTCGTCTCGCGCACGCCGGGCTACGACCCCCGCCAGCGGCCGTTCTACCAGGGCGCGGCCCAGACCGGCCGCCAGGTATGGACCGATCTCTATTACCTCCCCCACCGCCAGCAGGCCTACATCAGCGTGGCCCGGCCGGTGTACGGCCAGGACGGCCAGTTGGAGGGCGTGCTGGCCGCGGCCCTCAGCCAGCACGAGATAAACACCTACCTGCGGGGCCTGGACCTGGGCAAGGGCGGGTTGAGCTTCATCATGGAGCCCGACGGCAGGCTGGTGGCGGTCTCCACCGGGGAATCGCCCCTGGCGGTGGACGGCGGCCAGGGCCGGCTGCTCTCGGCGGCCGAGAGCGCCAACCCGCTGGTGCGCCAGGCCTACCAGACCATCCAGGCCGAGCTGGGGCCGGCGCCGGAGCTGCTCGGCCAGCCCACCCTGCTGGAGTTCGACCACCAGGGCCAGGCCCAGTTCCTGCACGTTATTCCTTTCGATTTCGGCCGCGGCATCCACTGGCTGGTGGGGGCCACGGTGCCCCAGTCGGCCTACATGCGCCAGATTTGGGCCAACACCACCTGGACCCTGGGCCTGTGCGCGGCGGCCCTGCTGGTGGCCCTGGTTTTGGGGCTCTTGGTGGCGCGCAGCATCACCCGGCCGGTGGGCAGACTGGTCAAGGCCGCCGGGCACATCGCGGCCGGAGACCTCGCCCAGCGGGTGGATCTGCCCCGCCGGGGCGAGCTGGGCGAACTGGCCCATGCCTTCAACCACATGGCCGCGCGGCTTCAGACCAGCTTCCGGGAGCTGGAGGCCGCCAAGCTGGAGCTGGAGGACCGGGTGCGCCAGCGCACCAGGGAGCTGCGCCGGGGCAAGGAGCTTCTGGACGAAACCCAACGCATCGTGCGGGTGGGCGGCTGGGAATGGGAGCCGGCCAGCGGACGCATGGCCTGGACCAGCGAGCTCTACGCCATCCTGGAGCGCGAGGGCGACAACGACCTGAGCATGGCCGAGGCCCTGGGCTATTGCGCGCCGGAGCAGCGCGAACAGGCCCGGCTGGCCCTGGAGCGGGTGGCCCTCACCGGCGGGAGCTTTAGGCAGGAGCTGGAAATGGTGACCGGCAAGGGCCGGCGCTTCTGGGCGCGCTTCGCCGGCCGGGCCGAAAGCGACAACGGCCAGGGGGAGCGGGTGATCGGGGTGGTGCAGGACATCAGCCAGCGCAAGGAGGCCGAGTTGGAGCGCGAGCGGCTCATCCTGGAGCTGAAACAGGCCCTGGCCGAGGTGAGGCAGCTCTCAGGCCTTCTGCCCATCTGCGCCAACTGCAAGAAGATACGCAACGACGAGGGTTACTGGGACCAGATCGAGAACTACCTGCTGGAGCACACCGGCGCCCAGTTCACCCACGGCATCTGCCCCGAATGCACCGCCAAGCTTTACCCGGAGCTGAACCAGCCCGAATAGGCCGGCGGCCCCCCGGTTTTTCCGCCCCGCAAAAGCTGATATATTTAAAACCCCGCGCGCGGAGGATGGATGCCCGCCCGCGCGGCCACCCGCGTAGCAAGGAGTCGCGCCATGTCCCTGGCCGCCGCCCGGATCGATCCCCAGCCCCAGAGCCCCGAACACCTGCGCATGTCCCTGGCCGCCGCCATGACCCTGGGCCTGGCCGAGGGGCGTTTTTATCGCAACGCCCGCCTGGGCTGCATCAACCTGCTGCTCACCTATCCCGGCGGCTGCAAGGCCAACTGCGCCTTCTGCGGCCTGGCGCGGGAGAAGCACACCCAGGCCTACGAGCCCCGCTTCGAAAAATTCATCCGGGTCACCTGGCGAGCCTGGCCCTTGGCGCAGATCATCGAGCGCTGCCAGGACGCGCCGGAGTGGGTGCAGCGGGTCTGCGTGAGCATGATCACCCACCCCCGCGCCCAGGCCGACACCCTGGAGGTCTGCCGCCGGGTGCACGCCAAGACCGGCCTGCCGGTCAGCCTCCTGATCGCGCCCACCATGCTCAAGGAGGACGACCTGGCCGCCATGCGCGCCGCCGGGGCCGACCGCATCGGCGTGGCCATCGACGCCGCCACCCCGGAGATATTCGACGCCCTGCGCGGCAGGCCGGTGGGCGGCCCCCACCGCTGGGATCATTACTGGCGCATCTACGAACGGGCCATCGCCGAGTTCGGCCCGAACCGGGTGGGCGTGCACCTCATCCACGGCCTGGGCGAGCGCGAGCAGGAGCTGGTGGCGGTGATGGACCGGGCGCGGAGCATGGGCGGCTCCACCCATCTTTTCTGCTTTTTCCCGGAAAAATTCAGCGCCCTGGCCCAGACGCCCCAACCCCCGGCCAGCGGCTACCGCCGCATCCAGATGGCCCGCTGGCTCATCGACCACGACCAGGCCCGCGCCGCGGACATGACCTTCGACCAACAGGGCCGGGTGGTGGACTTCGGCGTGAGCGCCGCCACCCTGGAGGCGGCCGTGGCCTCCGGCCAGCCCTTCATGACCTCCGGCTGTCCGGGCAAGGACGGCCAGGTGGCCTGCAACCGGCCCTTTGGCAACGAGAAGCCCGGCCCCGACCTGCGCAACTACCCCTTCGCGCTCAACGCCGAGGACATCGCCCTGGTGCGGGAGCAATTGGCCAGTTATTGACGCCGGCGCCAGTAATACGCGGGCGGGGATGAACCCCGCCCGAAACCCAAGACAACGACCGGTTTCTTCGCAGGGGCGGGGATTATCCCCGCCCGTCTTTGGTTTGCGCCGCGGACCAGGCGCCGGCGGTCTCGCGGGGTCATGCCGCCCTGGTCCGGAAAAAGCTCCTGGGCGGTTGCAGAGCGGCCGCCCAGGCCCCATTGTGAATCATGGGCGCCGGCGGGCGGGCCGCCAAAACGGTCCGGCCGGGCGTCCAGAGGCCGCAAGGGGGCCTATACACGCGCAAAGCGGTGTTGCAGCGGGCACGGGCAGGTGATATATCCTTATGATTTCTAACCACCGCGGCAACCAGCTTTTGCCCAAGGCAAAGAGCCCCTTTGCGAGGATGTAGGGTCATGAAAGTCAACGTGGAAGAGCTCAGCTCCGTGCAGCGTCGGGTCACCATCGAGGTTCCGGCCGCCGAAGTGGACGAGACCCTGGATGGCCTTTACCGCCGTCTGGGCCGCCAGGCCAAGATCAAGGGCTTCCGCCCCGGCAAGGTGCCCCGCGCCATTCTGGAAAAATACTACGGCCCCCAGGTGCTGGCCGAGGCCGCCGAGGCGCTGATCGGCGAAAACTACACCCAGGCGCTGGAGGAGACCAAGCTGGACCCGGTGGCCAAACCCGATTTCGACTTCGGCCTGCCCGCCGCCGGCCAGGACTACGTCTTCAAGGTCACCCTGGACGTCAAGCCTGAGTTCGAGCTGGACCCCGGCCTCTACCAGGGCCTCAAGCTCAAGGAGCCCCGCCTTCAGGTGAGCGAGGAGGAGATCGCCAAGCGCCTGGAGGCCCTGGCCGAGCGCCAGGCCATGCTGGCCCCCCTGGACGCCCCCCGCCCGGCCCAGACCGGCGACGTGGTCGTCATCGACTACCAGTCGTTCAAGGACGGCCAGCCGGTGAGCGGCGGCGCGGCCGACAACGTGGAGGTGGAGCTGGGCAAGGGCCGGGTGCCGGAGGAGATCGAGGTGGCCTTGCTGCGGGCCGAGCCCGGCCAGGAGGTCAAGACCACGGTCCACTACGGCGACGAGGCGGCCAACCCGGAGCTCAAGGATTCCGACGTCGAGTTCACGATCCAGGTCAAGGACGTCAAGCGCAAGCTGCTGCCGGAGATCGACGACGATTTCGCCCGCTCCATCAGCCCGGAGTTCGAGACCCTGGATGTCCTCAAGGACCGCATTCGCAAGGATCTGGACGAGATGTACGAGGGGCAGCGCGACCTGGCCCTGCGCAACCAGATCATGGACCAGATCCGCGACCTGGGCAGCTTCGACATCCCGGCCAGCCTGGTGCAGGCCGAGGCCGAGGAGATGGTCAACGACTTCAAGACCCGCCTGCGCCGCCAGGGCATGGACCCGGACCAGGTGGGCCTGGACGGGGCCAAGCTGCTGGAGGATTTCCGCGGCCAGGCCGAGAAAAAGGTGCGGGCCGGCATCGTCCTGGGGCGCATCGCCGACCAGGAGAAGGTCGACGTGACGGTGGAGGACGTGGACCAAGAGATCAACAAGATGAGCGAGCGCATGGGGCAGCCCGCGCAGGTCATCAAAGAAATGTACATCAAAAACAACATGATGCCCACGCTGCACGCGCGTTTGCTGGAAGAAAAGACATTGCAGGCCATCCGGGCCAATGCTATCATTGAAACGGTGGACCCTGCCCAACTGGCTAACGAAACAGCGGATTCCAACTCCGCATCCTGAAAGCAAGGGGACGCCTGGCAATGACGTTGATACCGTTTGTCATAGAGCAGACCAGCCGCGGCGAGCGCTCCTACGACATCTACTCCCGGCTTTTGAAGGACCGCATCATCATGCTGGGCCAGGCCATCGACGACACGGTGGCCAATGTCATCATCGCCCAGCTTCTGTTCCTGGAGGCCGAGGATCCGGCCAAGGACATCCACCTCTACATCAACTCGCCGGGCGGGGTGGTCACGGCCGGCCTGGCCATCTATGACACCATGCAGTACATCAAGCCCAAGGTGAGCACCCTGTGCCTGGGCCAGGCCAGCTCCATGGGCGCGTTGCTGTTGGCCGCCGGCGAGAAGGGCATGCGCTACACCCTGCCCCACAGCCGCATCCTGATCCATCAGCCCATGGGCGGCTTCAGCGGCCAGGCCACCGACATCGACATCCACGCCCGCGAGATACTCAAGCTGCGCGAGGAGCTGAACCAGATACTGGCCAACCACACCGGACAGCCCCTGGACAAGATCGCCGCCGACACCGAGCGCGACTACTTCATGAGCGGCGAGTCGGCCAGGGAATACGGTATAGTTGACAAGGTGATTGCCAAGCGAGAGGGGGCCTAGCGAGACGCCGGTCGGCGGCTTGCCATAACCCTGGGGCGGCCTGCCGCGGGGCAGGTGAAAGGCCAAAGCTAGATGAACAAGAAGACCAACGGCAAGGGATCGGACCTGGTCTGCTCTTTTTGCGGAAAGAGCCAGGACGAGGTCAAGAAGCTCATCGCCGGCCCCTCGGTGTACATCTGCGATGAATGCATCGAGCTGTGCAACGAAATCATCGAGGAGGAGTACCAGAAGGAAGAGGCGGCCTCGCGGGTGGCCATCCCCAAGCCCAAGGAAATCAAGGCCATCATCGACGAGTACGTCATCGAGCAGGAGCGGGCCAAGAAGATCATGGCCGTGGCGGTGCACAACCACTACAAGCGCATCGAGAGCCGGGTGGAGATGAGCGGCGTGGAGCTGCAGAAGAGCAACATCCTGCTCATCGGCCCCACAGGCAGCGGCAAGACGCTTCTGGCCCAGACGCTCGCCAAGATTCTCAACGTCCCCTTCACCATCGCCGACGCCACCACCCTGACCGAGGCCGGCTACGTGGGCGAGGACGTGGAGAACATCATACTGAACCTCTTGCAGGCGGCCGACTACGACGTGGAGAAGGCCCAGCGCGGCATCGTCTACATCGACGAGATCGACAAGATCGCCCGCAAGAGCGAGAACCCCTCCATCACCCGCGACGTCAGCGGCGAGGGCGTGCAGCAGGCTTTGCTCAAGATCATCGAAGGCACCATGGCCAGCGTGCCTCCCAAGGGCGGCCGCAAGCATCCGCAGCAGGAGTTCGTCAAGGTGGACACCACCAACATCCTGTTCATCTGCGGCGGCGCTTTCGTGGGCCTGGACAAGCTGATCAAGAACCGGGTCGGGGCCAAGACCCTGGGCTTCACCGCCAGCGTGACCCAGCGCCAGGAGGAGATGCCCCTGGGCGAGGTGCTGGCCCGCTGCCAGCCGGAAGACCTGATCCGCTTCGGCCTCATCCCGGAGTTCGTGGGCCGGCTGCCGGTGGTGGCCACCCTGGACGAGCTGAGCGAAGAGGCCATGATCCGCATTCTGCGCGAGCCCAAGAACGCCCTGGCCAAGCAGTACGCCAAGCTCTTCGAGTTCGAGGGCGTGGCGCTCAGGTTCACCGACGAGGCGCTCAAGGCGGTGGCCAAGGAGGCATTGGTCCGCAAGAGCGGCGCCCGCGGCCTGCGCTCGATTCTGGAGGCGGCCATGCTGGACATCATGTACGATCTGCCGTCCTTGAAGGAAGTGCAGGAGTGCGTGGTGGGCGAGGAGGTCATCACCCGTGGCGAGCAGCCCCTGCTGCTCTATTCCAAGCAGGCGGAGTACGCCTAAGGCCCATCAGGCAAGGTTCAGCCTCCAGGGCGTCAAAAGTGAATAACGGCCCTGTCGGGCGGCGCGCCGGAACCGCGCGCCGCCCCGGCCGCCAACGCGGCTCCGAGGTGGCGAGCGAATCTTGCGCCCGTCGTTCCTGCACAGACTCGTCAAGCGCAACACCTCCCGGCTGAGAGGTTCATCCATGCATGCACCATTGTTACCGCTTCGCGACATCGTGGTCTTTCCGCACATGGTGGCGCCCCTGTTCGTGGGGCGCGAGAAATCCGTGGCGGCCCTGGAATACGCCATGGAGCACGAGCGGCTGATCTTCCTGGCCACCCAGCGCGAGGCCAGGGTGGACGAGCCCGGCCAGAACGACATCCACCGCATCGGCACCCTCAGCACCGTGTTGCAGTTGTTGCGTCTGCCCGACGGTACCGTCAAGGCCCTGATCGAGGGCAGAGAGCGCGCCCGCATCCAGGCCTTCCTGCCCGGCGACGGCCTCTTTCTGGTGGAGCTGGAGCCCTTGGCCGAGGGCTTCCCGGCCGACCTGGAGTCCGAGGCCCTGATCCGCTCGGTCAACGCCAGCTTCGAGCAGTTCGCCAAGCTCCAGAAGAAGATTCCCAACGAGGTGCTCTTGAGCGTCTCCTCCATCACCGAGCCCGGCCTGTTGGCCGACACCGTGGTGGGGCACATGCCCTTCAAGCTGGAGGACAAGCAGAAGCTCCTGGAGATCATCGAGCCCAACCGCCGCCTGGAGCGGCTCTACGAGCTTATGCGCAGCGAGATCGAGATACTCCAGATCGAGCAGCGCATAAAAAGCCGGGTCAAGCGCCAGATGGAGAAGACCCAGCGCGAGTACTATCTCAACGAGCAGATGCGCGCCATCCAGAAGGAGATGGGCGAGAAGGACGACACCAAGAGCGAGGTCAAGGATCTTGAGGAGAAGCTCAAGGCCAAACGGCTGCCCAGGGACGCGGCCGAGAAGGTGAAGGCCGAGCTCAAGAAGCTGAAGATGATGTCGCCCATGAGCGCCGAGGCCACCGTGGTGCGAAACTACGTGGACTGGCTGCTGGGCATCCCCTGGAACGAGCGCACCCGCGACAAGCTGGACCTCAAGGACGCCGCGCGCATCCTGGACGAGGACCACTACGGCCTGGAGAAGCCCAAGGAGCGCATCCTGGAGTTCCTGGCCGTGCAGGCCATGGTGCGCAAGATCAAGGGCCCCATCCTGTGCTTCGTGGGCCCGCCCGGCGTGGGCAAGACCAGCCTGGCCCGCTCCATCGCCAGGGCCATGGGGCGCAACTTCATCCGGGTCAGCCTGGGCGGGGTGCGCGACGAGGCCGAGATCAGGGGCCACCGCCGCACCTACATCGGCGCGCTGCCCGGCAAGGTCATCCAATCCATGCGCCGGGCCAAGAGCGTCAATCCGGTCTTCTGCCTGGACGAGGTGGACAAGATGTCCACCGACTTCCGCGGCGACCCCTCGGCGGCCCTCTTGGAGGTCCTGGACCCGGAGCAGAACTACGCCTTCAACGACCACTATCTGGATGTGGACTACAATCTGTCCGAGGTGATGTTCATCACCACCGCCAACACCCTGTTCTCCATCCCGGCCCCCTTGCAGGACCGCATGGAGATCATCCGCCTGCCCGGCTACACCGAGCTGGAGAAGCTGGCCATCGCCAAGCAGTTTCTCTTGCCCAAGCAGGCCAAAGCCAACGGGCTCAAGCCCGACCAGGCGCAGCTCAGCGACAACGCCATCCTGGAGATCATCCAGCGCTACACCCGCGAGGCCGGGGTGCGCAACCTGGAGCGCGAGATCGCCGGCATCTGCCGCAAGGTGGCCAAGAAGCTGGTGGAGGAATCCGACCGCCAGGGCCAGGTCAAGATCAGCCGCGGCGCCATCGAAACCTATCTGGGCGTGCCCAAGTATCGCCACGGCCTGCCGGAGGACCGCGACTACGTGGGTCTGGCCAACGGCCTGGCCTGGACCGAGGTGGGCGGCGAGGTGCTGACCACCGAGGCCATCATCCTGCCCGGCCGGGGCAAGCTGATCATCACCGGCAAGCTGGGCGAGGTGATGCAGGAGTCGGCCCAGGCGGCGCTTTCCTACGTGCGCTCGCGCGGGCGCGGGCTGGGCTTGCCGGAGGACTTCTACCGCAACCTGGACATCCATGTCCATGTGCCGGAGGGAGCCATCCCCAAGGACGGCCCCAGCGCCGGCATCACCCTGGCCACCGCCTTGGTCAGCGCGCTGACCCGCATCCCGGTGCGTTCGGACGTGGCCATGACCGGCGAGATCACCCTGCGCGGCCGGGTGCTGCCCATCGGCGGCCTGCGCGAAAAAGTCTTGGCCGCCCACCGCGCCAACATCAAGAAGGTGCTGATCCCCAAGGACAACGAAAAAGATATCAAGGAGATACCTGAAAAGGTCCTCAAGGCGGTGGAGCTGGTGCCGGTGGAGAGCATGGACGAGGTGCTCAAGCAGGCCCTGGCCCTGACCGACCCGGAAAGTCTGTTCCAGACTCCGCACGAGCCCTATTGCCTGCCCTTGAAGCCGGAGGGCGACGCCGCGGGCGAAAGGGTCGCGCATTAGGCGGGTTAAGAGAGGCCGCGAGACTATTGACAGGCGGGTTGGGGCCTGATAAATAGGAGTCCCCTGCGGGGGAGCCGGGGTGTGCAGCCGAGCCTCGGCCCGGCCCATGGCGATGCCGGATGCGCATCCACCCGACCCTGGACGGTCGGGAAAGCATGGGCGGGTAGCTCAGTTGGGAGAGCATCGGCCTTACAAGCCGGGGGTCACAGGTTCGAGTCCTGTTCCGCCTACCACCACCAAACCGGGGGGTCGGGCCGGACAGGAGGAGACGAGGCCAGCCTGGCGACAATTGAAGCCCTAGCGGGGGCGTAGCTCAGTTTGGTTAGAGCGCCGGCCTGTCACGCCGGAGGCCGCGAGTTCGAGCCTCGTCGTCCCCGCCACGCAATAACGCCAATGGGAGATGATCTCCGGATCATCTCCCATTGGTTTTGCCGAGGCCAAGGCATGTGAGGTGGTCCCCAATTCTTGGACAGTTTTGCGGCCTTGTTAAGGTGGAAGGCATCTGTTTTCATGCCGCCGCTTCGGTGGTCCATGTGTTAGCCGTTCCCCAATATGCCTCGTCCGGGGTTTTGCCGTCCAGGCTGGAGTGAGGCCTGCGCTGGTTGTAGTAGTCAAACCAGTCTCCGATGCCCTTCCTGGCCTCGCTACCTGTTTCGAAGGCATGCAGGTAGACACACTCATATTTCAGAGATTGAACCGCCCCGGGATTGCCGGAGACTCCGATTCTTGAGAGGATGGGGTCATGGGCAAGCAAAGCAGATATTCACCAGAGGTAAGGGAGCGGGCGGTTCGGCTGGTGTCGGAGCACACCGGGGAAT
>JBMORH010000024.1:0-69310 GCA_049322275.1 Thermodesulfobacteriota bacterium
CGAGCCGGGGCCAGGCCCAGAGCACAGCCCAGCCCTCGCCGCCGGCCAAGGGCGCCACGGCCATCGCCCCGGCGCGGGACAGCCAGAACAGGCACCAGGCCAGGCCCGTCGCGGCCAGTGCGGCGAAAACGAAACGGCGGCGATGCGTTTCCGGGTTGGCTGGTGGCAAAACGTCTCTCCCAGCGCGGGTTGCCCCCATTTTGCACGATTCGCGTCCTCGCGCCAGGGGCAATCTCCGTCGGCGGGCCTGGCCGGGACCGGCGCGGATTTGCTACAATGATGGCGGGAGGATGCGCCTTGTCACCACGCCGCCGGCTCGTCGCCACCCTGGCCTGCCTGGGCCTGGCCCTGGGGCTGACGCCCCTGGCTTTGGGCGAAGGCCTGCGCCAGGCCGCCGACCGCCGCCTGGTCGCCATTGGTTGGCGGCTCGATTATCAGGCGCTGACCAGCCTTTCCCTGGCCGCGGCCCTGGCCCAGTCCGGCGACCGCGTCCGCCTGGCGGCCGAACTGGACCGGCTCTGGCCGGCGCTCACCGCCTGGCCCGACCGCCACCCGGCCCCGCAATGGCTGGAGCTGGCCCGGCTGGAGGCCGCCGCCGGCCGGCCGCAGCGGGGGCGCGCGGCCCTGGCCCAGGCCCGCGCCCGCGACCCCGGCGTGACGGCCCTGGCCCGCGACGCCGCCTTCGCCCCCTGGCGGGCCGACTTGGGGCTGGACGAGCCCCGCCCCGCCGCCAAACCCTGAAACCACCGCAAAGGAGCGCGCCCATCCATGCCCGCCAAAGCCTGGCTGACCGCCGCCGCCCTGCTGGCCCTGACGTTTTCGGCCCCGGCCGCCATGGCCCAGCAGGACATCACCATCACCGGCTCCACCACCGTGCTGCCGGTGGCCCAGAAAACGGCCGAGGTCTACATGCGCCACCACCCCGACGTCCGCATCTCGGTGGCCGGCACCGGCAGCGGCGACGGCATCAAGGCCATCATCGACGGCACCGCCAGCATCGGCAACTCCAGCCGCGAAATGAAGGAAAAGGAAACCGCCCTGGCCAGGAGCAAGGGCGTGGAGCCGGTGCAGACCACCGTGGCCCTGGACTGCATCGTGCCGGTGGTCCACCCCGGCAACCCGGTGGACAACCTGAGCCTGGAGCAGTTGCGCGACATCTACGCCGGCAAGGTGCGCAACTGGAAGCAGGTGGGCGGCGATGACCGGCCCGTGGTGGCGGTCAGCCGCGACACCAGCTCCGGCACCTTCGAGGTGTGGAACGAGCACGTGCTGGGCAAGGCGCGGGTGCGCCCCGACGCCCAGATGCAGGCCAGCAACGGCGCGGTGGGCCAGGCCGTGGCCGGCAACAAGAACGCCATCGGCTACGTGGGCATCGGCTATCTGAACCCCGGTCTCAAGCCGCTGAAGGTGAACGGCGTGACCGCCAGCCCGGCCAGCGCCCGCGACAAGAGCTATCCCATCGCCCGCGGCCTCTACATGTTCACCGCCGGCCCGCCGGCCGGGGCGGTCAAGGCCTATCTCGACTTCGTGCTGGGGCCGGAGGGGCAGAAGATCGCCCGCGAGGAGGGGTTCGTGCCGGTGAAATAACCGCGGCCGGAAGGGATTTCACCGCTTGCGCCGCCGGCCGGGGCCTGGCTAGACTGTTAACAGACCCCGGCACGATTCGAGCCCTACCCCGCCCCGGCCCCGGCCGGGGGAGAGGGCATCCCCACACCAGGGAATCAGCGCCGCCGCGGGGCTGCCGTCCCCAAACCCAGGCCCAGGGAGGTGCGTTATGGCCGAAAAGCGGGTAGCCAGGATCACCGACATCATCGCCGCCTCGCCCATCAGTTTCGAGGACGCGGTCAAGGTGGGCTTCGAGCGGGCCACCAAGACCCTGCGCGGCGTGACCGGGCTCAAGGTGGTGGAGCAGCGGGTTTCGGTGGAGAACGACAACATCCTCGAATACCGCGTGCGCCTGGAAGTCATCTTCGTGCTGGAGAACTAGCGGGCCTTGGCCCCCCGCCCGGCCCGGCCGGGCGGGGGGCGCCAAAGCCGCTAGCCGGGCGCGCGCTCGTCCTGCCGCCCCCCGGCCATGACCGCCAGGGCCGCGCGCTCGGCCGGGTTGGGCAGGATGCCGGTGATGACCGCCTCCTGCACCACCTCGCCGCGCTGGTTGGTGTAGACCGCCTCGGCCCTGGCCCGGCCGCGCGGGTCCACCTGGGTGATGGTCAGCCGGCAGGTGACGGTGTCGCCGAAGTACACCGGCCGGCGGAAGCGGAAGTTCATGCCGCTGGCCAGCCAGGCGATCTGGCCCCCCACCTCGCAGATCAGGCCCGCCACCAGCAGGCCGTGGCAGATGAGCCCGTCCAGGCCCTTGCCGCGGGCGAAATCCTGGTCGTAGTGCACCGGGTTGAAGTCGCGGGTGAGCCGCCCGAAGGCCTCGGTCTCGGCCTGTTCAAACGTGCGCGTCACCTCGAAGACGTCCCCGGCCTTGAGCCCGGCCGCCGCGCGCAGACGCATTTCCGACATGGCCCCTCCCCCGCCGCTGCCTGGGCGGCGTCGGGGTTATTGTACTGCAATCGGTCCCCGCCGGCGCGGGCGGCGCTTGCCTGGTCCGGCCGGGCCGGGCATACTGCCCAAAGCCAGGACCACCACCGGAGCCGCCATGGCCCTGAAGAACCAACCCCAATCCCTGGGCAGCCTGCTGGGCGCGGCCCTGCCGGCCAGGCTGGCCGGTCGTCTGCCCGGGGCGGGGCTCTTGGCCGCCTGGCGGGCGGCGGCCGGGGAAAGGATCGCCCAAAAGGCGCGGCCGGTCTGCCTGGAGCCGGGGGGCGTGCTGGTGGTGGCGGTTGATAACTCCATCTGGCGGCAGGAATTGGCCCTGCGGGCGCCGGGGCTCCTGGCGGCGCTCAGGCGGGCCGGCCAGCCGGTGGAGGGCGTCAAGCTGGTGCTGATGCGCACCCCGCCGCCCCCGCCCCCGCCCCCGCCGCCGGAGCCCAGCCTGAGCCCGGACCAGGAGGCCCAGGTGCAGCGCCTGGTGGCCCAGGTCTCCGATCCCGACCTGCGCGCGTCCCTGGCCGCGCTCTATCGCGCCCAACTAAAGGCCGAGGCCCTCACTCCAGGCGGCGATACATAGCCGCCACCTCCGCGCTGTATTGCTGGCCTTCGGCATAAATGAACAGCGGCGGCTCCACCGTCAGCTCCGCCCCCCCGCCCTTGACCGCCTCGATCAAGGCCAGGCTGGCCGGCTTGCCGGCCCGGCCGTGCGCCAGGCGCAGGCGGCGGGGGGCCAGGCCGTGGCGCGCGAGCCCGGCCAAGAGCTCCGGCAGGCGGCGGGGGGCGGAGCACAGGGCCAGCCGGCCGCCGGGCATGAGCAGGCGGGCGGCGGCGGCCCAGAGGTCGTCGGCGGTCAAGGCCAGCTCGTGCCGGGCGCGGGCCCTGGAGGGGTCGGGCGGGATGCGGCCGTGGCCGGCGCGGCCAAAGGGCGGGTTGCTCACGGCCAGGGCGAAGCCGGCGGCGGCGAGATCGGGCGGGACGGCGGCCAGATCGGCGACCAGCACCGCCCCGTCCAGGCGGTTGGCCGCGAAATTGGCCCGCGCGCAGGCCGCGGCCAGGGGGTCGATCTCCAGCGCGGTGAAGGGTCCGGCCAGGCCGCGGGCCTTGAGCAGCAGGCAGAGCACCCCGCAGCCCGCGCCCAGGTCGGCCACCGGACCGGCGGCGGCGGCGGCGAAAAAGGCCAGCAGCACGCTGTCGATATTGAAGCGGTAGCCGGTCCGGGGCTGGAGGATGCTCAGGCGGCCCAGGCCGTCCTGGCTGGTCAGCTCCGGCGGCGGGGCCTCGGTCATCCCTGGCAGCCGGTCAGGTCCTCGTCCGGGTCCAGGGGGTTGATGACCAGGCCGGTGAGGACCTTGGGGTAGAAATAGGTGGACTTGCGCGGCATGATGAGCCCGGCCTCGGCCACCGCCTGCACCTGCTCCACCCTCGTGGGATTGAGCAAAAAGGCCAGGCGGGCCTGGCCGGAGCGCACCTCGTCCACCACCTCGCCCAGGCGCGAGACGTACTTGATGGTGTGGAGCTGGTCGCGGGCCTGGTTGTCCAGGCCCAGGATCTTGTCCAACACGATGTCGGTGAGCACCACCACGTCCAGGTCCTTCAGCTCCGGCTCGGCCACGTCCATCACCTCGCCGCGGCGGACGCCCTCCCTGAGCGAGAGCACGTAGAAGCTCGGCGCGTCCTGGGCCACCAGGCCGAAGCTGGGCCGCTCATTGCCGGCCTCGGCCAGGACCGCCTGCAGCCTGGCCTTGGCTTCGGCCAGGTCGCCGCCGGCCGGAATCTCGGTCCAGGTGAAGTAGGGCGCGGCCGCGGGCAGGAAATCGCGCACGTCGAAGCCGTCGCGCCGGGGCAGCACCCGGTGGCAGGGGAAGACGGTGAGCCCTGGGTCGCTCATGGAGCAAAGATAGGTCAGCACATGGTTGAAGGCGGCGTCCGCGCCCCGGCCGGGAAAGCGCCCGCGCATGTGGTTGCGATAGTTCAACGCGGTCTCGTAGCGGTGGTGGCCGTCGGCGATGAAGATCACCTTGTCGGCCATGAGCTCCCGCACCGCCCGGCAGGCCTCCGGGTCGCGCACGGCGTGGAGCTTCTGCGGCAGGCCGAAGGGGTCGGTGAAGTCTGCCAGGGGGGCCGGCTCCTTGGCCGCGTCCAGGAGGCTCCAGACCGCGTTGGCGTCGTCCGGGTACAGGGCGAAGATGGGCGAGACGTTGGCCCCGGTGGCCATGGTCAGCTTGAGGCGGTCCTCCTTGTGGCCGGTGAAGGTCTTCTCGTGGGGCAGCACCACCCCGGCCGAAAAGTCCTCGACCCGCAGCGCGGTGAAGAACCCGCGCCGGGTGCGCGGGCTGCCGTCGCTGTCGGCGTAGGTGGTCTCGCTGATGTAAAACGCCGGGCGCTCGTCGCGCCGGAGCACGCCCTCGGCCACCCATTCGCGCAAATGGGCGGCGGCGCGGGTGTAGCAGTTGTCCTGGGGAGTCTCGCGGTCGCTGGCCCGGTTCAGCTCGACGCGGATGACGTTGTGGGGGTGGGCGCGGTAGAAGTCGTCCTGCTCGCGCGGGCTGATCACGTCGTAGGGCGGGGTGACCACCCGGCGCAGGTCGGGAACCAGCGCGGGGTCGTAGCGCAAGGCCCGGAACGGCATGACGACGGCCATGGTTGCCTCCGGATAAACCGCCCGCCAGGCGGGTAAAGTCGGCAATCGCGGCCCAACAAGTACACCAAAGCCGGCCGGCGCGCAAGGCCGTCTTGCCAACATGTGGAACGCGGCCGGGCTTGACGCGCCCCCCTGGGGCGCGCAAAAATTAAAAAACACGGGCCGGCCCCAGGCCAGGCCCCTTGTTCAAGCGCCCGGCGACAACCCCAGCCAAAGGAGTGGAGCGTGAGCACGCCGCGTCATTGCCCCGGTTTCGAGGCCAACAAGCAACTGACCGCCTTCATCTGCAAATGCCCCAACTGCGGCAAGGAGAAGGAGATATTCTCGGACGAGTTCGACAAGGAGCACACCTGCGGCGGCTGCAAGCAGAAGATCGACTTCACCAAGTGCACCCTGGAGACCTAGGGGCGGCCTATGACGTAAAACGGGCGGGGATAAACCCCGCCCGTGTATTTTTTCATCGTGAAACGGCGCTAAGGGATTGGCGGCCCGCCACCCAGCCCGGCCGGGCCTAGAAAGGCAGCTTCTCGCGCGGGCGGCGCTCCGGCACGTAGTCGCGGGGGATTTCCCCCCGGTTCCAGGCCTGGCTGACGTAGAGGTTGCAATAGCAGCTTCCGTACTGCTCCACGTCCGGGGCGCGGTAGACGCAGGGGCAGATGATGTCGCGGTCCTTCTCGCGGTCGTTGCTGGAAAGGCGGCAAGGGCAGCACATGTAGCCATAGCGCTCCTTGTTCACCAACAGCGCCTCCATCAGCTCCATGGTCCGGCTCATGTCCTGGTTGAAGAAGTAGCCCTTGGGCTCCTGGGACTTCTTCAACATTTCATAGAGCTCCTGCGGCGTCATAATCCCAACAGCTCCTTGATCTCGTTCTCCCGGTAGCCCACGATCACCTTGTCGCCGATGACCAGGGTGGGAAAGCTCAGGTTGGGATTGTATTTGCGCACCTCGTCGATGAGCGCCTCGCGCTGGTCCAGGGGGCAGAGGTCCACCTCGACGCAGTCGTAGGCGACCTGGTTTTCGTCCAGGAATTTCTTGGCGTTGCGGCAGTGGCTGCACGTGCTCAGCGCGTATAGCTTGATCGGTGGCATGGGCGATGTCTCCTCGGCTGCTGGGCTCCGCCCGGGGCGCTGGCGTCGCCGGGTTTTCTTTTCAGGATACCACCTTGGCCGAACCGGACAAGCGCATTATCAGGGCCGGAAGGGCCGGCCCAGCCGGCGGGAGAGGGCCAGCCGGGCCTGGATGACCAGGTTGAAGACCGCCGGCACCAGGAACAGGGTGAAGACGGTGGAGACCAGCAGTCCGCCCACCATCACCGCGCCCAGGCCGCGGTAGAGCTCGCTGCCCGCGCCGGGAAAGACCACCAGCGGCAGCATGCCGAACACGGTGGTCAGGACGGTCATGAAGATCGGTCGCACCCTGAGGTTCACCGCCTGGCGGATGGCGTCGCGCGGGGCCATCCCCTCGGCGCGCATGCCCTGCAGGGCCAGGTCCACCAGCAGGATGGCGTTGTTGACCACGGTGCCGATGAGGATCACGAAGCCCAGCATGGTCAGCACGTCCAGGGCCTGATAGGTGAGCAGGGCGTTGACCAGCCACAGGCCCAGGAAGCCGCCGGCCGCGGCCAGGGGCACGCTGAACATGATGACCAGGGGATAGAGCCAGCTTTCATACAACGCGGCCATGAGCAGGAAGGTGATGGCCAAGGCCAGCATGAAGTTGCTCCTGAGGGCCTCGTAGGTGCGGGTCAGGTCGTCGGCGGTGCCCGAAAGCCCGACGTCGTAGGGCGGAGCCGCCTCGCCGCGGTTGCGCAGGGGCTCCACGATCTGCTCGCGCAGGCGGTCCATGGCCTCCTGCAGGGGCAGCTCCTCCGGGGGATAGACCCGCAACGTGATGGCCCGGCGGCGCTCGATGTGGTTGATCTGGGTGGGGCCGCCCACCAACCGGGGCGGGGCCACGGATTCCAGGGTGACCAGCCGCCCCAGGGGGGAGTTGACCTGCATGCGGCCCAGATCCTGGGTGCGGTCCACGAAACGGGGGTCGGCCATGAGCTTCAGGTCGATGCTGTAGCCCTGGCGGCTGACCTCGTCGATCTTGGCCCCCTCCACCAGCACGTCCAGGTTCAGCCCGATCTGCTCGGTGGTCAGGTTCACCGCCGCCGCCCGCACCCGGTCGGGAATGAAGCGCAGCTCTGGTTGGCTCAAGTCCAGGCTGGGCACCGGGCGCACCTGGGCGCCGGGGATGATGGCCATGATCTGGCCGAATAGCCGGCCGCCCAGGCCCACCAGCCGCGCCAGGTCCGGGCCGGTCAGGTCCAGGTCGATGGTGCGGCCCTGGGCCACGTTGCGCTGAAAAAGGCTGGTCTGCTGCACGATGGGGATCATGCCGGGAATCTGGCCCAGGGTGCGGCGCATGATGGGGATCATCTCCCGCGCCCGGTCGTCGTCCCAGGTGGAGACGCCCATGAAAATCTGCGCCCCCCAGCCCACGAAAAAGAAGTTGCGTATCTCCGGCTGCTCCTTGGCCCCTCCGGCCACCCCCGGCGTCTGGCCCCAGTGGCCGCGCCACTGCTCGGCCACGAACCTGCCCGTCTGCTCATGCTGGTCCACGTTGTAGCCCGGCGGAGGCAGCATGATGCCCAGCACCAGGTTGCGGTTGCCGGTGGGCAGGTATTCGGCCTTGGGGGCCAGAAACCAGGCCATGCCCAGGCTGAGCGCGGTGAATCCCACCATGACCAGGGCCGAGACCGCCACCGATCCGGTCATGCGGTGGACGCTATCGGCCACAACGAGGCGAAAGCGCTCGGCGAAAGCGGCCAGGCCGAAAAGCTCCTGGGCGCGCCGGCGCCAGCCTTCGGGCGGGGCGGCCTCGCGCCCGCCGCCCACGATGCGCGCGGCCAGGCTGGGGATGACGGTGATGGAGACGATGAGCGAGATGAGCACCGCGAAGCTGACCGCGATGGCGATGTCGGCGAAGAGCTGGCCGGCCTCCTGCTTGATGCGCAAAACCGGCAGAAAGACCGCCACCGTGGTCAGGGTGCTGGCCAGCACCGCGCCCCAGACCTGGCGGGCGCCGGCCACGGCGGCGGTGGTCCGGTCCTCGCCCGTCTGGCGGCGGCGGAAGATGTTCTCCAGCACCACGATGGAGTTGTCCACCACCATGCCGGAGGCGAAGGCCAGCCCGGCCAGGCTGATGACGTTCAGATTGCGCCCGAAGGCGGCCATCATGATGAAGGTGCCCACGATGCTGATGGGGATGGCCAGGGCGATGATGAAGGTGGTGGAGAGGCTGCGCAGGAACAGGAGCAGCACCAGCACCGCCAGGGAGCCGCCCAGGTAGATGTTGTCCTTGACCAGGGCGATGGCCTGCTCGATGTATTCGGTCTCGTCGTAGACCTGCCTGACCGCCAGGTCCAGGTCGTCCAAGAGATCGCGGTTGATCTCCGCGAGGGCCTTCTTGAGCCCGGCCATGACCGTGAGCACGTTGGTGCCGGTCTCGCGGATGGCGTTCATGACCACGGTGGGCCGGCCAAAGTTGAGCACCACCGCGTCGCGGGGGCTGTAGCCCAGGCGGGGCTCGCCCACGTCCCGCAGGAACACCGGCGCGCCCTTGTCATAGGCCAGCACCACGTCGGCCATGTCCTGGGGCTCGTGGAAGCGGCTCTTGGTCCGCACCACGTAACGGCGCTTGCCCTCGTCCAGGCCTCCGGCGCTGAGGTCCAGGTTGTCGCCCCTGAGCCGCGCCGCGATCTGGCTCATGGTCAGGCCATGGGCGGCCGCCTTGCGGGGATCGACCACCGCCTGCATCTCCAGGTCGCGCCCGCCATAGGTGTTGGCCGCGGCCACGCCCGGCACCCGTTCGATCAAGGGCAGCACCCGCTCCTTGACGAAGGTGCGGATGGTTTCGATGGGCGGGGCCTTGGGCCCCTTGGGCAGGATGGACATCCAGGCGATGGGCGGGGCGTTGGCGCTGGCGCTGGTCAAGACCGGCTTGTCGGCGTTGACCGGATAGCGCGGCACCTGCTGGAGCTTGTTGCTCACCCTGAGAAGCGCCGCGTCGATGTCCGCGCCCACCTCGAACTCCAGGGTCACGGTGCCCATGTCGTTGACCGACTCGCTGGTCAGGCGCACCAGGCCCTCGACGCTTTTCAGTTCCTTCTCCTGGCGCTCGACGATCTCGCGCTCGATCTCCTCCGGGCTGGCCCCGCGCCAGATGGTCTGCACGCTGATGGTGGGCCGGTCCACGTCCGGGGTGAGCTGCACCGGCACCGCGATGAGCGAGAGGATGCCGAACATCAGCACCAGGATGACGCCCACCGCCACCGAGACCGGGTAGCGGACCGACAGCTCGATCAGCTTCATGGCTTGGCCGGCCCGGAGGGGTTGGTCGAGGCCGGGGCCGGGGCCTCGCCCGGCGGGCGCACCCGCACCGGCTGGCCGGGGCGCAGGCGCTCGTTGCCCACCGTGACCACCTGCTGTCCGGCCTGAATCGGACCCTTCACCTCCACCAGGTCGTCGTGGCTGGCCACCACCGTCACCGGCGCCGGCCGGACGGTCCCCTCGGCCAGCACGAACAGGCTGGCCGAATCGCCGGAGACGACCAGGGCGTCCTTGGGCGCCAGCAGGGCCTCGTGCTCGCCGCCCACCGCCAGGGTGACCCGCATCAGCATGCCGGCCTTGATCTCGCCCTGGGGGTTGGCCACCCGCACCTGCACCGGGAAGGTGCGGCTGGTGGGGTCGCCGCTGGGGATGACGGCCTGGATCTGGCCCTTGAACCGGCGGCCGGGCAGGGCGTCGGCGCTGACCTCCACCGGCTGGCCCACGGCCAGGTGGGGCAGATAGCGCTCCGGGGCCGGGGCCACCACCTTGAGCGGGTCCAGCACCTGCAGCTCCAGCACCGGCCCGCCCTTCTTGACCCACTCGCCCCGGTAGGCCAGGCGCTTGATGACCACGCCGTCGACCGGGGCGCGCACTTCGGTGGCGGCCAGGTCGTCATCCAGGATGGCCAGCCGCTCCCTGGCCCGCTCGGCCGCCGCCTGGGCGCGGATGAAGTCGGTGCGGGCGTCCTCCAGGTTCTTGAGCGGGACGGACTTGGACTGGTAGAGGGTCTCCCGGCGGTCCAGGTCGCGCTTGAACTGGTCGCGGGCCGCTTCGGCCTCCTTGAGCGCGGCCCTGGCCTCGCCCACCTGGCGCTCCAGTTGCTCCCGCTCCAGGCGCACCAGCACCTGGCCTCTCTTGACCGCGTCGCCCTCCTCCACCAGGCCCTCGGCCACCCGCTCCTCCACCCGCGAGGCCACCACCAGGCTGCGGTGGGCCTCGGCGTTGGCGGTCAGCGTGACCTTGGTCTGCACCCGGCGCATGACCACCGGGGCCACCTCCACCAGGGCCGGCGGCGGCCCCTGGGGCGGACCCTGGCCGGCCAGCAGCGGCGGAGCGGACGACAGGCAGAGCAGGGCGGCCCAGGCGGCCGCGGCCAGGCGCGCAAGCGGGGGGAAACGGCGGGTGGCGGCGGTGGCGGGCGGCACGCTCTTCTCCGATCGAGCTCCGGCCAAATGCCGGGGCGTTAAACATCGCTCCAAGACAGGCATTTTAGCCCAGGCGCGACGGGGGCACAAGCCAGCGCCCTTGCCGGCCGCCCGGCCCTGTGCTATTTCTGGAGACGTAACAAGAAGTTCTCAACCCCTGGCAGGAGGCGACCCATGCTCCGCCAACCCGCCGTGGCCGACCGCTTCTACCCCGGCCGGCCCCAGGAGCTCCTGGCCGCCGTGCGCCAGTGCCTGGACCCGGCCACCCAGCCCCAGCCGGCCATCCTAGCCGTCAGCCCCCACGCCGGCTATGTCTATTCCGGCCCCACCGCCGGCAAGACGCTCAGCCGGGTGACGATCCCGCGCCGGGTCATCGTGGCCGGACCCAACCACACCGGCGCGGGCGCGGCCGGGGCGGTGATGAGCCGGGGCCAGTGGCTCACGCCCCTGGGCGCGGTGGACCTGGACGCCGAGCTGGGCGACCTGCTCCTGGCCCGGTCCCATTTCCTGCAGGAGGACCACCGCGCCCACCAGCACGAGCACTCGCTGGAAGTGCAGGTGCCTTTCCTCCAGGTGTTGCAGCCGGAGCTGAAACTGCTGCCCGTCTGCCTGGGCGGGCTCAACTTCAGCCAGTGCGCCGAGGTGGGCCGCGCCCTGGCCGGGGCCATCCGCGCCGCGGGCGAGCCGGTGCTGATGGTGGCCAGCACCGACATGACCCATTTCGAATCGGCCCGGGCGGCCGAGGCCAAGGACAGCCAGGCCATCGCGCGCATCCTGGCCCTGGACCCCAAGGGCCTCTACGACGCCGTGGTCAACCTGGGCATCAGCATGTGCGGGGTGCTGCCCACCACCGCCTGCCTGGTGGCGGCCCTGGAGCTGGGCGCCAGCAGCGCCGAGCTGGTGGAGTACACCAACAGCGGCCAGGCCAGCGGCGACTACCACCGGGTGGTGGGCTACGCCGGGCTGATCGTGAGGTAGGCGGCGAGCCGGGCCGGCACAACGGTTATGGAAATGGAAAAGAAGAACGGGCGGGGCGGTCGCCGCCTCCGGCCAGCAAGCCGGCCAACCTCTCCACCGCCTCCCTGGGGGTGCGGCAATAAAGATCGGCCCCGATGCGGCGGGCGAACAGGGCGTCCACCGGCGCGCCGCCCACCATCACCTTGACGCCCTCGCGCAGGCCCCGGCGACGCAGCCCCTCCACCACCTTGCCCATCTCGCTCATGGTGATGGTCAAGAGCGCCGAAAGCCCCACCGCGTCCGGCCTCAGCTCGGCCACCCTGGCCACCACCTCCGCCGCCGGCACGTTCACCCCCAGGTCCACCACCCGGTAGCCCGCGCCCTCCAGCATCATGGCCAGGATGTTCTTGCCGATGTCGTGCAGGTCGCCCTTGACCGTGGCCAGGAGTACCAGGCCCCGGCCGCCCCCGGCCGGCCGGCTGAGCAGGGGCCGCAGCAGCTCCAGGCCCTGTTTGACCACCGCGGCCGAGATGAGCATTTCGGGCACGAAGATGGCTTTTTGGGCGAAATCCCGCCCCACCGCGTCCAGCCCCGCCACCAGGCCCCGCTCCAGGATGGCCTCCGGCGGGGCGCCCTGGGCCAGGGCGTCGCGGATGAGGCCCGCCACCGCCTCCGTCCGGCGCTGACGGACCGCCGCCATGATGGTTGGGATCGGGTCGGTCATGCGGGAAACCCCTGCCGGCGATGTGGCTCCGGGCCATTATGCCGGGCCGGCCGGGGTTTGTAACCGGGAATTTGTCTTCGTCGCGCGCGGGAGGGGTCCGCCGCCGCGCCGGGGGGAAGGCGCGGCGGCGGACCGCAAGGAGGGGGAGGCTAAAGGCCGGCCGCGGGGCGGATGGGGCCGCCTGTCGGGGGTTGGCGGCCCGGGCCGCGCGGCCGGCGGCGCGGGAGGGCAAGGCAACCGGAATCAGAATCAGGCATAGCGCCCCTGGCGGAAGCCGGTGATGAAGTTCATGGCGAAGTCGTCCTGGCCCATCACCAACAGCGACGCCCGGAGCACGGCGTAGAGCTGGTCGTCGGTGGGGTCGATGATGGCCGAGTCCAGGCCGCTGGCCAGGGCGCAGGCCAGGAAGGTGCGGTTGATGAGCTTGCGGGCCGGCATGCCATAGCTGACGTTGGTCAGGCCGCAGGTGGTGTGCACGTCCTCGTAGCGGGTCATGATCTCGCGGATGGCCTGCAGGGTGGCCAGGGCCGACTGGGGGTTGGTGCTCACCGGGTAGACCAGGGGGTCGATGTAGACGTTGCGGTTGGGGATGCCGGCCGCGGCGGTCCTGGCCAGGAGCTCGCCGGCGATGCGCACCTTGTCCTCAACCGTCTCGGCCATGGCGTCCTCGGACTGGCACAGGGCGATGACCGGCAGGCCGTGCTCGGCCACCAGGGGCAAGAGCCCCTCCAGCCGCTCCGGCTCCAGGGTGATGGAATTTATCATGGGCTTGCGGGTGCACAGGGGCAGGGCGGCCTGGATGGCCTTGGCATCGGGCGAATCCAGGCACAGCGGCGTCTCCACCGCGGCCTGTACCGTCTGGACCAGCCACTGGAGGCACTCGACCTCCTGGTCCACGAAGCTGCCGGCGTTGACGTCGATGTAGTCGGCCCCGGCCTCGGCCTGCTTCCTGGCCTCGGCCTGGATGAACTGGGCGTCGCGCTCCGCGATGGCCTTGGCGATGGCCTTGCGCGAGGAGTTGATGCGTTCGGCGATCACGATCATGGCTGGCCCCCTGGCATCATGGGCTTGGGTTGGGGTTTGCTCGGCGGCGGGGCTTGCCCGCGCCCTGGCCCCAGGGCTGAGCAAGCTGCGTGCCGAGACGGGTCACTGGTCTAACCCCGCGTCATCTGCGGCATTGCCGGCAAGAGCCGCCGGACGGGCAGCCGCGGGCCGCACCAAACGGTGCACCCGGCGGTGCAGCCCGGCCCCAGGGCTGGACGGCGTCGCCGGTCGCGCCCCGGTTAAGGACACGGGATGGCGGGGTTTGTCGGTTGCTGAGCGAAAAGGTATAGAATATGCAGCGATAAACCACGGCGCGGTGGACTCCGCGCGAGGGAGGCGGCATGCCCCAGGCGCAAAACGATTTGCTGGCGGCGCTGGGCCAGGCGGCCGGCCTGCTCCGGGAGGCCGGCCTGACGGACGCCCAGGTGGAGCGGGCCTTGGCCGTCTGCGGCCAGGCCCTGGGCTGCCAGGGCCTGGCGCTCATGCGCCTGGTCTGCGCCGAGGACCGCCGCCAATGGCAGCCGGTGGCGATCTGGGCCGGCGCGCCCAGGGCGCGGGAGGCGGCCCCGGCCCTGGCCCTGGCCGCCACGGCGGCCCTGGGCGAGAACGCCGGCCGCGCCGCCTTCAGGCTCTCCGCGTCCGGGGAGGCCCCGGCCGCGCTGTTGCAGCCGCTTTTCCTGGGCGAAAAGCCCTGCGCCTGCCTGGCCGCCTGGGCGCCGGCCCCGGACCCGGCCAAGCCCCGCGCCCAGGCCTTCCTGGCCGCCCTGACCCCGGTGCTGGAGCTCTGGCTGGGCCGCTGCAACCAGGAGAAGCTGACCGCCGACATCCTGGACGAGCTGCCCCTGCCCACCCTGATCCAGGACACCCAGGGCTACATCACGGTCTGGAACCCGGCCATGGCCGAGCGCACCGGCTGGGAGGCGGCGCGCATCGTGGGCGTGGGCGACTACATCCACTCGATCCCCTTCTACTACATCCGCCGGCCCATGGTCTGCGACCTGATCCAGACGCCCGACCCGGTCTGGGAGGCGGTCTACCCCGAATACCGCCGCGAGCGCAACGGGGTGGTTAGCCTGTCCTATTGCCCCAACCTGCCCGGTGGGCCGATCTATTTCCGGGCCTACACCACCCGGCTCAAGGACCTCAACGGACGCTACGTGGGGGCGCTGGAGTTCATCCAGGACGTGACCGAGGAAAAGGTGGTGGAGAAGGAGCTCCGGCGCTCCGAATCGCTCTACCGCACCGTCACCGACTTCGCCGGGGTGGGCATCCTGCTCTTCAGCCGCGCGCGCATCCTGCGCTACAACAAGTACGTGGAGCAGCTCATCGGCTCCAGCCCCGACCGCGCCGGCCTGGACAAGCTCATCGAGCTGATCCTGCCGGAGGACCGCGACGAGGTGCAGCGGCGCTTCGACCAGCTCTTCGAGAATCCCTACCAGACAACCCAGTTCGAGTTCCGGGCGCAAATGGGCAACATGGTCCACACCTTCCGAGGCTTCGCCGGGGTGCTGGACCTGGAGGACCAGGTCACCATCCATTTCATCTTCGACGACATCACCCGCCAGAAGGAGCTGGCCGAGAAGGCGCGGGTCAACGAGCTCAAGCTCTACCACGAGGACCGTTTGGCCAGCCTGGGCGTGATGGCCGCCGGCATCGCCCACGAGCTGAACCAGCCCCTGAACACCATCCGGGTGGTGACCGAGGGCATCCTCTACGGCATGGAGCAGGGCTGGCCGCTCATCGAGCAGGAGCTGGGCGAGGAGCTGAAGATGGTGGCGCGCCAGGTGGGGCGCATGAGCCAGGTGATCCAGAACATTCGTGATTTCGCCCGCAACGAAGAGACCCCGGCCAGCCAGGAGCTGGACATCAACCTGGCGGTGGAAAACGTCTTTTCGATGATCGGCCGCCAGCTGCAGGCCAGGGGGGTGCGGGTGGGCCTGGAGCTGGATCGCGGCCTGCCGCTGGTCACCGGCAACCTGCACCGCCTGGAGCAGGTGATAATGAACCTGGTGGTCAACGCCCGCCAGGCCCTGGAGGAGTGCGACAAACCCCTGCGCGAGCTGGTGGTGCGCACCGGCCGGGCCGGCGAGGAGGTCTTCGTGGAGGTGGAGGACAACGCCACCGGCGTGCCGGAGGACATGGCGCTCAAGATCTTCGACCCCTTCGTCACCACCAAGGAGGTCGGCCAGGGCACCGGCCTGGGGCTATCCATCAGCAAGTCCATCGTCAGCGACCTGAAGGGCGACGTAAGCTTTCTTAACAACGAGAGGGGAGGGGCAACCTTCAGGGTGAACCTTCCGGCGAGGGCATGATGGGTCTGGCCATTCTGCTGGTGGACGACGAGCAGGACGTGCAGGTGAGCCTGTCGCGCTTCATGACCAAGCTGGGCCACCGGGTGGAGTGCGCCCCGGACGCGGCCCTGGCCCTGGCCAGGTTCCACGCCGACCATTTCGACGTGGTCATCAGCGACATCCGCATGCCGGGCATGGACGGCCTGGAGCTCCTCAGCCGGCTCAAGCAGGTGCAGGCCTCGCCGGTGGACGTGATCGTCATCACCGGCCACGGCGACATGGACAACGCCATCAGCGCGCTGAAGTTCGGGGCCTTCGACTACCTGCGCAAGCCCATCGACGTGCGCGAGCTGGCCGTGACCCTGGAGCGCATCGCCGAGCTCAAGCGCCTGCGCAACAACTACCGGACCCTTAAGCGCGAGTTCAAGCAACGGGTGGAGGAGAAAACCCAGGCCATCCGGGGCGAGGCCGAGCGCCTGCGCCAGGCCTACCTGCAAGAGGTCGGTTTGGGCGAGCTGCGGGTCTTTTCCGGGGCCATGCGCGCGGTGCTGGACCTGGCCCAGAAATACGCCGAGGACCCCACCCTGCCGGTGCTCATCACCGGCGAGAGCGGCACCGGCAAGGAGCTCCTCGCCCGCTACCTGCACTACAGCCAGGCCCTGGACCCCCTCAGGCCCTTCGTGGCGCTCAACTGCGGGGCCATCTCGCCCCAGCTTTTCGAGGGCGAGTTCTTCGGCCACGAGGCCGGGGCCTACACCGGGGCCACCGCCAGCGGCCAGAAGGGCAAGCTGGAGGCGGCCCACGGCGGCACGATCTTTTTGGACGAGATCGGCGAGATGCCCGCGGGGTTGCAGGTGAAGCTCCTCAGGGTGCTGGAGGACAGCCGCTTCTATCGCGTCGGCGGCACCAGGGAGGTTTCCATCTCGGTGCGGGTGATCAGCGCCACCAACCAGGACCTGGCCGCCGCCACCGAGGCCGGCCGCTTCCGCACCGACCTTTATTACCGCGTCAACGCCGGGGCCATCCGCATCCCTCCCCTGCGCGAGCGCCGCGAGGAGATCATCCCCTTCGCCCTGCATTTCGCCACCCGGGCCGCCAAGCGCCGCGGGCGCGACTTCGGCGGCTTCGCGGCCAGCGCCGAGCGCATGCTGTCCGAGCATCCCTGGCCGGGCAACGTGCGCCAGCTCAAGAACCTGATGGAGCGCCTGGCGCTCCTGGGCCCCCTGGAGCGGGTGGCGGCCGAGGATCTGCGCCGCCTGGACCAGGAAGGCCTGGCGGCCGCCTGCCCGGCCTCGGCCCCGGCGCCGGCCGCCGGCGGCCTGGAGCTGCCGGCCGACGGGCTGGACCTGGAGGCGCTCAACCGCGACATCATCGGCCGGACCCTGGCCCGGTTTCAGGGCAACCAGACCAAGGCCGCCCAATACCTGGGGCTTTCGCGCCGGGTCTTGCAGGGCCGACTGAAGAAACTGGACGGCTAGCGCCGTCCGCCCGCCTGCCCCATCCGGTGCACCGCCAGGTGCACTCCGCCCGACCCGGCCTGGCCTCGCCGATATAATAGTCTGGCATTACAGGCTATTCACCTTTCGATTTCCCGGCATGCTCCTTGCTTTGACTCTGTTCGCGCAGCCAGGCGCGATTGCGGCCGGCCTGGCGATGCAGATTGCCCCCCGCGCGAGGCAAGGACGACAACGGCAGACGCCTACACCCATACGCGGCCCCGGACGGCCTCCGCCGCGGGCGCAAAGCCCAGCCCGCGGCCCACGCCAAGGAGAAAGAGAAGCGATGACCCGCCAACCCAAGCCCGATTTTGAGCGCTATCTGAAGACCCTGCACTGCGAGGAGCCGGACCGGGTGCCCCTGGGCGACTGGCACGTGGACCAGCGCCCCAAGGAGGCCTTCCTGGGCCGCAAGATCGTCACCATCCAGGATATGATCGACTTCTGGTTCAACGCCGGGTTCGATTACGTCACCGCCAGCGCGGGCATCCTGGAGCCGGTGCGCGCCCCGGAGGGGCTGACCTCCGGCCGCGAGCAGGTCTACACCGAGTACGGCGACGTGGTGGACCGCGAATGGGCCCACGAGCACGAGGGCATCATCACCAACTGGGAGCAGTTCGAGAAATACCAGTGGCCCAGCGTCGACGACTTCGACTTCGACAAGTGGAGCCAGTTCGACAAACTCCTGCCCAAGGGCATGAAGGCCATCCTGCTCTTGGGCAAGATCTACACCCCGGCCTGGATGTACATGGGCGCGGAGACGTTCTTCAAGGCCCTGGAGAACGACGAGGAGCTCATCGCGGCCATCTTCGCCAAGATCGGCAACATCCAGTTCCAGGTCTTCCAGCGGGTGATCGAACACGATTGCGTGGGCGCGGTCATCAACCCCGACGACGTGGCCCACAACACCGGCCTGTTGGTCAACCCGCGCCACCTGCGCAAGCACCTGTTCCCCTGGTACAAAAAGATGGGCGACATCTGCCGGGACAAGGGCCTGGGCTTCATCTTCCACAGCGACGGCGACTGCACCGAGATCATGGACGACCTGATCGCCTGCGGCTTCCACGGCTTCAACCCCATCCAGCCCAACGCCATGGACATCGTGGAGGTCAAGAAGCGCTGGGGCGACAAGCTCTGCCTGATCGGCAACCTGAACCTGGACTCCACCCTGACCCTGGGCACGCCCGAAGACGTGCGGGCCGAGGTTCATGAGCGCATCCGCACCATCGCCCCGGGCGGCGGCTACATGGTGGCCAGCTCCAACTCCATCACCGACTACGTGCCGCTGGCCAACATGCGGGCCATGTTCGACGCCTGCTTCGAGTTCGGACGCTATCCCATCGACCTGGCGGCGGGATCGGTGGCGGGCAAGGTCTGGACCTATCAGGGCAAGGGCGCATCGGCCCAGACCGCCGAGCCGGCCGCCGCGGCCGAGCTGGAGGTGCAGCCCTTCGTGGACGCGCTTTTGGCCAACCAGGTGCAGGGCGTGATCGATCTGGTGCAGCAGAGCCTGGACGCCGGGGCCAGCATCCAGCAGGTCATCGGCCAAGGCCTGATCCAGGGCATGACCGTGGTGGGCCAGCGCTTCCAACGGGCCGAGATCTACATTCCGGAGATGATGCTGGCCGCCCAGGCCATGGCCAAGACCCTGGAGCACTACGAGAGCCTCATCGCCGGCGGCGGCGGCGGCCAGACGGCCGGCCACGTGGTAATCGGCACGGTCAAGGGCGACCTGCACGACATCGGCAAGAACCTGGTCATCATGATGCTCAAGGGCCAGGGCTTCACGGTCAAGGACCTGGGCGTCTCCGTCTCGGCCGAGGCCTTCGCCAAGGCCGTGGCCGCCGAGAAGCCCCAGATCCTGGCCTTGAGCGCGCTGTTGACCACCACCATGGTGCAGATGAAGTCCACCCTGGACGCCCTGACCGAGGCCGGCCTGCGCGAGCGGGTGAAGGTCATCATCGGCGGCGCGCCGGTGACCCAGGCCTTCGCCGACCAGATCGGGGCCGACGGCTACGCCTACGACGCGCCCGGCGCGGCCAAGCTGTGCAAAAACCTGGTTGGCAAGTAGGCGATCCCGGCATAATGAAAACAATCCCAGGAGCGAAAACGACTACGCGCGCCGAGAGGGCTAAGAGCGCGAAAAGGATAAAGTCGCACCATGGAATGATGGGTGAAATGGCGGGCCGGCCCGCCACGGAGGGATAGGCAGCAAACCGTCACGCAAGCAAGGGAGGGTCTCCATGCCTCGCAGGAAATTCGGGGTCTTTTTGGCAAGCGTCCTGGCCGCGGCCTTCATCCTGGGCGCCGCCCTGGCCCAGGCCGCCGACCTGCCCAACGTCAAATGGCGCATGACCACCAGTTGGCCCACCGGCATCCCGCTCTACACCGACATGGCCGAGCTTTTCGCCAAGACGGTGGGCGATCTGACCGGCGGCAAGTTCAAGATTCAGGTGCTGCCCGGCGGCGCGGTGGCCCCGGCGCTGGAAGTGACCGACGCGGTGCAGAAGGGCATCGTGGAGATGGGCCACCTCTGGCCGGGCTATGACATCGGCAAGGACCCGACCTCGGCCATCATGGGCGGCTACGCCGGCGACATGGAATCGGCGGCGGCCCTGCACTGGCTCTACGTGGGCGGCGGCGACCAGCTCTGGCGCGAATGGCGCCTGGCCAAGTTCGGCATCATCGGCATGGCCTGCGGCATGCGCCCCACCGAGGTCTTCCTGCACTCGCACAAGGCCATCAAGACCCTGGCCGACTTCCAGGGCGCCAAGATCCGCACCGTGGGCGCCTGGGCCGAGATCCTGCCCAAGCTGGGCGCGGCGGTGGTCTCCCTGCCGGGCAACGAGGTGTTCCCGGCCCTGGAGCGCAAGGTCATCGACGGCACCGAGTGGGCCACCCCCGGCGAGAACGTCATCAGCGGCTTCCACGAGGTGGCCAAGTACATCATCGTCCCCGGCAGCCACCAGCCCAGCGCGCCTTTCGAGCTGGAGATCAACAAGGCCAAGTGGGACGGCCTGCCCAAGGAGTACCAGGCGGTCATCAACTACGCCGCGGCCTACACCACCTTCATGAGCTGGGCCAAGATCGGCGGCCTGGACATGACCGCCATGGAGACCTTCAAGAAGAAGGGCAACGAGATCATCTACCTGGACTCCGAGACCCAGACCAAGATCCATCAGTTGGGCAAGGAGTGGGCGGCCGAGAAGGCCAAGGACAACGAGTGGTTCAAGAAGGTGTTCGAATCCAAGAACGCCTTCGAGAAGAGCTGGGACGGCGTCAGCTCCACCCGGTACTTCAGCTTGAAGCGTTAACCGCCCAACGCCACGGCCGGGGCCTCGCCCACGGGGCCCCGGCCTCATAACCCGCCCGGAGTCGTGCCCATGAAAGCGCTGGCAACCCTGCTGGGAGCCATAGACAGGTTGAGCCAGGTATCGGGCAAAATGACCGCCGCGCTGGCGGTGCCCATGGTGCTGTGCCTGGTCTACGAGGTCTTCGCCCGCTACCTGTTCAACTCCCCCACCATCTGGTCCTATGACGTGACCTTCATGATATACGGCGCGCATTACATCCTGGGGGCCGCCTTCACCTATCATGTCAAAGGGCATATCCGCATCGACGTCTTCTACAACCTGTTCCCGGAAAAGCTGCGCACGGCCATCGACCTGGTGGCCTACGTGGTCATCATCATCCCGGTGACCTACGTCCTGGCCGTCAACGCTTTCGACATTTTCAAGGATGCTTGGATGACCAAGGAGGTGAGCCAATACTCGCCCTGGATGCCGGTGCTCTGGCCCGTCAAAGGCGCCATGGCCGTCGGCTTCAGCCTGCTCTTCCTCCAGTGCGCCGCCGATTTCATCCGCACCGTGGTGCTGGCCGTGAAGGGGGAGCAGATATGATAGACGCCCTGATAAACTCCGACTACTTCGTCATGCTGATGTTCGCGGGGGTGCTGTTCTCCCTGTTCATCGGCATCCCGGTGGCCTTCGCCCTCATGGGCATGTCCCTTATCTTCGGCTACATCAGCTTCGGCGACGCCATCGGCCCCATGCTCATCCGCCGGGTGTGGGACGCGGTGACCAACTACATCCTGGCCGCGGTGCCCCTGTTCGTATTCATGGGCTCGGTGCTGGAGGCCAGCGGAATCGCCAAGAAGCTCTTCGACGCCATGATCCAGCTCACCGCCGGCCTGCGCGGCGGCCTGGCGGTGGGCACGGTGCTGATGTGCACCATCTTCGCCGCCAGCACCGGCATCATCGGCGCCTCCGAGGTGGTCATCGGCCTGTTGGCCATCCCGGTGCTGCTCTCGCGCGGCTATGACCGCAGCCTGGTCTGCGGCACCATCTGCGCCGGCGGCAGCCTGGGCACCATCATCCCGCCCAGCGTGGTCATCGTGGTCTACGGCCCGGCCGCCGGGCTTTCGGTGGGCCGGCTCTTGGCCGCGGCGGTCTTCCCCGGCCTGATGCTGGCCGGCATCTACGTCATCTACATCCTGATCCGCTGCTATCTGCGCCCCCAGGACGGCCCCGGCCTGCCCAAGGAAGAAAGGGTGGCCACCTGGGGCCAGCGCCTCAAGGACGTGGTGGTGGCCCTGCTGCCGCCGGTGCTGCTCATCTTCGCCGTCACCGGCACCATCCTGCTGGGCTGGGCCGCCCCCACCGAGGCCGCCGCCCTGGGCGCCTTCGGCGGCGTGCTGCTGTGCGCCATCTACGGCCGGCTCAACCTGCGCACCCTCATCGACGGCTGCGTCACCACGGTGCGCATCACCAGCATGATCATGCTGGTCTTGACCGGCGGCATGATGTACACCGGCGTGTTCCTGGGCATGGGCGGGGCCGAGGCCGCCGAGAGCCTGCTCAAGGCGGCCAACCTGGGCCCCTACGGCACGCTCTTCCTCTTCCTGGGCCTGATCTTCCTGGCCGGGTTCATCCTGGACTGGATCAGCGTGCTGCTCATTTTCGTGCCCATCTGCGTGCCCATCATCACCAAGCTGGGCTTCAATCCCATCTGGTTCTCGGTGATGTTCTTCATCATGATCCAGACCAGCTACCTGACCCCGCCCATGGCCCCGGCCATCTTCTACCTCAAGGGCATCGTGCCCCCGGAGATCAGCACCAACGACATGTTCCGGGGCGTGATCCCCTACATCGCGCTCCAGGTCATCGCCATGGCCCTGATTTTCTCCTTCCCCGAAATCGCGCTCTGGCTGCCGGAATACCTGATGGGAGGCGGCTTCAAGTAGGACGCGAGGCCGGCCGGCGGGCCGGCGAGAATCGACCTAACCGCGGGGGCCGGCTGGCGCGCAACCGGCCGGCCCCCCGCGCCAGGCAGACCCGACGAAAACATTCCACCCCGGGGAGAGACCCATGACCCGCAAAGAGCGCATCCTCATGGCCGCCCGCGGCGAGACGCCCGATGTGCTGCCCTACGCGCCCCGCTTCGACCTCTGGTACAACGCCAACTCCTACCTGGGCACCCTGCCCGAACGCCATAAGCACAAAAGCCACGACGAGATCGCCCGCGCCGAGGGCTGGGCGGTGCACAAGGTGGTGCCGGAGCTGTTGAAGGTGACCGATCCGGAGGAGAACCTGCACCGCGCCCTGGGCTTCTACTCGCTCAAGGAAAACGGCTACTGGGTGCGTTTCGACGACAGCGTCGGCGTCACGGTGGACCGCCAGCCCGGACGCACCCGCGTGCGCTACGAGACGCCGGTGGGCGAGATCAGCGTCACCGAGGTCATCACCGAGGAGATGCGCCGGGCCGGGGCCTCCATCACCTGGGTGGAGGAGCGGCCCATCAAGAGCCCGGCCGACTACAAGACCCTGGCCTACATGTTCCGCCACTGCACGGTCACGCCCGACTACGCCCGCTACCAGGCCTGGCAGGACTACATCGGCGACGACGGCGTGGCGGTGATGATGGGCAGCTTCAGCGCTAGCCCCATCCAGCACATCCAGCGCGACTTCCTGGAGGCCACCGAGTTCTTCTATCACTACAAGGACCACCACCGGGAGATGGCCGAGCTGGCCCTGAGCCTGGAGCTGGTCTACGACCAGTTGCTCGCGGTGGTGGCCGACTCCCCGGCCGAGGTGGTGCTCTGGGGCGCCAACTACGACGACATGATCACCTATCCCCCCTACTTCGCCAAGGAGATCACCCCCTGGCTGCAAAAGGCCAGCGCGGCCCTGGCGGCCAAGGGCAAGCTGCTCATCTGCCACTGCGACGGCGAGAACCTGGGGCTGATGGACCTGATCCGCGATTCGGGCATGCACATCGCCGAGGCGGTCTGCCCGGCGCCCATGACCAAGGTGGCCATCGAGGACTACTACCGCCACTGGGGCGAAAAGCTCACCATCTTCGGCGGCATCCCCCAGAGCCTTCTTAGCGAGGACACCGCCAGCCGCGAGGAGTTCGAATCCTACCTGGACCATTTCTTCAAGGCCGTGGCCCCGGGCCGGCGCATCATCGTGGGCATCGCCGACACCACCCCGCCCAACGCCGACTTCGAGCGCCTGGTGCGCCTGGGCGAGCGCATCGACAAGGAGGGACGCCTGCCGCTCGCGGCCGGCGGCTTCAGCCCCATGGGCGAAAAGGCCATGGCCGCGGCCGCGGCCCGGGTGGCCCCGGAGGCCCTGGGCGAGGAGACCTTCAAGGCGGTGCAGGACGACGTGCTCCGGGGCGACCACGTAGCCATCGTGGGCCACGTCAGGGATCTCCTGGCCCGCGGAGTGGCCGCCGGCGACATCCTCAACCGGGGCATGATCGCGGCCATGGAGGTCATCGGGGCCGATTTCAAGGCCAACCGGGTCTTCATCCCGGAGGTGCTGCTCTCGGCCCGGGCCATGAACGAGGCCCTCGTCGTGCTGGAGCCCCACCTGGCCAGCGGCGACAAGGCCCATTCGGGCAAGATCCTCATCGGCACCGTGCGCGGCGACCTGCACGACATCGGCAAGAACATGGTGGCCACCATGCTGCGCGGGGTGGGCCTGGAGATCAGGGACCTGGGCATCAACGTCAAGGTGGAAACCTTCGTGGACGAGGTGGTGAAGCACCAGCCCGACGTGCTGGCCCTGTCGGCGCTCTTGACCACCACCATGCCGGAGATGCGCAAGATCATCGAGGCGCTGACCGAGAAGGGCATCCGCGGCCGGGTCAAGGTCATCGTGGGCGGCGCGCCGGTCAACCAGAGCTTCGCCCAGAAGATCGGGGCCGACGGCTACGCCCACGACGCCGGCGAGGCGGTGGCGCTGGTCAAGGACATCCTGGCCCGGCGCAAGTAGACCGACCGCAGCTTACACCACGCGGGCCCCGATCCCCTCGCGGGGTCGGGGCCGCGATCTTAGTTTAAGCACTGGAGCGAGACATGGGCCTGTGGCTGGGCATCGACACCGGCGGCACCTTCACCGACGCGGCCCTGGTGGATTCCCAGGCCGGACGGGTCTTGGCCTGGTCCAAGGCCCTGACCACCCACGCCGACCTCAGCCGGGGGGTGGTCGAGGCCCTGGACCGGCTTTTCGCGGCCCCCGGCGCGGCCGAGCCCGGCCAGGTGGAGCTGGTGGGGCTCTCCACCACCCTGGCCACCAACGCCATCATCGAGGGGGCCAGCGGCCGCGCCAGCCTGGTGCTCATCGGCTACGACCAGGGCATGCTCCAATCCTTCGGCCTGGAAAAAGAGCTGGTGGTCCGCGACGTGATCCACCTGGCCGGCGGCCACGACCTCAATGGCGAGCAGGCCGCCCCCCTGGATGAGGAGGGGCTGGCCCGCGAGGTGGCCGCGCGGGCCGCAGAAAGCGAGGCCTACGCGGTCAGCGCGTATTTTTCGGTGAAAAACCCGGCTCATGAGCTGCGCGCGCGCCAGATCATCGAGCGGGTCTGCGGCCGGCCGGTCACCTGCGGCCACGAGCTATCCTCGCGCCTGGATTCCGTCCGCCGGGCCACCACCGCCGCCCTGAACGCCGGCCTGATCCCCTTCATCCGCGACCTGGTCGAGCGGGTGGGCGGCGCGCTCAAGGCCCGCGGCGTGGCCGGCCGGCTGATGGTGGTCAAGGGCGACGGCTCCCTGGTGGACGCGGCCTGGGCGCTGCAGCGGCCCATCGAGACGATCCTCTCCGGCCCGGCCGCCAGCGTGGTGGGGGCCTGGCACCTGGCCCAGGGGGCCGGGCTGGTGGGGCCGGCTGGCGACATGTGGGTGGTGGACATGGGCGGCACCACCACCGACGTTGCCTTGCTGCAAAAAGGCCGGCCGCGCCTGAACCCCGACGGGGCCAGGGTGGGCCCCTGGCGCACCATGGTGGAGGCGGTGGACGTGCGCACCCGCGGCCTGGGCGGCGACAGCCTGGTGGGCCTGGGCCAGGGCGACGGGCTCAGCCTGGGTCCGCGCCGGGTGCGCCCCTTGTGCCTGCTGGCCAGCCGCTTTCCGGACACCCTGGCCGAGTTGAGGCGCCAACTGGACGAGCCGCCGACGGCCGAGCTGGCCGGCCGTTTCCTGGGCCGGGGCCGGCCGCCGGGGCGCGCCTTGCGCCCCTGGGAGGCCGAGCTCCTGGGCCGCCTGGACCAGGGGCCGCTCTCCCTGGCCGCCTGGGAGACCGAGCTGCGCTGCCAGCGCCGCCTGTTGCCGCCCTTCGAAAACCTGGTGCGCGAGCGCCTGGCGGGCATGTACGCCTTCACCCCCAGCGACGCCTTGCACGCCCTGGGCCGCTGGCGTCAGTGGGAGGCCGAGGCCTCCCGCCTGGGCGCGCGTCTGCTGGGGCTCATCGCCCGCCGCGACCCCGACGACCTCTGCCGCCAGGTGGTGGCCGAGGCCAGCCTGGGCGCGGCGGTGGAGCTGGCCTCCCAGGCCCTGGCCGAGGAGGGCCTGGAGCCGGATTGGGCCCTGCAGCCGGCGGCCGAACGCCTGCTGATGAAGGCCCTGGGCGCGGCCCCGGCCGGGAGCCTGGCCTGCCGGTTGCGCCTCCTGGCGCCGGTGGCCGGCATCGGCGCGCCGGCGGCGGCCTATCTGCCGGCCGCGGCCGAGAGCCTGGGGGCGGCCTACCTGCGCCTGGAGCACGCCGCGGTGGCCAACGCGGTGGGCGCGGTGGCCGGCGGGGTGGTGCTGCGCCAGCGGGTGGAGATCAAGCCCCGCCGGCCGCTGCCCGGCGTGCGGGTCTTCCTGCCCGATGGCGTCAAGGATTTCGCTCGCGTCGAGGACGCGGTGGCCTTCGCCACCGCCGAGGTGGGGGCCTGGCTCAAGGCCAGGGCCCTGGGGGCGGGAGCGGGCGAGGTGAGCGTGGAGGTGACCCGCCGCGATCCGTTTTTCCTCAGCGCGCCAGAGGCGGACGACCCGCTATACCTGGGCACCGAGCTGGATTTCACCGCCTGGGGGCGGCCGTCGCTGGGCTGAAGGCCGGCCCGGCCTAGCGGATCAGCTCCAGGCCCTGGATGCGGGCGCATTCGCGCATGAGCACCCCGCGCCGCTCGCGCATGGTGGTTTCACCGTATTTTTCCACCCAGGCCCGCACCAGCTCGCGGCACTTGAGCACCGCCAGCATGCTGCCGCCCAGGGCGGAGACGCCCAAGACCCCGGCCGCGCGCTCGGCGGTCATCTCCTCCAGGGTGATGGGATTGGCGCTGGTGTCCACCCTCTGCTCCTGCGGCACCGGTTCGAACGACGGGGAAGCCGGGGCCGGCCGGGCCGGCGACGGAGCGACCGGAGCTGGTGGAGGTGGCGGGGGTGGCGGGGGTGGCGGCGCGGAAGCTGCGGGAGCCTCCCTGGCGGGCTTCCGGGCTGGCTCAGGGGCTGGCTCAGGGGCGCCCTCAGGGTTGGCCCGCATCTCCTCGACCCGCAACTGGGGGGCCAGATACATCTGCGCCAGGCCCAGGGCGGCCTCCTGTCCTTCCAGAAAACGCATGCCCATGATGAGGTCGGTGCCGGTGCGCTGGGTGTTGCGCACCTGGGCCAGCACGGCCACCGGGGCGTTGCGCCCAGCCAGGATCAGCTCCAGCCGGGCCTGGCTGCCCTGGAAAAAGTCGCGGGTGGTCTGCGGGCTGCGCTTCACCCTCACCTGGCAGCCACCCCGGCTGATGTCGCTGAGAACGCCGGGGTGAAGCGGACCGTACTGGCCTTCGGCCACCTGCCCGGCCAGCCCCACCGGGGTGTTGAGGGCGTAGCGGTTCTCGTTGCTCAGGGCCATGCACTCCAGGTGGCGGGGCCATTCCAGGACCACCAGCAGGGGGCTCTTGAACACGGTCAGGACCTTGGCCGAGAAGCCATAAAAAGAACCCAGCGAGATGAAGCGCACCAACAGCCGGTTTTGGGCGAAAAGCTGCCCCATGCCCACCCAGTGGGTGGGGCCGTCGATCAGGATGAACTCGCCCGGAGACCAGCCCACCAGACCGGCCCGCTGCCTCTCCTGGCTCACTTCCTTCTGGATGATGAGTTCCAGCCCCACCTGGAGGGCGGCTGCCATGGCCGCAGGTTCGCTGATTGTCTCCGAAGCGTTGGACGGCATTGGTTTCGTCCGTACAAGCAAAGATTTGACCTTGTCAGCATAGCACAGTTTCCGTGCCTGGCCAGCCCAAAGCCAGCCAGCGGAGCGCCGGTGGCGGTAAAAAACGGGCTTGGCCAATGAAGCGGTCGGCCCGATCAATCGTCAAACTATTGACGATTTTTTTATGGGCATGCCACAGAAGCACCCACATGATTCCCGCCTGGGCCAGGATGTGAAATATTTGCCGCATCGCTGGGTCTAGATGTTGTGGCTCCGACGCGGACCGCCCCCAGCGCTGGGCGAAAGCTGGGCCGTTGTTGACTCTTGCGCGCTTAATATGCATGGCATGAAATTTGCTTATTAATTTGCCAAATTCTGTCCAGGCCGGCGGCGCGAGGTCACAATGTTTGTATTCAGAGAAATTTCACAGTTGAACACAGGCGAAGCCTCCCATAATATTAGGACAGTTATGGGACAGCGCCGTGGTCGCCTGGATGACGGGAAGGCAGAGCAAGCAGTGACGCAGGACAGGCAAAACAACGGACCCGACGCGAGGCGCGAGCAACCGGTGCGCCTGGACGCCTGGGTGGCGGCCAGCCAGCCCCAACTGGGTCCGGCCCGGCGCAAGGTGCTCCTTTCCGTGGCCGAGCTGACCCAGGATGGCGATTGGACGCCCAGCAGCCGGGTCAAGGAGCTCAGCGGCGGCCAGCGTCAGCCGGTCAACCGCCATCTGCGCGCCCTGGAGGAGGACGGCCTGGTTTCCTTGCAGTTCCGGGGCCGTGGCATGCCGCTGTACGTCAAGGCGACCCCGGCCGGCCTGCGCGCGGTCGGGCTGCGCGGCCCCCTGCGCGCCCCCGAACCGGTCGTGGAGAGCGCCCCCGCGCTCCACCCCAGCCAACCCGACCTGGCCCCGGCCACCACCGGCCGCCTGGAGCGTTTCGCCAGCAGCCTCTTCCAAGCCCTGCAACCCTACTTGGCCGGCCTGGAATATCAGGAGTTCCGGCGTCTGATCATCATCAACCTGGCCGCCGCCCTGGGCCGCCGCCCGGCGGTCGCGGCCGCGCCCGTCCCGGCCCCGGCCATGCCGGTCCAAGCCCCCGCCCTCCCGGCCCCCGCCCAGCCCATTTCCGCGGGCGAGGCCTTGAGCCAGGCCGTGGCGGCCGCGGTCAGCCAGGCCTTGCACCCGGCCGCGCAAAAGCCCGCCCCGGAGGCGGCTCCGGCTTCGGCACAGACCGCGGCTCCAGAGCACGCGCCAGAGCCCGCCCCGGCCCAGGCCGAGGCCCCGCCCTCCCCCGCGCCGCCCGCGCCCCAGGCCGAGACGCCAGAGGTGCTGGCCCCGGAATCCCGCCCCGGCGGACCTGCGCGCCTGCCGGTGCTCAACCAGGCCGAGCAGGCCCTGGAGGAGCGCCTGGCCCAGAGCGCCAACCCGGAGCACCGCGACGCGCCCTGGTGGCGGCGCACCAAGGAGTTCAGCGACACTTGGGACCGGGTGCGGCGCTGGCGCCTGGGCCGGCTGGGCACCTATTTCACCAGCTTCGCCCCCCGCTGGGAGCACCCCGACTGGCCTCATTTCAACCGCGCCCGCCGCCAGGCCGACGCCCGCGGCGCGCGCTATCAGGATTGGGTGGAGGCCCAGTTCGACCGCCTCGCCAACCAGGTGCCGCCCAGGGAGTTGCAGGGGGACGAGGCCGCGGCCGCCTGGCAGAGCCGCATGATCAAGGCCGAACCCGAAACCTCCCGCTCCGGCGAGCTGGGTCCGCCGCCCTACACCGCCGAGAGCTTCAACGTGCACAACCCCGACCACGCGGCCTATGCCGAGGAGCTTTTGGGGCAGATTCTATCCCTGGCCCAGCGGGTCTACGGCGACGACCCCGACGGGCCGGTGCGCCTGCTGGGCCAGGCCGTGCTGAGCGGCAGCCTGCCCCTGGCCGCCCTGGACCTGCGTCCGCAGTGGAAGGGCCAGGTACTGGCCTCGCTGGGCAGGCAGGCCACGGGCGCCGCCGCCCAGACCGCCGCCGCCGCGGTCATGGCCGCCACCCGGCCGGCGGTCATCATCTAGACCGCGCGCCCCGCCAAACTCCGCGGGCCCGGCGATCGCTGCCGGGCCCTTTCGTTTGCCGAGAAGGCGAAGCCAGCGCTAGTTGGGATGGGCCAGGGCCAGGGTGGTGTAGATGAGGGGATAGCTGTCCACCGCCCGGCGCTGGGCGTAGAGCATCACCGCGGCCAGGCCGATGGGCGGCAGCAGAGGGCGGTTGTCGCCGGGCAGCCGCGGCGGGGCGGGCCTTTCCTCGCCGGCCACCCGGCCCTCCAGATAACGGGCCAGCAGGCTGGGATGGGGATCGGCCAGGGTGGCGTTGACCAGGGGGCCGGGGTCGAGGGTCTGGGGGTGCAGCAGGCTCGCGGGCGACATGGCTTTCTCCGCCTGGGGTTCGCCCCAGGGTTCTGCAAGAGCGATGCCGTCCGGTCCATTCAGTAAATTTCCCGTCAAATTAGCATGATGCCTTGCGAGCCCTCCGCCGGCCGGCAGGGCTTGCCCCCGCCCTGCCCTGCCGGCCGGCAAAAAGCCCCTCCCCGCCCCCGCCCGCCGGCGGCCGGCGCTTGGCAACCGCGCGAGGGCATTGTATAAAGCTAAAAACCGCCGCCAATCGGCGGCGGCATCCGCATCTGAAAGGATCCGGCATGGATGACCTGAAAAAGCAGTTCGACGGCGAGGTGGCCGCGGCCCAGAGCCAGGAGGACCTGGAGCGCATCCGGGTGGCCTATTTGGGCAAGAAGGGCAGCATCACCAACCTGAGCCGCACCACCGATTTCAGCCAGCTCAGCGCCGAGGAGCGCAAGGATTTCGGCCGGCGCTTCAACGAGCTGAAGCAGGCGGCCGAGGCGGCCCTGGCCGCGGCCAAGGCCCGTCTGGAATCCGGGGGCGGCGGCCGCCTGGCCGGCGCGGTGGACCTGACCCTGCCGGGGACCGGCCGCAGCCTGGGCGCGCTGCACCCCATCAGCCTGGTGCAGATGGAGTTGGAGCAGATATTTCAGGGCATGTCCTTCGTAATCGGCAGCGGCTATCACGTGGAGGAGGAGCGCTACAACTTCGACTACCTCAACATCCCGCCCGACCACCCGGCCCGCGAGATGCAGGACACCTTCTGGCTGACCAACGGCATGCTGATGCGCACCCACACCTCGGCCAACCAGGTGCGCATGCTTCAAGCCCACGGCGCGCCCTTGCGCGCCATCTTCCCCGGCCGCTGCTTCCGCTATGAGAGCGTGGACGCCAGCCACGAAAACACCTTCTACCAGGTCGAGGGCCTGATGGTGGACCGGGGCGTGACCATCAGCCACCTCATCGCGGTGATGAAGGCGCTCTTGGACCAGGTCTTCCACCAGGACGTCAAGGTGCGCCTGCGCCCCGGTTACTTCCCCTTCGTGGAGCCGGGCTTCGAGCTGGACTGCCAGTGCCTCATCTGCCATGGCGCGGGCTGCAAGACCTGCAAGCAGTCGGGCTGGATCGAGCTTCTGCCCTGCGGCATGGTCCACCCGGTGGTGCTGCGCCACGGCGGGGTGGACCCGGACCAGTTCAGCGGCTTCGCCTTCGGCCTGGGGCTGACCCGCCTGGCCATGATGAAGTACGGCATCCCGGAGATACGGCTCATGAACAGCGGCGACGTGCGCTTTTTGGAGCAGTTCCCCGCCGCGGTCTGACCCGGCGTCGTCACTTGACGAAAGGCCCCGATCATGAAGATTTCCCTGGAATGGCTCGGCCAGTACGTTGACCTGAACGACATCGACCCCAAAATCATCGCCGACCAGCTCACCATGAAGACGGCCGAGGTGGAGGAGGTCGTCCACTGCCGCCGCCACCTGACCGGCGTGGTCACCGCCAGGGTGGTGGAGTTCAGCCCGGTGCCGGGCAGTGACAAACTGAGCCTGGTCACGCTGGAGCTGGGCGACGAGCGCGTGCGGACCGTCTGCGGCGCGCCCAACCTGCGGGCCGGCATGCTCAGCGCCTACGCGCCGGTGGGTTGCACCCTGGCCGGCGGGCTAAGGGTCGAACGGGCCAGCCTGGCCGGCTTTGAGAGCGACGGCGTGCTCTGCTCGGCCAAGGAGCTGGGCCTGGGCGAGCTGCACGAGGGCGTCATGGACCTGCCGGAGACGGTCGGGGTGGGCGCGCCGCTCAGCCTCCTGCTCCCGGACCAGGACTGGATCATCGAGATCGACAACAAGAGCCTGACCCACCGCCCGGACCTTTGGGGCCACTACGGCTTCGCCCGCGAGCTGGCCGCGGCCCTGGGCCGGCCGCTCAAGGCCCTGCCCTTGGAGGACCTGGGTCGCTACGCCGACCTGCCGGCCTATCCGCTCAAGGTGGACGACTTCGAGCTCTGCCCCGGCTACTGCTGCCTGGAGCTGGCCAGCCTGCAACCCACCCCCGCGCCCATCGCCATCCAGGCCCGGCTGCACAGCGTGGGCATGCGGGCCATCAACCTGCTGGTGGATCTCACCAACTACATCATGCTGGAGATCGGCCAGCCCATGCACGCCTTCGACGCCGACGACATGGGCGCGGTGCGGGTGGCGGTTTTCGGCCAGGAGGGCGAGTTCATCACCTTGGACGGCGTGGCGCGCAAGCTGCGCCCCGAAGACCTGATGATCTGGAACCAGGAGCGGCCGGTGGGCCTGGCCGGGGTCATGGGCGGCCAGTTCTCCGAGGTGAGCGAGAAGACCACCCGCCTGGTGCTGGAAAGCGCCAACTTCCAGCCCATGACCATCCGCCGCACGGCGGTGCGCCTGGGCCTGCGCACCGACGCCAGCCAGCGCTTCGAAAAGGACCTGCCGCGGGCCTTCATGCCCCTGGGCGTCGCCCGCTTCCTGCAACTGGTGCGCGACGCCGGCCAGGAGCCCCAGGTGCGCTCGCGCCTGACCCACGCCGGCAGCCTGGGCGACGAACAGCGCCTCATCGAGATGCCGCTGGACTACGTGGCCCGCTACATGGGCGAGCCGGTCAGCCCAGAGCAGGTCACGGCCTATCTCACCGCCATCGGCTTCGGCTGCCGCCGGGAGGGCGACAAGCTGGTGGCCACCGTCCCGCCCCACCGCTCCAGCCGCGACATCAGCCTGCCCCAGGACCTGGTGGAGGAGGTGGCCCGCTTCTACGGCTACGACAACATCACGCCGGTGCTGCCGCCGGTGGCCATCACCGAGTACGCCTTTGACGACGGCCTGCGGGCCGAGCACAAGCTGCGCCGCTTCCTGGCCCAGGGCAAGGGTTTCGTGGAGGTGCACAACTATTCCTGGTATGACGACCGCTGGCTGGCCAAGCTGGGCCATGAGCCCGGCGAGACGTTGCTGCTGGCCAACCCGGTGGCCCCCTACAAGGCCCGCCTGCGCACCACGCTCATCCCCAACCTTTTGGAGCTGATCCCCCAGAACTACGCCCAGCGCGAGGAGTTGCGCCTGTTCGAGGTCGGCCACGTCTATTTCCCCGATGGCCAGCGCGACCGCCGCGAGCTCGGCCACCTGGGCGCGGTGATGTTCCGGGCCGGCTCCGCCGCCGACCTGGAGCCCCTGTTCCTGGAGCTAAAAGGCGCGGCCGAGGAGATCGGCCGGCTCTTGGGCTGCGGCGATTTCAGCTTCGCCATCGGCGAGCAAACCGCGTCGGTCTGGGCCCAGGCCGGCTGCCACCTGAAGATGCTCTGCGGCGATTCCGTCGTGGGCGGGCTGGGATATCTGGCCGGTCCTGCCCTGGAGGCCTTCAAGCGCAACGCCCTCATCGCCTGGCTGGAGCTGGATATCAGCCGGCTGCCGCTCAAGGCCTATCCCGAACTGACCATGAGCATGCCCTCCAGCTTCCCCGGCTCCTGGCTGGACTTCTCCATCCTGTGGCCGGCCGCTAATGGTTACGCCGCCCTGGAGGGCGTGCTGGACAAGTTCGGCGACGACCTGGTGCAGGGCCGACGCTTCATGGCCGCCTACGCCGGCCAGGGCCTGGACAAGGGGCAGAAAAGCTACACCTTCCGCTACTGGATCGGCCTGAATGAGCGCACCCTGACCAAGGAGGACATCGAGGCCTTCCGGGAGCGCTTCATGGCCTTCCTGGCCGCGCGCGGCCTGAGCATCCGCTGACGCCGGGCGGGGAGGCCCCCGCCCGCGCCGCCAATGCCTGGGTGGTGGAATGGCAGACACAGGGGACTTAAAATCCCCAGACCGCAAGGTCGTGCGGGTTCGAGTCCCGCCCCAGGCACAAATAATTTCAAATATTTGTCACGCTGATTAACCAGTTAATCTCGCCGACGGCACGCACAGGTAAGCACAGGGTAAGCACCAGGACCCCAATCCACCAAAGCCCGGTGTGGTCCCTCGACGGTGAAAATGGATTTTTGTAAGCCGAGCCCCCTGGCGGAACAAGCCGACAAATAGGCCGGCAATTCAGTGCGATCTGTGCACTTGCGCCTCGCTCAAGCCAAAATCAACGGGTCGTGGGTCCAAATTCATCGCCGGGGCACAGGGGCGCGGTCAAGTCAGAGATGCGCTTGCGCGAATCGCAACGGGTTGGCCCTTGACAGTCCCCGGCGCGGCGGGCATAGTTCCGGAAGGTTGGTGCCCACGGGCGCAAGAGGGAAGCCGGTGCGATTCCGGCGCGGTCCCGCCGCTGTAACCGGGTACGAAAGCCGCAATCATGCCACTGCCGGTCCTGCCGGCGGGAAGGCGCGGCCGGTAGGCTGATCCGGGAGCCAGAAGACCTGCCAACCATATAGCCCGCTCGAACCGGCGGAGAACCGGAGGAGTAATCCGGCGGGCATCGGGGTGGATGAAGAAGACGGGTGCAATCCCCCAGCCGAACAGGCTGGGGGTTTTTTTATTTTTCGCCAAGGAGACAACCTCGTGCACCGCCTCGTTTTTACCTTTTTCATCCTGGCGGGCGCCTGCCTGCCCGCGCCCGTCCTGGCCGCGACCGCGGCCACATCCTCGGCCGCCCAGGTGCAGAAGCAGGCGGTCAGGGTCGTGGAGGTCATGGCCCAGACCCAGAAAGAGACCGACGCCTGGGCCTCGGAGGAGGCGCGCCTGCTGGACCAGGCCGAGCAACTGCAGGACGAACTGGAGCGGGTCGGCCGCCAGCGGCGCAAGACCGAAGCCTATGCCGCCGACCAACAGCAAAAGATCGACGAGCTGACTCGTCGCCTGGAAGAGACGGCCAAGCTGCGCCACGACCTGGAGCCCCTGTTGGACCGGACTTTGACCCGCCTGAGCCGGGACGGCCAGGCCTGGCCCGACTTCCTGGCCCGGCCCCGGACCGATCGCCTGGCCCAGGTGGCCGCTTCCCTGAACGATTATGACCTGGGTTTGGCCCAAAAGGCCAAGCTGGTGCTGGACACCCTGGCCCACGAGGCCCGGTTGGGGTTGGCGGTGGAGGTCACTGACCAGGAGTTCACGGTCGCGGGCCGTCTGAACCGGGGACGGGTGATCCGGCTGGGCGGGCTGGCGGTCTATGCCCTGGACGCCCGGGAGGAGCAGGCCTGGGTCTGGGATCGCCAGGCCGGTCAATTCAACGAGCTGGACGGCTGGAACCGCAAACTGGCCCAGATGGCCGACATGGCCCAGCGCAAGCGGCTCTTGTCCCTGGTGGAGGTTCCCCTGGGCGCGCTGGCCCGGCCTGGAGAAGCGAAATGAGGCGCCTGCCCTGCCTGCCTGGTTTGCTCATCCTGCTCATCCTGCTCGCGGCCAATCCCGCCGCGGCCGCGACCAGCTTTGCCGGGGCCGCCGCCGCGGTGGAGCGCGACCTGGGCCAAGCCCAATCCCAACAGTCCCAAACCCAGCAGGAGAGGGCTGAACGCAAACGCCTGCTGCAGGAGCGCCTGGCCGGCCTGCGCGATAAGGTCCGGCTGGAGCACGAGGCCCTGACCCGGGCCCAAGCCCGTTTGGAGCAAGCCAGCCGGCATCGCCAGGACCTGGCCAAGCAACTGGCGGCGGAAAAGGGCGGCCTCGACGAGCTGGCCGGCAACGTGCGCGCCGCTGCCCGCGACCTGCTAACCATGGCCCAGCGTTCACCCTACACCGCTGAAGCCCCGGAGCGGCTGGCGGAGCTGGCCGGCTATTTGGCCGACGACCACTTCCCCGGACTGGCCGAAATCGAGCGCCTGCTAGAGCTGTACTTCGCCGAGGTCCAGGCTGCCGGACAGGTGGCGACCCGCCACGGCCCCCTGGTGGACCGGCAAGGGGCAGAGATCTCGGGCGCCATCACCCGGCTGGGCGGCTTCACCACCCTCTACCAGGCCGAGGGCGAGACTGGCTTCGCCCTGATCTCGCCCACCAGCGGGCGTCTGCTGGCGGTGGAGACCACTCCTTCCTGGTGGGAGCAACGGACCCTGGCCAGCTTCCTGGACGGCTCCAGCCGGACCGCACCGCTGGACATCAGCGCCGGCGCGGCCCTGCGCCAGCTTTCCACCCAATCCGATTTCTGGGAGTGGCTGCAAAGCGGCGGGCCGCTGGTCTATCCCATCATCCTGGTGGGGCTCATCGCCCTGGGCCTGGTGGTGGAGCGTCTGGCCTTCCTGGGCCGGGTGCGCACCAACACCGACGTCCTGATGGAGCAGGTGAACGCGCTGGTGTTCCAGGGTGACTATGCCGGGGCCGAGCAGGTGGCGGGGACCCAGGCCGGCCGGCCGGTGGGCAACATAATCAAAGCCGGCCTGGAGCTGCGCGGCTGCTCGGCCGAGGCGGTGGAGAGTGGTTTGAGCGAGGCCATGCTGCGGGAGCTGCCCCGGCTGGAGCGCTTCCTCACCGCCCTCAAGGTCCTGGCGGCGGTGGCTCCTTTGCTGGGTTTGCTGGGCACGGTCACCGGCATGATCAACACCTTCAACGTTATCACCATCCATGGCAACAGCGAGCCCCGCTTCATGGCCGGCGGCATCAGCGAGGCCCTGATCACCACCGAGCTGGGCCTGGTGGTGGCCATCCCGGTGCTGGTGGCCAGCGCGCTCCTGACCCGCAAGGCCCAGCGCCTGATCGGGGACATGGAGGAGAAGGCGGTGTCCCTCTCGGCCGCCCTGCTGCGGGAGGGAGCCTGAGGATGGACCCCTGGACGCCGGCCTGGGATTACCTGTGGGCCGGGGGGCCGGTGATGGCCCCCCTGGTGGCGGTGTCCTTGTGGCTATGGGCCCTGATACTGCGCAAGACCCTGTGGCTGATGACGATGCGCCGCGAGAGCATCAACTTGACCCAGGCCCTGGACAGCCTGGCCGGCCAGGCGCCGCCCCCAAGCGGCCAGTCGCCGCGGGGAGCGGCCCTGACCCGCTTTCTAGCCCAGCGCACCGGCCATCAGGCCCGGGACCTGCGCCTGTGGGAGGCAGCGGTGCGCCATCAGGCCCCGGCCATCTGGCGCCACCTGGCGGTCATCACGGTCCTGGCGGCGGTGGCCCCCTTGTTGGGCCTGCTGGGCACGGTCACCGGCATGATCGAGACTTTCAACATAATTCAGACCTATGGCACCGGCAACGCCCAGGGCCTGTCCGCGGGCATCAGCGAGGCTCTGATCACCACCCAGACCGGTCTGCTGGTGGCCATTCCGGGGCTCTTTGCGGCCCATGTCCTGCGCCGGCAGGCGGGCAAGATGCAAGGTGAACTGTACCTGTTCCAAAGTGGGGTGGAGCGCTGGCTCAAGGAAAGCGAGGCGCGGCGATGCTACGTTTGAGGGGTCGCCTAGCCGGCGGCATAACCAGCGACGGCGGGGAACCTGGCATCGACATGGCCCCGCTCATCGACATGGTGTTCATCCTGCTCATCTTTTTCCTGGTCACCACCAGCTTCCAACGCGACGCCGGGGTCAAGGTGGACCGGCCCCAGGCCCTGACCGCCCAGGCCCAGAACAAACCCTCCTACGTCGTGGCGGTGGACAAACAGGGCCAAATCTTCATCGACCGGCGGCGGGTGGCCGTGACCTCGGTCCGGGGCCTGGTGGAGCGCTTCCTGGCCCAGGAGCGCAATGGCGCAGTGGTCATTATGGCCGACCGGAGCAGCCTCACCGGCCGGGTGATCGAAGTGCTGGACCAATGCCGCCTGGCCGGGGCCCGCGACGTGGCCGTGGCGGCCAATAGACCGCAATGAGCGCCGCGCTTATGGCCAAACGCGGGTTGTGGACCCGTCGGACCCTGGCCGTGTTCTGCGCCCTGGCGGTGAACCTGGCCGTGTTCTGCGCCGCGCCCTGGCTAATCGACCGGCGGCCGGCCCCGCCCCGCACACTGGCCGAGCTGCCCCTGGCCTATGTGCCCCTGACGCCGCCGCCTCCGCCACGGGACGAGCCCCCTCCGCCAGAGCCCGAACCGCTGCAGTTCAAGGTCAAGGAGCTCACCGTCACCCCGGCCCCTCAGGCCCCGCGCATCGACTTGGCCGCGCCCAGCCTGGACACCAGCCTCAGCCTGTCCCTGCCGGCCGGCCTGGGGGTGGTGGCCGCGGGAGTAATCAAGGGCCCCAGCGGTCTGGGTGGGGTGGTGGACCACCCCCCGTTGGTCACAGCCCGGGTGCCGCCGCCTTATCCCTATTTCGCCCGCAAGCGCGGCATCACCGGCCAGGTCTGGATCCGCCTGCTGGTGAGCGAAAAGGGCCAGGTGATGGAAACCAGGGTGATCCGGGCCGAACCGGCGGGGGTGTTCGAGGAAGCGGTGCTGCGCTGCGTGGAGCAGTGGCGCTTCGCACCGGCGGTGGTGGGCGGGCGGCCCACCGCGGCCTGGCTGGAAACCGCGGTCAAGTTTGAGCTGCAATGAAAACGCGCCACCTGATCCCTCTGCTCGCTATCCTGGCCCTGGCCTGGAGTTGTCCGGCCGTCGCGGCCCCGGAGCCCTGCCCGTCCGAGCCCTACCTGGACCAGGCCACCGGCCAATTGCTTCAACGCGCCCAGCAGGCCCATGAACGCGGCCAGGCTGCACAGGCCATCACGCTGTTGAGTGAACGCCTGGCCGATGACCACCAGCCCCACCCCCACCTGCCCTACATGCTGGGGGTGCTGCAATACCAGCGTGGCCAGAAGGCGGCGGCGCGCGACGCCTTCGCTCAGGCGGTGCGCCTCTGGCCCTGCTTCGATCCCGCCTTGCGCAACCTGGCCACCCTGCAATACGAACTGGGCCAGCCCCTGGCCGCGGCCGAAACCGCCAGCCGGGTCTACAGCCTCAAAGACCCGCCCGAGGCGGAGTGGGCCTACCTGGCCGCCATGTTCTATCAGACCGGCCGCCGGCCCGAAGCCGCCCTGACCTGGCTGTTGCGGGCCACGTCCGTGGCCCACCCCCAGCGCGAATGGCTGGTAGCCCTGGCCCGGTTGCGCATGGAGTTGAAGCAGTGGGAGCCGGCCCGGGAGGTGGTGCAGCGCCTGCTGGAGATGGGCCCGGAGGACCCCGAGCTCTGGCGGCTGCTGGCCAGCCTGGAGGTGCACCAACAACGCTGGGCGCCGGCCGCCGCGGCCCTGGGCCTGGCCGTGCGCCTGGCCGGGGCCCAGGCCGGCGACTGGCGCACCCTGGCCGAGCTGCATCGGGCCGCGGGCGCGCCGGCCCAGGCCGCACGCTGCTATGGCCAGGCCTTCGGCCCCGAGCCCAGCCCCGAGCAATGGCTCGCCCTGGCCCAGGTGCACTGGCAGGCCCAGGAACTGGAACAGGCGGTCCAGGCGGCGCAAAAGGCCCAGGCCGGCCGGCCCCAGGCCTCCACCCTGGCCTTCCTGGCCGAGATGCGCCTGCGCCAGCGCCAATATGGGGAGGCTGCCCGGCTTTACCAACAGGCCGCCGCCCAGGCCGAGGGCGACCAGGCCGCGCGCTGGGCCATGAATGCCGGCTACTGCCACCTACGCCTGCATCACCTGGAGCCGGCGGCCCAGGCCTTTGCCCAGGCCGGCCGCCTGGCCAAGCCCGGCGGGGAAAACGCCCGCCTGGCCGCCAAGCTATTGGAGCAGGTGCGGGCGCAGATGGCGGCCGCCCAGCATTGAACGCTGGTTTATAGACTGATGCCGGCGGAGGCCGCGGTTTGGCGGATGTTCTCCACATAGATCTCGGCCCAGGCCTGGTTTTCGCCCAGGCCGCGCAGGTCGCAGGTCACCGCCAGGCCTTGGCCCTCCAGGCTGCGCCGCCAATTGCCGGGCTCGTCGCCGGCCAGGTCGGAGTGGGCGTGCTCGCCGGCCACCAGCATCAGGGGCTTGAGCAGCACCCGCCGCGCGCCGGTCTGAGCCAGGCGCTCGCGCACGTAGTCCAGGGAGAACGCCCCCTCCACCTCGCCCACCGCCACCGCCAGGCCGGGATGCGCCTGCCGCAGCACCATCTCCAGCTCCTGATACACCCCACTGGGGTAGAACGGATTGCCGTGGCCGGCATAGACCAGGGCCGCGTCCAGGGCCTCGGCCTGGTCAGCGTCACCGGCCAGGGCCAGGGCCGCCCGCGCCAGGTCTTGCTGATAGGGGAACTCGATCCCCGGCTGGCCCAGGGCCGGCCGCCCCAGGGCCAGGCAACGGAAGGGCGTCCAGCGCGGCTTGACGGCCCGGATGGATGCCAGTCCCTGCACGCAGGCCCGCAGGTCCGCGAACTCCTCGCCCGCATAAACGTGCAGCGACTGCACCACGATCTCCCGCGCCCCTTCCTCGTGCAGGTCGGCGATGGTGGCCAGGGGCCCGCGCGCCGCCAGCACCTCGGGCGGGACCTCGGGATGCGCGTCCAGCCATTGGGGCTGGGCCGCGCGCGTCCGCCAGATGCGCCGGATCTGCTGGGAGGTGAAGGCCAGGCGCACCGGGGTGGCGGCAAAGGCCGCGCGCACCCGCGCCAGCACCGCGGTGATGCCAATCAGGGCCCGGGGATTGGCCACCCCGAAAGCGGCCAGGACAATGGCGCTCTCACTCATGCCGTGCCTCCTTTAATGGCCGGCGGCGCGCCGGGGCCGCACCAGGTCGATGATGAAGTCGGGGCGGTCGCTGGAGACCACCGCCGCGCCCAGGGCCGCCGCCCGGCCCAGGCGGGCGGGCAGATCATGGTCGCCCCACAGATAGGCCATGACCTCGGCCCCGGCTTCCTTGGCCTCGGCAAAGCCGCAGCGGGGGAAAAACCACTCCGAGGCGAACAGGGCTTTAGCCTGGAGGGCGTGGGCCGCGAAACGCGCCAGGCCCTCGATCTTCCACCAGCCCAGCAGGTCCACCGCCAGGATCAGATCCGGACCGACCGCGTGGATGCTCCGGGCCAGGGTCACGTCCTGGGGGTCGGCGATGAAGAACACCACCTGCTTGTCCAGGCCCTTTTGCCGCACCTGGCGCGCCACCTGGGCCGCATCCACCTGCTTAAGATCCAGCACCAGGCGGAAGCCGGGCTGGGCCTGGACCAGGTCCAGGGCCTCCTCCAAGGTGGGAATGCGCTCCCCGGTCAGGCGGCCGCGGGCGTCCTTGAGGCGCAGCCGGCGCAGTTCGGCCAGGCTGCGGCTTGCCAGGGGTCCCCGGCCGTCGCTGGCCCGGTCCAGGTCGGCGTCGTGCATCAGCACCACCTGACCGTCGCGGGTGGTGCGCAGGTCGATCTCGCTGCCGTGCAGGCCCAACTCCACGGCCGCGCGCAGGGCGGCCAGGGAGTTCTCCGGCGCCACCAGGTGATGGCCGCGATGGGCGAAGATTTCCACGGCCAGCGGCGGCGGCGCGTCTGCAGCCTGGGCCCGGGCCGGGGCCGCGGCCAGGACCAAAAGCAGGGTCAGGAAAAATGCGCGCCGCCACGCGCGGGGTTTGGGGTGCTTGCCTGGGGTCGTCATTTCGCCCTCCGCTTGGGTTATCCGCTGCTGCGGGCATGGCGGCGAGGTCTGCTCCCCGGGCGGGCAAAACAAAACCCCGGCCATGGCTGGCCGGGGGGACTGCACCCTGCTTGCTTGATCGCCCCGGAAGGGGCGCGCCCCTTCCTCGGCAAGGAAGGCGGCCACGGTCGCTCGCCGTGCGCCCCGAAACCAGCCGGCAGGTCTTCTGGCTCCCGGTTCGTCCTACCGGCCGCGCCTTCCCGCCTCCCCTGGAGGCAGTGGCTTGTTCGCGGCTTTCGTCCCCGGTCACAGCGGCGGGACCGCGACGGATTCGCACCGTCTTCCCTGTTGGGCCCTATCGGGCGCCGGCTGGGCTGTTCTGCCGTCTGGTTTAATCCAGCAACCATCGGATGTCAAGGGCCGCCGCCGGCGGCCCGGCGCGGAGGCTGTCATGCTGTTGGGCAGGTTCTATGAAGGCCTGGAGCTGCATCGCGAGGACCGCATCATCTACGCCCGCTTCCTGGCGCCCCACCGGGTGGTCTCCACCTGCCGGGCCGCCGGTGGACTGCGCGAGGACCTGGAGTACGTCTTCAACCACCAGTCCTGCGAGCCGGCCGGCCACCTGACCGCCCACGCCCGCCAGGCCTGGCGCGACGTGGAAGGCTACCGCCGCCAGGTGGCCGAGCCCTACGGCCTGCCGCCGGAGCGCTGCGCCACCCTGGGCACCGCCGCCAACATGCACAACGCCTGCCTGGTGGTGGAAAGCTTCCGGGCCCACCAGGTGGTGGCCATCGCCACTGGCGGGGTTGAGGGCAACGCCGGCCGGGTGGGCGACCCGGCCTCGCTTTATGAGGCGGACGGCGAGCACCAACAGATCGCCCCGCCCGAGCCGCCGGCGGCCGGCACCATCAACACCATGCTGTTCTTCAGCCAGGAGCTGACTCCCGGCGCCCTGGTGCGCTCCATCGTCACCGCCACCGAGGCCAAGACCGCCGCCCTGCAGGAGCTCAACGTCAACTCGCTCTACTCCGCCGGCCTGGCCACCGGCACCGGCACCGACCAGGTGGCCGCGGCCTGCCGCCTGGGCGGAGGCCAGGCCCTGACCGGGACCGGCAAGCACAGCAAGCTGGGCGAACTCATCGGCCAGGCGGTGCAGAAGGCCATCATGGGCGCCCTGGCCCTGCAAAACCGGCTCACTCCCGCCGGCCAGTGCACGGCCAGCGTGCACCTGAAGCGCTTCGGCGGCGACCGCGCCGCCCTGCTGGCCGGCGCGCAGGCCCACCTGGACCCGGAGCTGGCCGGGCTCCTGGCCAACAATTTCAACGTGATCGACTGCGACCCGCCCACCGTGGCCGCCATGGCGGCCCTGGCCCACCTTTGGGACAAGCTGACCTGGGGGGTGCTGCCGGCCTCCTGCCAGGGCGAAATCCTAGCCAGCCAGGCCGCCCAGGTGGCGGTGACGGTGAGCGGGCGGGGACAGGACTGGGCGGACTACCGCCAACGCCTGGCCCCGGCCCCCGCGGACGGCTCCCCGGCCGGGCTGGTGGACCTGGCCTGCCGGGCCCTGGCCCTGGGCTTCGCCGCCAAGTGGCCGCCGGAGGCCTGAGCGCCGCCCGGTGCGGGCCTATTCCCGGGCCAGGTTCACGCAGTGCACCGCCAGCCAGAAAAAGGCCAGGGCCAGGCCCAGCAGCAGCAGATAGGGCAGCGGCGCCGGGGGCTGGCCCAGGGCCGCCGCCCGGATGGCCCGCGAGGCGTGGGTCAGGGGCAGGATCTCGGTCAGGGCCTGGGCCCAGCCGGGCAGGCGCTCCAGGGGGAAGACTGTGCCTCCCAAGAACGCCATGGGGGTGATGATGAAGCTGGAGAGCATGCCCTGGTCGGCGTGGGACTTGACCAGCATGGCCATGGCTACCGCTAGGCTGGCGAAGGCGAAACTGTTCAGCCCCGCCGCCAGCCAGAACCAGGGCCCTAGGTCCACCCGCACCCCGGCCGCCACACCAAGGACCAGGATGACCATCACTCCCAAAAAGGCGCGGGCCACCCCGGCCAGGACCTCGCCAAGCACATAGGCCGGGTTGGGCAGGGGCGCGGCCTGGAACTCCTCGAAGACGTGCCAGTAGAACCGGGCCACGTTGATGTCGGTGGCGATGGCCCAGGCCTGGGTCATGCTGGACATGGCCACCAGGCCCGGCACCAGGAAGGCCAGGTAGGCCCGGCCGCCCTGCTCGCCGCCCAGGGCGTAGCCAAAGGCGATGAGATACAGCAGCGGTGAGACCGCCATGGAGGCCAGGGTGCGCCAGAAGCGGCGGCGCAGGATAAGCATCTCGCGCAGGAAGACCGGAAGCCAGCCGTGCATCATTGGATTTTCTTTCCGGTCAAGGCCAGGAAGCTGTCCTCCAGGTTGACCCGGCGCAGGGTGAAGCCGCCCTCGTGGCTGGCCAGCTCGCGTTTGGCCGCCTCGGTGCTGGCGAAGTAGCGTGTGTGCAGCTCCTCGCCCTGCAGGGTGTCCGCTGCCCAGGCCCCCTGGCCGGCCATGAGGTTCTGGGGAGTGTCCAGGGCCACGATGCGGCCGTGGTCGATGAAGGCCACCCGCTGGGCCAGAAACTCGGCCTCCTCGATGTAGTGGGTGGTCAGGAAGACCGTGGCCCCGTCGGCGTGGATGCGCCGGATCAGGGCCCAGATGCGACGGCGGATGGCCGCATCCAGGCCCACGGTGGGCTCGTCCAGGAACAGGATGCGCGGCTGGTGGACCAGGGCCCGGGCGATCATCACCCGGCGCTTCATGCCGCCGGAAAGCTGGCTCACCAGGCTGTCCTTGCGGTCCAGGAGCCCCACGTAGTCCAGCAGCTCGGCGATGCGCAGGCGGCGCTGTCTGCGGGGCATGTCGAACAGGCGGCCGTGCAGGTCCAGGTTCTCCGCCACGGTCAGCTCGCTGTCCAGGTTCAGGTGCTGGTGCACCACCCCGCAGGTGCGCTTGGCCGCCAGGGCCTCGGCCAGGATGTCGTGCCCATCCAGCCAGGCCGCCCCCTGCCCCAGGCGGGTAAGCCCGGTGAGGATGCGGATGGTGGTGGTCTTGCCGGCCCCGTTAGGGCCCAGGAAGGCGAAAAGCTCCCCCGCGGGCACCTGCAAGCTCACCCCTCGTAGCGCCTCCACCTTGCCGAAGCTTTTATGCAAACCTTCGAGCCTTATCATCACCTCTCCCAATCTCCTGGCAATTGTCATCCTGGCGCGTGGCCAGGCCCCTAGAATTCCCGCCTGACCCCAACCAGCCAGAGCCGGGGCGGCGCGGGCAGGCCGTCGCCATAGTCGTAGTCCTCGTCCAGCAGGTTTTCCACCGTGGCAAAAAAACGATAGGGGCCCTGGCGATACTCGCAGCGCAGGTCCACCTTGTGGTAGGGGTCGGTCCATTCGGTGTTGTCCGAGCGGGTGAAACGCTTGGACTCATAGGTGTAGAGCAGCCCCACCGCCCAGCCCGGCGCCGGGCGCAGCAGGGCGTCCAGGCTGAACTTGTGCTCGGGCTTGGCCGCCAGCCACAAGTCGGTTTCCGCGTCCTTGGCTTGCAGGTAGGTGTAGGAGGGCGTCAACTCCAGCCACGACGCGGCCCGCCATTTCAGCGAGGCGTCCACCCCGTTGGTGACGGTCTCGCCCAGGTTGCGGTATTGCCCCACCCCGCCGTCGCCCAGCACGTAGGTGATGGCGTCCTCCACCAGGCGGTGGAAAACCGCCACGTCGCCGCTCAGGTCCTTGCGCCAGGCCGAGGCCAGGCCCAGACTGAAGTTGGTGGCCCGCTCCATGCCCAGGTCCGGGTTGGGCTCCAGGGTGGAGTGGCGATAGTAGCGCTGGCGAAAGGTGGGCAGGTTGTTGCTGCGGGTGGCGGCGGCCTTGACCCGGTGGCGGCCGAAATCGCGGTATATTTCCAGCTCGGGGTTGAGCACCCCGTCGAAATCCGAATACCAGCTCCCGCGCAGGCCCAGCGCCACCCCCAGCTTCCAGGCCTCGATCATGGTCTCCTGGCGCGCGAACCCGGCCAGGCTCTGCTCCTGGCGCGTGGCCAACTCGCTGCCCTGGCCCTCGACCACCTCCGCCGACAGGCCAGCCACTAGACCCTTGATCCCCCAGGGCCGCCAGGGCCGGCGCAGGTCCTGCTTGAAAGCCCAGGTGCGCAGCAGGCTGTGCTGGTCCCGGTCGGGGTTGATGCTTTCGTTCTGAAACCTGGTGAAATAGGTCCCGCTGGTCACCTGCCAGCGCTCCCAGTTCAGCGACGCACCCAGGGCCTCGTCATGCAACCGGGCGCGCGGGGTGGGGAACTGGGGATAGCCGGCGCTGCCGGAGCGCTGCTCGCTGAAATCCACGGCCAGGGTCGGGGTGCGGCCCCGGCCCCAGGCTTCGGGCCGGTAGGAGACCTTGAACCCGCCGCGCTTGACCTCCTTGTCGTCGTTGACCCGGTAGCCGTCGCCGTTCTTATACTCGCCATCCAGGCCCAGGCCCCAGCGTCCCTGGCTGGCGGTCAGGCCCAGGCGGGTCTGAACGGCGTTGCGGTTGCCGGCGGCCACCTCGGCAAAGGCCGTGGTCCGCTCCGGGGCCTGGGTGGTGAATAGCACCGCCCCGCCGCTGGCGTCGTCGCCAAAGGCCACCCCGCCGCCGCCCTTGAAGACCTCGACTTTCTTGAGGCTCTGGAATGGGACCAGATTCAGCTTGATGGTGTGGGACCCGGGATCGTTCAGGGGCATGCCGTCCATTAGCACCCGCACCTTGTAGGAGCCCCGGATGGTGACCGAGCTCTCACCGGCCTTCACGCCAGGCACGAGGTTGAGCAACTCGCTCACCGAGCGCACGTTGAGCCGGCTGATGGCGTCGGCGTCCAGGACCACGTTGTCCGAATCCAGCTTGATCTGGGCCTGACCGGTTCGAGCTGCGGAGGCGGGGCAGACCCCCAGGCAAAGCAAAAGAGCCAGGCCCAGCGCAGCCAATTGCGAGATTGTTTTGGGTATCGGCATGCTAGGAGGCCTCCGGCAAAAAGAAAACCCCGGCCCATTGCTGGACCGGGGGACTGCACCCTGCTTGACTTGATCGCCCGGAAGGCGGCCGCGGGGCCGCCGCCGCCCGCCGGTCCGCGCCGGATGTCAGGCGGTTATATCCAACCTCCGGCAGGTCTTCTGACTCCCGGATCAGCCCGGGACCGCGCCTTCCCGCGCCTTTGGGCGCAGTGGCCTTGCCTCCGTTTGTCTGTGACGGAGGGGCGGTCCTGGTCCCCGGTTACAGCGGCGGGACCGTGACGGATTCGCACCGTCTTCCCAATTGAGCCCTCTCGGGCGCCGGATGTCAGGTATGAAAACCCATGGCCCGCCGCCTGTCAACCCCTTTCGCGCGCCGCTAGGCCAGCTGGTGGTTGACAGCCCGGAGGGGGCGTTGGTATTGTTTCCGCAGTTGGCGCTCGTCATGAGCTTAAAAGGGAATCCCGTGCGAATCGGGAGCGGGCCCGCCGCTGTAACCGGGGACGAAGGCCGCACGCAAGTCACTGCGCCAAAGGGCGCGGGAAGACGCGGCCGGTAGGCTGAACCGGGAAGCCAGAAGACCTGCCAACGCCACAACCGCCGGCGACCTCGGATCCAGGTCGGCCGGCGAACGAGTTCGTCGCGTGATGCGGGCTTTCCGCGGACTCTTCACAACGTTAGGGGTCCGCTTTTTTGTTGGGGAGGCCCGCAACCATGCCGAGCAGCGACCCTGCCTCTTGCCTTGATGTGGCCCTGGTGCACTGGCCCGTGGCCCACGGCCGCATAGCGGACAACCACCGCGAACTGCTGCGCCTTAACCGCCGCGCGGCCGAACTGGGCGCGCGGGTGATCGTCAACACCGAGATGGCCCTGAGCGGGTACGGGTTTGATTCGCGCGAGGAGATCGCCCCCCTGACCGAGACTGCCGAGGGCCCCACCGTCGAGACCCTGGCCGATCTGGCCCGGGAGCACGGGCTCTACCTGGCCCTGGGCCTGGCCGAACGCGACCCGCTGACCGACGCCTTCCACAACTGCGCCCTGCTGTTGGGGCCGGACGGCCGCATCCAGGCCCGGCGGCGCAAGGTCACGGCCGAGGCCAAGTGGGCCTGCCCAGGGCCGGCCGTGCAGGACGACTGCTGCGACACTCCCTTCGGGCGTCTGGGACTGCTGATCTGTTCCGAGACCTACTTCAGCCTGCTGCCACGGCTCATGGCCCTCAAGGGCGTGGACCTGCTGCTGGTCCCGGCCAACTGGCCCCCCGGCGCCATGGACCCGGCCCGCATCTGGCGCTGTCGCGCGCTGGAAAACGGCATCCACCTGGCGGCCTGCAACCGCTCCGGCCAGGACCGCCGCATGGACTGCGACCAGGCCCGCTCCCATCTCTTCGATCCCCAGGGGGCTGACCTTCTGGCGTCTCAGCCCGTGGAGCCGGGCCTCTTCCTGGCCCGGTTGCCCCTGGAGGAGGGCCGCCTGCCCGGCCAGCAGCGCCGGCGGCGCCTGGCCAAACGCCAGCCGGACCGTTATCACTACCTCGCCTCTCAACTCAACCGCATCCAGGACCTGACCGGCTTCCTGGGCCTGCCCGCACCGGGCCGCCTGGAGGTGCACTGCCTGACCGGCCTGGGCGAGGGGCCGCTGGAACTGGAGTCCCTGGTGCGCCGCCTGCTGACCCAGGCAAAACCTGACCTGCGCCTGGCCCTGTTGCCCGGCCACCTCCCGGCGACCACCGACCTGGAGGGCCTGACCCGCCTGGCGGACACCAGCGGGGTGAACCTGTTGTTCCGGGTGCTGACCCCGGACCGGGGATCGGCGCTGGTGCATTGCGCTCCGGACGCCGCAGCGCCGGTGCGCCTGCCCGCCAACGGCGACCAACCCGGTGAGCCGCCTTATCTGGATTTGGGGCCGGCCCGGGTGGGCCTGGCCACTGCCGAGGACCTGATGCATCCCGAGCTGGCCCTGGCCCTGGCCAAGCGGGGCTGCGACCTGGTGGCGGTCAGCTCGCCGCGCCTGGGTGAGGTCCAGCTCGACCTGCTGGCCCTGCGCAGCCTGGAGAGACTGGCGGTGGCCGTGGCCAGCCCCGGCGCGGCGCTCATCTCCGGCCTCCCGCAGGGGCACAGCCTGGGCGCCCTGGAATGGGCCGGCTGGGGCCAGAGCTGCACCATGAGCCTGGACACCGGCCAGACCCGCAGCAAGGTCTACGAGGAACTGATCGATTACCCAGCCCTGCTGGCCGCGCCTGCCGGGGAGGCCGCGGCATGAGCCCGGACCTGTCCAGCCAAGCCGCGGCCATGCCCGCCGCGGCCCCCCGCGGCGGAGTCTTCCCGTTTGTGGCCATCCTCGGCCAGGAGGACATGAAGCTGGCCCTGCTGCTCAACGCCATTGATCCCGGTGTGGGCGGGGTGCTGGTGCGGGGGGAAAAGGGCACCGCCAAATCCACCGCCGTGCGGGCCCTGGCTGCGCTGTTGCCGGAAATTGACGTCGTGTCCGGCTGCCGCCTGGCCTGCGATCCCGGCGATCCCGACCAGCTCTGCGACCACTGCCGCCGGGTCCTGGCCCAAGCGGGCCGCCTGACTGCGCAGGCGCGGCGGGTGCCGGTGGTGGAGCTGCCCCTCAATGCCACCGAGGACATGGTCCTGGGCGGGCTGGATTTCGAGCGCGCGGTGCGGCGCGGCCGGCGCGGCTTCATGCCCGGCCTGCTGGCCCGCGCCCACCGCGGCTTCCTCTACGTGGACGAGGTGAACCTGCTGGATGACCACTTGGTGGACGTGCTCCTGGACGCGGCGGCCAGCGGCCACAACCGGCTCGAACGCGAGGGGGTGTCCTTCTCCCATCCGGCCCGCTTCGTGCTGGTGGGCACCATGAATCCCGAGGAGGGCGAGCTGCGCCCCCAGTTCCTGGACCGCTTCGGCCTGTGCGTGGAGGTGGCCGGCATGGCCGATCCCGAGCTGCGGGTGCGCCTGCTTCAGCTGCGCGAGGCCTTTGACCAGGACCCGGCCGGCTTCAACGCCGGGCGCCAGGAAGCGGCCCAGGGCCTGGCCCTGGCCGTGGCCCAGGCCCGCCGGCGTCTGGGCCAGGTCCGTCTGGCCGGCCACCTGCGCACCTTCATCAGCGCCTTGTGCCTGGAAAACAACGTGGCCGGCCACCGCGCGGACCTGGTGATCGAGCGGGCGGCGCGGGCCCTGGCCGCCTATGAGGGCCGCCATGAGGTGACCAGCGAGGACGTCGCGCGGGTGGCGGCCATGGCCCTGCGCCACCGCCGGCGCGACCCGGTGCCACCGCCCCCGCCGCCCCCGCCGCCTCCCCAGGAGCCTGAACCGCCCGAGGAACCCCAGGAGCCCGACCAGCCGCCTGAGCCGGAGCAGGGCCAAGGGCGGGACCAGGACGCCCGGGACGGGCAAGCCGAGCAGGGGCCTGAGGAGGGCTTTGACCTGCCCCTGCCCGAACCGCCGGAGCCGGAGCCGGAGCCGGAAACCGGGGACCAGGGCCAGGCCCAGGAGCAGGTCTTTGCCGCCGGACCAACCTTCAAGGTGCGGCGCCTGAGCCAGGCCAAGGACCGCAAGCTGCGCCGGGGCTCGGGCCGCCGCTCGGCCACCCGCACCGCCCAGCGCCTGGGGCGCTACGTCAAGAGCAGCCTGGCCGGCGACCCCGGCGACCTAGCCCTGGACGCCACCCTGCGCGCCGCCGCCCCCCATCAGCGCCGCCGCCAAGGCGCGAGCGGCCTGGCCGTGGCGGTCAGGAGCCAGGACATCCGCCTGAAGGTGCGCGAGAAGCGGGTGGGCAACTTCCTGCTTTTCGTGGTGGACGCCAGCGGCTCCATGGGGGTGCAGGCCCGCATGGCCGCCACCAAGGGCGCGATCCTCTCGCTGCTGTTGGACGCCTACCAAAAGCGGGACAAGGTGGCAATGGTCTGCTTCCGGGGCCGGGAAGCCAACGTCGCCTTGCCGCCCACCAGCTCCATCGACCTGGCCGCCCGGCTACTGCAGGAGCTGCCGGTGGGCGGGCGCACCCCGCTCTCGGCCGGCCTGGTCCAGGCCCACACGCAGTTGCAGATCCACCTGCGCAAGGAGCCCGAGAGCCGGCCCATCGTGCTGCTGCTCAGCGACGGCCGGGCCAACGCCGGGCTGCAAGGCGAGGCGCCGCCCCATCAGGAGGCCCTGGCCCTGGCCGCCAAGCTGGGCGCGGACCAGCGGGTGCGCTTCGTGGTGGTGGACACCGAGGCCCCCGGCGTGGTCCGCCTGGACCTGGCCCGCCGCCTGGCCGCGGCCATGGGGGCCGACTATTTCCGCATCGACGACCTCAAGGCCCAGGATTTGGTGCACATCGCCAGGGAGGACAGCCTTTGAGCAAACCAGACATCTATCCATTCGCGGCCATGGTGGGTCAGGCGGACATGAAACAGGCCCTGATCCTCAACGTCATCAACCCCGGCCTGTCCGGGGTGCTCATCCGGGGCGAGAAGGGCACCGGCAAATCCACCGCAGCCCGCGCCCTGGCCGAGATCCTGCCCCTGATCGCGGTGGTCAGCCGCTGCCCCTTCAACCTGGACCCGGCCGAAGCCGGAGGCGCGCTTTGCGGCCAATGCAGCGTAGCCGGTTGCGGCCATAAGGCCCCCGGCCCGGACGGCCCGGCATGCGAAGAGCGTCCGGTGCGGGTGGTGGAGCTGCCGGTGGGGGCCACCGAGGACCGGGTGGTGGGCTCCATCGACCTGGAGCGCGCCCTGAAGGAGGGCGAAAAGCACTTCGAGCCGGGCATCCTGGCGGCAGCCCACCGGGCCATCCTCTACGTGGACGAGGTGAACCTGCTGGAGGACCACGTGGTGGACGTGCTGCTGGACAGCGCGGCCATGGGCGTCAACACGGTGGAGCGCGAGGGCGTCTCCTTCAGCCACCCGGCCCGCTTCACCCTGGTGGGCACCATGAACCCCGAGGAGGGCGAGCTGCGCCCCCAGCTCCTGGACCGCTTCGGCCTGTGCGTGCTGGTCAGCGGCATCCGCGAGGCCGGGGCCAGGGTGGAGGTGATGGAGCGCCGCCTGGCCCACGAGACCGACCCGGCCGGGTTTGCCCGGCAATGGGATGAGGCCTCGCGGGAGATCGCCCAGCGCATCGTGCTGGCCAAGGACCTTTTGGCCAGGGTTACGGCCAGCCGGGAGATGATGTTGGCCATTGCCCGCCAGTGCCTGGAGGTGGGCACCGACGGCCACCGCGGCGACATCATCACCCTTAAGACGGCCAAGGCCCTGGCCGCCTGGCAGGGCCTTGCGCAGGTGGAGATGGCGCAGGTGACCCGCGCCCTGGAACTGGCCCTGCCCCACCGGGTGCGGCGCAAGCCCTTTGAGGAGGTGTCCCACGAACCGGCCAGGTTCAGAAGCGCCGGCGCGGTCTGAGGTGGGAGCCGGGGTGAGCTTTTTGGTGCTGATGCTCACCCGGCGCTGCAACCTGACCTGCGCCTATTGCTACGCCAGGGCCGGCGCTGCCGGGGCGGACATGGCCCCGGAGACGGCCCGCCGCGCCATAGCCCGCCTGGGCCGGGGCGACGGCCGCCTGACCGTGGAGCTGACCGGCGGCGAGCCCCTGCTCAATTTCGGCCTGGTCCGGGAGCTGGTGCTGGCCCACGCGGGCCAGGCCCCTCCCCCTCGCTTCGCCTTGCAGACCAACGCCCTGCTCCTGGACCGGGCCAAGCTCGACTTCCTGCTGGAGCACGGGGTGGGCCTGGGCCTGAGCCTGGACGGCGACCCGGCCACCAATGACCTGACCCGCGGCCACGGAGCGGCGGTGGTCAAGGCCCTGCGGAGGCTGGACGCCGCCGGCGCGGCCGTGAACCTGACCGTGGTCCTCACCCGCCACAACATCGCCCGCCTGCCGGAGCTGCTGCTCCTGGCCGCCGGGTTCCGCTCGGTGCGGGTGATCAACCTGGACCTGGTGCGCCCCCTGGGCCGGGCCCAGGACGCCGACCTGGCTCCCACCCCGGACCAGGTGCGCGAGATGGCACCCCGCCTGCTGGCCAACCTGGCCTTCATCGCCACCCGGCGCTGGCCGCCGCTGAAAGTGCGCGAGGTGGACCAGGTGCGGCGGCGGGCTGGCCAGGCTGAGGCCAGGCCCTATTGCCTGGCCGCGGCCGGCCAGTCCGCCGCGGTGACGCCGGAGGGCGAGATATACCCCTGCGCCGGTTTGGCCGGCAGACCGGAGCATCTGGCCGGCCGCCTCGACGATCCCGACCCGCCGGACCTGGAGCGCACGGTGCGCCACTGGGGCCTGCCCCCGGCCTGCGCCGCCTGCGCGGTGCGTTTCATCTGCCGGGGCGGCTGCCCCAGCCGCCGCATCGCCACCCAGGGCGACCCCCGCCGGCCCTATGACCTGGAGTGCCTGTTGCGCCAAGAGCTTTTCCGGAGGATGCAGCCATGAAACCACGCAATTTGGTGGTCTACACCGCCGCCAGCACCGGCCTGACCAGCCTGGGCCGGGCCTGCCGCCAGATGCAGGAACAGTCCCCCGGCCGCCTGCAGGTCCAGGCCCGGGGCGGCGACGATCTGTTTGACCGCAGGCAGGTGGAACGCTTCCTGGACCTGGTGCGCCAGACGGACTATCTGCTGATCCTGCTGCACGGCGGCAGGACCTCCTGCCCGTTTTTCGATGAACTTATGGAAGCCGTCCAGGGCCGCGAGTTCTTCATCCACCCTTCGGGCGAGGACGAGATCGAGCTGGCCCAGGAACTCTGCCCGGACTTCGGCCAGGAGCGCTTCAACCAGACCGCGCTCTATCTGAAGCACGGCGGCGAGCACAACTGGCTGCACCTGCTGCGCCGCGAGGCCGGCCTGGAGCACGAGCCGCCCCGGCCCCAGCCCTGCCAGGCCCTCTACCACCCCCGCCTGGGCGCGGTGGAGACTTTGGAGGAATACCTGGCCGGACTGGGGGTGGGCCTGGAGGCGGTGCTCGCTCCCCGCGAGCCGGTGCTGGGCCTGTGGTTCGGCCAATACCTCTACCAGGATGGCAACCTGGCCCACATCGACGCCATGGTGCGGGCCATGGAGGCCGCCGGCTGCCTGCCCATCTGCTGCTTCTACCGCCGCTACCCCGACCCCATGCTGGAGGTCAGGGACACCCGCTGGGTCTTCGACCATTACTTCCGCCATCAGGGGCGCAGGCTGATCCAGGCCCTCATCAGCCCCATGACGTTCTCCCTCAACCTCAACCTGCCGGCCGAGGCCGGGGTGCTGGAGGAGCTGGACGTGCCGGTGTTGCAGGCCATCAACACCAGCAACAACCGCCAGCAGTGGGAGGAGACCGTGCAGGCGGTGACGCCCATGGACGTGGGCTTTGCCGTGGCCGCCCCGGAATTCGACGGCAACCTGATCAGCGTGGCCATGGCCACCAGGGAGCAGACCCGGCGCGACCCCATCACCGGGGCCATGCTCACCCACATGGAGGCCATCCCGGAGCGGGTGGACAAGATCGCCCGCCTGGCCCGCAATTGGGGCCGCCTGGCCCTGAAGCCCAACGCCGAGAAAAAGGTCGCCATCGTCTTCCACAACTACCCGCCCCGCAACGACCGCATTGGCTGCGCCGCCGGCCTGGACAGCTTCGCCAGCATCAGCGACCTGCTGGCCAGGCTGCGTGCAGAAGGCTACCAGGTCGACGAGACCTACCCCGATCCCCAGGACCTGGCCAACGCCATGATTGGCGGCCTGACCTGTGACCAGCGTTGGCTGACCCCGGACAAGCTGGCCCAGCGCGCCGCGGACCAGGCCGGCCCGGAGCGCACCCAGGCCTGGACCGCCGCCCTGCCGGCCACAAACCAGGCCCATATGGCCGCCGACTGGGGGCCCAGCCCCGGTGAGCTTTTCGTGCACGAAGACCGGGTGCTGATCAACGGCCTGGTCAACGGCAACGTCTACGTGGGGGTGCAGCCGCCGCGCGGTTTCATTGAGCAGCCCGAAAAGATCCACGACCCCCACCTGGCCCCCAGCCACCACTACCTGTTCTACTACCGTTGGATCCGCGACGTGTTCCAGGCCGACGCGGTGATCCACGTGGGCAAGCACGGATCGCTGGAATGGCTGCCGGGCAAGAGCGTGGGCCTGAGCCGGGAGTGCTACCCCGACTTGGCCATCATGGAACTGCCCAACATCTATCCCTACATCGTCAACGACCCCGGCGAGGGCACCCAGGCCAAGCGCCGCTCCTTCTGCTGCCTGGTTGACCACCTGGTGCCGGTGATGACCAACTCCGACACCTATGAGGAGATGGCCCAGGTGGACGAGCGGGTCCTGGCCTATCTGCAGACCAAGGACATGAACCCCACGCGCCTGCCCACCGCCCAGACCGCGCTCTGGGACATGGTGGAGAAAGCCAACCTACACCGCGACCTGGAAATTGAGCGCGCCGAGGCCCTGGCCGACTTCGACGCTTTCTTGGAAAAGCTGCACGCCTACCTAAGCGAGGTGGCCGACACCGCCATCGCCGACGGTCTGCACATCATGGGCCGCCCGCCTCAGGGCGAGGGCCTGGTGGAGCTGGCCACCCAACTGGTGCGGATCAAGAACGGCGAGGTACCCAGCCTGCGCGAGTCCCTGGCCCAGGTATGGGGTTATGACTACGACCAGATGCTGGCCCGGCGCGGCCAGGCCGACCCCAGCGGACGCCATCCCACTTACGCCGTGGCCTTGAAGGCCCTGCATGACCGTTGCCGCGAGCTCACTGCGGCGGCGGTGGCCGGCGAGGAGGTCCTGATCGGGGTGGAGTCCGACAGCCCCGCCGCCCAGGCCTTGACCTTCCTGGCCCAAGTGGCTCTGCCTCGCCTGGCCCAAACCGGCGAGGAGCTGGAGGCGGTGGTGCATGCCTTGTCCGGCGGCTACGTGCCCCCAGGAGCCAGCGGCTGCCCCACCCGGGGCCGGGTGGACGTGCTGCCCACCGGGCGCAACTTCTGCTCGGTGGACCCCTACAAGCTGCCCTCGCCAGTGGCCTGGCGGGTTGGGGTGAGCCTGGGCGACGACCTGGTGGAGCGCCATCTCAAGGAAACCGGCCAGCCGCCGGACAACATCGGCATGGTCATCTGGGGCAGCCCCAACATGCGCACCCAGGGAGAGTGCATCGCCGAGGCCCTCTACCTCATGGGGCTCAAGCCAGTCTGGAACGCCAAGAACGGTCGGGTGGAAGGTCTGGCGGTCACCCCCCTGGAGGAGTTGAAGTTTCCCCGGGTGGACGTCACCTTCCGCACCTCGGGCTTTTTCCGTGACGCCTTCCCCAACCTGATGGAGCTGTTGGATGGCGCGGTGAACATGGTGGGCAGCCTCAAGGAGCCGCCGGAGAGCAATTTCCTGCGTCGCAACGTGCTGCGCGAGGCCGGCGAACTGGAGAAGCAGGGCCTGACCCCGGAGGAGGCCTGGCGCGAGGCCAGCTTCCGAGTCTATTCCGATCCCCCCGGGGCCTACGGGGCCGGGGTGGCGGCGGCCATCGACGCCAAGGCCTGGCAGACCAGTGACGACCTGGGCGAGGTCTATGTCACCTGGGGTGGCTACGCCTATGGGAAAAAGGCCTACGGCCTGGACCGGCGCGAGAACTTCCGCCGTCGGCTCAAGGACATCTCCCTGGTGGTCAAGAACGAGGACTCCCGCGAATACGACCTGCTCTCCAGCGACGACTTCAACGCCTATTTCGGCGGCTTCGTGGCGGCGGTGAAGATGGCCTCGGGCATCCAGCCCCGAGCCTATTCTGGCGACGCCTCGGACCCCGATCGGGTGAGGAACCGCAGCATCCAGGAGGAGGCCAAGCACATCTTTCGCTCACGCATCCTGAATCCCAAATGGATCCAGGGCCTGATGCGCCATGGCTACAAAGGGGCCGGAGACCTGTCGCGGACGGTGGACAACTCCTTCCACTGGGACGCCACCAGCGGAGTGATCGAGGACTGGATGTACGATGGCCTGGCCGAAAAGTACGCCTTCGATGAGGACATGCAGCAATGGCTCAAGCAGGTGAACCCATACGCCTTGCAGAACATCACCGAACGTCTGCTGGAGGCCATCAGCCGGGGCATGTGGGACGCCGCGCCCGAGACCAAGGAGCGGCTGGAGCAGCTTTTCCTGGACATCGAGGGCGACCTCGAGGACGTGAACCTTTGAGCGGCTGTCCCGCACGGGTGGCGGGCCGGACCGGGAGGGGAATGCGCATGCTGCCGTTGTTGCCTCTGCCGGACAACCCGCAGGCCCACTGGCATCTGCAACGGGCCGACCTGCTGGCCGGCGACGATTACTGGGACGGGCGCAGTTGGGACCGCCACGGGCGCAACCAGTTTCTGCTGCGCGCCGCCGACGGTCGTTACATCCTGCACCAGCGCAGCCAATGGCCGCAGGAAGAAGACGGCCGCAACGAGCAGATAAGTGTCTGGGAGGCCCGCTGCATCTACGCGAACCTGCCCAACCGGCGGGTGAAGCTGTCGGAGGCATTCCCCGACCTGTCCGGCAAATTTAATAAATAAAAACTTTTTGCTGATAACATAGCTATTGCAGACACGCTAATTTTTGGGGCCATAAACCGCGCGCGGCGCTTGACATGCCGCCGGAAACCACATATAAGGTCGATAAATACTGGGTCGGTGCCCTTCGGGGCTTAATAGGGAAGACGGTGCGAAACCGTCGCGGTCCCGCCGCTGTTACCGGGGACGAAAGCCGCCGGCGCCTCGTTAGAGGCGCAAAGCCACTGTGCGCGATCATGGGCATGGGAAGGCGCGGCCGGTAGGTTGATCCGGAAGTCAGAAGACCTGCCTCACCCAGGGAAACCGTAATGGCCGGCGAGTCACCGGCCCAGGTTTGGAGCCGCGCCGGCCCGTGGCGCGCTCCGGGGACCAAGCAAACTGGGTGCAGTCCCCCCAAGGCATTGATCGCCTTGGGGGGACTGCTTTTTTTGTCCGGGTCCACGGGGCGCCATTACTGGCCAATGCAGGAGGAGACATCATGAGAAGTTGGCTTGGAGTGTTGTTGCTGGTGGGTTGCCTGGCGGCGCCCCCGGTCTGGGCCGCGGAGGCGGACAAACCGGAAGAGGGCAAGACGGTGACCAAGGCCGAGGCCATCACCGTCACCGCCGGACGCATAGAGCAGAGCGTCCTGGATGTCACGGTGCCGGTGCAGACCATCAGCGCCGAGGAGATCAGGGCCGCCGGGGTGGATAACCTGGGTGATCTCTTGGGCAAATACATGACCGGACACCTGACCAAGTACACCGGCGTGCTCACCTCGGTGGGCATCCGCGGCTTCCGCACCGAGGCCCATGGCGACGACGTCAAGGGTTACGTCCTGATCCTGGTGGACGGCCACCGCACCGGCACCGGCAACGCGGTCAAGATCGACGTGGATCGCATCGAGCGGGTGGAGATCCTCAAGGGCCCCTACTCGTCTCTGTATGGCTCGGCGGCCATGGGCGGCGTGGTCAACGTCATCACCAAGAAGGGCGACCAGCCCCTGGGGGCGGCGGTCAACGCCACCTATGGCAGCTTCGACTACCTCAAGACCGGGCTGTCCGGCGGCGGCCGGGTGGACGACAAGTTCCGTTTCTACATCAACACCAGCTACAACAGCCAGGGCGACGTGGACGTGCCGGACTTTGGCCAGCAAAAGAACACCGCCTATCACATCAAGAACCTGGGCTGGAACGCCACCTATCAGTTCAGCCCCAGCCACGACTTGCGTTGGGGCGGCAACATGGCCGAGATCGCCGGCGGCTACGACTCCTGGACCAACGGCACCTATTCGTCCTACGCCGACACCAGCCAGAACTTCGACAAGAGCAACCGCTACAGCGACCTGGAGTACAACGGCCGCTTCCTGGACGGCTTCCTCAATGTGCGCAGCCTTTTCTACTATCTCTGGGACCGCAACCAGTGGAAATACGGCACGCCTGATCCCGATCTGACCGGCACCAAGTACACCGACACCACCCTGGGCTGGGACCAGCAGTTCAACCTCAACTTCGGGAAGTGGAGCAACCTGGTGGCCGGCTTCACCCTGGAGCATCTGGAGAAGAAGTCCGAGGCCGTCAGCGGCGGCAGCGCCTCGGCGCCCTACACCCCGGGCATGGAGTACGACACCCTGGGCCTGTTCGCCCAGGACACCATCAGCCTCTTTGACGACCGGGTGAATTTGGTCTTGGCCGGCCGCTACGACCGTTTCGATCTGAAAACCAAGAAGCCGGAAACTGGCACCTTCCCGTTGTTCAAGGAAAAGAGCGAGACTTTCGACGAGTTCTCGCCCAAGGCCGGCGTGGCCTACAACCTCCTGGACAAGCTGATGCGGGTGCGGGCCAATCTGGGCATGGGCTTCAAGAGCCCCAGCCCGGACCAGCTCTCGGCCCAGTACCGCGGTCACAACGGCGTGGGCTACCTGGGCAATCCCGACCTGAAGCCCGAGACCAGCCTGACCTGGGACCTGGGCTGGGACCTGTTCCATCGCATCGCCGACCTGGAGCTGACCTACTGGCACTCCGATTACAAGGACAAGATCATCAGCGCTTCCAAGATGGTTCGCTACGACAACCAGGACTGGTACACCTGGGAGAACCACGGCGAGGCCGAGATCGCGGGAGTGGACTTCAACGCCAACCTGCGCCTGTCGGAGATCATGAAGTGGAAGCCCAACCTGAGCCTCCACACCCGGGTGACCTTCTACACCAAGTTCGAGGACAAGGAGACCGGAGCCGACCTGGTCAACGTCTCCGACTACGAGGCCAAGTCCTGGATCAACTTCAGCCACAAGGGCTTCTCCACCAGCCTGTTCTACGTGTTGATCGGCCCGGAGAGCATCCAGAACTTCGACTACAGCCCGACCAGGACCGAAACCAAGGAGGCCTTCGACTTTTGGGATTTCCAGGCCTCCTACTCGCTCCTGAAGAATTGGCGCGTGACCTTGAATGTCTACAACCTCGCCGATCGGCGCTATGAGTGGGTCCGGGGCTATCCCATGCCCGAGCGGTCCTACCACCTGGGCCTGACCTACGAGTTCTAGCCGCCGAAAGTTCCGGTCTCCGGCTTGGGCTCCTTCCCTTCCCACCTCTGGCCGGAGACCGGGACTCCTAAGGCGGACCAGGCCGAGGGTTCAGCCCCGGCATGTGAGCGAAGCACCATGGATGTCTTTCAGCTCTGGAGTCATCACGCCTTTGACCTGGCGGCCCTGGCCTATCTGGTGGCCCTGGGCCTGACCTGGTTGCCACGGCGTTGGCCGGCGTGCTTGGTCCTGGGCCTGGGCCTGGCCGCCAATCTGGCCTCGCTGGGCCTGAAGCTCTACATCTCCTGGCCGATGCAAGCCCCCCACCAGGAGCCTTTCTGGCTGGTGGCCTGCCTGGGCGGCTTGGCTCTGGCCTACTGGCCCCGGCGCTGGCCAGCCCTGGGCCGCGCCTTGCTGGGAGTTACGGTCCTGCTGGCGGCGGTGGCGGTGTTTTTCCCCAAGGATTACTACCTGCCCTTTCCCCGTTCCAACACCATCCTGGCCCATGTCTACTTGGTGTTAAGCGCCGCAGGACGGGCCACCCTCTGGGCCGGCGGCCTGGCCGCGGGCCTGTTCCTCTGGGATGGAGAGGGAGAAAGCGAAAAGACGGCTCGCGCCCGCTTCACCGACCTGCACATCTGGGGATTCGTGGTCTACAGCCTGAGTTTGTTCACCGCCGAAGCCTGGTCCTATCTGGGCTGGTCCAGCCCGGTGATCTGGGAGGAGCCCACCATGACCTCCACCATGGCCACCTGGTTCTTCTACGGTTGCTTCCTGCACCTTTATCTGCTGCGGGGTTGGGACGCCCGCCGCCGGGCCTGGTTCGCCCTGTCTGGCCTGCCCCTGCTTTTCTACTTCAACTACCTGCCCGAAACCGGCCAGTTCGGCTGGCCTGGATGGATGTCATGAAACCGGTGGTCTCGGCCTGGAATTGGCTGGCCCGCCCCAGTCTGACCTTTCATCTGCTCCTGGGCTTGGTGTTGGACCTGCTGGCCGGCTATTTCATTTTTCGCGCCCACCTCCAGCTTTTCGGACCCCTCAACCGCCTGAGCCTGTTGGATTGGATCGTTACCTACGGCATCCACAACCTGGACACCGCCTGGTGGTTCTTCGTCTTCCTGCTCCTGCTGGCCGGCCTGGTGCTCAACACCCTGGCCTGCACCATCAATCGTTTGGCGGCTTGGGCGCGGTTGGGTAAGGCCCCGTCCGACCGTCTGGGCCATTGGCTGGCCCTGGCCCCGCATCTGATGCACATCGCCTTCATCATCATCCTGCTCTCCCACCTGGTGAACTACGTGGTGGGAGTTAATGACCAGAACAACATCCTGCGCCAGGGCGACAGCCTGCGCCTACCCGGCTCCGCCATTCAGCTGCGTCTGGATCGCGTGGAGAATGACTTCTACGATGGCGAACGCCTGAAGTTCTATCAAAACCGCCCCCTGAACCAAAGGGTGTGGCTGACCTTCAGCCAGGCGGACGGTCAACAGACGGTCAAGGCGGTGGGCATCAACAGCCCCATCTGGCAGGATGGTTTCAGCATCCACCTCAAAAGCTACGCCCCGGACCACCAGGGCGGCATGAAGCGCACTCCCTTCGTCAACCTGATCATCCGCAAGGACCCGGGCATCCGGCTTTTCGCAGCCGGCACCGCCCTGTTCGTGTTGGGCCTGCTGGTCTATCTGGCCCAAGTCCTGCGCAATGGAATCCGCAAGGATCATCCGGAGATGACGACATGAAGCAAAGCAGACGCCTGGCCGTAGTCGGATTTGCCTTGTGGCTGTCCCTGGCCATCATGAATCCCAGTCCAGTCGCGACCGCGGCCCCTGGCTTCCAGGCCATCGGCGAGTTCAGCCTGCGCAGCCTGGATGGCGGGCGTTACGAGATCAGCGACGGCCTGGGCCGGGTGTTGCACCTGGTTCCCCGCGGCCAGAAGCCGCCGCCGGGGGTGCCCCGCCACGAAATCATCCCCATCCCGGTGAGAAAGGTGATCATGACCGGCGGTCGCGACGTCTCCATGCTGCTGGCTCTGGATTCCATCGGGGTGCTGGTGGGGGTGGACGGCAAGACCGCGGACTGGAAGATCGGCCAAGTGCGCGACGGCTTGAAGGAGGGACGCATCGTCAACGTGGGGCGCAGCCACAGCCTGGACTATGAACAGATCGCCGCGCTGAAACCGGACGTGCTCTTCACCTGGGACGAGGCGCAGATTCCCTTCCTGGCCGACCTGGGCATCCCGGTGGTGATCAACTACGGCACCGAAGCGCGCACCCTGGAAACCCAGATCAACTTTGTGCGTTTTCTGGCCCCCTTCGTGGGCAAGGAGCAGATGGCCGAGGCCTATGTGGCCCGGGTCAAGGCCGCGTTGGACAAGATCGCCCAACGCGCCAAAAACGTGCCCAGCCGGCCCAAGGTGATCTGGGGCGACGTTTGGGAAAAGCGGGTAATGGTGGAGCCGGGCCAGTCCTGGGCCGCTCAACTGGTGGACCTGGCCGGCGGCGAATACCTGTTCAAGGACGTGCGCGGCTCCTCCTGCCTAGAGATATCCCTGGAGCGCTTCTACAGCGCCGCCAAGCAGGCGGACGTGATGTTCACCTACCGCTCGCCCGAGAGTGGCATGGCCTCCAAGGCGGACCTGGCCCGCACCAACCCCGCCCTGGCCGGAGCCAAGCCCATGGCCTCCGGCCGGGTGTATTTCCCGCTGCCGGAATACAACCAGTCCGGCCACCGCATGGACGAGGTGATCGAGGAGATCGCTGCCATCCTGCAGCCCCAGTTCTTCCCGGAACGCAGGATAACCCTTTTCCACACCCTGCCGGAGAACTAGACCATGCTTGAGGCGGCATCCCCGGCCAACGCACTGGCCCGGTCGACGTCCCGGCGGGCGGGCTGGCTCTATGCCGGTCTGGCGCTACTGGCCCTGGCGGCCCTGGCCCTGAACCTGGGCCACGGTTCGCTGAACATCACCTGGCCCGAACTCACCCGCCTGCTCCTGGCCGGGCCAGGTGACGATCCACGGGCCATGGTGGTCTGGGACATCCGTCTGCCGCGGGCCCTGGCCGCCCTGTGGGGCGGGGCCTGCCTGGCTGTCTCCGGCCTGCTGTTGCAGGTGTATTTCCGCAACCCCATCGTGGGGCCCTTCATCCTGGGCATCTCCTCCGGGGCCAGCCTGATGGTGGCCCTGGTGATGCTAACCAGCTTCTCCCTGGGCCTGGCCGCCCTCAGCCCCTACATGGTCACCTTGGCCGCCTTCGCCGGTTCGCTGGGCGCCCTGCTGCTGGTGGTGGGCATCGCCCGGCGCATGAAGCAGGGTGTGGTGCTGCTCATCATCGGCCTGATGATCGGGTACTTGACTAGCGCCGTCACCAGCCTGCTGGTGGCCTTTGCCGAGGCCGAACGCCTCAAGGGCTTCACGCTCTGGACCCTGGGCTCCTTTTCCGGGTTCCGCTGGCAGGAGTTGCAGATGGTCATGCTGCTGGGCGGCGTCCTGCTGGTGGGGGTCTACGGTCTGTCCAAGCCGCTGAACGCCTTCCTGCTGGGCGAGGACTACGCCCAGAGCATGGGCGTGAACGTGCGCGCCTTCCGGGTGCTGATCATCTTGTTCTCTTGCGCCCTGGCCGCCCTGGTCACCGCCACCGCCGGCCCGGTGGCTTTCATCGGTTTGGCGGTGCCGCACATGGCCCGCCTGTCCCTGGGCACCGCCGACAACCGCCTGCTGCTGCCGGCGGCGGCCCTGCTGGGCGGCCTGGTGACGCTGCTGTGCGACCTGGTGGCGCGCAGCCTGTTTGCGCCGGCGGAAACCCCCTTGTCAGCGGTGACCTCCTTCCTGGGCGCGCCGGTGGTGATCGTTCTGTTACTACGGCGGAGAAGTGCGCTGTGAACGTTTCCTCGACCGATCGCGCCGTGCTGGCCTGGAGCGGGCTGGCGGTGGGCTATAGCGGCCGGCCGGTGCTCACCGGCCTGGAACAAACGGTTCACCCAGGCCAGTTCGCGGCCCTGCTGGGGCCCAACGGGGCGGGCAAGACCACCTTGTTGCGCACCCTGGCCGGGCTGCTGCCTCCCCTGGCCGGGAGGGTGCTCCTCGGTGGACGGGTTCTGGCCAACCTGAGCCCGGCCGAGACCGCCCGGACCCTGGCGGTGGTGCTCACCGAACGCCACGCGCCGGCCATGCTCTCGGCCCTGGAGCTGGTCTGTCTGGGCCGCACCCCCCACACCGGGTTCCTGGGCCGCATCGGCCCCCAGGACCGGGAACGGGCCGTCTGGGCCTTGGAGTTGGTGGGGGCCGGAGACTTAGCCCGGCGGCCCATGGACCAACTGAGCGACGGGGAGCGCCAGAAGGTCATGTTGGCTCGCGCCTTGGCCCAGGATCCCCGGGTGATCCTTTTAGACGAGCCCACCCTGCATCTTGACGTTAAACACCGTCTGGAGGTGGTGACCATTTTGCGTCGGCTCTGCCGCCAGCAGGGGATTGCGGTGGTGGCTTCGTTGCACGACGTGGACCTGGCCCTGCGCCTGGCCGACGTGGTGGGTCTGGTGGGCCGGGGTGGGATCAGCGCCTGGGGAGCGCCTGAAAAAGAGCTCACGGCCGCCAGCCTGGCCGCGCTCTACGGCCTGGAGCAGGCCCGCTTCTCGCCGCACTTGGGAGTGATGGAGCTGGCCGCCGAGCCTGGCATGGAGCAGGTTTTCGTGGTCTGTGGGGGGGGCTCCGGGGCCGGCTTGCTGCGGGCCTTGGCCAAGCAGGGTTTTGCCCTCAAGACCGGGGTGCTGCACGAGCATGACCTGGACTGCTTGGTGGCCCAGTCGCTGGGGGCGCAGGTGGTCAGCCAAGCCCCGTTCCTGCCCCTGGCAGAGGAGGGTCTGCGTGCGGCCGCTCAGGCCATGTCCGGGTGCCTGGCCGTGGTGGACAGCGGCTTCCCATTGGGCGATGACAACCGCGCCAACCTTGACTTGCTGCGACAGGCCAGCGCCATGGTTCTGCCCATTTATAGCCTGCGTGCACCGGAGGAGTTGGCCCGGCACCTCGATGGCAACGCGGATGCGGCCCGCTGTTGTCAAGGCCCGGCCCAGTTGGTGGAGGCCCTCTCGCGCCTCAGGACTCCGCCTGCCGCCGCGCCTTAACGGTGTTATTGCGTGCCGGGCAATTCACCCGCAGGCATGTTCAGATCGCAACTTGGGACTGAATTGACGGGTATTCAAACAGGTCCATGAAAAATACGCCGAGTGATAATTCCCCCCGCGAGCCCCGACTGACCGTGAGAGCAGTTGAACCTTGAGTAAAAAGCCCCACATTCCTCGATGATCATGCCTTGCACGCCTCTCGGCTCGTGGCCTTCTCTTGCGCAGCAAAGCGCCCACGCCAGCGCCGCACGGTTTCGCGGTTGATGCCGAGCTTGCGGGCGATGGCCTGGTCTCCGGCGCCAAGGGCCAGGAACAGGCAGAGCAGCACATACCCCCGGCAGTCCAGGCCGGTCTTGTTCAGCAAAGTGCCGGTCAGCGCCGTGAAGAAGCGGCCGCAACCGGTGCACTGGACCCGGCCCAAGTTCTGCCAGGTGGCCTGCAACCGCGGCGAGCTGACCGGCTTGCCGCACCATAGGCAGGCCGGTCCGGCCGGGTGCGCCTGGCCCAAAATCCAATCCCAGCAGGCGACCGCGTCCAGGAACTCCGGGCCGAAGGCCTCCAAAATCTGAATTGGCAGCAAGGGCCGGAACCTGCCCCTGTCGTGGCCGCCCCGCCTATTTGCCAGTATTGCCTGCATTTCCATTTTCCCAACCCAGTTTTTGCCCCAATCCTGGCCGCGCCCCGGGCGTTCTTTGACCCGCTGGGGGCACCCCCTCCGGGAGGACCCGCCGCCTACCTCCCCCACCCGGCCGGTCGGGGAGGAGCCGGCCGCGGCCAGGTTCAACGGCCGGCCAGGCGCGGCAGCAAGTGCTTGTGCACGGCTTCGGCGCCGTACTGCCACAGCCGGAGACAGGCCCCGGCATAGACCTCGGCATGTCCCACCCTCCAGGCCAGGGGAGCATCCAGTTCCACCAGGCCATTGACCAGCCGCAGCCTGACCGGGTGCTCCCGCGTCAGCTCGGCCAGGGCCGCCAGGTGATCACGCTCGGCCGGGTCGGTCACCGCGGCCAGAATCTCCGGCCAGTCCAGGCCGACCGGGTTGGTCGCCTTGGCTACCGGGCCGTTATGCATGGCCATCAAAGCCGGGAACATCGCCCCCCAATCCGCCAGGTCCGAACGTCCAGGTTGATCTTTATTAATGTTGGCCACTTAGCTCTTACGTCCGGGTTGACGTCCAGGTTGCGTCCAGGCTGTTGATGATGTAAGCCGTTGATTTCTTTATTACGTCCATGTTGTCCAGGTCGTTTCTAATAATCCCCTTAGGTTGCTGAAAAGAAGAATCCCCTAACGCGCGCGCACGCGCGCGTATGCGATATGTTGCCAGCAACCTGGACAACCTGGACGCGCCTCCCAAGTCACTGCAATGCCCAGTAAAATTAACGTCCAAGTTGTCGCCGCAACCTGGACGCCGTCCAGGTTGAACCTGGACGCGCTCTTGCCCAACGGGGGTGCGGGGGGCGCGGGCTGCGCACCGGGCCACCTCCGAAGGCACCAAATCAGGCCCATTGCCCTTGACCGCCCTGGTCAAGGCAATGCCCTGCAGCCGCCGCGCGCGGGCTCCTTCCGTCCCGTGCCGGCGTTCAAAGCGGGCCGGAGCCAGTGCCACGTGCACCGGCGCCAGCCCCACGGGGGTGCGGGGGGCGCGGGCTGCGCCCCAAGCCATCCCCGTCAGCATGAAATCAGGCCGCATTACCCTCGGCCTCCATGGTCAGGGCGACGCCCTCCAGCCAGCGCTCGCGGGCCCCATTGGCGCCGCGCCTGGTTTCCTTGTGGGCCGGAGCCACCGCCTTGAACTCCACCATGAATTTGTTCACCGCCAGGGGCTGATAGCCATTGGCGCGGCAGTAAGCCTGGTAGGCCTTGAACAAGGCCGCCTTCTGGACCGACACCTCTGCGTTGAACTCCTGGGCCTCCGTGGTGATGCACTCCTCCACGAAGCCAATCACCGGGTTGTTCTCCCGGCGGTAGTGCTCCACCGCCGCCTGGGACTTGAGCGATCTGCGAAAACGGCCGCGCCTGCGCAGGCGGTAGAGGCCCACCATGGCCCAGGCGAAGATGCCCTGCAGCTCGGCCGCCAGGCGCGCCTTGAGGCCGGCATCGCGCTCTTCCGCCGGTATCTGGCGGGTCATCTCGATCACCAGCAGGCGGCGGTAAAAGGCGTCGCTGTAGTCGTTGACCCGGGGGAAGCGGTTGCAGGCAAAGGCCAGCTTGCCGCGGTAGACCAGGTCGAAGGGGTTGCGGTGCTTGAAGGCCGCGCTCACCGGCTCGCCGGTGCTGATGGCCTTGAGGTACTGGGAGCTGAAGATGCGGCTGTCGGCCTCGGTGAAGATGTTCAGGTGTTTGTTGTGCAGGGCCGAGCGCAGGAATTGATCCTCCAGGTCGGAGATGCTGACGCTGCTCGTGTTCTCAGCGCCCACCATCTCCCTCAAAATGTGCAGCACCGTGGACTTGCCGGTACTGCCCGGACCCACCAGAAACAGGACCATCTCATAATCACAATTGGGCCAGAGGCAGTAGCCGAAGTACTCCTGCAGCTCCTGGATCACGCTCCGGTCGCCGATGGAATCGTGCAGGAAAGCCTTCCAGTGCGGGCAGTCACAGGGCTGGTTCGGGTCGAAGCTCCAAGGGAACTGGTAAGTGCAGAGCAGATCGCGGGCATGGGGCAGGATGGCCTGGTCGGGCCGGCGCAGGTCCGGATCGAACATGCCGTTGGTAACGCAGAGCAAACGTTCCTTGGGGTTCATGATCAGGCCCTCGGCTAGAAAACTCTTGGTCAGCACCTGGCCAACGGCATCCTTCGCCCGGGCCAGAGTGGCCAGGTCCCGAAGCTTGCCCAGGGCCACCTTTTCCAGGTCCTCCACCTCCACCGGACGGAAATACTGGCCGGTCCAGCGGTAGGGCACCCTGGTGGCGCGGTCAGTCACCAAATCCAGCTCGTATAAAATTTCGGCCGCCAGGCGGGCCGGCCGGAAAGACTTGCGCCCATCGGCCTCGAGAGACCAGAAACGGCCTGGGCTATCGGGCCTGTCATCATCATCATCCGGCGCCCCGCCATCTTCGTTGGTGTCGTCGTTGGCCTCTTCGAGCTGGAAAACTTCGGCCCCTGCCGCCAGTGCCTCCAGGTCGGTCCGGGTGCGGCCATGCTTCACGATGAAATCGGTCAGGTCCTGGCCCCCCTTTTTGGGCAGCTCGCCTCCCGTGAGCATGTACCTCGGCCAGGCGATGATCTTGACCTCGGCTGCGGCCCCGGCGATGCGCTGGGCCACCTTGCGGGCGCCCTTGTGCCCGGCGGAGTCGGCGTCATAGGCGATGATCACCAGCCGGCCGGCCATGACCTCGGTCCAGGCCGGCTTCCAGTTGCCGGCGCCACCGGTGACCGTGGCCGCGTTCAGGCCCAGGGACAGGGCGCACAGGCAGTCCGGCTCGCCCTCGCACAGCCAGAGCGGCTCCGGGCCCCAGGACTCGACCGGTGGGAACAGGCGGGCTTCGCCAAAGACCACAATCTCGCCCGCGCGCTCCTCCCACCAGGATTTGATCTTCTGGCCCTCGCCCGCGCCGGGCAGATACTTGCGGACGTTCCGGAGCCGGCCCTGGCTATCCCGCACCGGGATGGCCACCCGCTCCTCGCCGCTCACCGCATGACGCCACAGGCGCAGGCCCTGGGCCAGGATGATCGCGCGGGACCAGGCGCGTTGCTTCTCCAGCTTCTGCAGCCAGGCTTCGGGCAGCTCGGGCAGGTAGGCCCAGGTCTCCTCAGCTATGAACTCATCGGCCCGGGCCGGCCGCTTGGGCTTTTCGCCCTTGCCGTTGCCACCGCCACCGGAACTAACTGAGCCGGACCCTGGCGGGCGATTGTCCCGCCGGCCGCCCGTGGTGTTGCCCTCCTGGCCGAAACGCGCCTTGAAGGCCTTGAAGCCGCTCCTCTTGTCGTGGCCGTTGATGGCCGACCAAAGGTCGATCAGGTCGCCGCCGTCATAGCCGTTGCAAGCCGGGGTCAGGCACTTGAACTTGTCGTTGGTGAAATCGTAGCCAAAGGACGGATTCTTGTCCTCGTGGCCGGGCAAGGGGCAATGCCCCCGCAGCCAGTCGCCCTTGCACTGCTCCTCCCGCACCCGGAACAAGCTCGCCGCGATATCGCGGCAGCGATCCGGGCCCAGGTTATCAAGCGCCCAGCCCATTACGGCAACACTCAGCAGGCCTGGTAGCTGCTAAGCTGAAAAACCGGTATCGCTGGTGGAACGGCGACGGCGATCGGCGGCCCAAATATCCAAGTCCTTGATGGAGTAAAGGACCCGGCGACCGAATTTGTGGAAAGCAGGACCACCCCCTACTACCCTGAATTTCTCAAGAGTTCGCGGGCTGATGTTAAGGTATGTACCAGCGTGCATCGTGGACAGGTAATCAGAGTTAGCCATGATCTCCTCCAAGTTGCGCGGTGAATCACCGCGTAGTATCTGGAGGGACTATGACGAAGAAGGCTTGCCAAAACAATTAGTGCAGGGGATGGTGTGTCTAGTGCAAAGCCTAGCTGCACTAGGGATGTTTGAGGCCGCCAAACCGGTGAAGCCATGTCACGGGCAGGGCAGGCCCTGCCCGTGACAATAGGGCCTGGAATGGACGCATCAGATCATAGAAGCTTAGGTGCCTGATACGCGTCCAACAGGTCTTCCACCTGCTGGTTTTTTAGTATTTTGAAATCAAATGATGCGCCTATCCGCATGGCCCATGTAGAGCTTTGATTGGCGTCATACCCTGGGCGACCTCACTGTAGGTTATGGCTACCGTACTCACCGCTCTTTTGATTATGTATTGAAAGAGATCGGAGATGAT
>JBMORH010000025.1:0-68141 GCA_049322275.1 Thermodesulfobacteriota bacterium
GGGTTATGATGGGAAGTGCGTGACGACTCACGCTACAAAACGGGCTCGAACCCAAGGGGCGGACGGTCTGACACGCACTCAGACACATAACTACTAACATACAAGGGGCGGGGATAAACCCCGCCCCGCCTCATTTCATGCGGCCTCAACGCCAGCGCCGGTCGTGGCCGGGCCGGCCGTGCCAATGGCGCGGCGGGATGGTCCAGACATAGTGGCGCGGCGGCGCGTAATGCCAGTGGGGATGGTGCCAGCGCCCGCGCGGGGCCATCACCACCGCCCCACCGTAGTAATAGGGCGGGACCACCACCGGAGCCGGGACGTAGGGATAGACCGGCGCGCCGATGCCCAGGCTGAGGTGGAAGCTGTCGCCCGCCGCCGCCGGGGCCGGCGCGGCGATCAGCGCGCCCGCCAGGAGCGCGCCCGCCAGGCCGATTGCATACTTGCCGTGCATGTGAGCCTCCTTGGCCCCCCTGGGGCCGCCGGACCGGCCGGTCCGGGTCAACGCGCGCTCGCCCGCGCCGGCCGCCCGTCGCGGGCCTGCACCGTGGCCAGCCGGGGCGGCGGCGGGGCGGGCTGCCCGGCGGCCAGGGCCAGGGCGGCCAGGCGGCCGGCGGTGATGGTCATCAAGGCCGCCCGCGCCAGGCGGGCCAGATTGTCCCTTTCGTCCTTCGCGCCCATCGCGTGCCTCGCCCTCGCGTCTAACGGCAGACCTCGCGCTCAATCTCGCGCACCAGGCGGCCGTGCTCGTAGTAACGCTCCTTGACCAGGCGGCAGTTTCCCTGCCCGCCGTAGGGCACCGCCTCCACCCGTTGGCCGCCGCCCTGGCTGGTGTAGACCACCGGCTGGTTGGCGTAGGCCGCCTCCTGGCTGGCCCGCTGGCCGATCTCGCTGACCGCGCCGCCCAGCAGCGCGCCCAGCGCGCCGCCGATGACGCCGCCGCGCCAGCGGTTGTCGGAATCGATCAGCGCCCCGGCCGCCGCGCCCACGCCGGCGCCCACCGCGCCGCCCTCATAGCCGGCCCGCGAGGGCTGGCGCACGCCCGCGCAGCCGGCGGCCAGCAGAAGGGCGGCCAGGCCCAGGATGGGGATCAGGTTGAAGCGTCCGCGCCGCATGGGATGGCTCTCCTTTCCTCGGCCGGCCTACTGCCCGCCGTGACGCTTTTCCGGGGGGGTCCGCGGCGTCCGGCCCTGGGGCTTGCGCGGCCCGTCGTCCCCGTGGCCGGGCCGCAGCTCGGCCCGGTGTTGCGGCCGCTGCGGATGGGGGTTCGAAACCCGCGGCGGCTGGGGATGGTTATGCCGGGGGGGCGGCGCGACCACTATGGTCCGCGGCGGAGCATGATGGACCCGCGGCGAGGAGTGGTGGTAGCCGCCGCCGTGATATCCGGTGGAATAACCGGACCCGTAATACCCGTGGCCGTAGCGGGTCGGATAGACGCAGCCGGCCGCGCCCAGGACGGCCAGGGACAGCGCCAAGGCCAGGCTCCAGTCGCGCAGGGTGTCGGCCATGTCGCGCCTCCTTTCCGCTTCCGCCTCGCGGGGGGGCGGCCCGCCCCCGGTGGGGTCGAGGGCGGGCCGCCGTTGGCGAGGGTGGGTGAGGGTCTGCTCCGGAAGGGTTACTTCTTCTCGGCGCCCGCCGGAGCGGCGGGGGCGGCGGGGGCGGCCTTGGTCGCCTCCTTGGCCTCGCCCTTCAGCTTGGCCTTGGGGTCGGCCTTGACCGCCGCGCCCTTGGCGGCCTCGGTCTTGATCGCCGAAGCCTCCTTGGCCACGGCCGGCTTCGCCTCGGCCCCGGTCTTGGCGGCCTCGGCCTTGACCGGCGCGGCTTCCTTGGCCACGGCCGGCTTCATGTCCGCGCCGGCCTTGGGGGCGTCGGCCCCGGCCAGGGCCAGGCCGGGCAGGGAGAGGGCCGCCAGCAATGCGGTCGCGCCAAAAAACTTCTTCATGGTCTGTCGCTCCTTCTTGGCTTGCGTCCTTGGTCTTGCCTCCGGCGGGGCTGGTTGCGCGCCGCCGGTTTGACCAGACAGGTGAGCAACCGGCGTGCCATGCCATATCACGTTGAATTTATTTAATTATTATCCGACGATCTTGGCCGGGGGCGCTGGCGTGCGCAATATTTGCGCGCGCAGGATGACGGATTTTGCGCACGGGCCTGGATGGCGGGGATGAAAAGGGCGACCGGGCGGGATATCCCGCCCGGTCGCCGGGTCGCGCGGGCGCGCCGCCGGCCGGCGGCGGCTAGCGGGGCGCGGGCAGGGCGGGCCTGGCCGGCCGGCCGGGTCCGGCCTCTGGCGGGGCCTCCTCGGCCCGGGTGCGGAAACGCTTCATCTGGCTGGCCAGGTCCTCGGCCGCGTGGGCGTTGGCCTGGGTCACCTTGTCGATCTCGTCCATGGCCCGGTTGAGCTGGCTGATGCCCTGGGCCTGCTCGCGGCTGGAGACGGCCATGCCCTCCACCAGGTTGCCCACCTCCCGCATCTTCACCGCCACCTCGCGGTACTCGGCGTCGGTGCTCTCCACCAGCTCGCCGCCGCGGCCGATCTTGTGGACGATGTCGCCCACCAGGCTCTCGGTGTCGCTGGCGGCCTGGGCGGTGCGCTGGGCCAGGTTGCGGACTTCCTCGGCCACCACCGCGAAGCCGGCCCCGGCCTCGCCGGCCCGGGCCGCCTCCACCGCGGCGTTCAAGGCCAGGATGTTGGTCTGGAAGGCCACCTCCTGGATGGTCTTGATGATCCGCCCCACCTCGCCGCCGGCCTTGGCCGTCTCGCCCATGAACTCGCTAAGGGCGCGCATGGCCTGGCGGGCCTGGTCCAGGCGGGCCAGGGTGGCGGTCATCAGGGCCTTGGCCTCCTGGGCGCCGCGGTCGTTCTGGCCGATCTGGGCGGCCATCTCCTCCAGCGAGGCGGCGGTCTGCTCCACCGCCGCCGCCTGCTGCCCCGATCCGGCGGCGAGCTTGAGCGATTGGCCGCCCACCAGGCCGATGATCTGGTTGAGGTTGTCGGTCACCTGGTCCAGGGAGCGGGCCAGCTCGCCCAGTTCGTCCTGTTGGGTCATCTCCACCCGCTGGGTCAGGTCGCCCCGGCCCAGATGGCCGGCCAGGCCCACCAGCCGCTTGACCGGCCGGATGACCAGCTTGGAGACCAGCAGGTACAGGAGCAGGATCGAGACCAGGCTGCCGATCAGGCCGATGGTCACGTTGCGCCGGCGCAGGCTGGCCTGCTCGGCCTCGCTCTTGGTGATGTCCCGGCGCACCATCACCCCGCCCAGCACCGCCCGGCTGGCGCCGTGGCAATGGTGGCAGCGGGCCTCGTTGGGCATGGGCCGGAGCAGGGTCAGCACCGGCTTGCCGTCCACCGTCTCCTCGTAGGCGATCCGCTCCTGCTTCTGGTTGTTCAAGAGCCGCTCCAGGCCCTGGCGGGCCTCGGCCCCGACCAGCAGGGCGTCCAGGCTGGCGTGCACCCGCTCCGGCAGGGAGGCGTAGGTGACCTGCTTGTCGAAGCCGAAGATGAGCACCTCGCCGCCGGCCAGGTTGGCCTTGAAAGAGGCCATCTGCTGGTTGATGGTCTCGTTGTCGCCCACGCTCATGGGGTGCTCGACGCCGTTGTAGACCGCGTTGGCCAGGTTGTCGGCGGCGCCATAGAGCTCCTGGCGGTTGCTCAGGTGCATGTCGCGCAGGTTGATGACGATGATGGTGCCCATGACCAGGATGAACATCATCGCCAGGCTGCCGATGAGCTTGAATTGCAGGCTGCGCAGGATGGTGGTGGCCTTCATCAGTGCGCCCCCCCGAACAGCAGGGGCCGGTAGCGGAAGGCCCCCACCCGCTCGCTGTTGTGGCAGCGCTCGCAGTCCTTGGCCGTCAGCTTGCGCTTGATGTCCTTGGGGTCCTGGCTCTCCTTGTGGACGCTGCCGGGACCGTGGCAGACCTCGCAGCCAGCGTTCTGCATGGCCGGGGTCTGGCCCTCGCTGACAAAGCCGCCCGGCTGGCCATAGCCGGTGGTGTGGCATTCAAGGCAGGCGCGGTATTCCTGGTCGGTCAGGCCTTTTCTGAGCGCCTTGACCCCGGCGTAGGAATGGGCTTTTTTGGAATGCTTCTGAAAACGGTCGAACTGCTCCTGATGGCACTCGGCGCAGGCCTCCGAGCCCACGTAGGCCGCCGGCGCCTGGGCGTGGCCGGTTCCCCAACCGGCACAAGCCAACAGCGCCGTCAACCCAAGCGCCATCCAGGGCAGGCCGCCTCTGGCTGGGCGTCCTTCCCGGCGGGTCATGATTTTCGCACCTCTCCCCGGCTGTCACCACCGTGGGGCAGGGCGCAGGGCCACCCCTGGCATGGGCGAGCACCTGCCGCCGGCCAAACCCCCAGCCGGCGGCATTTCCATTCCCAGGTGGTGAATTTGCTCCATCCACCCTACGTCAGACCGGGTTGCCAAATCAATATCTTTGTTATCATTCGCGTTTTTTCGGCAAGGCCCAGCGGGGCGGTAGGGTCGCCCCCCGCCTAAATACGGGTTTTCCCCCATGGCCCCGGCCAGATGTTTTTGCCTAACATGAGAACGCGGGCCCCAGTGGCCGGGTCCGCCCCGGATCGGTGGAGGACAAGGCTGGGTGCGCCGAAACCGCAGCGGTCGCCACGGGCTGCGGGGGCCGCCAAGGAGCATGGCATGGGCAAATACGACGAGGTGTTCCGCCGCAGCATCGAGGACCCCAACGGCTTCTGGGGCGAGGCCGCCCAGGACATCGCCTGGGTCAAGCCCTGGGACAAGGTGCTGGACGACAGCAACCCGCCCTTCTACCGCTGGTTCACCGGCGGGGAGCTCAACACCTGCTTCAACGCCCTGGACCGTCACGTGGCGGCCGGACGCGGCGACCAGGCGGCGGTGATCTACGACAGCCCGGTCACCGGCGTCGTCCAGACCTACACCTACCGCCAGTTCCTGGACCAGGTGCAGAAGGTGGCCGGGGCGCTGCGCGATCTGGGGGTGGTCAAGGGCGACACGGTGGTCATCTACATGCCCATGGTCCCCCAGGCGCTGATGGCCATGCTGGCCTGCGCCCGGCTGGGGGCGGTGCACTCGGTGGTCTTCGGCGGGTTCGCGCCCAAGGAGCTGGCGGTGCGCATCGACGACGCCAAGCCCAAGGTGATGATCAGCGCCTCCTGCGGCATCGAGGTGAAGAAGGTCATCGCCTACAAGCCGCTGTTGGACAAGGCCATCGAGCTGGCCAGCCACAAGCCCGCCAAATGCCTCATCCTGGCCCGGCCCATGGCCGAGGCCGCGTTGATTGCCGGCCGCGACCACGACTGGGACGAGGCGGTGGCCAAGGCCCAGCCGGCCGAGTGCGTCACGGTCAAGGCCACCGACCCGCTCTACATACTCTACACCTCCGGCACCACCGGCCTGCCCAAGGGCATCGTGCGCGACAACGGCGGCCACGCCGTGGCCATGCACTGGTCCATGAAGAACATCTACGACGTGAAACCCGGCGACGTCTACTGGGCGGCGTCCGACGTGGGCTGGGTGGTGGGGCACTCCTACATCGTCTACGCCCCGCTCATCTACGGCTGCACCACCGTCGTCTACGAGGGCAAGCCGGTGGGCACCCCGGATCCGGGGGCCTTCTGGCGGGTCATCAGCCAGCACCAGGTGAAGGTGCTTTTCACCGCCCCCACCGCCTTCCGGGCCATCAAGCGCGAGGATCCCAGGGGCGAGTTCTACAAGAAGTACGACCTGGGCGGCTTCAAATACCTGTTCCTGGCCGGCGAGCGCACCGACCCTGACACCTACTTCTGGGCCAGGGACCTGATCCAGCGGCCGGTCATCGACCATTGGTGGCAGACCGAGACCGGCTGGGCCATCGCCGGCAACTGCCTGGGGGTGGAGATGCTGCCCATCAAGGCCGGCTCGGCCACCAAGCCGGTGCCGGGCTACGACGTGCGCATCGTGGGCGCCGACGGCCGGGAGGCGCCGCGGGGCAATCCCGGCGTGGTGGTGGTGCGGCTGCCCCTGCCGCCGGGCACCCTGCCCACCCTGTGGCAGGCCGACGAGCGCTTCCTCAACTCCTACGTGAAGCCCTTCCCCGGTTACTACTTCACCGGCGACGAGGGCTTCATGGACACCGACAACTACGTGAACATCATGGGCCGGGTGGACGACGTCATCAACGTCGCCGGCCACCGGCTCAGCACCGGGGCCATGGAGGAGGTCATCGCCCAGCACCCGGACGTGGCCGAGTGCGCGGTGATAGGCGCGGCCGATGACCTCAAGGGCCAGCTCCCGGTGGGCTTCGTGGTGCTCAAGGCCGGCGTGGCCCGCGATCCGGCCGACATCAAGCGGGAGCTGGTGCAGATGGTGCGCGACCAGATCGGGGCCGTGGCCGCCTTCAAGGAGGCGGTGGTGGTGCCCCGGCTGCCCAAGACCCGCTCCGGCAAGATACTGCGCGGCACCATGCGCAAGATCGCCGACGCCCAGGCCTTCAGCGTGCCCAGCACCATCGACGACCCGGTGACTCTGGAGGAGATCAAACAGGCCCTCGCCACCATCGGCTACGCCCAGGCCAAGGCGTAGCCGCGGGCCGGGGGAGAGGAGGGGGGCCTTTCCGGGGGAGGGAGAGGCCCCCGCTTCCACGGCGGGCGCGTGGGGCAAGACGCCCGCCAGGCGGCCAGGGGAGCCCGGCGACGGGCGGAGGGGGGGACGCAAAAGAAGCCAGCGGGCGGCGCGCCCGCTGGCTTCGATTCATTGGCGGCGGCAGGCTCCTAGAAGTCCTTGAAGTCGTCGTCCAGGGGTATGACCTGCTCCGGGCGCTTGCCGCCGGGCTTGGCCGGCGGCTCCAGGCGGGGGGCGTCGCCCGCCGCTGGCTTGGCCGAACCGGGCAGGGCCGGGGATTCGGCCTTGGCCGTCCGGGCCGGGCCGGCGGCGGGCCGGCGGGTGACGCCCGGAGTCGGCCGGGGCTCGCCCTGGCCGGCCCGGCCGCCGCTGACCAGGCGGGCCAGGTCGTCCACGAACTGGTGCATGTGTTTGGACTGGCCGTTCATCTCCTCGGCCGCGCTGGCGGTCTCCTCGGCGCTGGCGGCGTTGGCCTGGGTCAGGCGGTCCATCTGGCTCACGGCCTGGTTGATCTGGCCGATGCCCTGGGACTGCTCGTTGCTGGCCGCGGCGATCTCGCCCACCAGCTCGCTGACCTTCTGGCTGCTGACCGCCAGCTCCTTGAAGTCGGCGTTGGTGCGCTGGACCAGTTCGGCCCCGCCCTGGATCTTGTGCACGGTGCCCTCGATGAGCCCGGCGGTGTTCTTGGCCGCCTCGGCGCTGCGCATGGCCAGGGAGCGCACCTCGTCGGCCACCACCGCGAACCCCGCCCCGGCCGCCCCGGCCCGGGCCGCCTCCACGGCCGCGTTCAGGGCCAGCAGGTTGGTCTGGAACGCGATCTCGTCGATGGTCTTGATGATCTTGCGGATCTCCTCGCTGGCCGCGCTGATGGCGGACATGGATTCGGTCAGTTCGGCCATGGAGCGGCCGGCCTGGTCCATGGTCTTGGCCGCGCCCTTGCTCAGCTGGTCGGCCTGCTGCGCGTTCTCGGCGTTCTGGCGCACCATGGCCGCCAGCTCCTCCAGGGCCGAACTGGTCTCTTCCAGCGAGCCGGCCTGCTGGCTGGCCCCGGCGGCCAGTTGCTGGCTGGCCGAGGAGACCTCGGCCGCGGCCGCGCTGACCTGGACGCTGGCCTCGCCCAGGCCGCCCACCGCCCGCAGGATGGGCTTGTTGATGCCACGCACGAAGAACCAGATGCCGATGAGCGCCGCGCCAAGGCAGATGAAGCCGATGATGCTCACGCCCCAGCGCATGCGCACCACCGGCTCCAGGAACTCGCTGGCGTCCTGGGTGGCGCCCACCGCCCAGCCGGCGAGCTTGACCGGGGCGAAGCCGGCGATCTTGTCCACCCCGCGGAAGTTGTAGGCCTCCACGCCGGCTTCGCCGGCCAGCATGCGCCGGGCGATGCGCTCCATGCCCTGGATGTTCTTGAGGTTCAGCTCCAGGATCAGCTTGGGGTCGGGGTGGGAGACGACATTGCCGGCCTGGTCGGTCATGAAGGCGTAGCCCGTCTTGCCGATCTTGAAGCCGCTGATCTTCTGGCTCAGGCTGTCCAGCTTGAGCACGATGACCATGGCCCCCACGAAGCCGCCGGAGCTGGGGATGGGCGCGGCGACGCCCACCACCGGGTTGTTGGTCTTCTTGGACTTGACCGGGGCGCCCATGCTGACCTTGCCGGCCTTGGCCGCCTGGAAGTAGTCTCGGTCGGTCACCTTGATGCCGTGGTTGGTCCCGCCCACGCTGTCGGCGTAGACCACCCCGGCCGGGTCCACCACCACGATTGTCTCGTAGTCCTGGCCCACCTCCTCCATGGCCTTCTTGAGCTTCTTCTCCAGGTCGGCCACCTCCTCGGCGTGGGCCGCGGCCCCGTCCTTGGCCACCTTGGCCGCCACCCGGATGGGGGTGTTGCCGGCGGCCAGCTCCTTGACCATCTTGATCTCGCTCGTCAGGATGGCGTCGGCCATCTCGGCCAGGCGGCCGGCGGTCACCTGGGCCTCGTTCTTCACCTGGGTTTCCAGCGCCTCGGCGGCGATGAATTGGGAATACAGCCCTACTATCAGCAGGGGAATGATGACCAGACCCGCCCCCCCGATGGCCAGTTTCTTGCCTAAACTTAGGTTGAACATGCTCGCTCCCAAAAATGTCGATTTGTGTTGCAAGGTTTGTGGGCGAGGAGGGCAGGGGCCTCGCTTCCGCAACGCGCGACACCGATCATAAGCACAATGCTTATAGATAGAATATATTGGCCCAACCCCATGACCGCAATAAGCAACTTATGGGTCGGTTTGGATTTTTGGGCGGGCCGCGTTTCCTGGCAGGCCGCTCATGACGCCGCAGGGACGTCCAGCACCCGTCGCACCGCCTGGGCCAACTGGCGGGCCAGCACCGGCTTGGCCAGCACCTCGCGCACCCCGGCCGGGGCCAGCTCCTCCCGCTCCAACTGGTGGCCGTAGCCGGTGCACAGAATCACCGGCAGCCCAGGGCGCACCGCCTGGATGCGCCGGGCCAGCTCCAGGCCGCTCATGCCGGGCATGTTGTAGTCGGTGATGAGCAGGTCGAAGGCCAGGGGCGCGGCGCGAAAGTCGTCCAGGGCCAGGGTGCTGTTGGAGCGCGAGCTCACCGCGTAGCCCAGGCTGGTGAGCAGGCGGCCGGCGATGTCCACCAGGGCGGACTCGTCGTCCACCAGAAGCAGGCGCTCGCAGCCGCGGGGCAGGCCATCCTCGCTGGGCGGGGCCGGCTCGGCCGCGCCCGCGCGCCTTGGCAGATAGAGGCTGAAGGTCGCCCCTCGGCCGGGTTGGCTGCGGGCCGTCAGCAGGCCGCCGTGGGCCTGGGCGATGCCGTGGGCCACGGCCAGGCCCAGGCCGGTGCCCTCGCCGGGGCGCTTGGTGGTGAAAAAGGGATCGAAGACCCGCTCCAGCACCTGGGGCTCCATGCCGGGGCCGTCGTCGCTCACGCTCAGGCGCAGGAAAGGCCCCGACCCCAGGTCGGGCCGGGCGGCCATATCCGCCTCGTCCGGGGCGGCCTGCTCCAGGCGCAGCTCCACGCGGCCGCGGCGCGGACCCATGGCCTGGACCGCGTTGGTGCAAAGGTTCATCACCACCTGGTGGATCTGGGTGGGGTCGGCCAGGACCAGGTCGTCCTCGGTCAGGATGGCCAGGCTCAGCTCGACATGGCCGGGCAGGGTGGCCTGCAAGAGCTTGTGGGCCTCCTTGACCAGGGGCGTCAGGCGCAGGGCGCGCGGCTCCTGCTCGGCCCGGCGGCTGAAGGCCAGTATCTGCCCCACCAGGTCCTTGGCCCGCTCCCCGGCCTTGAGCACCTGCTCCAGGTCGGACCACAAGGGGCCATCCGGCGAAACCTGCTGCATGGCCATCTCGGTGTAGCCCATGATCGCGCCGAGAATATTGTTGAAGTCGTGGGCGATCCCGCCGGCCAGCGTGCCCACGGCCTCCATCTTCTGGGCCTGGCGCAGTTGGGCGCGCATGCTCTCGCGCTCGGCCTCCTGGGCCTTCTGTTGGGTGATGTCGCGGGCGATGGCCGCCAGCCCCGCCACCCGGCCCTCGGCGTCGCGCACGGGGGTGATGTTCAGGCTGACATGCACCTCGCGCCCGTCCTTGGTCAGGCGCACCCCCTCCAGATTGCGCAGCACCCGGCCCTGGCCGATCGACTCCAGGATGCGCCCCGGCTCCTCCTGCATGCCGGGCGGGAAGGCCATGCTCATGTGCCGGCCCACCGCCTCGGCCGCCGTGTAGCCATAGAGCCTCTCCGCCCCCCGGTTCCAGCTTTGGATCACGCCGTCCAGGCCGATGCTGATGATGGAGTCTTCGGAGTTCTCCACGATGGCGGCCAGGCGGGCCATGGCGGCCTGGGTGTCGCGGCGTTCGCGGATGTCGCGGACGATGGACAGGGAGGTGGGCTTGCCGTCCAGCGTCAGCAGATGGGAGCTGATCTCCACCGGTATCGGCTGGCCGTTGGCGTGGCGCAGGGTGGTCTCGAACAAGGCCCGTCCGGCTCCGGCCGCCTCTCGCGTCCTGGCGTCCGCCGCCGGCCGCGCGGCCTCGGTCAGCAATTGGCGGGGGGGCATGGCCATGAGTTCGGCGCGGGTGTAACCCAGCAGGTCGCACAGGGCCTGGTTGACCTCCTGGAAATGGTTGGGGACCATGTCCTGGTCGAAGGTGAACAGGGCGATGCCGTCGCTGGCCGACTCCACCAAGGCCTGATAGCGGCTGCGGCTGGCCTCCAGCTCCCGGCGCGCGCGCTGGAAATAGGCCAGGAGCAGGCCCAGGCCGGCCATGAGCGAGAGCAAGGCGGCCAGCAGATAGCCCCAGGGCGCGAACCAAGCCACCGGCCGCAGGAAGGGGTAGTCCAGCTTGTGCAGGCCCCAGACCAGGAAGGTACAGCCGGCCAGTCTGCGCCCGGCCCCGGCCGGCAGCGGCGAGCGCAGGATGACGACGCCGGTGCCGATGAAGACCGCCCCGCCGAAAAGATAGTTGGGCAGGGTGAGCCAGGGGTCGGGCGCGCCCAGGCCGAGCCCGACCGCCACCCACAGGGCGCAGGCCCCGCCCAGGATGTACCACCAAGGTTGAAACCGACGCCCGGCGAACTCGTAGCTGCCGGCCATCAGCAGCAGCCCGCTGGCCAGGTTGGTCAGCTCGCTGGCCAGGAGATAGAAGGGCAGGCCCAGGATCGGGGTGGTGACGTGCAGCAACTGGAAGGCGGTGCGCAGGGCGTAGAAGGCCCAGCCCCAGGTCCACAGGGCCAGGAAGCGCTGGCGCTCCTGCGCGAACAGGTAGCCGTAGACCCCCCCGATCACCAAGGTGCTGGCCAGGGCGGCGATGATGGCGGGCGGCAGCCAGGGCACGGTCTATGGACCTCCGGACGAGCGCAAGGGGGGGCAGGCGATCGTCAAACGACGTTGGGGCGCCAGACCGTCGAATGGGTGTATAAATTACTATTTCACCGTTGACCGCCGCGATGTCAACCGGCAAGGAAGGGAGGACGGCGATGATCCTGCAGAACACCGGCCTGGTGGCGCCGGGCCTTTTCGTGCTGGGCAGCGCCGGGGTGCCCAGCTACCTGCTGGACGCGCCGTCGCCGGTCCTGTTCGACGCCGGCCTGGCCTGCCTGGGCGGGCGCTACGTGGCCGAGGCCCAGGCCCACCTTGATGGTCGCGCCCCCACCCGGCTCTTGCTCACCCACGTGCATTTCGACCATTGCGGGGCGGCGGCCCAGATCCAGCGCGCCTTCCCCGGCCTGACCATCGCCGCCGCGGCCAAGGCGGCCGAGATCGTGGCCCGGCCCAACGCCCTGGCCCTGATGGCCCGCCTGAACCAGGCGGCCCGGGCCGGGGTGGCGGCCTGGGACCCTGATCTGGCCGGCCCGGAGACCTTCGAGCCCTTCGCGGTGGACCAGGTGCTGGCCGACGGCGACCGCCTGGACCTGGGCGGCGGCCTGGTGGTGGAGGTGCTGGCCTGCCCCGGCCACACCTGGGACTTCCTCAGCTTCTGGGTTCCGGAGCGCGGCCTGCTCATCGCCGGCGAGGCCGCCGGCTGCGCCGACGCCACCGGCTACATCATGACCGAGTTCCTGGTCAGTTTCGACGCCTACCGGCGCTCCCTGGAGCGCCTGATGGAACTGCCGGCCAAGGTGCTCTGCCAGGGCCACCGGGTGGTCTACACCGGCGAGGACGCGCCCCGCTTCCTGGAGCGCTCGCTCAGGGCCGCCCTGGACTACCGGGCCTGGGTGGAGCGGCTGCTGGACGAGGAGAACGGCGACGAGGCGCGGGTGCAGGCGCGGGTGAAGGCCGCGGAGTACGACCCCAAGCCCCAGCCCAAGCAGGCCGAGCCGGCCTACCTGCTCAACCTGCGGGCGCGGGTGGCCCATCTGGCCGGGCTGCGCCGCCAGCGCCTGGACGGCGCTGTCCGGCCGCCGGCCGATTCGGCCGCCGGCATTGATTAACATGGGGCCTGGCAAGGAGGCGGCCATGGACGACAGCCAAACCGAGCGCCAGGGGCCCGGCCTGGTCAAGACCCCCACCGTCAACACCTTCAACATCCGCTATCTGCGCTCCGGGCCGGGCTGGGTGGCGGCCGAGTTCGCGCCCGACGGCCGCTTCGTCAACAACTTCGGCCTGGTCCAGGGCGGGGTGCTGGGCGTGTTCCTGGACAACATCATGGGCCAGAGCTGCTACACCCTGCTAGAGCCCGGCCTGGGGCTGACCACCACCACCCTGAACCTGCAGTTTTTGGAGCCCGCCCCGCCCGGCGTGCTCAAGGGCTCGGCCAGGGTGGTGAAATCCGGCCGGCGGGTGTTTTTCGCCGAGGGCCAGGTGCAGGACGCCCAGGGCCGGCCCCTGGCCCGCGCCACCGCCACCATGCTGGTGCTGAGCAACCCGCGCCCCGCCCCCGCCGGCCCGGCCGCTTGAGGCCCCGCGCTGGCGAGCCGGCCTTTCCCCGGCCCGTCCGCTCGTGCTAAGGTCGAAGGGGCGTCCGGGATTCATGCGCGGGAGGCGGGGCATGGAGCAGGTTCTCAGGCAACTCATCGACCTGGCCCGCGACGTGAGCCAGGGTCGCTACGACCGCGCCGACGAGCTGTTCAGGCTCACCGAGCCGGGGGCCACCCCCCCGCTGTTGAGCGAGCTGGCCGAGTCCTTCGGCATGATGATGGTGCAGGTGGAAGGCCGCGAGTTCCGCCTGCAAAACCTCATCGCCGACCTGGAGCGGGTCAACGCCGAGCTCAAGGCCTCGCTGGAGAAGGTGCAGCTTTTGGAGCAGATCCGGGGCCACCTGCACAACTTCGTGCCGCGTTCGGTGGCCCGGCTCATCGAGCAGTCCCCGGACGCCCCGGACCTGGCCAAGCGCGAGCGCGACGTCAGCGTGCTTTTCCTGGACATCGCCGGCTACACCCGCATGAGCCAGAACGTGGACCCCTCCTCGATGGACGACCTGGTCAACACCTATTTCTCGGCCTTCCTGGACGCCATCTACGCCAACCACGGCGACGTCAACGAGACGGCCGGGGACGGGCTGATGATTCTTTTTCAACAGGAAGACCCCCAGGAGCACGCCGCCGCCGCCGCCCGTTCGGCCTTGGCCATCGCGGCCAAGGCCAGGGAGATAAACCAGCGCCATGGCGAGGCGGCCGAGAAGGTCCGCCTGCACCAGGGCATCAACTCCGGCCAGGCCCTGGTGGGCAGCTCGCGCTTCCAGGGGGTCTCCGGCTCGCGCTGGACCTACACCGCCAGCGGACCCACCACCATCCTGGCCTCGCGGGTGGCCAGCCTGGCCCTGGGCGGCCAGGTGCTGGTGGGGCCGGAGACGGCCCGGCGGCTGGCGGGCGGCTTCCGCCTGGAAAGCCTGGGGCCGCAATACCTGAAGAACCTGGACGAGCCGGTGGAGGTCTTCGAGCTGCTGGGCCTTTCGTAGCCCCGGCCGCCGCCGGACCGGGCGCCCCTGCACAAGCGGCGGGACAGGCCGATCAGCGCCGGAGAGCCGCCACGCCGCCCGGCCTACGCCCGCAGCAGATCGCCGAAGTGCACGTCCGCGCCCAGCACCCCGGCCAGGCGGCCCTGGGCGTCCCAAAGCGGGGTGGAGATGGTGAAGCAGAAGTTGTCGGTGGCCACCGAGCGGTAGATGCCGGAGATGTAGGCGCCCTGGGCCTCCACCGCGCCCCGGAACCAGGGCCGGTCTGACCAGTCCCGGCCGAGGCCGCTGCTGCCGTAGCTGGCCTGGAAGCGGCCCGCGGCGATGTTGTCGGTGATCTGGCGGCCGTTGGCGTCGGTCACGTAGAGCAGCTCCAGGAAGGCGTGGCGGGCGGCCACCTGGCGCATGAACGCCTCCATGCGCGCCCGATCCAGGCCCAGGAACTCCGGCGCGGCGGCGGCGGCCTCCACCGCCCGGCGGGCGTTGGCGTGGGCGGCCAGGCGAAAAAACCCCAGGTGGGTGAGCAGGTCCTCGCAATGGCCGCGCACCAGGCCGCCCAGCCGGGCCAGTTGCTCGGCGGTGGCGCGGTGCTCCTGGGCGGTTTCGGCCACCACGGCGATGTCCTGGGCCACCTTCTCCACCCGGCGCTCCTGCTCCTGGCCGGCCTGGGCGATGCGCGCGATCAGCGCGTGCAGGTTGCGGCCGTCCTGGTCGCGGCCGGTGGATTGGCCGCCGCCCACGGCCGTGACCAGCTCGGCCACCTGGCCCTGTATGGTGGAGAGGATGTCCTCCACCCGCTGGGCGGCGGTCATGGTCTGGTCGGCCAGGGTCTTGATCTCGCCGGCCACCACCGCGAAGCCCAGGCCGTGGACGCCGGCCCGGGCGGCCTCCACGCTGGCGTTGAGGCTAAGAAGTCGGGTCTGGTTGGCCACCCGGCGGATGATGCCCATGATCTCGCCGATGTCGCTGGAGCGCTGGTGCAGGCTGCGGGCGGCCTGGGCCACCTGGCTGGAGAAGGCGGCGGCGTCCTGGCTGCTCTCGGCGATGGCGTGCACGCTGGTTTCCAGCTCGCGGCCGGCCTGGGCGATGTCGCCGGCGCGTTGGGCCTGCTGGCGGGCGCCGGCTTGCAGGCCCTGGGCCATGGCCGACAGCTCCGGAGCCACCCGGCCCAGGCCCACCGCCGCGCCGGCGATCTTGACCACGATGGTCTGAAGCTTGGCGAAAAGCAGGTTGACCAGGCCGATGATCCCGCGCAGGCGGCCCCAGCGGGGTTCGGGCAGGTTGGCGGTCAGGTCCCAGTGGTCCTTGGTCATCACGCGCAGGGGTCGATGTATGAACCGGTGGTAGTTGAACATGGCGGGCCTCCTTGCGGCTATGCGGACCGGACCGGCGCCGGCCGGATTACTTTTTTGTAGAGCAAGGGGGATGCCAAGGCCCGCCGGATAATTACGGCTTTTTATCGAATAGTTAGACCGTTCAGTCTAGGCGAGCGCCGTCTGGGCGTACCTGTGGGTGGTTTCGCGGCCGGATCGTAACCAGGAACCTACTGGCGGGTAATGTCCCGCGGCCGGCGCGCGTCCGCCCTCAGGCCCGGCGGCCGCGGCCGCGCAGCCAGTTCAGGGCGGTCAGCGCCAGGTAGACCCCGCCGGCCAAGAGGATGATGACCGCGCCGGCGGGCAGGTCCGGGCCATAGGAAAGCGCCAGGCCGGCGCTGGTGAAGGCGGCCGAGAGCGCCACGGCCAGGGCCATGATCGGCCCCAGGCGGCGGCAGAACTGGCCGGCCACCGCCGCCGGCAGGGTCAGGAGCGCGATGACCATGACCAGCCCCACCACGGTGGAGAGGATGACCACCGTGAGCGCGGTCATGGCCAGCAGCAACAGGTAGTAGCGGTCCACGGCCAGGCCGCGCAGGCGGGCGAACTCGGCGTCGAAGCAGACGGCCAAAAGCTGGCGCTGGCAGCCCAGGCCCACCGCCACCACCACCAGGTCCAGCCCCGCCATTAGCCAGAGGTCGGCCGGGCTGACCATGAGGATGTTGCCAAAGAGGTAGGCCATCAGGTCCACCCCGTAGCCGGGGGTGGCGGCCATGAAGATGACCCCCAGGGCCATGCCCACCGCCCAGACCGCGCCGATGATGGTGTCCTCGCGCTGGCGGGCGCGCAGGTTCACCCAGCCGATGACCGCGGCGGCGATGAGCGCGGCGGCCACCGCGCCCAATAGCGGTTGGCACCAGTCCCAGCCCTGGGTCACCTGGAGCCAGCGGGCCGCGCCCAGGCCGGCCAGCACGCTGTGGGCGATGGCCCCGGCCAGGTAGGAGATGCGCCGGCTGACCACGTAGGCCCCCACCACCCCGCAGGCCAGGCTGGAGAGAAGCCCCGCCCAGAGGGCGTATTGCAAGAAGCCGTGGACGGCCAGGGCGGCGGCGAACTCAGTCATGGCGGCAGGATCCCGCGTGGTCGTGGCGCACCATGAGCACCTCGCGGCCGTAGATCTGGGCGATGACCTCGCCGGTGACCTCGCAGGTGGGGTGGCTGACCACCCGGCGGTTGACGCAGATGACCTGGCCCACATAGGGGCTGACGAAGCCGATGTCGTGGGAGACCACGATCACGGTGGCCTCGCGGTTGAGCTCTTTCAACAGCTCGAAGACCTCGTGCTCGGCGGCGGCGTCCACGTTGGCGGTGGGCTCGTCCATGAGCAACAGGCGGGGACGGCCGGCCAGGGCGCGGGCGATGAGCACCCGCTGGCGCTGGCCGCCGGAAAGGTCGTGGAAGGGTCGCCGCTCCAGGCCGGATAGCCCCACCCGCTCCAGGGCCTCGCGGGCCGCGCGCCGGGCGGCGCGGCTCCAGAAAAGCCAGCCCCCGCCGCCGCCCAGGCGGCCCATGAGCACCACGTCCAGCACCGTGACCGGGAAGTTCGGGTCCACCTGGCTGTGCTGGGGCATGTAGCCCACCTGGCGGCGGGCCGCCTCCGGCCGGCCGCCCAGCACCCGCACCCAGCCGGCCTGGGGGGCGATGAGCCCCAGCATCAGCTTGAGCAGGGTGGTCTTGCCGCCGCCGTTGGGCCCCACCACCGCGGCGAAGGCCAGCTCCGGGACGGCCAGGTCCACGTTCTCCAGCACGGCCTGGCCGTTGTAGGCGAAGGCCAGGCCGTGCATCTCCACGGCCAGGCTCAAGGCCGGCCCGCCCCGGCCAACCCCTGGGTCAGGGCCTGGGCCATGCGCTCCCAGTTGGCCAAGGGGTCGGCGGCCAGGTCGTCCAGGGCCGCCACCGCCCCGCCGATCTCGCGGGCCACCTGCTCGGCGGTCTTTTGGGGAAACTGGGGCTGCACGAAGATCACCTTGATCTTGCGCGCCTTGGCCCGCGCTATCAGCCCGGCCAGGCGCTTGGGGCCGGGCTCGCGGCCGCCGGTCTCCACCGCCACCTGCCTGAGGCCGTAGTCGCGGCCGAAATAGCCGAAGGCCGGATGGTAGACCAAGAATTCCTGGCCCTTGAGCGGGGCCAGCAGGCCGCCGAGCCGCGCGTCCACGCCCTGCAGGTCGGCCAACAACCCGGCCAGGTTGGCGGCGTAGGCCGGGGCGCGGGCCGGGTCCAGCTCGCTCAGGCCGGTGGCGACGGCGCGGGCCATGGCCTGGCACAGGCGGGGGCTCAGCCAGACGTGGGGGTCCATCTCGCCCTCGTCGTGGGCGTGACCCCCGGCTTGGGGCTTGGCGTGGCCGTGGCCCTTGGCGGCCTTGCCAGGTCCGTGGCCGTGGCCGGGCTCGGCCGGTTCGGGCAGCAGGTCCAGGCCGGCGGTGAGGTCGACGACCCTCAGGCCGGGGTTGGCGGCCTTGAGCTTGGCCAGGACCTTTTCCTCGAAGGGCAGCCCCACGGAGAAATAGGCCGCGGCCCGGCTGAGGCCGGCCACCTGCTTGGGCGTGGGCTCGAAGGTGTGGGGATTCTGCCCCGGTCCGGAGAGTATCTGCACCGTCGCCTCCGGTCCGGCCACCCGCCCCACCAGCCAGGCCACCGGCGGCACCCCGGCGGCCAGCTCCAGGGCCTGGGCCGGGGGCGGAGCCACGGGCGCGGCCAGGCTGGCCAGCGCCAGGAGCGCCAGGATGAGTTTCGACGCGCGCATGAGGAACCCCTCCGATTCGGATGTCTCTAGTCGTGCAGCCCTGGCCGGGCGCGGCCCGCCTGGCCGCCCTGGTCGCAGACGATGTGCAGGGCCTGGCACTGCCCGCAGCGCTCAAGCTGGTGGTGGCGGGCGAAGGCCTCCCAGTGGATCTTCTGGTCCGGGGTCAGGATGCCGGTGCCCTGGCAGAGCGGGCAGACGCCGTCCAGGGCGGCCAGGACGGCGTTGCGGATGAACTCGCTGCGGTTGGGTATGTGCTCCATGGCCCGGAGCAGCGACGGCTCGGCCTTGAAGCTGATGACCTCCGGCTTGCCCTTGTTCATTGCCGCCTCCCGCTGGTGTTTGTATTAGTATTACATGGTATTACTAAGGCGTCAATATCTAGCCGAAAAGGCCCCCGCCGGCCGCTGGGGGGAGCGGCCGGCGGGGGTGGGGAGAGGCCTGGCGCGGGGGGGGCGTGTCAGGCCGCTGCGGGCAGGTCGGTCCAGTCGTCGTCGCCGGAGGCGGGGAGGACGTTGGCGGCGGGGGCCGGGCGCGGGCCGCGCGCCGGCTGGGGGGCGGGTATGGGGAGATGGGAGGCCGCCCTGGCGGCCAGGGGCGGGGCCAGCGGATCCTGGGGCACGGCCGCGGGGGGCCGCCGCCGGCCCCGGTCCGAACCCTCCACCAGGGCGCGCAACTGCGCGACGTGTTCGTCGAAACGGCCGGCCTGGGCCTGGAGTTGGTGGCTGGCGGCGGCGGTCTCCTCGGCCCCGGCCGCGTTGCGCTGGGTCACCCGGTCCATGTCGTTGGCGGCCTGGTTCACCTGTTCGATGCCCTGGGCCTGCTCGCGGCTGGCGGCGGCGATCTCGGCCACCAGTTCGCCCAGGCGCTGGTTGCCAGCCTCCACCTGCTCGAAGGAGCGGCCGGTGGCGGCCATCAGCTCGCCGCCCTCCGCCACCTTGGCCAGGGTGTCCTGGATCAATTGGGCGGTGTCCCTGGCCGCCTCGGCGCTGTTGAGGGCCAGGCGGCGCACCTCGTCGGCCACCACCGCGAAGCCGGCCCCGGCCGCCCCGGCCCGGGCCGCCTCCACGGCCGCGTTCAGGGCCAGCAGGTTGGTCTGGAAGGCGATCTCGTCGATGGTCTTGACGATCTTCCCGGTTTGCCGGCCGGCTTGCTCGATCTGGCCCATGGCCTGGTCCAGGCGGACCATGACGGCGCGGGCCTCCGCCATCCGGCGGCCGGCCTCCCTGGCCAGGCTGTCGGCCATCTGGGCGTGCTCGGCGTTGGTGCGGGTCATGGCCGCCATCTGCTCCAGGGCGGCGGCGGTCTCTTCCAGGCTGGTGGCCTGTTCGCTGGCCCCCTCGCTCAGGCCCAGGCTGGCCGCGGACAGCTCGCCGGAGGCCGCGGCCACCTGTCGCGCCCCCAGCTCCAGGCCCTGGATCACCCGCCGCAGGGGCCGGGCCAGGCTGCGGCTAAGCACCAGGCTGAGCGCGAGACCCAGCGCCAGGGCGGCGGCCAGGCCTCCGCCCACCATGCGCTCCGCCCGGCCCAGGGCGGCGTTGGCCTCGGCGGCCAGGTGGACGATGTCCTTGAGCCCCTGCTCGCTGGCGGCCACCGTGATGCCGATCAGATCCTGGGCCAGGGCTTCGCGCTCTCCGCGCAGCTTCTCCAGGGCCAGCCAGTTTTCGGCCCAGGCGGCCAGGAGGGCCTGGTACTGCTCGGCCGAGGAGCGGCTGGCGGCCACCTTGGCCATCAGGGCCGGTTCGAACCGGCACAGGCTGACCATCTCGTCGAAGCTCGCGCGCATGGCGGCCAAGTCCTTTTCCACCGAGGCCATCAGCGCCTGGTCGCGGGCGGTGATGGCCCGCTGGCTGTTGAGCCAGGCCCCGTTGCCGGCCTGGATGATTGTGTTCATCAGGGCGACGCGCTGCTGGCGCCAAGCCAGTTGCCTGGTCTCGGCCCCCTGGGCGATGTCCTGGGCCAGGGCCTGGGCCTGGTCGGCCAGGAAGGCGTGGGCGCTTTGGACGAAGCTGGTCTGGGCCGCGTTCATCAGGCTCCGGTAGTCGCGGTTCTCCTGGCTCTTGGCCCTGGTCTCCTCGATCATCCGGCGGTAGTCGGCGGCCAGGGCCTTGATCCGCTGGCCGGCCTCTTTCAGGCCGGCCAGATCCGCGCTGGCCGCGCCCAGCTCCAACGCCTCGGCGGCGTGGGCTTCCACCCGGTCCAGGGCGGCCAGCCCCTTGGCCAACAGCTCATCGCTGCCGCTCATGGCGAAACCGCGCATGTCGTAGATGCACTCCATCCAATAGCGGTGCAGGTGGCTGGCCACTTCCACCTGGGGCGCGTAGGCTCCGTCCAGGCGCTCCTGCAGCGACTGCACCGCGCGCATCTGCCAGATGGTCAGGCCGCCCAGGGCCAGGGTGAGCAGGGTGAGCAGGCCGAAGGCCAGCTGCATCTTGGACGACAGTTTCAGGCTCAGTTTCACGATGTCTCCCGCTGCCGGCCGCCCTCGCCAGCGGCGCGGCGGTGGCCTGTGTTTGGGCGGCGGCTGTTGCCAGATGGCAAGGCGGGATGACAAGTCTCCGCCGCCGGTCCAGTGCAAGCCTAACCGGCGGCGGTTACGGGTGCGTGGCGCGGGGGTTGCGTTGCGGTGAAAGGTGGAGCCGGCTCAGGCGGGCGCGCCCGCGCCGGTCTCGGCCGGACCCTGGTGGCGGATGATGCGCCCCTCCACCAGGAAGACGACCTCCTCGGCGATGTTGGTGGCCTCGTCGCCGATGCGCTCCAGGTGGCGGCTGGCCAGGATGAGCTCGACCCCGCGCCGGATCAGGCGGCGCTCGGCGGTCATCCAGGCGATCATCTCCTCCAAAAAGTTGCGGTTCAGGGCGTCCAGATCGTCGTCGCGGCGCAGGACGTGGGTGGCCAGGCGCACGCTCTCCTGCACGAAGGCGTCCAGACAGTCGCGGGTCATCTCGCGGGCGATGTCGGCCATGTGCAGCAGGGTGCCGGGAGCCTCCATCTCGGTCAGCTCCTCCATGGCCATGGCGCGCTGGGCCAGGTTCACGGCCTGGTCGCCCATGCGCTCCAGGTAGGCGCAGATCTTGATGACCGCGGCCAGAAAGCGCAGGTCGCTGGCCACCGGCTGCTGGGTGGCCAGCAGGGTGATGCAGCGCTCCTCGATGCTGTTCTGGGTCAGGTCGATGCGGCGGTCGCCGCGCACCACGGCCCGGGCCAGCTCCAGGTCGCGGCGGGCCAGGGCGGCGGTGGCGTCGTGGATGGCCTCCTCCACCAAGCCGGCCATGCCCAGCAGGTCTTCCTTGACCGACTGCATCTGGCGGTGAAAATGGCTGATGCTGTTCATTGCGACGGTCATCCTCGCATGACGCGTTTGCTGTGATCGCGGTTCGGGCGGGCCGGGAGCCTAGCCGAAGCGTCCGGTGATGTAGTGCTCGGTCTGCTCTTTGCGCGGTCGGGTGAATATCTCCTCGGTCGGGCCCATCTCCACCAGGCGGCCCATGTAGAAAAAGGCGGTTTCGTCCGAGACGCGGGCGGCCTGCTGCATGTTGTGGGTCACGATGATGACCGTGTAGTTCTGCTTCAGCTCCTTGACCAGCTCCTCGATGCGGGCGGTGGCGATGGGGTCCAGGGCGCTGGTGGGCTCGTCCATCAACAACACCTCCGGCTCCATGGCGATGGCGCGGGCGATGCACAGCCGCTGCTGCTGGCCGCCGCTGAGCCCCAGGGCCGACTGGTGCAGGATATCCTTCACCTCCTCCCAGATGGCCGCGGCCTTGAGCGAGCGCTCCACGATCTCGTCCAACTTGGCATGGTTGCGCACCCCGTGCAAGCGGGGACCGTAGGCCACGTTGTTGTAGATGGATTTGGGAAAGGGGTTGGGCTTCTGGAAAACCATGCCGATGCGCCGGCGCACCTGCACCGGGTCCACCTCGTCGCCGTAGAGGTCCACCCCGTCGAAGAGCACCCTGCCCTCCACGCGGGTGCCGGCGATGAGGTCGTTCATGCGGTTCAGCAGGCGCAGGAAGGTGGACTTGCCGCAGCCGGAGGGGCCGATCAGCGCCGTCACCTGATTGCGCAGGACGCGCATTTCGATGGCCGACAGCGCCTGGCTGTCGCCGTAATAGAAGTTGAGGTCCGCGACTTGGATGATGGGCTGGTTGGCGTCTACCATTTTTTGGTCCTGCGCATGCGCGTGCGGATGATGATGGCCAGGAGCGATAGCCCCAGCACCAGGCTGATGAGCACCAGCACGGTGCCGTATTGCAGGGGGCGGGTCTGGCTGATGTGGGTGCCGGCGGTGGCCAGCACGTAGATGTGATAGGGCAGGGCCATGACCTGGCTGAACACGCTGTCGGGCAGGTGCAGGGTGTAGAAGGTGGCGGCGGTGAACATGATGGGCGCGGTCTCGCCGGCGGCGCGGCCGATGCCCAGGATGCTGCCGGTGAGGATGCCGGGCAGGGCGGCGGGCAGCACCACCTTGCGGATGGTCTGCCAGCGGGTGGCCCCCAGGGCCAGCGAGGCCTCGCGGAAGGTGCTGGGCACTTGCCTGAGCGCCTCCTCGCTGGCCCCGATCACCGTGGGCAGGATCAAGAGCCCCAGGGTGAGCGAGCCGGCCAGGATGCTGACCCCCATGCCGAAGAAGACCACAAAGAGCCCCAGGCCGAACAGGCCGAAGACCACCGAGGGCACCCCGGCCAGGTTCTGGATGCCCAGGCGCACCACCTTGAGCACCCGGCCCTCGGTGGCGTACTCGCTCAGGTAGATGCTGGCCGCCAGGCCCAGGGGCAGGGCCACCAGGATGGCCCCCAGGGTCAGGTAGATGGTGCCGACGATGGCCGGGAAGATGCCGCCCTGGGTCATGGAGTTCCGGGGCGGTTCGGTGAGGAACTCCCAGCCCACCGCGGCCGCGCCCTGGTAGAAGACGAAGACCAGGATGCCGCCCAGGGCCGCCAGCACCACGAGCATGGCCAGGCGGAAGAGCATGAAGGCCAGGGCCTCGCGCAGCTTGCGGGCCTGGAGCGAATACCAGTTCATAGGGTGGCGGCCCCTTTTTGCTGGAAGCGCTGGCTGATCCAGGCCGCCACCAGGTTGAAACCCAGGGTGAGCAGAAAGAGCACGATGCCGATGGCGAAGAGCGCGTAGTAGTGCTCGGAGCCGAAGGGCGTCTCGCCCATCTCGGCGGCGATGGTGGCGGGCAGGGGGCGCACCGAGTCGAAGACGCTCATGGGTATCTGGGCCGCGCCGCCGGCCACCATCAAGACCACCATGGTCTCGCCCATGGCCCGGCTCATGCCCAGGATCACCGCGGTGCCGATGCCCGAAAGCGCCCCCGGCATCTGCACCCTGGTCAGGGTCTCCCAGCGGGTGGCCCCCAGGGCCAGGGAGGCCTCCATCAGGTCGCGGGGCACGGCGTAGAGCGCGTCCTCGCTGATGGAGGTGATGGTGGGGATGGCCATCAGGGCCAGCATCAAGGAGGCGTTGAAGATGTTGAGGCCGGTGGGGATGTCCAGCAGCTCCTGGAGATGGGGGGCGATGACCACCATGCCCACGAATCCCAACACCACCGAGGGCAGGCTGGCCAAGAGCTCCACGCCGGGCTTGACCCACTCGCGCACCCGCGGGGTGGCCACCTCGGCCAGGTAGAGGGCGGCCAGCACCCCCAGGGGGACCGCGATGGCGCTGCTGATGAGGGTGACGGCCAGGGATCCCACGATGAGCGGCGCGATGCCGAAGTCGGCCGGGTCGTAGGTGGGGTACCAAGCGGTGCCGAAAAGGAAATCGGAGACCGAGATGGTGGCGAACAGGTGCACGCCCTCCCGGAACAGGAAGAGCACGATCAGCGACATCACCACCACCGAGAACAGCCCGGCGGCGGTGAAGACGATGCGTATCCAGCTCTCGCGGTCGCGGCGGCGGCTCCGACCCAGGCGAGGGGCCGGCCGCCTGGCCTGGGCCGTGGCCGGCCTGGGTCCGGGCGCCGCGCCGACCGGTTTGACGCCCACGCGTTCGGCTTGGCTCAGCGGCTGCATCTGATTTCCTTCGGCCGGGACGGGGCCGGCAGGAGCCGTCCCGAAACCGCGGTTGTCATGCTCTAATTTATTTCAACACGTTCCCGGCCGCAATTCTAGGGGTGGCGTATGACCGCCTGGGGGCGGCCAGGTTACAAATGGGTGACAAAAAACGCCCGCCCGGCGGACCGGGCGGGCGCGGCGAGAGGGCGCAGACCTAGAACTTGAAGACCAAGTCCGCGTGGATCATGTCGAAATCGGCGCTGGCGCCGCTGAGCTTGTCGTCCTCAGGCTTGGAGTGGTACCAGGTCAGCACGGCCTCGGTGTAGTCGAAGATCTTGTACTTGCCGCTGACCACGAAGCCCTTGCGGTTGTTGTGGTTGAAGTCGCTGTCGCTGAAGTAGCCGGGGGTGGCGTTGGCCTCGATGACCTTGTAGTCGAAGGTCAGGCCGAAGGGGCCGTAGTCCAGGCCGGCGCCGAGGTCGTAACCGGAGTCCTTGCCGCTGGCCGCGCCGGTGGAGTCGTCCTCGCTGTTCTTGATGTAGTGGCCCCAGACGCTGGCCTTGACCTTGCCGAACTTGTGGGCGTACTTGCCGTAGACGTCCCACACCTTGAACTTGGGCAGCTCGCCGTTGGCCAGCTTCACGTTGCCGCGCAGGCTGGTGGGGAAGTTGCCGACCTTCTCGTACTTGCTCCAGTCGTAGTAGCTGGCCGCCAGGGTCAGGTCGCAGGCGCCCTGCTTCCACAGCAAGCCGACCTGGGGGGCGTAGAGGTAGGCGTCGCCGGGGTTGTCGCTGGCCTGCTCCTTGACCGAGAAGGCGCCCAGGGTGATGAAGGGCTTGAGCGCGCCCTTCTTGTTGAAGGTCAAGTTGGCGAAGACGCCCTCAGGGTTCACGTCGCTGTCCCAGATGATGTTGGTGGTCTTGTAGGGGTTGGCCACCTTGCCCGCGGTCAGGTTGAGGAACTTGTCGGGCAGCGCGCCGGGGGTCCAGGAGGCCCAGACCATGTCGATGCCCCAGCTCTTCTCGCTGAACCAGTTGGTCATGGTCTCGTTGGTGCTGGTGGGGTCGTCGTCGGAGCCGCTGGCCATGCGCAGGCCCACCTGCAAATCCTCGTGGATCTGGCTGCGGGCGCCGAAGCGCAGGCGGTAGCGCCAGCGGGTGCGGTCGTCGGTGGACTTGCCGTTGAAGTCGTCGGTGACCTTGTGCTCCATGCGCAGGCGCAGGTCGCCAAAGAGGCTGATGCGCTCCAGCCAGGACGGCATCTTGGCCGTGGCGGCTTTTTCGGCCACCACCGCCACCTGCTCGACCTGCTGCTGCTGGGTGGCCTGCACCTGGCCCAGTTGGCCTTTCAGCTCGCCCAGGCTCTGCTCCAGCATCTGGATCTTGCGCTCCAGCTCGGCCTGGGTGGCCGCGGCGGCGGGGCACGCCACGCCCAGGGCCAGGGCGCCGCCCACGACGAGGGCGGCCAGTCTCTTGCCGAAAATCATGATTGCCTTTCTCCTTTTTCTTGGGTGTCAGAAGCCGGCCGCCGGGACCAGCCCGCCCGGCGGCGCGGCCGGGGGGCGGCTAGTTGACGGGCACGAACTTTTCCTTCTTCACCATCTGCTGGCCCTCGGCGCCCAGCACGAAGTCGATGAAGTCCTTCACCGCGCCCTTGGGGGTGCCGTTGGTGTACATGTTCAGGCCGCGGGCCACCGGGTAGGCCTTGCTCTTGGCCGTCTCGGCGCTGGCGGCCACGCCGCCCACGGTCAGGGCCTTGATGTCCGGGTTGAGGTAGCCGATGCCCACGTAGCCGAGGGCGTTCTTGTTGCCGGCCACGGCCTGGGCCACGGCGCCGTTGCTGGCCTGGAGCTGGGCGTCGGGGCGCACCCGCTCCTTCATCAGCACCATCTCGTTCCACACCTCGAAGGTGCCGGAGCTGGAGTCGCGGCTGACCACCACGATGGTCTTGTCCTCGCCGCCGACCTCCTTCCAGTTCTTGATCTTGCCGGTGTAGATCTGCTTGAGCTGCATGAGGCTCAGGTCTTTGACCGGGTTGGAGGGATGGACCACCGGCACGATGCAGTCCAGGGCCACCACGTGGCGCACGGGCTTGACGCCCTTGGACTGGGCCAACTCCTCCTCTTTGCCTTTCATGTCGCGGCTGGAATTGCCGATGTCGGCGGTGCCGTCGATGATGGCCTTGATGCCGTCGCCGCTGCCGGTGCCGGCCACGCTGATCCTCACGCTGGGGTTCTTGCCCATGTAGACCTCGGCCGCTTTCTGGGCGATGGGCAGCACGGTGGTGGAGCCGGTGATGACGATGTCCTCGGCCGCCGCCGGAGCGGCCAGGCCGGCCGCCAGCAGGCCCAGGCCGGCCGCCACGCTCAACATCTTGGAAAAACGCTTCATTTTTTCTTTCCTCCGCTATTTGGGCATTGTGAAATGGTTTTGGCGCGCATCCCCCGCCGGGGTTCACCTGCAGGGTATTGCCGGGTTGTGACAGCAGGGTTACGGGGGCTAGACGATTGCACGACATCGCCGGCGGCCGGGGGCTGGACAAGGCCGGCGGGGGCGTTGCATGATTGGAGTTCGGCGCAAAAGCCCCCGACGGGGGCGGACTTGCGCGGGGAGGCTGGCTTGGCCGGACCGCTGTGGGACATCAGCCTGAGCCTGGGCGCGGAGGAGGCCGTCTATCCCGGCGACCCGCCCTACCGCCGCCGCCTGGCCGCCGCCCTGGCCCGGGGCGACGCCTGCGACCTCTCGGAGCTTTCCCTGGGCGCCCACGCCGGCACCCACCTGGACGCCCCGGCCCATTTCCTGGCCGGCGGCAGGAGCCTGGACTCCTATCCGCCGGAGCGCTTCCTGACGCCGGCCTGGCTGGTGGAGGCGCCGGGCGGCCCGGCGCTGGGGCCGGAGGCCCTGGAGAACCTGCCGCCGGAGGCCCATGGCCGCGCGCTGCTGTTCAAGACCGCCAACTCCGGCCAGGGCTTGGCCGCCGCCGGACGCTGGCGCGACGACTACGCGCACCTGAGCCCGGCGCTGGCCCGGCGCTGCCTGGAGCTGGACGCGCCCCTGGTGGGCGTCGACGCCCCCAGCGTGGAACCGCCCCACGCCCCCGGTTATCCGGTCCACCGCCTGCTACTAGGGGCCGACGTCCTGATCCTGGAGGGCCTGAACCTGGCCGGGCCGGAGCCGGGGCCGTATCTGCTCATCTGCCCGCCGCTGAAGCTGCACCAGGCCGAGGCCGCCCCGGCCCGGGCCCTGCTCTGGTCCGAGGCCGAGGCCGCCCCGCCCGGCCTGGACCTGCATCACACCCGGCTCCAGGCCGCCCGCGCCATGGCCGGGGCCGCCTGCCACGAGCTCAACCAGCCCTTGCAGGCCCTGTTCAGCCAATGCGAGATGCTGGCCGCCGAGCTGGAAGGCCGGCCCGACCTGGCCGGCCCCCGCGGCCGCCTGGAAGCCATCCTGGATCAGGTGCGCCGCCTGGCCGGGGTGACCAACCGCTTCTTCCGCCTGGTGCGCTACGAGACCATGCCCTATCCCGGCCGCCAGCGCATCGTGGACCTCGCGCGCGCCTGCGCCGAACCCAAGGAGCCCCATAAGTAGGCTCGGCTTGACCGGCGGCGGCCCGAAGGGCTATCACCTATGGGATGCCGTCATCACCAGGCCGCCGACTGGGGGAGTCCATGTCTGCCCAACCACCGCCCCTGTTCACGGTTTTCACCCCGACCTACAACCGCGGCCACACCCTGGGCCGGGTGCGCGACAGCCTGGCCGCCCAGACCTTGCGCGATTTCGAATGGCTCATCGTCGACGACGGCTCCAGCGACGGCACCGCCGAACTGGTGGCCGGCTGGCAGGCCGACTCCAGCTTTCCCATTCGCTACATCCGCCAGGAAAACCGGGGCAAGCACGCCGCCGCCAACCGGGGCGCGGCCGAGGCCAGGGGCGAGCTCTTCCTCACCCTGGATTCCGACGACGCCTGCCTGCCCCAGGCCCTGGAGCGCCTGGCCCAGCACTGGCTGGCCATCCCCCGGCCGGAGCGCGGGCGCTTCGCCGGAGTCACCGCCCGCTGCCTGGACCAGCACGGCCGGCCGGTGGGCGGCCACCTGCCCCGGCCGCTGATGGACGTCAGCGCCCACGAACTGCGCCACCGCTGGCGGGTGCGGGGCGAGCTGTGGGGCTTCACCCGCACCGAGCTGGTGCGCGCCCATCCCGCCCCGGAGCCGCCCGGCGCGCGCTTCGTGCCCGAAGACCTCGTCTGGTCTCCCATCGCCAGCCGCCACCTGACCCGCTTCGTGGACGAGCCCCTGCGGATCTACCACCGGGGCGAGGCGGACAGCCTGACCCGCTCCGGCGCGCCGGCCGGGCACTGGGTCGGCCTGATGCTCTGGCACCGCCAGACCCTGAACCTGGAAATCGCCTGGCTGCCCCACAACCCGGCCCATTTCCTGCGCGCGGCGGTCAACTACGCCCGCTTCGCCGCCGCCTTGGGCCTGGGCCCGGGCCGGCAATGGCGGGAGCTGACCAACTCCAAGGCCCGCCTGCTCTGGCTCCTGGGCCTGGCCCCCGGCCTGGTCCTGGCCGCGCGGGACCGCCGCCGGAGCCGCCGGGGCTGAACGCCGCCGCCAGGCCGACCACGCGCCAGGCACAGGCCAGAATGACCAGCGCGGGGGTCAAATCAAAACCCGGTCCTGCCCCGCCGCCCCCAACCGATCGGCCAGGGCGGGCGGGTCCTGGCCGGAGAGCAGGTGCTGCCAGCCGCCCACGTGCACGAGCCCGCCCCGGCCCCGGCGGGCGGCGGCCGCGGCCAGGCGGGCGATCCGCCGGGCCAGGCCGGCCTCGCGCGCGGGCTCCGGGGCCGGGGGCCGCGGCCAGCCCCCCCGCCCGGCCATCAGGTCCGCCGCCCTTCTGCGCTCCAGCCCGGCCCCGGCCGGGACGGGGGCCGACAGCAGCCGAGCCAGGTTGGCCGGGCCGACCAGCTCGTCGGCCCCGGCCAGCAGCCGCCGCGAGAGCGCCGAGAAATCCAGCGCCACGCAGGGCGCGCCCCGCGCCGCCGCCAGACGCCGGCTGACCGTCCACTCGTAGGGCGGCTCCAGGTAGGCCCGCAGCCAGGCCGGGCCGGGGTGGGCCGCGGCCTCGGCCGGGCTCAGGCCGGCGGCCCTGGCCGCGGCCGGCAGGTTGGCGGCCAGGCGGGCCAGGAGCTCCGGCCCCCGCCGCCGCCGCCAGGCCAGGGCGAAGGGGCTCACCTCCACCGAGACGAGCCCCCACTCCCGCCCGGCCAGGGCCAGGGCCAGCCGCTCGGCCCCCTCCGGGTCGCGGTGGATCACCCCCAGCATGACGAGCGGCGCGGCCATGGCCCCAAGATAGGCCAAGCCCCGGCCGGGGTGTGCTAGAATCTGGGGCTTGAGCGTGACTATGGGCCTATCCAGCAGGGAGGACGGCATGCGGGTGTTGGTCACGGGCGGGGCCGGCTTCATCGGCAGCCACGTGGTGCGGGCGCTGCTGGCGGCCGGGCACGAGGCGCTGGTCCTGGACGACCTCTCCGGCGGCAGGCGCGAGAATCTTCCGCCCGGCGTGGAGCTCGTTGTAGCCGATGTGCGCGAGCCGGGGCTGGCCAAGAGCCTGGCCGGACGCGGCATCGAGGCCGTCAGCCATCACGCGGCCCAGATATCGGTGCCCGAATCGGTCAAGGATCCCCTGACCGACGCCCAGGTCAACGTGGTGGGCACCCTGAACATGCTGGAGTGCGCCCGCGCCTGGGGCGCGCGGCGCTTCATCTTCGTCAGCAGCGGCGGCGCGGTCTATGGCGAGCCCCAGGCCATCCCGGTGGCCGAGGACCACCCCCTGCGCCCCCTGGCCCCCTACGCGGTGAGCAAGCTCTGCGGCGAGCAATACCTGGACTATTACGCCCGCTGTCGGGGGCTCAGCACCGTCACCCTGCGCTACAGCAACGTCTACGGCCCCCGCCAGATTCCCCACGGCGAGGCCGGGGTGGTGGCCATCTTCATGGACGCCCTGCTGGCGCGCCGCGAGCCCACCATCTATTGCCCCCCGGACCTGCCGGAGGGCTGCCTGCGCGACTACGTCTACGTGAAGGACTGCGCGCGGGCCAACCTCCTGGCGCTCACGGCCGGGGCCGGGGCCTACAACCTGGGCACCGGGCTGGCCACCAGCACCCTGGAGGTGTGGCGGCGCATACAGGCCGCCGCCGGCCAGAGCCTGGGCCACCGCCTGGGGCCGTTCCGCCCCGGCGACCTGTTGCGCTCGGCCCTGGACTGCCGCCGGGCGGCGGCCGAGCTGGGCTGGCGGCCGGAGTACGACCTGGCCCGCGGCATCGCCGAGACCTGGGCCTGGCGCACCGGCGCCGGCGGGGAGGCATGAGCCCGATGCGGGATTTCACGGTGCGCCGCCTGACCCGCGGCGAGCTGGACACGGTCCTGGATTGGGCTGCGGCCGAGGGCTGGAACCCCGGCCTCCACGACGCCCCGTGCTTCTGGGCCCAGGACCCCCAAGGGTTTTTCGGGGCCGAGCTGGACGGCCGGCTGGTGGGCAGCCTGGCCATGGTGCGCTATCAGGGCGGTTTCGCCTTCGCCGGGCTGTTTTTGGTGCAGGCCGGGCACCGGGGCCGGGGCCTGGGCCGGGCCATGACCGAGGCGGCCATGGCCCACGCGGCCGGCGATTGCATCGGCCTGGACGGCGTGGTGGCCCAGCAGGAGAACTACCGCGTCCAGTCCGGCGCGGTCTACGCCCACCGCAACCGGCGTTACGCGGGCCTGGGCGGCGGCGAGGCCCCGGCCGGGCTGATCGACCTGGCCCAGGTGGCCTGGGACGAGCTCCTGGCCCTGGACACGCGCTGTTTCCTGTCCCCCCGGCCGGATTTCCTGCGGGCCTGGATCGGCCAACCGGGGCGCCGGGGCCTGGCCGTGCGCCATGGCGGCCGCCTGACCGGCTATGGCGTCATCCGCCCCTGCCGGGCGGGATTCAAGATCGGGCCGCTTTTCGCCCAGACCCCGGAGCAGGGCCGGGCCATCTTCCGGGGGCTGATGGCCTGCGCGCCTGGCCAGCCGGTCCAACTGGACGCCCCGGAGCCCAACCCGGCTGCGGTGGCCATGGCCGAGGCGGCCGGCATGGATTTGGTCTTCGAGACCGCGCGCATGTACGTGGGCGGACCCCGCCCGCTGCCCCTGGAATGGACCTTCGGCATCACCACCTATGAGCTGGGCTGAGGCCCGCCCGCCCGGACTGGAGAGGACGGCCCCGTGATCGTGCGCAACCTGGACCACCCCGAAGTGCGGGCCACCCGCTACCGCGCCCACTATGGCGGGGTGGCCCACATGGTGCTGGACCGCCGCCACCTGCAAACCCTGATGTTCCTGGCCCACGCCAGCCTGCCGCCGGGCAACCGCCTGGACGGCCACGTGGACCCCATGGAGGAGATATACATCATCCAGACCGGCCGGGGGCTGATGCGGGTGGACGACGAGACCCGCGAGGTGGCCCCCGGCGACGCCATCCACATCCCCATCGGGGCCTATCACGAGCTGACCAACACCGGCGCGGAGGAGCTGACCATCCTGGTGGTGGCCGGGCTCATCCCCGGCGGCTGGGGCGGCTGACGCTTCTGCGAAGAAAATATCGATGGTGAACCGCGATTGCCGGCCAGCCAGCGGCTGGTGTCAACAGACCCTAGCCCGGCACCAGCCAGGTCTGGTAGCGGTGCTCCACCAGGTCCTGCAACTGGCTGATGACCCCGAAGCTCTCCTTTAGCATCTTGCGCTGGAGGCTGTTGAGGGCGGCCGGGTCGACGAAGTTGTCGGGCAGCTCGCCCCGGGCGCGGGATTCCAGGTGCTGGGCGATGCGGGTCAGGGTGATGAACCCGAAGGCCTCGCGCAGGTCGGCGGCCAGGGCCGGCTTCAATAGGCCGGCCCGCTCCACCCCCTTGAGCCGCTCCAGGGTGTTGGTCGCCCCGATGCCCAGCTCCAGGGCCATGACCCTGGCCGCGTCCACGATGGGGGTCAGGCCGCTGAGCTTCAGGTTAAGCTTGTTCTTGTGCTCGCCGCTTTTGTCCACCACGAACTGGCGCAAAAAGCCCAGCGGCGGGCGGGTGTAGAGGGCGTTCTTGGCCATCATGCGCAAAAACAGGCGGTTGTCCTCCAGGCCGGCCTTGAGGCTGGCGGCCAGGTAGTCGATGTAGTCGGCCTCGGCGTAGATGGCCCGGAAGTCGAAGAAGATGCTGGCCAGGCGCAGGGTCAGCGGCTTGGGATCGGCCAGCCAGCGGGCGAAGGTCCGCTGCCACTGCTCGTCGGTCTGGCACCAGCGCGGGTTGCTGGCCATCACCTCGCCGGGGCAGCGGGGAAAGCCGCAGCGCTCCAGGCCGGTCACCACCCGCTCGGCGAACATCAAAAACCACTGCTTGACCGCCGGCTCGCGCTCGGCCGGCAGGTTGGCGAAGATCAGCGCGTTGTCCTGGTCGGTGCGCAGGGTCTGCTCGCGCCGGCCCTCGCTGCCCAGCGCCATCCACACGTAGGGCACCGGCGGCCGGCCCAGGCCCTGGTGCTCGATCTCGGCCTCGATGAGCCCCAGGAGCTTCAGGGTCAGGCGGTCGTTGAACTCGGTGACCAGGGCCAGCATGGTGGCGGCCGAGCCGCCCAGCCTGAGCAGGGTCTCCAGCACCCGGTCGATCTTCTGGTGGACCGCCACCAGTTCGTCCACGCTCTCCACCTTCTCGATGTCGCGCACCACCGCCACCGGCGAGGAGCCGGTGAGCCCCTGCAGGTCGTGGTCGCAGATCACGCCCACCAGGCGTTCGGCCTCGGTCACGGCCAGGTGGTGGACGCCGTGGCGGCTCATGGCCAACAGGGCCTCGAAGGCGTGGGCGTCGGGGGCGATGGTGTGCACCGGCTGGCTCATGAATTCCAGCACCGGGCGGTCGGCCGAGCGGCCCAGGGCCAGCACCTTGCTGCGCAGGTCGTGGTCGGTGAGCACGCCGATGGGGTGGCCGCTCTGGTCGGTGACCACGATGGAGCCCACCTGGCGCACGGTCATCAGATGGGCGGCGGCCTTGACCGGGGTGGCGGCCAGGCAGGTGAGCGCGTCGCGGCTCATCACCTCCTCCACCCGGCTGCGCATCAGCGCCGCGTCCAGGGTCAGGCCGTCGATGCCGGTGACCCTGGGCAGCTCGCGGCCGGCGGCCCGGCGCACCGCCTCCAGGTTGCGGGCCAGGCCGAAGCTGAAGTGGCGCTCGAAGGCGGGATGGCGGGCCACCAGGTCCTTGAAGGCCGCGGCCGGCAGCAGGTAGCAGATCAGGTCCTCGCGGGCGGTGACCTGGAAAAGGGCCTGGTTGCCCTGCAAGAGGCTCAGGGCGCCGAAGGTCTCGCCCTCGCCCCGGATGTCCACCAGCAGGTCGTCCTCGCCGCCCTCCTGGGGCAGCGAGATGCGGGCGCTGCCGGCCTGGATGATGTAGAGGAAGCGGCTGGGCTCGCCGCCGCGGCGGATGACCACCTGGCCGCGGGGATGGTAGGCGATCTCCATCTGCTCCACCACCGCCGCCAGCTCCTGGGCGTCCAGGGTGTCGAAGGGCGCCACCGTGCGCACGAATTCCAGCACGCGGGGAAAGGGAGTCTCGGCCATGCGCGCACCCCCGGCCCGGCGCGGGCCGGGCCTCGTTGGTCGGGCGGAAGGGCTGTTTCAGCTATAGCAGGCCTGGGTGGTCAAAATCCAGCCTCGGCGGGGGCGGAGCGGATCAGGCCGGGGCGTGGGCGCGGAGGCGGGCCATCTGGCCGGCCATGAGCACCGCGGCCTTGAGGCTCTGGGGGTTGGCCCGGCCCTTGCCGGCGATGTCGTAGGCGGTGCCGTGGTCCACGCTGGTGCGGATGATGGGCAGGCCCAGGGTGACGTTGACCCCGTCCTCGAAGTGCAGGAGCTTGAGCGGGATCAGGCCCTGGTCGTGGTACATGCACAGCACCAGGTCGAACTCGCCGCGGGCGGCCCGCCAGAAGACGGTGTCGGGCGGGTGGGGTCCGCTGGCCTGGACCCCGGCCGCGGCCAGGGCCGCGACGGCCGGGGCGATGATCCGGGCCTCCTCGTCGCCGAAAAGCCCGCTCTCGCCGGCGTGGGGATTCAGGGCGGCCACGGCCAGGCGTGGGCTCTTCAGCCCGAAATAGCGGCGCAGGTCCCGGTCGGCCACCAGGCCGGCGTGGGTGATGGCCTCCGGGCTGAGCAGGCCGGGCACCTCCCTGAGGGCCACGTGGATGGTGGCCAGCACCACCTTGAGGCTCTGGCCGGCCAGCATCATCACCGGCCGGGGCGCGCCCAGCAGGCGGCCCAGCAGGCTGGTGTGGCCGGTGTCCGGGTAGCCCGCGGCCTGCAAGGCCTCCTTGCTGATGGGCGCGGTGGCCATGGCCTGGACCCGGCCGCCGGCGCACATCTCCACGGCCTTTTCGATGAAGGCCCCGGCCTGGCGGCCGGTGCGCGCGCTGGGCTGGCCGGGCTTGATCTCCTGGGCCAGGCCGGCCTCCACCACCTCCACCGCCGGCATGGGCAGGCCGCAGGCCATGGCCCCGGCGGCCAGGAGCATGCGCCGGCCCACCACCACCGGCTCCACCGCCGAAAGCACCTCCGGGTCCAGGCAGACCCTGGCCGTGATCTCCGGCCCCACTCCGGCCGGGTCGCCCAGGGTGACGGCCACCCGCGGGCGGGTGGGGTCGAACAGGTCGCTCACGCTCCGGCCCCCAGCTTCTCGCGCCAGAAATCGGGCTCGAAGCCCACCGTGACCACCTGGCCCCACTGGATGACCGGCACCGTGCGCGCGCCGTTGCTGATCCTGGCCATGCGGCGCAAGGCACCGAAATCATTGGCCACATCCAGGATGGTCACCGGATGCCCCAGGCTGCTGAAAAATTCGGCCGCGGCCTGGCAGCGCCCGCAGCCGGGTGTGCTGTAGATGACCACGGCGGTGGCCTGCCCCTGGTTGGCGGTCATGGAGCCTCCTTGCATCGGGAAAGCCTATCACAAAGTCGGGCCGCTGTCCCCGCCGGGGGAGCCGGCCGGGGGAGCCGGCTCCGGGACCAGGTTTATTGCGCCCGTGCGCTGGGCGGCCGCCGGCCCCCTTGTCATGCTCAGGGCCAATCCGGGCCGGCGAGCCCGGCCGCCAGGGAGGCAACCATGAGCCAGTGCAGCTTCCTGTACCAGAACCTGATCGCCGATCCCGGCCAGGTGGGGCTGTCCTCGGCCCGGCCGGGCATGGTGGGCGCGCCGGTGCCTCGCGCCCTGGGCACGGCCACGGCCCTTTCCGGCGGTGAGCACGCCGGGGCCCAGGACCAGATCTTCGTGGTGGAGATCGACTCGGTGGCCGCCGGCCAGGGCGTGGGCCAGGCCAGCTTCCGCTGGCGGCGGGGCGACGCCGCCGGCTGGGAGGCGGCCGGGGTGGCCACCAGCTCCGCCTTCGTGGACCTGGCCGACGGGGTGCGGATCAAGTGGCAGTCCGGGGCGGGGCCGGACTTTTTGCTGGGCGACGCCTGGACCATCCTGGCCACCCGCAACCAGGGGCCGGCCATGCTCACCGACGCCGACCGCGACACCGAGTGGGTCAGCCAGGGCTGCGCGGCCGAGAGCCTGGCCCTGGACGCCGGCCAGGCGGTGTCCGATCCGGTGCTGGTCCTCATGGACCACAACCTGGGCGACGACGCCATGCTCAGCCTGGAGCCCGGCCTGGTCTTCCATCCCGCCCCGGAAGGCGGCGAATTGGCCGGGGAGCGAGCCTGGGAGATGGCCGCCGTGGCCGGCGGCTTCCCCCAGGACCAGGGCCGGCTCCAGTTGCGCTGGACGCCGGAGTCGGCCTGGAGCGCGCTGCCCTTGACCACCAACAAGTTCACCAACCACAACGCCAATCCCTTCGACCTGACCAACATGACCAAGTACGGCGACGCGGCGGCCAGCCTGAGCGTGGTGGACGACTCGGCCGCGCTCCAGGCCGCTGGGCTTAAGTGGCTCTGCTCCAGCGGCAGGGCCTACCGGCTGGACAACAGCGGCGGGGCCAGCCGGGCCTATGCCCGCTTCGGCGGCCTGGTGGGCGACACCAATCCGCACAGCGTCTCGGTCTGGATGCGGGCCGCGGCCGGCCAGGGCAACCTGCAGGCCGCCACCTCCGGGGCCTCGGTGTGGCTGAATCCGCCCGTGGCCGATCCGGATTACCAGCGCTACAAGAAAGAGAACTGGACGCCGGGGGTGTCCACGGACTACGTGCAGGTGGTGGCCGAGCCGGGCGGGGTGGTCTATTTCATCCTCAATCAGTTGGAGGAAGGCCCGGCGGCCACCCACGAGGTGGTGACGGCCGGCGAGGCGAACGGGGCCACCCGCTCGGCCTACCAGCCCCTGGTCAGCCAGAACGGCCAACGGCGCTGCCTGCTCTATTTCTACGCCGAACCCGGCCACGGCCACCTGGCCAGCTTCGACGGGGTGAACGTCGCCCGCATGACCCTGGACTGGGCGGCCGGCCAGCCCCACGACCTGACCCTGACCTGGGGCGGCGGCGGCCTGAATCTCAGCCTGGAAGGCGGCGCCTCGGCCACGGCCCCCTACGCCGGGGCCTTCCCCCTGGGCGGGGAGCTGGTCCTGCTCATGGGCGGCCCGGCCGGGCACCGCCTGGACCTGGCCAGCCTCAAGCTCTACGACGCGGCCGCGCCCCCGGCCCCGGCCCAGCCGGCCCCGACCCGGCCCCACCTGGTCCACCGCTGCCAGGGCCAGGCCCGCCACTGGCGGCTTATCATCCGCGACCCCATGAATCCCGCCGGCTGCCTGCGCGCCTCCCTGGTCCATCTGGGGCCGGCCTTCACGCCCTCGCGCACCTTCCTCAGCGCCTATCAGCGCAGCCTGGTGGCCGGGCGCAGCACCACCGCCACCGACGCCGGCAAGCTCACCGGCTCCACCCGCGGCCTGGCCGAGGCCTGGCAGATCGGCTTCCGGGGGCTGAGCGCCGAGGACATCGCCCGTTTCGAGGCCATGTTCGCCGCCATCCACGACCCCGGCCAGGGCCGGCTGAACCCGATCATCTTCATCCCCTTCGACGACGACCCCGGCCGCTGCCTGTATTGCCTGCCCGGCCCGCGCCTGACCCCTCAGCCGCGCCACGCCCAGAGCTACGAGCTGGCCCTGGGCCTGGAGGAGGTCATCAAGAGCCATGTTTGAACTCAGCCAGGCCTTCCACCGCGCCCGCCGCCGGCGCAATCGCGCCCCGATCATCCTGTTCACCCTCAAGAACGCCTTCGGCGCGCGGGTCTACGCCGACCGCCGCCCCGACGAGGCCAGCGCCGGGCTGGCCGCCCCGGCCGCGGCCGACGGCCGCTTCCTGGCCGACGGCGGCCGCCTGGCCGGCTGGGGCAGCCTGCCCCTGCTGGAGCGCTCGGCCCGGGTGCTTGCCTATGGCCGCCTGCGCGAGAGCCTGGCCCCGCTGCGGGGCGAGCTGTGGGCCAATCTTCAGCAGGAGGAGGCCGGGGCGCTCAACGTGGAGCTGAGCAACGCCGGCCCCGACGGCGCGCGGCCCTTCAGCCGCATGGAGGCGCTGGAAAACCTGCTGGGCGCGGCGGGCGAGCTCTGCCTGGGCTACGCCGAGGTGCCGCCCCGCCAATGGCTCACCCGCTTCCGGGGCCAGGTGACGGCCTACCGCCTGGAGGCCGAGCGGGTGGTCCTGAGCCTGAGGGCCTGGTGATGGCCGGGCTCAACGGCGAGCTGCGCTTGGCGCGGGCCTGGACCTACGCCGCGCCGCGCCGGCCGGCGGAGTGCCTGCCCCTGGTCTACGGCGATCCCGGCCCCGGCCTGGGCGGGCTGTGGAACGCGGTCTGCGTGGACGCCCCGGCCCGGGTCTACGCCCTGGCCGGCCACGCCCTGACGGCCTTGGAAATGGGCAACCAGGTGACGCTCTACGACAAGGACGACGAGCCCATCGACCCGGCCGACTACGCGCTGGAGCTGGCCCGCGACTATCAGGGCCGGGGCGTCATCGCCACCGCCGCCTTCGCCGCCGAGGCCAGGTCCCGCGAGCCCATCGGCGTGCGCGCCCAGGGCAAGCCCGGCCCGGACGGCCTGCCCCTGGCCAATCCCCTGGACCTGGCCCGCGACCTGCTGCTGGCCGCGGGCGGGCTGGACCCGGCCGAACTGGACCAGGGCGCCTTCAACCGCGCCCGCGGCCGGGCCGAGTCGCTGGGTTTTTCCGCCGCCGGGGCCTTCACCCGGCCCATGCCCCTGGGCCAGGCGCTCACCGAGCTCATGGCCAGCTTCCTGGGCTCCTGGTGGCGGGGCGGCGACGGCCGCCTGCGCCTGATGCTGGACCTGGGGCCGGGCGCGGTGGACGAGGGCGAGCTGACCGCTACGCTCGGCCAGGCCAACCTGCGCCAGGTCAGCGTCAGCGCCCGCCTGGACGATGTGGTCAACCAGGTGGAGGTCCGCTACGCCTTCAATCACCGCCGCCAGGAATGCGAGGCGGCCTGGTCCGGGCCGGAGGCGGTGCAGGCCAAGAGCGTGGGGCTCTACGGCCCCCGGCCGCGCGGCCTGGAGCTGAAATGGGTGCGCCAGCCCGACTGCGCGCGCGCCATCGCCGCCCGCCTGGCCGAGGCCTACGCCTTTCCGCGCCGGATCGTCACCTGCGAGGAGGACAGCCTGGCCAACCTGCACCTGGAAAAGGGCGACCCGGTGCTGCTCTCCCTGCCCTGGCTCTGCGATCCCCTGGGCCGGCCGCTGGCCAACCAGATCATGCGGGTGCTGGGCCTGGAGCCCCAGCTGGACCGGGGCGTCATCGCCTTCACCCTTTTGGACACCGGCGGCCACCGCACCCTGACCCGCCCGGCCGACGGGACCGTCCTGGCCGACGGCTCGGCCCTGGCCGGCGGCGAACGCGACACGAGGGAGTATCGGTCATGAGCGATCTGCGCATCCAGTACAGCGAGGAGATGGTGGGGGCCGGCCACCCCACCAAGCCCGACACCCTGAACCGGCTGGTCCTGGTGGAGACCGACCAGGACGGCCACGGCAAGTTCCGCTTCCTCAGGCAGCAGGGCGCGGCTCCGGCCACCGCCGCCGGCGAGGGCGCGCTCTACGCCAAGGCCGCCGCCGGCCGGCCAGAGCTTTTCTATCGCGGCCAGGATTCGGCCGCCGAGGTGCGCCTGAGCTGCTTGGACGGCCCCGGCAGCCTGCTTCTGCCGCGGGCCGTGGCCGGGCTGCTCGCCGACGAGCAACTGCCGGCCGAGAACGACCCGGCCTTGGGGGCGGTGCGCTTCGGCAACGCCGGGGCCTGGGCCTGGGGGCATTTCGAGGCCTGGCTGACCGGCGCGGCCTGGCGGATCAGAATGGAAGCCATGATGAGCACCGGCGAGAGCGCCCAGGTGGACCTGCGGCTGGCCTACCAGGTCTTCGGCCCGGACGCGGCCATGAACCCGGTCAAGACCCGCTGGCAGGCCGGCCGCGCCTACGCCCTGGGCGACAAGGTGATTCCCACCACCCCCAACGGCCACTACTACCAGTGCACCACCGCCGGCACCAGCGGCGCGTCCGAGCCCGCCTGGCCCAGCAGCGGCACGGTCAACGACGGCACGGTGGTCTGGACCCGCCAGGGCGCGGGCATGAAGAACCTAAGCCTCGACGTCACCCCGCCCAACGCGGCCCATGACCGCTTCGACATCGACAGCGCCAGCTTGCAGATACCGGCCGGCGAGGCGGCCCTGGGCGACCGGGTGCACTTCGGCCTCTGGCGCTCGGCCGGCGACACCCACGGCGGCGACCTCATCGTCAACGAGCTTTGGATCGCGCCGGTGGAGGTCTAGCCATGCTGCAACTGACCGGCGTTCACCACAACCTTCGCGGCGCCCAGATCGTGGGCGGGTCGGTCACGTGCGGGACCGGCGGCCCATACACCACCGACTTCACCCTGGCCGCCCCGCTGGCGGACATCAACAAGGCCCTGGTCCTGCCCCTGCTGGGCGGCACCTCGTTCCCCGGCGGCAGCGCGTCGGGCGACTACTACCGGTGGTCCCTGACCGCGCCCAACAACCTGCGGGTGGAGGTCTACAACAGTCTTTTCAGCACCCTGCCCAAGCAGTTCTGGCTGGTGGTGGAATACCTGGCCTGCCGGGGCAGGGTGGCCGCGGCCACCAACATCACCGGGACGGCCGCCGCCGATTTCGACGTGACCATCAGCCCGCCGGCCGGGGCCAGGCTGGACCGGGCCATCCCGGCGCTGACCTGCTTGCCCCTGGACAACCAGGGCAACCTCATGCGCGTGGGCCTGTCCATGCCCGGCGCCGATACGGTCCGCTTCGGCTTTGGCGGCAGCGCGAGCAACACCAGCAAGCCGGTCCAGGCCGACGTGATGTTCTTCTGAGGCTGAAAGGAGCCCGCGATGCTTTACGTCTTCGTTGACAATCTGTGCGTCGAGCAGAACGCCAGCCCCGCGCCCCCGCCCCTGGAGGTGTTTCGCCAGAAATACGGCGCTGGCGTGGCGGTGGTGGATATCGCCGACGAGACGCCCTTCCTGGGCGTGCCGCGGCAATTCATCCGGCTGGTGGACGGGACCGTGGGCGTTGACCCGGCCTGGACGCCGCCCGCGCCCGCGCCCGATCCGGTGCAGACCCGCCTGGCGGCCCTGGAGCAGACCGTGGCGGCCAACATCCTGGCCAGCCCCCACGACCGCCGCTGGCTCAAGCAGAAGGAGCGGGCCAAGCTCTTTGGCATCTCCTGGCTCAAGGCCCACCCCGAAGCGAGCCAGGCCGAGTTCGAGGCCGCCGTCATGGCCGACCTGGCCCAGGCCTTTCTTGACGAGCCCCTGGTGGTCGGCGGCGGCGTCATCCTGAGCTACGCGGCCGAGGCCCACGCCAGGGGTTACATCCCCGACCCCGGCTTCGCCGCCCTGCGCGACCTGATCGTGGTCAGCGGCGACGACCAGCTCCAGGCCATGCTGGCGGCCCTCTAGCCCCGCCGGCCGGGCCAGACCGCCCGCGACCCCCTCCCCATCCCCCACCCCCCGCGGCCGCCGGCCGGCGAAGGCCGGCGGCCGCCCCACCCGCCGGCGCTGGCATTTGCGGGTCAGTTCAAGTAGGATGATGGCGCTTCGCCCCCCAGCCAGGGGTGGGAAGATCCATTGCCCATGACGAGGACCGCGCCATGAGCGAACGCATCCTGCTGGTGGACCCCGACCAGGAGCACCTGGCCCGGCTGCGGGCCGTGCTCCTGGCCAACACCGGCTATGAGATCCACGCCGCCACCAACCCCCTGGAGGTGGCCGGGCTGCTGGCCTCGCGCGAGTTCGCCCTGGTGCTCACCGCCCTGGCCATGAGCCAGCAGTCGGGCCTGGATCTGCTCAACACCGTCAAGAGCATGTCCCCGGACCTGCCGGTGGTGCTCATCACCGCCTATCCCAGCGTGGACGCGGCCGTGGCGGCCATGAAGCAGGGGGCCTTCGATTTCCTGCAAAAGCCGGTGGACGAGGCCCAGTTGCTGCTGACCGTGGAGCGGGCCTTGCAGTGGCGGCGGCGGGTGACGGGCCTGCGCCCGGCCGACGAGGACGAGTTCGAGCTGGTGCCGGGCACGAGCCCGGCTATGGCCGAGATCCACCGCCAGGTGCGCCTGGTGGCCGACACCCTGGCCACGGTGCTCATCACCGGCGAATCCGGCACCGGCAAGGAGCTGGTGGCCAGGAGCCTGCACCTGCATTCCGGCCGCCGCCGTCAGCCCTGGGTGGTGGTCAACTGCGCCGCCCTGCCCGACAACCTGATCGAGAGCGAGCTCTTCGGCCACGTCAAGGGCTCGTTTTCCGGCGCGCTCAAGGACAAGCAGGGCCTGGTGGCCGCGGCCCAGGGCGGCACCCTGTTCCTGGACGAGATCGGCGACCTCTCGCCCAATCTCCAGGCCAAGCTCCTGCGCCTGTTGCAGCAGGGCGAGTACCGGCCGGTGGGCGGCACCCGCGCCCAAAAGGCCGACGTGCGCTTCATCGCCGCCACCAACCAGAACCTGGAGGCCAAGGTGGCCGACGGGTCCTTCCGCGAGGACCTCTACTACCGCCTCAACGTCATCCGCCTGGACATCCCCCCCCTGCGCCAGCGGGCCGAGGACATCCCGGCCCTGGCCACCTATTTCCTGGACAAGTACTCGCGCCTCTACGGCATCAAGAACATGCGCATCGGCCCGCGCACCATGGCCATCCTGCAAGGCCGGGCCTGGCCGGGCAACGTGCGCGAGATGGAGAACGTGCTCAAGCGCGCGGTGATCCTCTGCCGGGGGCTCAACATCCAGGGCCAGGACCTGTTCCCCCTGCCGGAGGAGCCCTGCCCGCCGGCCGGGGGCGAGGGGGACCTGTGGGCCAAGCCCTACAAGGACGCCAAGGACGCGGTGCTGGAGGACTTCACCCGCCGCTACGTGGAAAAGCTGTTGACCCGCCACCAGGGCAACGTCAGCCGCGCCGCCGAGGCCAGCGGCATCAAGCGCCAGTACCTGCACAAGATCATGAAGCAGGCCGGCATCAGCGCCGCCGGCTTCAAGCAGGGCTAGGGGCCGGCGGCCGGCCCCCTGGTCCCTGGCCAGCGACAGGTGTCCACCGCCGGTTTCAATCCATAACAACTTGAAATAAAACGCCAAATATTTATTAACCCGCCAAGCCGGCCCCGGCCGGCGAGCCCGCCGGATGACTCTCCCCGCCGCCATCGGCCGGGCGTCCGCAAGGGGGTTGGCGTTTTTAGGCGCGTGATATCGGCATGTTGCGACCAGCCTGCCCGCCGGCCGGGGCGGCTGGCACACTTGTTGGATTGCTCTGGCCTTCAGCCGCCGGCCAGAGGGAAGCCTGCATGCCTGAGCCTGAAACCGACAACCCCGCCGTCCTGGCCGAACGCCAGGACGCCCTGACCAGCCTGCTGGTGCTCCTGGCCCTGGCGCAGGCCGGGGACTGGCGCAGCCTCCGCGCCGCCCTGGCCGCCCCGGCCCCGGCCCCGGCCGCCGATGAGACCCCGCCCCCGTCCTGAGCCCCGCCGGCGTTGCCGCCTCCGCCCCCGGTGTGCTAGCGTTTAAGCAACCCGCGGCGCCCAGGCGGCGGGAGGCCAACCCAAGCCGGGAGGGCGGCGCATGCCCCCGCAGATGGCCCAGTACTTCCAGGTCAAGAACTTCAACCAGGGCCAGGTGATCTTCCGCGAGGGCCAGGAGGGCTCCTACGCCTGCATCGTCCACAGCGGCGAGGTGGACGTGTTCAAGGACGTGGACGGCAAGGCGGTGCGCCTGGCCAGGCTGGGCCGGGGGGCGGTCTTTGGCGAGATGGCCCTGATCGGCAGCGAGAAGCGCACCGCCAGCGTGGTGGCCGCCGCCTACACCGAGGTGGTGATCCTGGAGCGCCAGCGCTTCCAGAAGACCCTGGAGGCCAGCCCCCCCCTGCTCCAGTCCCTGCTCCGGGGGCTGGTGGAGCGCCTGGCCCACACCAACGCCATGCTGCAGGCCTGCCCCGAACCCCAGAACAAGGCCTTGGCCCTGGCCCACCTCATCGAGGCCCTGGCCGAGTCCGCCCCGGCCGACGAGGCCGGCCGCGCCCGCCTGCCGCTGCGGCGCGCCGCCGATCAGGCCCTCAAGATACTGGGCCTGGGCAACAAGGAGCTGGAGCGGTTAGTCTCCCAACTGGCCGCCCTGGGGCCGCTCAGCCTGGAGCACGGCCCCCAGGGCCGCGAACTGGCCCTGGAGATGCCCTCCAGGCTCAGCATCAAGCTGGGCAACCAGTTGGCCAGGGGGGAGCCGCCGGCCCCGGAGCCCGCCGCCGGCGCGGACGCGGACGGGGAAGACCACCCGGCCCCGACCGTCTCCCTGGACCCGCCGGAGCAGCCGCGCTAGCCAGGCCGCGCCGGCGCGACGGAAAACGCCGGGGCGGCAAAGGCCGCGCGGCCTCTCCCGCCCCGGCGCGTTGGCCTGGGCCATCGAAGGCGGGCGGCTAGCCCTCCGTCTTCATCTCCGCGGCCGCCTGCTGGCCTTCCTTGAACATCTGGGCGTAGTAGTCCTTCACCTTCTCCGGGTCGAAGGTGAGGAAGGTGCCGCCGCTGGCGAAGTGCTGCACGAAGACCTTGGCCACGGCGTAGGTGGTGGCCGCGCCGATGACCGGGGCGGTCAGGACGCCGATGGCGGTGCCCACCAGGGGCACGAACTTGACCAGGCTGGCCACCGGGCTGGCCACCGCCGCCGGAATCACCCCGCCCAGCAGCGCGCCCACCAGGTTCTTGACCACGTTTTTGACGAACGGCACCCCGTAGTAGCCGGAGAGTTTGCGCAGCATGTTGAGCTGCACCAGGGTCACGCCGGCCAGGTCCACCCAGGGCACGGGGATGATGCCCAGGCCGGCGGCGGCCCACATGTGGTTCTTGATGGTCCGGTCGACCACCGCCGGGTCCACCTCGACCACCGGGGTCTGGCTCTGGGCGGTTGCCTGCGTTTCCATGGTTCAAACCTCCCTTGCCCTTGGGTCCCCGAACGCGGGGTATTGAAATCCGTTGATCGGCCAACCGGCGTCCGGCGGCCGCGACCTCATGTTAAATTATAGAACATCGCCAACTGGCGTTGGCTTTTTTCGCGCCGCGGGCTCAGGTTTGGACCGGGGGGCGCGGCCGGCGGTCGGAGGCCAGCAGCACGATCAGCCCCACGAAGGGCGTCAGCAGCAGGGAGCAGAACAGATAGCCCCAGAAGCCGAATTTGCGGTTCATGCCCAGAAAGGCGATGAACAGGCTGGCCACCACGTAGATGATCTGCGGCAACATGGCCATCTGGCTCCCGGCGGCCGGGGGGCCGCGCTTGAGGCGACACTTTCACCTTAGGGGCATCGCGGGCCGCCTGTCAAGGCCGGCGGCCGGGAGGGAAGGGCGGCGATGGGCGGCGGACTGATGGAGCTTTTCGTCAAGGGCGGGGTGCTGATGATCCCCCTGGCCCTGTGCTCGGTGGTGGGGCTGGCGGTGTTCATCGAGCGCCTGCTCTTGTTCGCGCGCACGCCCACCAGCCGGCCGGAGCTGGCCCAGGACGTGGGCCGGCTGCTGGCCCGGGGCGACGCGGCCGGGGCCTTCGCCCTGGTGGGGCGCGACCGCAGCCTTTTGGGCCGGCTTTTGGACTACCTGCTGGCCGCCCACGAGCTGCCCAAGCCGGCCCAGTCGGCGGCCATGGTCCTGGGCGCGGCGGTGGAGGCGGTGGTCAAGGAGTACGGCCGCTTCGTGGCCGCCCTGGCGCTCATCGCCAACATCGCGCCGGTGCTGGGGCTGTTGGGCACCGTCTTCGGCATGATCCGGGCCTTCATGGCCGTGGAGCAGATGGGCGCGCGCGTCGATCCCGCCGCCCTGGCCGGCGGCATCTGGGAGGCGCTCATCACCACCGCCGTGGGGCTGTGCGTGGCCCTGCCGGCCACCATCGGGCATTCCTATCTCTCCAACCGGGTGGAGACGGTGCAGTCGGAGCTCTATCAGGCCGCCAACCTGCTGGTGGCCGAGCTGGCCGCGGCCGAGGCGGCGCGATGATCCCGGCCGTGCCCCAGCGCCCCTGGCGGAGGGCGGCGGTGGTCATGCCCCTGGCCAGCCTGATCGACATCGTCTTCCTGCTGCTCATCTTCTTCCTGCTCACCAGCAACTTCCTGGCCCAGGAGGGCCTGGACCTGCGCCTGCCGGCCGACGAGCGCGCCGCGCCCCTGGTTGAGCACGAGCTGGAGGTGAGCCTGGACCAGGGCGGGCGGGTCTTCATCGCCGGCCAGGAGGTGGACGCCGGCCGGCTGCCGGAGATCCTGGCGCGCCTGTTGGCCGGCCGGGACAACCGCAACGTGGTCATCCGGGCCGACAAGGCCCTGCCCCTGGAGTTCGTGGTGCGGGCCATGGCCGCCGCCCGCGACGCCGGGGCCGACAAGCTGCTCCTGGCCACTCAGCCGCCGGAAAAGCCGGCCAGGTAGGCGCGGGCCGGCGGCCGGCGCGGCAGACCAGGTTTGTGCGTTAATTCCCGCATCGCCCATGGATATTGCCCTTGACTCCCGGCGCGGGAGCGGCGCAGAGTAGGCCCACAATCCGTCGGTGTTTAACGTCTCAAGGTCGGGCGCGCGGTCCGGCCGGGTCAGCAGCCAGCACCATCCCCCAGGGCCGGCGCCAAGCACGGGCGCGGGCCTTTGCGCATTTCGGGGGGGATTATCATGCCGAGAAAAACCGCGTGGTTGGCCGGGGCGGTCCTGGCTCTGACGGCGGCGCTGGCCTTGGGCGGCTGCGCCAACCTGGGCCATGTGAAAAACTATGCCGACCAGTCCGCCCAGGTCATCGGGCAGGTCAAGGCGGCCGAAAAGCGCAGCGCCAGCCTCATCGCCCAGGAGCGCTCCAAGCTTGAAAAGCAGAAGGTCGACGCCCTGGCGGGGGCCGTGGGAAGCGACGAACAAATGGAACGGCTGATGGCGCCGATAGAGCTTTCCACCGCCGAGCAAACCGTCCACGAGTTCTATCAAAACCTTGAAAGCCTCCTGGCGGCCTATTTCACCGCCATCGGGAAGCTGGCCGGCGATGAAACCCTGACCAAGGACCATCCCTTCAACCTCCTGCTGGCCCAGGCCCAAGGTCTGCCGATGCTGACCGGGCATGAACAGGAGCGGGAGCTGGGGCAAGAGTTGGCCCGGCGTCTCTACAGCGCCGCCACCAACGAGTACCGCCGTGGCCAACTGGAGCAGTTCATGGCCGACAACCAGGCAACGGTGGACATCTTGCTGGGGAGCCTGCAAAAGTTTCTGACGGACAATTATGCTTTCCAGATGAAGCAGGAGGCCGGCCGCCTCCGGGAGCAACTGGCGGCGCGCGGCATGCAGGCGGGGGACTTCGAATTTTGCCGGGTCTGGGGCAGGGGCTTCAAGCTGGACGATGACGAGCAACGCCGCGCGAGCCAGCGCAGGCGGCAACTGACGGACGCCTGCCTCGCCCAGATGGCCGTGGCCAACCACCAGGCCAAACTGCGCGGTTGGTGGGAGCTGATTCTCAAGGCGGAGAGCCTGGCTCAAAGGCGGCAATGCGCTTCGGACTCTGCCCAGGTGCTCAATAAAATCGGCGAATGCCACCGATTGGCCTTGGGTTACCTGCGCGAGCGCGGGGAGGAGCAGGCCAAGGCCCTGGCGGGGTGCTGCCGGAAGATCAAGACGCCCTTGTCCTGCGCGCAGGCCGATTAGGAGGCGAGCCATGGCGGATTTGAAGGAAACCCTGACGAAGCTAAGGGACAAATGCCAAAAAGACGCGGACGCGCGCGTGGCTGAGGCCGAAAGATTGATGGCCGCCGACCAGGAGAGGGCCAAGGCGGGCTTGGCGGAGGCGGAAAGACTGCGCGACGCGGCCGCCAAATACGACACCGCCTCGGCCCTGGTGGGCATGGCGGCGGTCAACCAGGAGATCGGCAAACTTAATAAGCAAATCGAGAAGATCAACCAGGTGCTGGACCAACTGGAGGATGCCAAGCGGGCCATGGCCATGGCCGCGGCCATGCTGGAGTTGTCGCTGGCGTTGATGACCCAGGGCAACCCCGTGCAGACCGTGTCAGGCTGCGTGGACAAGATACTGAAGCTGGCCCAGGCCTGACCGCCCCTACTCCCCCTCGCCCAGGCCGCCCACGGCCTCGGCGAGGCCGGCCTCGCCCAGCGCATGGGCCAGCCCGGCCAGGTCCCAGCCCTGGGCCTGGGCATAGGCGCGGGCCGTGTCGTCCAGGGTGTCGGGATAGCTTCCGCCCGCCGCGCCGCGCAGGCAGCCCAGGCCGAGCTGATAGCTGATGAGATCGGCCAGCATGGCCAGCCGGGCCAGGGGCTCGTGCTCCCCGGCGGTCCAGGGCCGGTGGTGGCGGCCCACGCCCGCGACCAGGAACGCCGGCAAGTCCCAATAGGCCAGGAGGCTCTCGCCCACGAAGCCATGGTCGCAGCGCAGCGCGTCCTCCTCCAGGGCGGTGAAGGAGGTCCGCTCGCGCTCCAGGCGATCGAGCACCTGGGTGTATTCGCGGGGGCGGAAGGCGTCCAGGGCCACCTTGCCCAGGTCGTGCAGCAGGCCCAGGGTGTAGAAGCCGTCGCCGCTTTGGCCCTCTTTGCGGGCCAGGTGTTCGCAGATGGTGGCCACGGCCAGGCTGTGGCGCCAGATGTCGGCCCGTTGCAGGCGGCGCTTGAGGGCCTTGGCCCCGCCCAGGCCGGTCAACAGCGACAGGCCCAGGACCAGGTTGCCGACCTCCTTGAAGCCCAGCACCAGCACCGCCCGCTCCAGGTCGGTGACCTTGTGGCGGGTGCGGTAGAGGGGCGAGTTGGCCACCTTGAGCAGGTTGGCGGCCAGGGGCGGGTCGCGGCGCAGCACCCGCAGCAGGGGCTCCAGGCCGGCCTCCGGATCCTTGGCCAGGCGCATGACCTCCATGGCGGCCACGGGCAGGGTGGGCAGTTGGTCGGGCTGGCAGCCCAGGACCCGCCGCAGCGCCAGGGCGGCGGGTTTGTCGTGGGCTTTGTCGGGGTCTGCGGCGGAGTTCATGCCTGTCACGCCTTGGTCCTCATCGGGACGCGGCGGCGCTCACCCCGGCGAGGTCCTGGCCGGGGGGCCATTTCGCCGGTGGGAGCCTGCAAGGTTGATCTGGCGCGCTCAGCCCATTGGCGGCGTGGCGCGCGGACGGGGGCCGCGGTTGGGCGTGGGCGGCCTAGAAGTAGCCGGGGCGCAGGACGCGGCCCTTGTCGCCGGCCTCGGCGGCCGGGCGGCCGGCGGGTCGGTCCTCCGGCTCCGGTTCGGGCGCCTCCAGGCCCTGCACGCGGGCCTTGAGCACCCGCGAGGGCCGGAAGGTGACCACCCGGCGCGGGGGCAGGGTCAGGGGGTCGCCGGTCTGGGGGTTGCGGCCGCGGCGCTCGGTCTTGGCCCGCACCGACCATTTGCCGAACCCGCTCACCAGGACCTCCTCGCCGCCGGCCAAGGCCTCTTTTATCAGCTCCAGGGAGCGTTCCACCGCCTCGGCGGCCTCAGCCTTGCTTAGAAGCCCCTTGGCGTACACCTCGGCCACGATGTCCGCTTTGGTCAAGGTCATGATTCCGCACTCCTGCTGGAAGTTCCCTGTCTGGCCGCCGGGCGTGCGCGTCAGACGCCTGCCGCGCCGTCCGGCCTCGCTTGCGCTGGTCTAGCCGCCGCCGTGCTGGGGGTGGAATCATGCTGACGCCTGCAAAGGCGGCTGGCATGATGGTAAGCCATTCGGGGGCATTACGTCAACCAGTCGCCAAAAAAGCTGCATGAAACCGGGCAGGAGGCCTTCTCACGTAAAGCGATAATTTACGCCAAGCATATTTTATATATTTTAATTAGCATGTTATATTAATAATTATAGATAAAGACATATTTATTATCGGCTTGCCGGCGTCGCCAGGGGCTGCTATAGTCCCCGGCTGGGGCGACTTTTCATGAAAAAAAGCGTTGACAGCCCCGTGGAGGCGTGTTACCAAGCGTGAATGATGCTTCATTCATTGGCCAAGCCTGCCCGGCTGGGATGCACGCCTTGAACGCAGACAAGAAAAAGCACAGCGACAAGCATCGTCGCATCATAGAGGCCGCCATCAAGGTGTTCGCCAAAAACGGCTTCTACAACTCCAAGGTCAGCGAGATCGCCCGCGCCGCCCAGGTGGCCGACGGCACCATCTACCTCTACTTCCAGAACAAGGACGACATCCTTATCTCCCTGTTCGAGGAGGAGATGCAAAACGTCCTGGACCGAGTGGGCGCGGCGGTGGCCCAGGAGACCGACCCGGCCCGCAAGCTGGAGCGCTTCGCCATCGCCCACCTGCACCTGGTGGAGGAGAACCAGGAGCTGGCCGAGATCATCCAGGTGGAGGTGCGCCAGTCCTCCAAGTTCATGCGCGGCTACGAGAACGTCAAGTTCGCCCAGTACCTCAACATCATCAGCGACATCATCAAGGAGGGCCAGGGCCGGGGCGTTTTCCGCGCCGACGTGCTGCCCGGAGTGGCCAAGCGCGCCTTTTTCGGCGCCCTGGACGAGATGAGCCGCTACTGGGTGCTCTCCTCCACCAAGAAATACTCGACCACCGACGCGGCCAAGGAGATCAGCCGCTATTTCCTGCGCGGCATGCTGGCCTGCGCCGGCGAGGCAGACGACGACGCCCCGGCCCGCTGAGCCGGGTCTTCAGGACGGTTTGGCTACTACACCTCGGCAGGACAATCGATTTTCTTGCCCCCAGGGATCATGAAAGGAGGGGTTTGGCAGTGAACATTGTGGTTTGCATCAAGCAGGTCCCGGACACCGAGTCCCAGATCAAGATCGGCGCCGACGGCAAGTCCATCGCCACCGACGACATCAAGTGGGTGATGAACCCTTATGACGAGTTCGGCGTGGAGGAGGCCCTGCGCATCCAGAAGGACAAGGGCGGCACGGTGACCGTGGTGGGCGCGGGCCCCAAGCGGGTCACCGAGGCCCTGCGCACCGCCCTGGCCATGGGCGCGGACAAGGCCGTGCTGGTGGAGGACGAGGGCCTCTACGGCGCCGACCCCATGGCGGTGGCCAAGATCCTGGCCGCGGCCATCAAACCGCTGAACCCCGACCTGGTCTTCCTGGGCCAGCGGGCCATCGACGACGACGCCGGCCTGGTGGGCTCGGCCCTGGCCGAGCACCTGGGCCTGCCCAACCTCTCGGTGGTGACCAAGGTGGAGCTGGGCGAGGGCTCCGTGAAGGTCCAGCGCCCGGTGGAGGGCCTGACCCTGGTCCTGGAGGCCCCGCTGCCCGCCGTCATCACCGCCCAGAAGGGCCTCAACGAGCCACGCTACGCCTCCCTGCCCGGCATCATGAAGGCCAAGAAAAAGCCCCTGGAGACCAAGACCCTGGCCGATCTGGGCGTGGACAAGGCCGGCAAGGCCGAGATCGTGGCCCTTAACCCGCCGCCCGCCCGCGCCGCCGGCAAGACCATCGGCGGCGAGACGCCCCAGGAGCTGGCGGCCAACCTGGCCAAGGCCCTGCGCGAAGAGGCCAAGGTTATCTAGGGAGCTTAATCCTGGGGCCGATGCGCGCCCCTGCGGCCCGGATGCGCGACGCTCCGGGCTTGAAAGGAGACCGAGACAATGGCAGGTGTGTGGGTAATCGCGGAGCAGCGCGACGGAGCCTTCCGCAAGATCACCTTTGAGGCCGCCAGCGCGGCCAAGAAAATCGCCGACGGCCTGGGAGCCGAGGTGACCGCCGTGGTGCTGGGCAGCGGCATGGAGGCCGCCTGCGCCGAGCTGGGCAAGTACGGCGTGGCCAAGGTCCTCTACGCCGACAGCGCCGACCTGGCCGTCTATTCCACCGAGGGCTACGCCGCGGCGGTGGCCGATCTGGCCAAGGCCGGCGCGCCCGACGTCATCCTGTTCGGCGCCAGCATGCAGGGCAAGGACCTGGCCGGCCGCCTGGCCGCCAAGCTGGACACCAGCGTGGCGGTGGACTGCACCGCGCTGAAGGTCGAGGGCGGCAAACTCGTGGCCACCCGGCCCATCTACGCCGGCAAGGTCTACGCCGACGTGGTCATCGCCGGCGCGCCCCAGATCGCCACCCTGCGCCCCAACGTCTTCGACGTGGTCGAGGTGGGCGGCAGCGCGGCGGTGGAGAAGGTCAGCCCGGCGGTGGGCGAGATCAAGGCCAAGCAGGTGGAGGCCATCGCCGAGGAGGGCGGCAAGATCGACCTGACCGAGGCCACCATCATCGTCAGCGGCGGCCGCGGCATGAAGGAAGCCGCCAACTTCGGCATCCTGGAGGCCCTGGCCGACCTGCTGGGCGGCACCGTGGGCGCCTCCCGTTCGGCGGTGGACGCCGGCTGGCGCTCCCATCACGACCAGGTGGGGCAGACCGGCAAGGTCGTCACCCCCAACCTCTACATCGCCTGCGGCATCAGCGGGGCCATCCAGCACCTGGCCGGCATGGGCTCCAGCAAGGTGATCGTGGCCATCAACAAGGACGCCGACGCCCCCATCCACACCAAGGCCGACTTCTGCGTGGTGGGCGATTTGTTCGAGGTGGTCCCGGCCCTGACCGAGGAAGTAAAGAAGCTGGGCTGATTCCGGCCCCGCCGGGCTAAGCGACAAAACCAAGCCCCCGCCGGGATCCTTCCCGGCGGGGGCTTGCGCGTGCTCGGCCGCGTGATTTTAATTTGATGACAATATAATCTTCAGCAAAGGGCGGAATGCGGGCGGGGATAAACCCCGCCCCTACATTAAGAATTCCATCTTGGCGCAGGGACGGGGTTTATCTCCGCCCGTGCATTTTCGGCGTAAACAATCAAAGCCCAAGCGAGTTTCGGGGTGTCTGCCCCAGCGGGGATGAAATCAGCGTGAAAGGCCGGGGAGCCCCCGCGCGCCCGCGGGGCTCCCCGGCCGTGGGTTCCTCGTCCGGCCGCTAGCTGACCTTGACCACCACCGCCGCGGCGGTGTCGCCGGCGGCGCAGCCGGCAAAGAGGCCGTAGCCGCCGCCCAGCTTGACCAGCTCCTCGATCAGCTCCACCGTGCAGCGGGCGCCGGTGGGGCCCTGGGGATGGCCGAAGATAAGCGAGCTGCCGTAGTTGTTGAAGATGCCCTCCGGGATGTTCATCAGCCGGCCCATGATGATGTCGTTGACGCTGAAGGGGTTGTGGGTCTTGACCGCGGCCAGGTCGGCCACCGTCACGCCGGCGTTGTTCAGCGCCATCTGGGCGGCCGGGGTGACGGCGGCGGCCATGCGGGCCTTCTCGGCCCGGGCATAGCCGTAGCTCAGCACCCGGATGGTCACGCTCTTGTCGGCGCTCAGCTCCTTGGCCTTGTCCTTGGTGGTGACGACCAGGCCGGCGTTGCCGTCGGCCGGGTGGGTCTGGGCGCCGAAGGTGATGCAGCCGCCGGGCACGGCCGGCTTCAGGGGGGCCAGGCCCTCCGGGGTGCAGGGGCTGATGCCCTCGTCGGCCTCAACCACCACGGTCTTCTTCTTGCTGACGGCGATCTCCACCGGGATCATGTAGCCCTTCTGGAACTCGCGGTCGTTGGCCATGGACATCAGGTACTGCTCGTAGCGCCGGCAGGCCATGGCGTCGGACTCCTCCTTGCTCACGCCCCCGCAGTCGGCGGCCACGTTCTCGGCCGTCTGGATCATGGCCTGGCCGGCGTAGGGGTCCTTGCCGAAGTTGTCCATCAGCCAGTTTTCGTGGATCACCTCGCCGCCGGGGCCCAGGGGGTTGGGCCAGACGGTGTGGGGGCCGTTGCTGCAGCGGTCGGTGGTGGCCACCAGCACGTTGGCATAGGCCCCGCTCTCCACCCCCACGGCGGCGGTGTAGATGCAGGTGGCGCTGGTGGCGCAGGCCTGGCTCAGGGTGGGGCCGCTGATGCGGTCGTTGCCCACCAGGGCGCAATACCAGGGGTTGGCGTAGAACCAGGCCGGCATGCCGATGGTCATGCCGAAGACGCAGCCGTCGAAGGCCTGGGCCGGGATGCCGCGCAGGGCCAGGAACTTCCTGGTGGTCTCGGCGGCCAGCTTGATGGGGTGCTGGTTCTGGAACGACATCTGCCAGCGGGAGAACGGCGAGGACCAGTAGCCCTTGTGGGGGATGTAGGCTTTCTCGAACATGGTCTGCTCCTTCTTGCGGCGGGCGGCGTGCTCCGGCCCGGCCAATGATTCATGGCCAGCGGCCTGGGGCCGGGGCGCCCGGCCCCGGCCCCGGCCGGCCTACTTCTTGTTCTGGTCGGCCCAGTGGCCGTAGCGCTCGCGCAGCACCCGGTGCAGGATCTTGCCGGTGCCGGTGCGGGGCATGTCGGACTCGGCGATGAACTCGATCTTCTTGGGGCGCTTGAAGCCGGCGATCTTGCCCTTGGTGTACTCGCCGATCTCCTGGGCCAGCTCCGGGCTGGGGCTGTGGTCCTTGTGCAGGATGACGATGGCGGTGACCGACTCGCCCCACTTGGCGTCGGGCACGCCGATGACGGCCACGTCCTTGACCGCGGGGTGGCCGCCGATGCAGTTCTCCACCTCGGAGGGATAGACGTTCTCGCCGCCGGTGATGATCATGTTCTTCTTGCGGTCGACCAGGTAGTAATAGCCTTCCTCGTCGCGGTAGGCCATGTCGCCGGCGCTGAAGTATTCGCCCTTGAAGGCGGCCGCGGTCTGCTCCGGGTTCTTCCAGTATTCGCTGAAAACCATGGGCGTGCGGCTGTAGAGCTCGCCCACCTGGTTCACCCCCAGCTCGTTGCCGTCCTCGTCAAAGAGCTTTATCAGGTCGGTGCCGGGGATCTCGCGGCCGATGGAGCCCAACTTGTCGAACTGCTCGTGGGGCAACAGCAGGGTGACCAGGCCGGCCTCGGTGGAGCCGTAGGCCTCGTAGAGCTGGCTGTTTTTGAAATAGCCCATGATGTCGATCTTGGTGTCGCGCCGGGCCGGGGCGGAGCTGATCATCAGCTTGCGTACGCAGTCCACGTTGTACTTGTTCTTGATCTCCTCCGGCAGGGCCAGCATCATGATGTAGTGGGTGGGCACCAGGGAGGTGAAGGTGACCTTCATCTCGCTGAGCGTCTTTATCATGTGCTCCGGGTCGAAGGAGACCATGTTGTAGATGACGGCCGTGGCCCCGATGTAGGTGAAGACGAAGGAGTAGTAGACGCTGTTGATGTGGCACATGGGCATGACCAACAGTCCGCGGTCGTCGCTCTTGTATTCCAGGGCCGCGATGTTGGTCAGGTACTGGGCGATGAACGACTCGTGGGTGCGCACCACGCCCTTGGGCCGGCCGGTGGTGCCGGAGGTGTACATGATGATCCACACGTCGTCGTGGTTCACCTTCACCGGCGGCTCGTTGGCGTCGCCGCCGGCGATCACGTCCTCCAGGTGGGCGTAGCCGGCCGGGGCGGGGCCCTCGCCGAAATAGAAATAGCGGTCGGCCGGAATGGTCTCCAGATCGTCCTTGGCCCCGTCCAGGTCTTTCACGAACGGGTCCTGCACGATGAAGCCGGCGCACTCGGCGTTGTTGACGATGTAGGTGTATTCGGCCGGGGTCAGCCGGAACATGATGGGCACCAGTATGAGGCCCATCTTGGCGGCCGCGCCGTAGATCTCCATCCACTCCAGGCAGTTGTAGGCCAGCACCGCCACGCGGTCGCCCTTCTGGAGCCCGCGGGCCATCAGGCCATTGGCCAGGCGGTTGCAGCGCTCGTTCCACTGCTTGAAGGTCAAGGAGCGGTAGAGGTCGGCCGCGCCCTCCTTGTCGGGATAAAGCGTGGCGTTGATCCTCAGCACGTCTCCCACATGCAGCCAGCGACTCATGGCGATCGTCCTCCCTGCCGGTTGATTGATCCGCCGGGCCGGATTGGGCCCCGGCGGCGGTGTCCCAAGCCTCTGCGCCCGCGCCCCTACGCCCGCAGCGCCAACAGCGCCGCGCCGATGGCCCCGGCCAACTGCGGCCGGGGCGGGATGAGCACCTCGCGGCCCAGCTCCGCGGCCATCATCTCCACCAAGAAGGGATTGTGGGCCACGACCCCGCCGGTCATGACCACGGCCCCCTCGATGGAGTCCATCTCCAGCACCCTTTTCACCACCGAGTGGAACAGGCCCTTGACCAGGGCCTCCACCGGCACCCCGTCGCGTATCTTGCCCAAAACCTCGGTGGCGGTGAAGACGGTGCAGTAGCTGCCCAGCGCCGCCTCGGCCTCGGCCGCCCGGGCCAGTCCGTCCAGGCGCTCGATGGGGATGTCCAGGCGCAGGGCCATCTCTTCCAAAAACGCGCCGGTGCCGGCGGCGCACTTGCGGTTCATCTTGAAGGACGTCCGCTGGCCCTGGGCGTTGAGCTTGATGATCTTGTTGTCCTGGCCGCCGATGTCGATGACGGTGAGCGCGCGCGGGAAATAGTGGTAGGCGGCGGCGGCGTGGGCGGCGATCTCGGTGCGGCTCTCGTGGGCGAAGCCCACGTTCTTGCGGCCGTAGCCGCAGGCGAAGACCCGCCCCACCTGCGCGGGCTCCAGCCCGGCCTGGGCCAGGGCCTCGTCGAAGGCGCGGGCGGCGGCCAGGGCGAAGTCGATGCCGGTGCGCAGCACCGCGCTGCCCAAGAGCCGGCCCGCCTGGTCGATGACCGCGGCCTTGGTGGCGGCCGCGCCGATGTCGATGCCCGCGGCCAGGCTCACGCGGCCATTTCCTCCAACTGCTCCACGAAGGCTTCCAGGTTGGTCCTGGCCTGCTCGTCGCTGAAGCAGCGCAGGTCGTTCAGGTCGCCGTTGAGCACCAGGGTGGAAAGCCCCAACTTGGCCGCCAGGCGCTGGGGCATGGCGTAGCGGTTGTTGCTGTTGTTGGGGCAGGTCTTGGCGTCGTGGAATATGATGCCCTGGATGTTGAAGCGCTCCACCCAGTCCTTGATGTAGCGCTCCTTGTACTCGTCGTCGCGCACGATGAAAAGCTCCAGGTAGGCCCTGGCCATGGACCCGAAGGGGTCGCGCTCGTCGAAGGCGTCGAAAATCCAGGAGTTGCAGTAGGTGCTGGCCACGATGGCCGCCTTCTGCTCCTGCATCAGGTCGCTGAGCATGCGCAGGCGGCCCCAGACCGGCATGCCCTCCCAGTAGAGCCGGTGGCGCTCGCCGGGCACGGCGGCCACCCCGGCCGCCACCCGCTGGTCCAGCTCGGCCAGGAGCAGGTCGTAGTATTCCACCGCCTGGGGCAGGCCGCGCAGCACCACCGCCGGGGCCATGTGGATGGTGTGGTCGAAGAAGTTCATGGGCGTGGGCGCGTGGGCGGCGTATTCCAAAACCCGGCGCCAGCGCAGGGTGCACTCCTTGGAAAGCCGCACCGTCTCGCGCAGGCGGTCGATATCGAACTTCTCGCCGCTCACCTGCTCCAGGGTGGGGATCATGGCCTTGAACTGGGCCACCACGTCGGCCACGTGGTGCTCGGCCACCGCGCCCAGGCCGCGATGGCTGCGCACGCCCACGATGGGAACGCCCCACTCGCGGGCGTAGAAGGCGAACCAGTCCTCCACGTCGCGGCACTGGTTGGTGTTGAACACCAGCACGTCGGCCTTGGGGATGGCCTTGATGCCATAGGCCTGGGTGAGCGGGGTGACGCCCTTGAGATAGGCCCCGATGTCGGCGGTGAGATAGCTGCAGATGTCCGGCGAATACCCGGCCGCGTTGGCGGCGGGGATGACCTCGGTGGCCAGGCGGGTGGCCCCCAGGAGCGCGCCGTGGTTCTCCGGGTAGTAGACGTCGAAGCCCATGGCGTGCAAGAGCTCCGCCGGCCCCACGCTGGTGCACCAGGCCACCTTGCGGCCCTCGGCGGGGGCGCGGTCCAGGCCGAGGAAATGCTCGGCCATGAGCTGTTTCATGCGCTTGGTGGCCTTGATCGGGGGGGGCGCGTCGGGCATGCTGCCATCTCCACAGGTCGGGCGGGTCCGTCTCGCCGCCCCGGACGCGACCCAGCGCCAAAAATTGCGGCCGGAGGCGAAAATCGGGGTGGACAGGATGGTTACATCTTAGCTACAATCTAGCTAATTCGCACTATAGACAGGGCTAACAAAGCTTGTCAAGCCCTAAGCGCGGCCGAAACGGGGGCCGGCCGGCGCGGGCCCTGGTCGGCCTTGCTGGGATCACGGAGGAGCCTTTGAGCGCGGAGCATACGCCGGTGCTGATCGTGGGCGGCGGGGTGGCCGGACTGGCCGCCGCAGTGGATCTGGACCGCCGGGGGGTGTCCAGCCTGATCGTGGAGAAGTCCTGCCGCCTGGGCGGCCAGGCGGCCGATTTCTGCTGCAAGGCCTGCGAGGCCTGCGGGGCCTGCGGGGCCTGCGCCCGCTGCGGGGCCTGCCGGGTGGGCGACCTGCTGCGCGAGTTTGCCGCCCGGCCGCGGGTGCGCGCCCTCACCCAGGCCATGGTGGTGGGGGCGCGGCCGGCGGGCCGGGGCTGGTCCCTGGACCTGGCCCCCCAGCCGGCCGAGGGCGGCCCAGCCTGCCAGGCCGGGGCCTGCGGCAGCCTGGGCGAACGGACCACGCTCACGGCCGGGGCGGTGATCCTGGCCGTGGGGCACACGCCCTTTGATCCCCGGCGCAAGAGCCGCTTCGGCTACGGCCGGGTGCCGGGGGTGATGACGGCCGGCGAGCTGGAGAAAGCGATCAGGGACGGCGGGCTGCCCGCCGGGGCCAGGCGCGTGGCCTTCATCCAGTGCGTGGGCAGCCGCGACGCCGCCCTGGGCCGCGACTACTGCTCGCGGGTCTGCTGCGGCTACGCCCTGCGCCTGGCCCGGCTGGCCCGCTGCCTGGACCCGGAGCGCCAGGTGACCTTTTACCACATGGACGTGCAGGACTACGGCCAGGCCTGGCGCGGCGAGCTGGCCGCCATGCGCCGCGATTTCGAGTTCGTGCGCGCCATCCCCGGCGAGGTGCGCGGCAGCGCCGAGGGGCCGGTGGCCGTCTTCAGCGGAGCGGCCGGCCAGCCCGAAAGCCGCGTCTTCGACCTGGTGGTGCTTTCCACCGGCCTGGAGCCGCCCCTGGCCGGCGCGGCCCTGGCCGAGCTGTTCGGCCTGACCCGCGGGCGCCACGGCTTCCTGGGCCAGGACGGGGCCGACGCCATGACCGACGCGGCCGGGGTCTTCGTGGCCGGGGCCGCGGCCGGGCCGCGCTCCATCGTGGAATCCATCGACCACGCCGCCCTGGCCGCCGCCCTGGCCGCCGCCCACGCGGCCGCGCCGGCGAAGGAGGTGGCCCATGCCTAGGCCGGTGCTGTGCTGGCTGGAAGGCCCCGGTCTGGAGGGCCTGGACCCGGCCCAGGTGGCCCGGGCCGCCGGGCTGGAGCTGGACCGGGGCGGGGTGGTGGAGGCGGCGGTGGCCACGGCCGCCGAGGCCCAGGCCCCGGAGGAGCTCAAGCGCCGTCTGCTGGGCAAGGCCGTGCAATGGCTGGATCTGGCGGCCGAGGTGGGCGGGGGCGACGCCGCCCACCGCCTGGCCCGGGCCGCGGCGGCCGTGGCCCGCGCCGCCGGCCGGGCCGCCCTGGGCACCCTGGCCCCGGTCTACGCCCCCCAGCCCGCCCAGCGGGTCCTGGTGGCCGGCCACGGCCTGGCCGCGCTCCTGGCCGCCCAGGCGGCGGCGGCCCTGGGCCATCCGGTGCTGTTGGCCGGCGGCGGGGCGGACATCGCCGCGCCGGCGGCTGGCGAGGATCCGGACGAGGCTGTCCGCCTGGCGGCCACCCTGCCGGCCGGGGTGGAGCCCGCGCCAGGGGTGGCCCTGACCGGGCTGACCGGCGCGGCCGGGGCCTTCACCGCCTGGTTGGACGGGCCGGAGGGGCGGAGTTCGCAGCGCTTCGGGGCGGTGATCCTGGCCCCGGCGGCGGCCTGGGCCGTGGAGCCCGCCCCGGCCGGGCTGGACCCGGCCCTGGCCCGGCCCCTGGACGAGCTGAGCCCAGCCGACCTGCCCCCAGGCCAAGGCTGGCGGCAGGTGGCCCTGTTCTGCGGCCTGGGCGCCCCGGCCACGCCGGAGGCCTTCGCCCGCGCCCTGGCCAAGGCGATCGAGCTCCAGGCCCAGCCCCTGTGCCAGGTCTGCGTCTTTTTCCGCGAGGCCCTGGTGGCCGCGCCGGGGGGCGAGCGGCTTTACCGCCAGGCCCGCGAGGCCGGGGTGCTGATGGTCAGGCTGGCCGAGGGCGGGGCGGACCTGGCCGCCAGCGGCCGGGTCCTGGCCTGGCGCGACCCGATCCTGGGCGAGGACCTGGAGCTGACGCCCGACTTGGTGGGCCTGGCCCAGACCGCCGTGGCCGCCGCGCCGGATTTCCTGGCCAACCCGGTGCTCTGGCCGGAGTGGAGCCGGCTGATGCCGGAGCACGCCCGCCTGGGCGGCGGGCGCACGGCCCGTAGCGGCCTCTACGTCCTGGGCGCGCTGCGCGGCGGGGCCCAGGGCGACCTGGCGGCCCAGGCGGCGGCGGCCGCCGCCGACCTGCACGACCTGCTGGGCGGGGCGGCCACGCCCATGCCGGTGGTGCGCCACAACCACTGCGCCAGTTGCCTGACCTGCGTGCGGGTCTGCCCCCACGGCGCGCCCCGCTACGAGGTGGACTGCATCACCCCCGCCCCGGCGGCCTGCGTGGGCTGCGGCGTCTGCGCGGCCGAATGCCCGGCCGAGGCCATCGCCCCGCCGGGCTGGTCCAACGCCGAGCTGACCGAGGCCCTGCGGCGCGGCCTGGCCGCCGCCCCCCGGCCGGCCCTGGTGCTCATGGCCTGCGGCCAGTCGGCCCTGCCGGCCATGCGCGAACTGAGCCTCTCCGGCCACCAGTGGCCGGCCGGGCTCCTGGCCCTGCCCCTGCCCTGCGCCGGCCGGGCCGGGCTGGAGCTGATCCTGCGGGCGCTCAGCCTGGGGGCCTCCGGGGTGCTGGTGGCCGGCTGCCACGACGGCGTGTGCCGCTCCATCTCCGGCAACCTGCGCGCCCGGCTGCGGGTGGGCGAGGCGGCCAAGACGCTCGCGGAGCTGGGGCTCGGCCCCAACGCGGTGAGCTTTCTGCACCTGGCCGGCAACCAGCCCCAGGCGCTCAAGCAGGCGGTGGCGGCCATGCACGGCCGCCTGGCCCCGGTGGAGTGACGCCCATGCGCATCAACGACTGCGACCCGGACTTCAAGCACCAGATCGCCGCCGAACCGGGCGGGGAGGGGATCAAGGGCTGTTTCGCCTGCGCGGCCTGCTCGGCCCGCTGCCCGGTGGGCGCGCTCTTGCCCGAATACGACCCCCGCCGCATCATCCGCCTGGCCATCCTGGGCGCGCGAGAGGCGGTGCTCTCCTCGCCGCTCATCTGGCTCTGCTCGGCCTGCCACGCCTGCGCCGAGGTCTGCCCGCAGCAGGTCTGTTTCACCGACGTGCTCACCGCCATCAAGAACCTGGCCGCCCGCGCGGGCTGCGCCCCGCCCAGCCAGAAGGCCATCACCAAGCAGTTGGCCGGCCACGGCCGCCTGCTGGAGGTGACCGAATTCGAGAACAAGAAACGGGCCGAGCTGGGCCTGCCGCCGGTGGGCGAGGCGCCGGCCGACTACCAGGCCATCCTGGGCGTGAAGGCCGACGACGCCCCGGCGGCGGGGGAGGGGGCCTGATGGAGGCGCTGGTCTACCTGGGCTGCACGGTGCCGGTGCGCAACCTCAACTACGAGGTCAGCGCCCGCAAGGTGGCCGAGGCCCTGGGCGTGAAGCTCGTCGACCTGCCCGACCTGGGCTGCTGCGGCTATCCGCTCAAAAACTACGACCAGGAGGCGGCCCTGGTCATCGCCGCCCGCGCCCTGGCCCAGGCCGCGGCCACCGGGCTCACGGTGGCGCCCTTGTGCTCGGCCTGCACCGGCACCCTGACCGAGGCCGCCCACCACCTGGACCATGACGCCCAGGCGCGCGAAAGGGTGCAGGCCCGGCTCAAGCCCCTGGGCCTGACCTATGAACCCGGCGTGCGGGTGCGCCACCTGGTGCGCTTGCTGCTGGAGGAGGTCGGCCTGGAGGCCATCCGGGCCAAGGTGGTCCGGCCGCTCGTCGGCTTCACCTTCGCCCCCCACTACGGCTGCCATTTCCTGAAGCCCAGCCGCATCATGGACGGCTTCGACGACCCGGAGGACCCCAAGAGCCTGGCCAGCCTGATCCAGGCCACCGGCGCGGCCGCGCTGGACTACGCCGCCCTGAAGGACTGCTGCGGCGGCGGGGTGCTGGGCGCGGACGAGGACCTGGCCGGGCGCATGGCCGGGGGCAAGCTGGGCGAACTGACCGCGGCCGGCGTCACCGCCCTGGCCCTGGTCTGCCCGTTCTGCAACGTGATGTTCGAGGGCCAGCAAAAGGCCATCGCCAAGCGGGCCGGCCTGGACATCAAGGTGCCGGTGGTGTACCTGACCCAGATACTGGGCCTGGCCCTGGGGTTTTCCCCCGACGAGATGGGCTTCAAGCTCAACCGGGCCAAGCCGAAGGAATTGCTGGAAGCTTTCAAATAAGCAAGGAGAGAGGCATGGAGGTCAAGGGCTACAACTTCCCCGACGAGCTTTATTATGACGCCAACCACTTCTGGGCGCGGGTCGAGGGCGATCTGGTGGTCATGGGCACCACCGACCTGACCCAGAAGATGGCCGGCGAGATCACCTTCGTGGACGTGCCCGGCTCCGGCGACGCGGTGAGCCAGGGCAAGCCCTTCGGCTCCATCGAGAGCGGCAAGTGGGTGGGGCGCACCTACGCGGTGGTCAGCGGCGAGATCGCCGAAGGCAACGAGGCCCTGGAGGACGAGCCGGAGCTGATCAACCAGGACCCCTATGGCCAGGGTTGGATCTGCAAGATCAAGCCCAGCGACCTGGCGGCCGAGCTCAAGAACCTGATGCAGGGCGCCGCCTACCAGGCCTGGGTCGAGGCGGAGATCGCCAAGGCCGAGAGCCAAGAGGCGTGAGGCCATTGGGCCGCGGCGGCTTTCGATATCGCGGCGGACTGCCGGCCGGCCTGGCCGGGGTCCGGGTCTATCGTTTTTTGACGTGACTCGCCGGGAGGGGCTCGCCCCTCCCGATTTTTTCGGGGGCCCCGCGGCAGGGGCCGGCAGGAGGATCGAGCATGGAGCTTAGCGCCAGACTGGCCGAGATCGTCGGCGTGGAAAACGTCATCACCAGCCCGGTGGACTGCCTGAGCTACGCCCGCGACATGAGCGTGCACATGGGCGCGCCGGACATGGTGGTCTTCGCCACCACCACGGAGCAGGTGGCGGCGGTGATGAAGGTCTGCCATGAGACCAAGACCCCGGTCATCCCCCGCGGCGGCGGCACCTCGGTCACCGGCGCGGTGCTCTGCCCCCAGGGCGGGGTGCTGTTGAACCTGATCCGCATGAACCAGGTGCTGGAGATCAACCTGCCCGACCACTACGCGCGGGTGCAGCCGGGCGTCTTGTGCGGCGCGCTCAACGCCCGCCTGGCCGGCGAGAAGTTCTTTTTCCCGCCCGATCCCGGCTCGGCGGCCATCGCCACCATCGGCGGCATGATAAACACCAACGCCAGCGGCATCCGGGCGGTCAAATACGGCACCACCCAGGACTACGTGATGGGGCTGACCGTGGTGCTGGCCGACGGCCGCATCCTGAAGACCGGCACCCGCGCGCCCAAATCATCGAGCGGCTATGACCTCAATCGCCTGTTCTGCCGCAGCGAGGGCACCCTGGGCGTCATCACCGAGGCCACGCTGAAGATACTGCCCCTGCCCGAATACAACATCAGCGCCCGGCTGGAGTTCCCGGACGTGGCTAAAGCCGGCAACGCCGTCACCGAGATGCTCACCACCGGCATCCCCATCGCCACCTGCGAGATACTGGACAACGTCTCGCTGCAGGTGCTGGAGAAGGCCGCCGGATTGAAGGCCCCGGAGGGCGTGGGCTGCATGCTGATGCTGGAGCTGGATGGCCACCGGGCGGCGGTGGCCGAGTACGTGGAAAAGGTCAACGCGGTCTGCGACAAGTTCGGCGCCCTGGCCAAGCGCTGGACCGACGACCCGGCCGAGAAGGCCCCGCTGTGGGAGGCGCGCCACAAGCTGGTGCCGGCCATGAGCCGCCTGAAGCCCGGCTACCGCCTGGTGCCCCTGATGGAAGACTTCGGCGTGCCGCTCACCAGGATTCCGGAGACCATCGCCCAGATCCAGGCCATCGGCGACAAGCACGGCTTCGGCATCGCCACCTTCGGCCACATCGGCGACGGCAACCTGCACGCCACCTTCATCATGGACGTGAAAAACGCCAAGGAGTGGGAGGCGGTCAAGAAGATCGCCTGGGAGCTGGTGGAGGTGACGGCGGCCATGGACGGCACCATGAGCGCCGAGCACGGCCTGGGCATGGCCAAGAGCCCCTACATCGCCCGCGAGCTGGGCGAGACCGGCATGGCGGTGATGCAGGCCATCAAGGACGCCCTGGACCCGGCCGGCATCCTGAACCCCGGCAAGATGGGCCTTAGAAACTCCATCGACGACGTCTACGCCCAGAGCGGCTTCGCGCCCCTGCGCGAGGGCGCGGCCGGCGTGCAGAGCTTCGGCAGCATCGACAACGAGATACTGGCCTGCATCCAGTGCGGCTTCTGCCGGCTGGGCTGCCCCACCTACGCCCAGACCGACCTGGAGGGCCTGAACGCCCGCGGCCGGGTGACCTACGCCTTCAGCCTGCTCACCGGCAAGGCCGCCCCCAGCGCCGAGATGGCCCAGCGGCTGTATCAGTGCATGCTCTGCCTCAACTGCAAGTACACCTGCCCGGCCCAGATCAACGTGGCCGGCATCGTGCAGGCGGCCCGCGCCCGCCTGGTGGCCGAAGGTCTCTTGCCGGAGACCTTCAAGAAGCTCATGGCCGACATGATCGAGCTGGGCAACCCCTTCAGCCATCCACCGAACAAGCGCACCGACAGCTATCCGGCCGGCTACGCGGCCAAGCCCAAGGCCTCCACCATCCTGCACCTGGGCTGCTCGGCCAGCTATCAGGACGTGAAGATCATCCCCAGCGTGATGAGGATATTGGACGCGGCCGGGGTGGACTACACCACCCTGGGCGAGAAGGAGGCCTGCTGCGGCTACCTGGCCTACCTGGTGGGCGACATGGCCACCTTCAAGACCATGGCCGCCAAGAACCTGGAGCTATTTAAGGGCATCGGGGCCTCGACGCTACTGACCACCTGCGCCGGCTGCCACAAGACCTTCGCCGACATCTACCCCCACCAGGGCTTCAGCGACGGCTATCAGCCGGAGCACGTGGTGACGCTCCTGGAGCGGATGATCAAGGCCGGCCAGCTCAAGTTCAAGGCCGACGCCGAGCCCATGACCGTCATCTACCACGACCCCTGCGACCTGGGCCGGCATCTGGGGGTCTACGAGCCGCCGCGGGAGGTCATCAAGGCCCTGCCCGGCGTGACCCTGGTGGAGTTCGCCCAGAACCGCAGCCTGGCCAAGTGCTGCGGCGGCGGCGGCGGGGTGAAGGCCTTCGACAACCCCCTGGGCGGAGACATCGCCTTCAACCGGGTCAAGGCGGCCATCGCCTCCGGGGCCGAGGCCCTGGTCAGCGCCTGCCCGTCGTGCAAGAACTCGCTGAACCAGGCCGCGGCCCGGGCTCGCAAGGAAAAGGTCGGCAAGATCAAGGTGATGGACATCACGGAGCTGGTGGCCGGCCGCCTGGCCTAGCCCCGCCTTCTTTATCGCCGCCCACCACGGCCCCCGCCGGGTCATCCCCGGCGGGGGCGTGGTTTTGGCGAACCCCCCCAAGCCGGTCCCGCTCCTGCCAGAGCAGCACCAGGTCGTCGATCAGGGTCAGGGCGGCGCGCAGGCGCCCCACCTCGGCCGGCAGGATGAGGCCCTGGGGCCGGGCCAGGGCGCGGCGCAGCCGGCGGGCGCGCCACAGGCGCATGCCGAGCCCGCCCAGGAGCAAACCGGCCAGGGCGGCCAGGCAGGCCGGCGCAGCCGGCGGCGGCCAGGGCGCAGGCCAGGCCCCCGGCCGTCCAGGCCAGGCGGCGCGGATTGGCGGCGGCCGTGGGCGCGGGCGCGGCCGCGCCCGCCGCCGGCGGCTGGGCAGGCATACTGGGCATGGCCGCTCGCGGCTACCCCCCCGATCAGTACGGGGCCATGTCCATGCAAAGGGTCCGCCGAGACGGACCCCATAGCTGATTTTGATTATTTCAGGGCGGTTGGCCTTCCGGCTCCCGGCCGGGGCGCGCGGAGTTTCGGCACTTCCGCGCCCGGATACCGAAAAACGGCTATTCAGCCTCGTAGTCGGGGCGCTCGCGGGCCAAGGCCAGGACCTGGGCGGTGACCGCGGCCTGGCGCACCACCGCCTCGTGGGTGTCGCCCATCAGCGCGGCCGCGGCCTCCAGGGCCTCGCCGGCCTTGAGGTTGGCCAGGGCGCTCAGGCAGGCCAGGCGAACCTTGGCCTCATGGTCCGTGAGGCCCTTGACCAGGGCCGCGATCACCTTTTCGTCGCGGCTCTTGGTGTTGCCCAGGGCGATGGCCGCCACCCGGCGCACCTCGGCGTCGGCGTCGGCCAGGCGCTCGGCCAGGGGCGCCAGCGCGCGGCGGTCCTTGATGTGGTTCAAGGCGATGACCGCCTCGCGGCGGGCCTCGGCGTCGGCGTCAGCGAGCAGCGCCAGCAGGCCCGGCACCGCCGCCGTCTCGCGCAGGCGGCCCAGGCAGGCGGCGGCGGTGCGCCTGACCGCCGGCTCGGCGTGGCCCAAGAGCTTCACCATGCGCTCGCGCCCGCCGGTGGATTCCAGGTTGGCCAGGCCCAGCATGGCCGCGTTGACCAGGGCCGGCTGGTCCGCGCCCAGGGCGGCCAGCAGGGCGTCCTGGGTGATGCCGGGGTCGATCTGGTTCAGCGCCACCGCCGCGGCCCGCCTCACCTCGGCCGGCTGCTCGTCCGGCCCCGGCTCCACGGCGGTCTTGGTCTGGTCGGCGGCGGCGGCCAGGAGCTTCTGGCGCAGGTCGGCCTCGCTGGCCTTGATCAGCCGGCGCAGGTAGGGCGCCGCGCCCTTGGAGCCCAGCCGGCCCAGGGCCTTGGCCGCCTCGGCCCGCACCGGCCACACCTTGTGGGCCAGGGCCTTGATCAGCCCGCGCTCGGCCTGGGCCAGGGCCAGGCTGCCGGCCATGAGGCAGGCCGCCTTGAGCACGTTGGGGTCCTCGCTGTCCAGGGCCTCCAGCACAATTTTTTCCAGTTCCGCGGCCATGCGGTCTCCCCAGGCGGGTTGGATTGGTGTCAGGGGCGTTAGCATCAAGATACCCCGCCGGGGCGGAGACGCAAACCCAGAATCGTCATCAGGCGAAAAGCGCGGCGGCGGCGTCGGCCATACGCAGGCCCAGGGCGGTGGGGACCAGCCGCCCGCCGGCCAGCCCGGCCCAGCCCCTGGCCTGGACCTCGGCCAGGGGGGCCGCCCAGGCCCGCTCCACCGGCCGGCCCATGAGCGCGGCGCAGGCGGCCAGATCCACCCCGGCCGTGGCGCGCAGGCCCAGCATGACGAGCTCCAGGGCGCGCTGCGCCCCGCTCAGCTCCTCGCGCCAGGCCAGGGGCTCGGCCCCGGCCGCGATGCCCTCCAGATAGGCCTCCACGTCCGCCACCAAAGCCCAGCGGACCCCCGCCAGGTGGCCGTGGGCCCCCGGCCCCAGGGCCAGGTAGTCCCCGCCGGCCCAGGTGTCGGCGTTGTGGCGGCACTCGAACCCCGGCCGGGCGAAGTTGCTCACCTCGTAGCGCATCAGCCCGGCCGCCGCCGCGAGCTCCAGCGCCTGGTCCTCCATGGCCAGGATGGCGTCCTCGCCGGGCAGGGGAGGCCGGTTCTTCTGGTAGCGGCGGCCGAAGGGCGTCTCCGGGGCCAGGGTCAGTTCGTAGAGGGAAAGATGGTCGGGCGCCAGGGCCAGGGCGGCCAGAATGTCGCGCCGGGCCATCTCCGGGGTCTGGCCGGGCAGGCCGTAGATGAGGTCCAGGCTCAGGTTCATGAAGCCGGCCGTCCGGGCCTGGTCCACGGCGCGCGCCGTGGACCCTGGCCCGTGCCGCCGGCCGATGGCGGCCAGCAGGTCGGGCGAAAAACTCTGCGCGCCCAGGCTGAGGCGGTTCACCCCCGCCGCCCGCAGCCGGGCCAGCTTGGCCCCGCCCAGGCCGCCGGGGTTGGCCTCCATGCTCACCTCGCAGTCCGGCGACAGGCCAACCAACGCCGCCGCCGCCGCGATCAACTCGGCGATGGCCGCCGCCGGCCACAGGCTGGGGGTGCCGCCGCCCAGGTAGACGTGGCTGAAAACCCGGCCGGCGGCACGGGGGGCGATCAGCTCCAGGTGGCGGATCAGGGCCGGGACCAGGGCGCGGGCCGGGCCGGGGGCATAGGGCCGGGCGAAGAAATCGCAATAGGGGCAGCGGCCGGCGCAGAAGGGCAGATGGATGTAGAGGCCCAGGGGCGTCAAGGCCGCCTCGCGCTTGGGGGACGATTGAAGCCGTTTGGGGTCACCAGATGATTTCCGCATAAGATAACAGACGGGCGGGGATAAACCCCGCCCCTTGTATGTTAGTAGTTATGTGTCTGAGTGCGTGTCAGACCGTCCGCCCCTTGGGTTCGAGCCCGTTTTGTAGCGTGAGCCGTCACGCACTTCCCATCATAACCCGAACGGTTGCCAG
>JBMORH010000026.1:0-8750 GCA_049322275.1 Thermodesulfobacteriota bacterium
AACCGACTCGCTGATCCTGGGCAGCGAACCTTCGGGCACCTTCAGCCCCTTTGACTTCCTCGGCATACTGGCTCCTTCCTCAAGCCTTCATATGCCTCAAACACAAAATTCTGGATAGGCCCGCCCAAGGCGACAACTACGCCCGCCGTGAGGGGGCCAAGTTCTTCGTCGCCCACAACAACCGTGAAACCCGTTACTGGCGCGTGGTCACGGAGCGCCGCCCCGGCCACCTTGAGGAAATCGAGAACATCCCCCACGCGAACGCCAGCGACCGGGAGATTGAAGAGCTAATCGCCAAGCTCAAGACCTTCAAGGAAGACGAGTTCGCGGATTTGTTGCATTCGTGCCACAACGTGATCCGCAACCGCGAACACCTTGACCCCGCCGCCGCCTTTGATGAAATCGCCAAGGTGCTTTTCGTCAAGACCTGGGTTGAACGCGAAATGCGCCGCAAGCGCCAGCGCCAGAACTTGTTCACCGCCGAATGGCTGGATTCCCAGCTTGGCGATGACCCCTTACAGGAGCTATTCAAACAGACCCGCGAAGCTTTCAAGGGGGACGGCATTTTTGACGAGCGCGAGCGGCTGAACCTCAAGCCCGCCACGGGCCGCGAAATCGTCCGCCTCCTGGAACGCTACAACCTGTCGGACACCAGCGAAGACGTGAAGGGCATCGCCTTTGAACGCTTCCTGGGCCGGACCTTCCGGGGCGAGATAGGCCAGTTCTTCACCCCCCGGACCATTGTGGAGTTCATGGTTCGCATGCTCGAACCCAAGGAAGGGGACGTGGTGTGCGACCCGGCCAGCGGTTCCGGCGGCTTCCTGATTCGCTTCTTTGAAATCGTCCGTGAGCAAATCCTAGCCGACGTGGACCGGCAGTATCAGGCCTACGTTGCCGAGCTGGCCGAGCAGAAGCTATCGGAGAAAGAACGGGCCAAGCTCCTGCGTCGAAAATATGAAGAGTTGCAGATTAGCATTGACCCTGAGGAGCGATCATCCCGCCTGTGGACCTTGGCCAACCGTTGCATCTACGGCTGTGACGCCAATGACCGCATGGCCCGCACCTCCAAGATGAACATGATTATGCACGGTGACGGACACGGCGGAGTCCACCACCACAACGGCTTCATCAACGTAAATGGTATCTTCGAAGGCCGCTTTGACCTGATTCTGACCAACCCGCCCTTTGGCGCGAACGTGGAGCCGTCGGATAAAATCAGCGCGGATGACGTGCGCACCAGCGAAGAACAGTATCGCCGCTATGCCGACATTTACGGCCAGGCCTACAGGGACGCCGTGGCCCGTGTGCGGCGCGCCGCCGAAAACAAGGCCCCCATCGCCTCCATCTTCGAGCTTCCCACGCGGGGCGACGACAAGCGCAAGCTGGGCAAGGTCAAGACGGAAATCCTGTTCATAGAACGCTGCCTGGCCTTGCTTAAGCCCGGTGGCCGGCTGGGCATCGTCTTGCCCGAAGGCATCTTCAATAACCCATCCCTGGCCTACGTGCGGGAGTTCTGCGAAGACCGCGCCTTCATCCGCGCCGTGGTCAGCCTGCCACAAGAAACCTTCTACTCCGCTGGCGCGACAGTAAAGGCCTCCCTGCTCTTCATGCAGAAGTTCACGGAACAGGAAGCCGCCGATTACGAAGCCAAGCGCCAAGCAGCCATGGCAGAAGTTGAGGCGGCGCACAAGGCCAAGGTTGAATTCGAGACGGCCCGGCTGAACGCGGCGATTGCGGAGGCCAAGCAGGCCCGCGACGCTGACCGGCGCAAAGAGCTTCAAGCGGAGTTGCGCCAATACCTCAGGCAAGCGGAAGCAGCCAAGGTCCGCGAGGCGCGCCGGCTGCTCAAGGAGCGGTTTGATTATCCCGTGTTCCTGTATGACGCTCAGCATGTAGGCATCACCGCCACGGGGGAGCAAGACACCTGCGAGCTATTCTACCAACCGGCCTTGGGGCTCCCGCCGGGGATGACGCCCGAAGATACGGCGTTGGAGTTGTACCGCCGTTTTCGGCAAGACCCCCACGCCTTCATCCTGGCGGCCGGCAATGGCGGGGGTGGAGAATGACGCACGCTCCTGGGGCGGCCCAGGCAATGGCTTCTCCTAGGGCCTTTGCCGTCTGGTTCAAGGACCTGGAAAGATGGAGCGTGGGAAGCTTCATTTCCTTGGATTGGCATTGGCCGAAGGGTACTATCCGCCCGCTGGCGGACGCGCTGAGCCGAAAGATAATCCCCGTTGACGCAGAGGCCCATTCTCTGGACGAAATCAGGCTTGTCACTCTCCACTTCGACGGCGAAATGGAGCACCGGCAGCAAACCGGGGCGAATCCCATAAAGGGCAAGTTGTGGTGGGCTGACCCTGGGGACGTGATTTACTCGAAAATTGATGTGCGGAACGGTGCTATCGGCATCGTCCCTAATGAATTAGGCCGAGTCTGTGTTACAAGCGAATACCCAGTCTATGCCGTTGACCCTGCGACCGCCGACGCTCGATATGTGAAGCTCCTGTTTCGCACCAACACTTTTCGGCGCAAGATTAACGGCATGATTAGCGGTGCCAGTGGTCGAAAACGAGTTCAACCGACTGACCTTGAAGAAATCAAAGTTCCCCTTCCTTCTCTCTCCATCCAACGCGCCATAGTTTCAGTATGGGAACAAGCCCAAGCCGAGCTTGCCAAGACTCGCCAGCACATCGCCCAACTGGAAGCTGATATCGAGGCTGACTTCCTGGCCGACCTGGGGTTGCCCAAGCCCAAGCGCGCCACGCTGCCTAGAATCCTGGCCGTATGGTGGAAGGACCTGGAACGCTGGTCCGTGATGTTCAACCAACTGGCCAGCGGAGGGGTTGATATAAGCGCTGGGCGTTTTCCGGTATCTCCTCTTGCGCAATGCCTCACTTCCACGACAAATGGCTACTGCATTAAACCAGTCAGCCAAGTCACTCCCTACAAGATGCTGAAGCTTAATGCGCTGCAACCAGGCGGGCTGGACGTGAGCCAGTCCAAGTTTGTCAAAGTGACCCCAAAAATCGCGGAACGATTTCATATCGCAAAGAATGATTTGCTTATTTGCCGAAGCGTCGGGAGTTTTGACCATGTGGCGAAGTGCGCCTTAGTTGAGGAAGACCATCCCGATATTCTTTTCCCTGACATCATCATTCGCGTCCGGTTCAACGCTCGCATAGACCCACGATACGCGCGCGAAGTTATACAAACCTCAGTTGGGCGAGCTTGGTTCCAAAAAAACGCTAGAACTGCGGTTGGTATGTGGAAGATTGGCGGAGGTGACATAGAGGACTTCCCGATGCCTCTTCCGCCTCTACCTGTTCAACGTGAACTCGTGGCTAAAATCGCAGTTCGGCGTGAGCAAATCGCGGCGCTAAAAGCCCAAGCAGCGCAAAAGGAAGAACGGGCCAAGGCCGAAGTTGAAGCTATGGTATTAGGGGAAAGGCTGGTGCCTGTGCGCGGGTGACACCAAATGCCAGGTATTGTAGGCCAACGCCCATCAATTTGGCAGATGACTGACCCCAAGGTAAGAGCTTATATTCATCACCCGCCCAACAGGGCCGAATAATCAGGAGCCCCTGGACAAAAGAAAAGCCGCGCTGAGGCAGAGAACCGGCGGGCTCCAATCGCCCAGGGTGATGCATCAACGCGACAGCACCAAGGTACTATCCGAGACTCAGGTTGTCAAGCCCGTGCTGCCGGGCGAGAAGCTGCGCCAGGGCGAGCGTGGTGCCGTCTCGTTCCTGCCGGACGGCCAGGCCATCATCAACCTGCTCCAGGGCGCGGACCCCAGCACCATCCCGCACGAGCTGGCCCATGTCTCTGGCGCTAGTCGGAGACCCCAGGCCCTTCACCCCCAGGCCAGCGCCCAAGGCGAATCAGTCTGATAGCCGGTCTGCAAGGTTTGGAGGCATAAGCGGGCCGCTCTAGTTGCGCGACCATAAACAGGCCCAAATCGCGCCGCGTGCTTCCTATATGCTTCCTGTAAAAATTTAAAGGCCCAGCCGGGTGGCCGAGCCTTCTTGCTAACTACCCGAAATTATTGGTGCCGGAGGCGAGACTCGAACTCGCAAGACCACGAGGATCGGGGGATTTTGAGTCCCCTGCGTCTACCAATTCCGCCACTCCGGCGCCTGGCGGCATTTATAGACCGGCCGGGGCGTCGGGTCAAGCCCCCTGGCCCGCTTTTGGGGCCGGCCCGTGGTCCCTCACTGGCGAAAACACTTGTCGGCCTCGAAAATCCGGGCTATACAAAGGCCTTACTGCATGTGGCCTTGGGCATGGAGGGGGCATGGCGTACGCGCAACCCCAGGAAGTTCACGACGGCGGGCAGGTGCGGGCCATGGTCGAGGCCTTGGCCAAGGCCGTGCTGCTGCGCCACCCCGATCCCCGCGACCTGGCCCTGGTGGGCATCCGCACCGGCGGCGAGCACCTGGCCCGGCGGCTCTGCGACGCCCTGGCCGGCCTGGGCCACGGCGCCCCAGACACCGGGGTGATGGACATCACCCTGTACCGCGACGACTGGACCCGGCTGCACAGCCGGCCCAAGCTGGGCCCCAGCCAGATCGATTTCCCCATCAACGACCGAGTGGTGATCCTGGTGGACGACGTGCTCTACACCGGGCGCACCGCGCGCGCGGCCCTGGACGCGCTGATCGACTTCGGACGCCCCCGGCGCATCGAGCTGTTGGCGCTCATCGACCGCGGCGGGCGCGAGTTGCCCATCCAGCCGGACTACGTGGGGGCCAAGCTGAACCCCGGCGCGGGCCGGGTGGTGGACGTGGAGTTGGTCGAGGAAGGGGCGGCGGCGGACCGCGTCGTGACCCGGCCTGGATAGGTATTTATAAGGTTTTATATTGACTCCGCTAATAGCTAAATGAGGCCTCATTCAATCGCGCGGCCAGCCAATCTTTAGCTTGACAGGGCCGCCGGGTAAGTATAGTTAAGGATATTATTTGTGAACAGGGTGGCATGCTCCGGGCATGCCGTCTGTTTGCGGTCTTCTGGGGAGCATGACCAGCTTAGGGCCTTTGAGCGGCCAAGCCGCGACCGGCGTGGGGGTGTCCCCTCAGGCCGGGCGGGGCGCGGCTGGCGTAATTCCCACGATTTAGTCACCCATTCCCATCTCACCCCCAAGCGCGAGGAGCGCCCATGAGTGCAGGCAGCAACGTGACCGGCGCGGTGATGGTGGTCGGGGGCGGCATAGCGGGCATGCAGGCCGCGCTGGACCTGGCCAACTCCGGCTACTACGTGTACCTGGTGGAAAAGGGGCCTGCCATTGGTGGGGTCATGTCCCAGTTGGACAAGACCTTCCCCACCAATGACTGCGCCATGTGAATTATCTCCCCCAAGCTGGTCGAGGTCGGCCGGCACATCAACATAGAGCTGCTCACGCTCTCCGAGGTCGTGGACGTGGCGGGCGTGGAAGGCGACTTCACCGTGAAGGTGGTCAGCCACCCGCGCTACGTGGACGTCAGCAAGTGCATCGCCTGCGGGGCCTGCACGCCCAAATGCCCCAAGAAAGTCGATAGCGAGTACAACGCTGGCCTGGACAAGCGCAAGGCCATCTACGTGCAGTACGCCCAGGCGGTGCCGCTCAAGTACGGCATCGACGCGGCCAACTGCATCCGGCTGACCAAGGGCAAGTGCGGCAACTGCGAGAAGCAGTGCCCCACCGGCGCGGTCAACTACGACGACGTGGAGACCACCCGCGAGGTCAAGGTGGGCTCGGTCATCCTGTCGTCGGGCTTCAAGCCCTTCGACCCCTCGGTCTACGTCCAGTACCAGTACAGCCAGTTCACCAACGTGGTCACGGCGTTGGAGTTCGAGCGCATCCTGGCCGCCAGCGGCCCCTGGATGGGCCACCTGGTGCGGCCCAGCGACGAGAAGGAGCCCAAGAAGATCGCCTGGATCCAGTGCGTGGGCAGCCGCGACGTGCACACCTGCGACCACGCCTACTGCTCCTCGGTGTGCTGCATGTACGCCATCAAGGAGGCGGTGATCGCCAAGGAGCACAGCCACCACGGGCTGGACGCGGCCATCTTCTACATGGACATGCGCACCTTCGGCAAGGACTTCGAGCGCTATCTCGAAAACGCCAAGGGCGCGGGCGTGCGCTTCATCCGCAGCCGCATCCACTCCATCGGCGAATTGGCCGACAAGTCGCTGACCATCGAGTACGCCACCGAGGACGGCCAGGCCAAGGAAGAGGTCTTCGACCTGGTGGTGCTCTCCCACGGCCTGGAGGTTGCCGAGAGCACGGTGGAGCTGGCCCGGCGCATGGGGGTGGAGCTCAAGGCCAGCCGCTTCATGCAGACCGGCTCGTTCACGCCGGTGGCCACCAGCCGTCCGGGCATCTACGCCTGCGGCGCGTTGGCCGGCCCCAAGGACATCCCCATCTCGGTGGTGGAGGCCTCGGCCGCGGCCTGCGCGGCGGCGGGCAACCTGAGCGCGGCCCGCGGCTCGCTGGCCAAGGTCAAGGAAACCCCGGCGGCCACCGACGTGCGCGGCGAGACCCCGCGGGTGGGCGTGTTCGTCTGCTCCTGCGGCATCAACATCGCCAGCGTGGTGGATGTCAAGGCGGTGGTCGAATACGCCTCGACGCTGCCCTTCGTGGAGTTCGTGGAGAACAACCTTTTCTCCTGCTCCCAGGACACCCAGGACAAGATGGCCCAGACCATCAAGGAGAAGGGGCTGAACCGGGTGGTGGTGGCGGCCTGCACGCCGCGGACCCACGAGCCGCTTTTCCAGGAGACCCTGGTCAACGCCGGGCTGAACAAGTACCTCTTTGACATGGCCAACATCCGCAACCAGGACTCCTGGGTGCACGCGGCCGAGCCGGAGGCGGCCACCGAGAAGGCCAAGGACCTGGTGCGCATGGCGGTGGCCAAGGCGGCGCTGCTCAACCCCCTGCAGGAGGTGCGGCTGACGGTCAACCCGGCGGCCCTGGTCATCGGCGGCGGCATCGCCGGCATGAACGCGGCCTTGGAGCTGGCCAAGCAGGGCTTCGCCTGCCATTTGGTGGAGCGGGACAACGCCCTGGGCGGCAACGCGCGCCTGATCCGGGTGACGGCCCAGGGCGAGGACGTGCAGGCCTACATCAAGGAGCTGTCGGCCAAGGTCCTGGCCGAGCCGCTCATCACCACCCACCTGGACGCCAGCATCCAGACGGTGGACGGCTTCGTGGGCAACTTCAAGACCACCCTGGCCGGCCCGGCCGGCGAGGAAGTCATCGAGCACGGCGCGGCGATCATCGCCACCGGCGCGGCCGAATACAAGCCCGCGGAGTACCTCTACGGCCAGCACCCGGCGGTGAAGACCCACCTGGAGCTGGACGCGGCCATCATGGCCGGCGAGCTGGACGCCAAGAAGATCAACAGCGCGGTCTTCATCCAGTGCGTGGGCAGCCGGGAGCCCCAGCGCCCCTACTGCTCCAAGGTCTGCTGCACCCACTCGGTGGAGAGCGCCCTGTGGCTCAAGGAGCACAACCCGGACTGCCAGGTGGTGATCCTCTACCGCGACATGCGCACCTTCGGCGAGCGCGAGCTGCTCTATAAGGAGGCCCGCAGCAAGGGCGTGTTGTTCGTGCGCTACGATCTGGAGAACAAGCCGCGCCTGGAGGCGGCCGGCGAGACGATCAACGTGACCGTGCGCGACCACGTGCTGGGGCGCGACCTGGTCATCGAGGCCGACCTGGTGGGACTGGCCAGCGCCATAGTCAGCCACCGGGCCACCGACCTGGCCCAGATGTTCAAGGTGCCCCAGGACGAGGACGGCTGGTTCCTGGAGGCCCACCAGAAGCTCAGGCCGGTGGATTTCGCCACCGACGGCGTGTTCATGGCCGGTCTGGCCCACTATCCCAAGCCCATCGAGGAGGCGGTGGCCCAGGCCCAAGCCGCGGTGGCCCGCGCGGTGACCGTGCTGGCGAGCCCGGAGATGAGCCTGCCGGGCACCGTGGCCTGGATCGAGCAGAAGAAGTGCGTGGGCTGCGGGGTGTGCTGGACGGTCTGCCCCTACCAGGCCATAACCCAGGACGACAAGGGCTTGGCCGTGGTCAACGAGGCCTTGTGCAAGGGCTGCGGCACCTGCGTGGCCTCGTGCCGGTCCGGCGCGCCGAACCTGCGCGGCTTCACCACCCAGGACGTCATGGCCCAGATCGAGGCCATGCTGTAAGGAATACGGGGTGTGCCCATGAGTGAGCAAGCCGAGTTCCAGCCGCGCATCGCGGCCTTCCTGTGCAACTGGTGCTCCTACGGAGCCGCGGACCTGGCCGGCGTGAGCCGGCTCCAGTATCCGCCCAACATCCACGTCATCCGCATCCCCTGCACCGGCCGCATGAGCCCCAAGTTCATCCTGTCGGCCTTCCGCAAGGGAGTGGACGGGGTCTGGGTCTCCGGCTGACATCCGGGCGACTGCCACTATATTGCTGGCAACATGTTCGCCCGGCGGCGGTTCGCCGTCCTCAAGAACCTGCTGGAGTACGTGGGCATCGAGCCCGGCCGTCTGCACTTCTCCTGGATATCCTCGGCCGAGGCCGAGAAGTTCCAGAAGACCGTCACCGCGGTGACCCAAGCGGTCAAGGAGCTGGGGCCGGCCAAGCACATGATAAAAGACATCCGGAAGGTGGCCTGATGGACAACGCTGCTATTGCCCAGGGAATCCGGGAGGCGGCCAAGCGCCTCTTGAGCGAGGGCAAGGTTGACGTGGTCATCGGCTACGCCCAGGGCAGCGTGCCGATGCGCGACTAC
>JBMORH010000027.1:0-65448 GCA_049322275.1 Thermodesulfobacteriota bacterium
AAGAACCGACTCGCTGATCCTGGGCAGCGAACCTTCGGGCACCTTCAGCCCCTTTGACTTCCTCGGCATACTGGCTCCTTCCTCAAGCCTTCATATGCCTCAAACACAAAATTCTGGATAGGCCCCGGCACCGCCGGGTTCAGGGTCTATCTGGTGGACAAGGCTCCGACCATCGGCGGCCACATGGCCCAGCTCGACAAAACCTTCCCCAGCAACGACTGCTCCATGTGCATCGAGTCACCCAAGTTCGTGGAGTGCAACCGGCATCCCAACATCGAACTCATGACCTACACCGAGGTCGAAAGCGTGGAGGGCCAGGCCGGGGACTTCAGGGTGACCTTGAAAAAAAAGCCGCGTTACATCAACGAAAGCCAGTGCACCGGCTGCACGGTCTGCGTCGAATACTGCCCGGTGGTCTATCCCGACCAGTTCAACCAGAACATTTCCGACAACAAGGCCATCCATATCTATTTCGCCCAGGCCATTCCCCTGAAGCCCTACATAGACGACTCATGCCTGTACCTCAAGGAGGGCAAGTGTCTGATCTGCAAATCGGTGTGCAAGACCAACGCCATCGACTTCAATCAGACCAGCGAGCGGGTGATGGTCAACGTGGGCGCCGTCATCCTGGCCCCCGGCTTCGAGCCCTTCGACCGCCGCCTGCGCGAAGACTACCACTATGGTGAGTTCGCCAATGTGGTGACCAGCATGGACTATGAGCGCCTGCTCTGCGCCACCGGCCCCTACGAGGGCGAGATCCTGCGCGCCTCGGATCATAAGCATCCCCACAAGATCGCCTGGATCCAATGCGTGGGCTCGCGCCGGGTGACGCCCGGCGACAACAGCTATTGCTCCTCGGTCTGTTGCACCTACACCCAGAAGCAGGTCATCCTGACCAAGGACCACGACGCCGACGCCAAGTGCGTCATCTTCCACAACGACGTGCGCTCCTATGGCAAGGACTTCGAGCGCTTCTTCCAGCGGGCCGCCAGCCTGCCCGACGTGCATTTCATCCGCTCCTACGCCTCGGTGGCCCGCGAGGATCCACTCAGCAAGAACGTCTTCGTGCGTTACGCCACCGCCGACCTGGGGGTGAAGGAGGAGGAGTTCGAGATGGTGGTGCTCTCGGTGGGGCTCAACCCGCCGGTGGGTCGCCAGGAGCTGGCCCGCGTCTTCGGCGTGGAGCTGAACGAGCATGGCTTCTGTCGCACCGATCCCTTCAACCCCATGCGCACCAGCCGGCTCGGCGTCTTCGTCAGCGGGGCCTTCCAGGGGCCGGTGGACATCCCGGAATCGGTGACGAGCGCCAGCGGGGCGGGCAGCCAGTGCGGCCAGTTGCTCGCCTATCGCCGCGGCCGCCTGGCGCGGGAGCGCGTCTATCCGCCGGAGCGGGACGTCTCCCAGGAGGAGCCGCGCATCGGAGTCTATGTCTGCCATTGCGGGGCCAACATCGGGCGCATCGTCAACGTGCCATCCACGGTTGAATACGCCCGCACGCTGCCCAACGTGGTCCACGCCGAGGAGAACCTCTTCATCTGCTCCACCGAGGCGGCGGCCATGCTGGCCAAAGACATCGAGGAACGCGGCCTGAACCGGGTGATCGTGGCCGCCTGCACCCCCCGCACCCACGAGCCGCTGTTCCGCGACACCCTGCGCGAGGCCGGCATCAACCAGTACTACTACGACATGGCCAACATCCGGGAGCACTGCTCCTGGGTGCATTCCAAAGAGAAGGAGGCGGCCACCGTCAAGGCCAAGGACATCATCCGCATGTCGGTGGCACGGGCCCGCTTCCTGGAGCCGCTGCAGGAGTTCGACCTGCCGGTGGACAAGCGGGCTCTGGTGGTGGGCGGCGGGGTGGCCGGCATGACCGCCGCGCTGGGCATCGCCGAGCAGGGGCACGAGGTCCACCTGGTGGAGAAGGAGGCCGAACTGGGCGGTATGGCCCGGCGCATCCACTACACCCTGGAGGGCGACGACGTGCAGGCCCATCTGCGCGACTTGATCGCCTCCGTCCTGCGCCATCCCCTGATCCAGGTCCACACCCGGGCCACGGTCCTGGAGGCCAAGGGCTACGTGGGCAACTTCACCACCACGGTGCTGAGCGACCGCGGCCGGCGGGAGATCAGGCACGGGGCCACGGTCATCGCGGTGGGGGCCGAAGCCTATCAGCCCACCGAATACCTTTACGGCCAGGACCAGCGGGTGCTGACCAACCTGGAGCTGGAGGAGAAACTGGCCGGTGGCGACAAGGCGGTCTTGGGCGCCCAGAGCATCGTGATGATCCAGTGCGTGGGCTGCCGCAATCAGGATCGCAACTATTGCAGCCGCGTCTGCTGCGGGCACTCGATCAAGAACGCGCTGAAGATCAAGGAGATCAACCCCCAGGCCGAGGTCTACGTCCTGTTCCGGGACATGCGCACCTATGGCTTGCGCGAGGATTATTACCGCCAAGCGTCCAGTCAGGACGTGAAGTTCATCCGTTACGATCCAGAGGCCCCGCCCCGGGTGGAGGCGGTGGAGGAGGACGGCCGGAACTTCCTGCGGGTCAGTCTTGCGGATCAGGTGTTGGGCCAGGAATTGGCCATCGACTCCGACCTGCTGGTCCTGGCGGCGGCGGTGGTCCCGCCGGCCAATGCCAAGGAGGTCTCGCAGGTATTCAAGGTCTCCCTGGGCGCGGACGGCTTTTTCCAGGAGGCGCACGTCAAGCTAAGGCCGGTGGATTTCGGGGCCGAGGGCGTTTACCTGTGCGGCATGGCCCATTACCCCAAGCATATCTCCGAAACCATAAGCCAGGCCTATGGCGCGGCCGGGCGGGTGCTGACCCTGCTGGCCAACGACACCGTGGTGGCCTCGGGCTCGGTCTGCGCGGTGGATGAGCACAAGTGCATCGGCTGCGGGGCCTGCGCCGCAGCCTGCGCCTACGGGGCCATCGAGATGGCCGGGACCAAGCAGGGGCCCAAGGCCCAGGTGATCCCGGTGCTCTGCAAAGGCGACGGCCTGTGCAACGCCAAGTGCCCCACCGGGGCCATCCAGTTGAAGCACTACACCGACGAAGAGCTGCTGGGCCAGATCAGGGCCGGCCTGAATGATCGCGCCTGAGCGGTGGATTTCGGAAAAGGCCTTTAAGCGGAGTTTTCAGCCATGAGTTCAGATTCGCGTTTCACGCCCAAGATCATTGGGATGATCTGCAACTGGTGCTGCTATGGCGGCGCCGATCTCTGCGGCGTCTCTCGTTTTCAATACCCGCCCCACATCCGGCTGATAAGGGTGATGTGCTCGGCCAGGGCGGACCTGAGCCACCTTTTCGAGGCATTCCTGAACGGAGCTGATGGCATGTTCGTGGGCGGCTGCCACCTGGATGATTGTCATTACATCACCCACGGCAACTACGAGGCCATCAGCATGGTCAGACTGGCCGGCAAGGTCCTGGAGCATGTGGGGGTGAACCCGAAACGGCTGCGCATCGAATGGGTTTCCGCGGGCGATGGAATCCGGTTCGCCAACATCATGAATCAATTCAGCGCCGAGATTGAGGGCCTTGGTCCACTTGGCGAGGACGAGGGAATCGAGGCGGACGACCTGAAGGCAAGGTTGGAGAAGGTCGCTCGCCTGATCCCATACATCAAGATGGCCAAACGGGATCAACTGGCCTTGCATCTGCGCGACAACCAGACGGCCTATGACGATCTCTACACGAGGGAGGATATCGAACGTCTTTTCAGCGAAGTCCCGACATTTGAGATCGATGCGGAAAAATGTCAAGGCTGCATGATTTGCGCGAGAAGGTGCCCCGTGGACGCCATCGTCGGCGGCAAGAAAACGGCGCACGTGATTTCGCAGGACCTATGCATCAAATGCGGCACCTGCCTTGCCGTTTGTCCCTCGCGCTTTGGGGCGGTGAGGAAAACCTTGGCCTGCCCGACCTGATTTCTTGCCGTGAGGTGGACCCCATTCTTTGGGCAGCTATCCCGCGGCACAAGAGAGTGCTCCGGGGTCCACAACGGCTTTTTGGCTTCATCAATATATGGAGGCTGCTGCACGGTGAAACATGAAAATAGTTGTTAAATTGGCGTGTAAACCGTGGAACACATCTGCGCTCATGCAGCAGCCTCCGCCTCCACCTTGGCCTTGAACGACGCGCGGTGCCTCTTGCGCTTCTGGCTCATGTCCTGCTCCTTGTGCTTCAGCCTTCTACGAGCAGAACACTCTCATCTCCACCTGTCCAGTTTTTGGGGGCCACCGCACCGCTTGGCCCAGCCCAGCCATCCGGGGCAATTCATCCGCATGGAGATCATCGAGCCCCTGGGGCTTTCGGTGAGCGCCGCCGCCAGCCAGCGCGCCACGAAAAACGCGGGGCGTCCATACCGGACGCCCCGCCGCGTTCTTGCAGCGCCAGAAGCCTAATCGTCGAAATCGCCCTTGGCGCCCTTGTCCTGGTTCAGGTGGCTGGCCTTCTCGCGGGCCTTGTCGGGGGTCCACTGGGCCGGGTCCTCGATGCGGCCGGCCTTGGGGCCCAGATCGTAGGAGCCGGCGGCCAGGATGGCCTGGATGCCCAGGGGGGCCGTGTCCTGGGCGTTGAAGACGTTGACCAGCAGGTTGTAGACGAAGTCCTCCACCGCCTTGACCGAGCGCTCGCGCACCGCCGCCGGCTGGGAGAGTATCTTGTTCTCGAAAGGCAGGTTGAGCTTCTTGTAGTCGCCGGCCTTGAGCTGCCTTTCCGTGGCGTAGGCCACCATCTCGTCCCAAAGCTTGTCGTCCAGGCCCTGGCCCGGCAGCTTCAGGAACTTGCCGTCGGCGTCGAGCTCGGCGTTGCCGTAGTCGTTGACCTTCACGCCCCAGGTGAGCATCTGCAACGCGGTGGCCACGTTGGCCTTGGTGGTGCGGGTCTCCTTGGCGATGCGCATCAGGCGCGCCGAGTCGTTGCCGCTGGTGCCGTGCTGGGCGCCGGAGACCTTGTAGGGCGCGAGCGCCGCGTGGATGGATTTGGTCAGCTCCACCTGGATGCCCAGGTCCGAGCTCTGGATGCCGTGGGCGGTGCCGTTGTTTAGCGCGATCCAGTCCGGGAAGATGCCGTGGGCGTTGAGCCCCCGGATCAGGAACAGGGCCTCGTCCACGGTGGACAGGCCCTCCTTGCCCTTTATCTCGCCCACCTCGGTCTCCAACCCGGCCCAGGCCGGGATGAACTGGTTCAGCTCAATGCTGGCCAGCAGGTTCTCGGCGTCGGGCAGGTGGCTGGCGTCGATGGCGATGGAGGTGAGGCCGTTTTCGAAAAGCGTGGGTATCTCCACCTTGGCCTTGGCGATGTCCTTCTCGCCCTTGATGCCGTAGTGGTCGGCGTGCACGGCCACCGGCGTCGTGATGCCCAGCTCGTTCATGACCGCGTCCACCTGGCGGGCGATGTTCCAGTAGTTAACCGGGCAGTAGGCCCCGGTCCCGCCCTCGCTCTTGGCGATCTCGATGATGATGGCCGCGTTGGCCCGCTGGGCCGCGCGCAAGGCCCCCCGGATCACCAGGTGGTTGCGCCCGTTGGCGGCGATGGTCATGGCCTGGCCCTTCATCAGCATGGCCCGGTCGATCACCTTGCCGCTGACGATGAGCGCCTTGGAGTTGGGAAAGAGCTTGACCACGTTGGGCGGCCGGCCGATGGCCAGGGCCTTTTCGAAATCGGCGGAGTAGGACATTGACACCCCCGTCAAGGTAATGGTTTGCCAGTGGCAAGCGTAAAAGCGTAATGCATCATCTTAACTCCCACCGGGCGCGGGCTTCAAGCCCCGGCGTCGGCCCCGGCGTCGGCGTGGGGCAGCAGGATCACCTTGACGCAGCGGTTGCTCACCGGGTCGCAGACCAGGCCGAAGCCCTTTTGGGCCTCGGCCAGGGGCAGGCGGTGGCTGATGAGTTTTTGCAGGGGCAGCGAGCCGCCGGCGATGAGCTTGAGGGCCTGGTCGCAATCGCCCGGCGCGCCGCCGTAGGAGCTGGTCAGGCTGACCTCGGTGCGCCAGAAGATGTCGTTGATGCAGGCCGGGATGCAGGCCCCCTCGGCCGCGCCGGCGAAAAACAGTACGCTCCCGCCGCGCTCCACGCACTTGAGCGCCAGGGGGATGAAGCCGTCGAAGCAGATGATCACCCGGTCGGCCAGCATCCCGCGGTTGACCGCCCGGAGCTTGTCCGGCAGGTCGTCGTCGGCATATAAGGCGTGGTGGGCGCCCACCTCCAGGGCCTTTTCCAGGCGGTAGGGGATGGTGTCGCCGGCCACCACCAGCCCCGCGCCCAGGCTGCGGGCCAGAGGGACGTGCAACAGCCCGCTGATGCCCGCCCCCAGCACCAGCACCGTCTGGCCGGGTCGGGCGGCCAACTGGCGCTGGCCGCGCAACACGCAGGCCAAGGGCTCCATGAAGGAGGCCTCCTCGTCCGTCACGTGGTCCGGCACCGGGAAGGTGCCCCGGTCCACGTTGATGGCCGGCACCCGGATGTATTCGGCGAAGCCGCCGGGGTGGAACTTGGTGCCCTTCAAGAGGGTCTCGCACATGGTGTGGTGGCCGGCCAGGCAATAGTGGCAGGTGTTGCAGGGCACGTGGTGGGTCACCGCCACCCGGTCGCCGGTCTTGAACCTGGTCACGCCGTGGCCGGCCTGGACCACCACCCCGGCCACCTCGTGGCCCAGGACCAGGGGCACCTTGTCCCGCCGGTACCATTCCATCACGTCCGAGCCGCAGATGCCGCTGGCCAGCACCTTCACCAAGAGCTCGCCCGGGCCGATCTCCGGCGTTGGCTGGTCCACCAGGCGCACGTCCCGGTTGCTGTAGTACATGCAAACCCGCATGGCCGCCCCCGCGGATGGGTGGTTGGCGCGCCGGCTCAGGCGGCGCAGGCGTGGCAAAGCTCGTCGAAAAGCTCCTGGGCCTGGGCGGGGGTCAAGCCGCCGTGGATGACGCCGTTCAAGGCGCGCATCATGGGCAGCGGCCGGGCGTGTTGCCAGATGTTGCGCCCCAGGTTGACCCCGATGGCCCCCTTCTGGAGGCCGTCGTAGACGAAGTCGAAGACCTCGCGCTCGTTGTCGGTCTTGGGTCCGCCGGCGATGACCACCGGCACCGGGCAGCCCTGCACCACCTTCTCGAAGCCTTCCTCGCAGTAGTAGGTCTTGACCACCTTGGCCCCCAGCTCGGCGCAGATGCGGCAGGCCAGGCCCAGGTAGCGGCTGGTGCGCTTGTCCAGCTCCTTGCCCACGGCCGTCACCGCCATCACCGGGATGCCGTGGTCCTCGCACTGGCTGACCAGATCGGCCAGGTTTTCGAGCGTCTGGCGCTCGTAGTCGCTGCCCACGAAGACGCTCAGCCCCACCGCGGCCACGTTCAGGCGGATCATCTCCTCGATGCTGGTGGTGATGATCTCGTCGGCCAGGTCCGCGCCCACCACGCTGGAGCCGCCGGAGACCCGCAGGATGATCGGCACGCCCAGGTCGGGGCTGATGGTCGCGCGCAGGACGCCGCGGGTGACGAACAGGCCGTCGGCGTAGGGCAAAAGGTCGCGGATGGTCTCGCCGGGGCATTCCAGGCAGCGGGTGGGGCCCTGGAAATAGCCGTGGTCGATGGGCAGGAACTGGGTGCGGCCATCGGCCTTGATCAGCCGCGACAGGCGGTTGCGCATGCCCCAGTCCAGGTGGTCCATGCCCTTGATGGGCTTTTTATAGGCGGGATCGCACGAAATCTTCACCTCGTGGGCCTCGCGGGCCTCCAGCATTCCTTGCGCGTCGGCCATGACTTGCCTCTCAGTCTTATGTTCTTTTTGCTGAACCAGATTTATAAGCGACCCAACTTTCTTCAGCAATATTCGGGTTCTCTTGCATTTTTTTCTTTAATAAGTCGAGCGCCTTCATTGAGTACCTTCCATGTTTAGTTTTGCCAATTTTAAATTCTTTGTAACAGTCAACGTCATTTTTAAGCTTCATCACCTCAACAATTCCAATCGCCTTAGGTGCAGTGATTTTAAGCTTCGCAGCAAGGTCTTTGAGTCCTAAACTATAAAAATCTAATTCGTTTACCCTCTTAATCCCGACAGGATATGCCGACAGATCATCAGGCGCTACGACGTGAATAGGAATACCATCTTTTTTTGTTATGCGCAAATCTATAGAGGGGCCATACCCTTTTTGTGTAATATTGATCATGGAAACTCCCGGAAATATTTCAGTCCAGGATTGTCCAGATATAATTCTCTTTTTTAACTTTCTTAACTCCGACAACGAAGGTTGTAAGCGCTCGCCTTCGATTGCAGATTCCATAATAGCTAATGCGCGTAATTTTGCTTCTACTTCAACACCACGCCTTGCACCAGGCTGCAACATTGCCTTAACTTGTTCAACTTCCGACTCAAATAACGCTGTCAGTTCTTGTGGCGGTTTTGTGGCTAAAGGAAGAACTCTTTCTGGCAACAAGTTTCTGACCGTGTCTTCAAATACTGCTTCATAGATATCACAGAATAAAGTCAGACCAGACTGTGCCAACAGATAAAGATGTGGTTCAGAGATATCGACTAGATGGTGTTGGGCAGAATCGCGCATACTATTAATCGACTGTAGCAATAATGACTGCTCTTCCGACAAATATTTTATAGATGCGTCACTATACGATTTTCGCACACAATGATCAAAGCCAATAGTTTCTTTAGCGTTAGCTTCACGAATCTTGCCTCCTCTGTGCAGTATCGAAGCCTTCAATAACATTTCAAACGAATGATCAAGCAGTATCAATACAGCTTCAGATCTTCCTTTATCCCAAGGCCTGTTGAATAGTTCGACACTCAATACCAAGGAATTAACTGCTTTATCTAATAAGTATTTTGCCTCTCTTTTCATGATTACCCCCCTTATGGCCAAAAACTAATCAAACGTGAACGCCTCGTCGTCCTCGGCCTGGTAGGGGCGGTCGGTGAACTCCACGAAGACCAGCTCCTGGTCCAGGGCCTCGAAACGGTGGGCCACCCCCGGCGGCAGGCTCAGGCGCGCGCCGGCCTCCAGGATCAGCTCCAGGCGCTCGCCGGTCTGGGCGCAGACCAGCAGGGCCCTGGCCCGGCCCCGGAAAACGTAGAAGCCCTCGGTCTTGCGGCGATGGACGTGCCGGCCGCGCCAGCCCTGGCCGGGATTCAGGGTGATAACCGCCAGCCGCCGGATGGGCAGGTCGTCCGCGATCAGGTGGGCCTCGCCCCGGGCGTCGGCGTGGATCTTCTCGGTGGCGAACTCCGCCGTCCGGGGCAACCGGACCAGCCGCGTCCGCTGGGCCAGGGGTGGCGGCGGGCCGAGCCGGCCTGGCGGGTCGGGCTCCCCGTCCCGGCCCAGGGCCATAAGCCTGGCCTGCTCCGCCGGGGGCAGGGGTCTGGCCCCGCCCAGGCTGCGGGCGGCCAGCATCACCCGCGCCGCGTGTTCCAGCTTCTCGCTGCGGGCAAAGGCCGTGGCCAAGTCCGGCCCCCAGGCCAGGCTGCCGTGGTGGGCCAGCAGGATGGCGCGGTTGCCCGGCAGAAAGGGCTCCACCGCGGCCGCCAGCTCCGGGCTGCCGGGGGTGGCGTAGGGCGCGGTGGGAACCCGGCCCAGGGAGTGCAAGGCCTCCGGCAGGCCGGCCAGGTCCAGGTCCAGTCCGGCCAGGCTGACGGCGGTGGCCAGGGGCGGGTGGGCGTGGATCACCGCCCTGGCCTCCGGATGGACGCGGTAGACCGCCAGGTGCAGGCCCAGCTCGGCGCTGGGGCGGCCGCCCCCCAGGGCCCGGCCCCGGCCGTCCACCTCCACCAGCTCGTCGGGGCGCAAAAAGCCCTTGGCCAACCCGCTGGGGGTGATGAGCACCCGGCCGTCGTCCAAGCGCAGGGAAAGGTTGCCGTCGCTGGCCGGGCACAGGCCCCGCTCCCAGGCCAGGCGGGCCATGGCCGCCAGCTCCTGGCGAGGGTCAGGCCGGTTCATGGCCGTTCTCCGGGGCTGGGGCGGCGTCAGGGGAGGACGAGGGAGCGGCTGGCTCGGCCGCGGGCGGGGCGGGCTCGGCCGGATCGCCGGGCTGGTCCAGGCGGCCCTGGGCGGCCAGCTCGTCCAGCTCGTCCAGGGCGGCCTCGATGTGCTCGATGCGCTCGTTTACGGTCTTGAGCCGGTCCACGAAAAGATAGTAGGCGCCCCGGAACCAGCACAGCCCGCTTTTCAGCCGCAGGCCGGCGTATTCCAGGCGCTCATAGCCCAGGCGCACGCCCCGGCCCTTGATCTCCTTTTCCAGCCGGTTCAGCCGCTCCTGGGCCTTGCTGACCTTGGCCGCCGCCATCAATCATCCTCCGCCGCCGGGCCGTCCAGCCCGGCCAGGAACTGGCGCAGGGCCGGCTTGAGATAAACGCCGTCCAGGTCCAACCCCCTGAGGGCCTGGCCCAACTGGCGGGCGCGGCCCAGGGCGTCCTGGCGGCGGTCGACAAAGGCTACCAGGTCGCCTCCCAGCCGGCAAAGCCCGCCCCGGCTGGCCCATTCCTCGCCGCCGTCCAGGGATTCGAGGCGCACCCGCACCCCCAGTTTCTTGGCCACCTCCCTGAGCAGGCTCCAGAGCAGCTCCGGGTCCATGGAAGGGCGGCGGCCGGGCCTAGCGCCGGCGCACGGGGAAGGGGGTGGTGGCCAGGCCCTGCTTCTCCCAGGCCTTGGCCTGGGCCTGGGCCGAGGCGGGGTCGGGGAACTGGCCGGCGTAGACCCGCCACCAGCGCCCCTTGGCCCCCAGATCCACCGCCACCACCTCGGATTTCAGGCCTTGGGCGGCCAAACGGGCGGCATGGGCCTTGGCCGCCGCCTCCTGCTTGTGGGAGCCCAGGCTGACGGTGTAGACCGCCGCTCCGGCCGGGGCGGGCTTGGCCGGAGGCTGGGTGGTCGTGGTGCTGCTGGCCGTGGTCTGGGTGGCGGCCGTGGTGGCCGTGGTGGCGCTGGGCGCGGCCGTGGTCTGGGTGGTGGTCAGGCTGGTGGTGGTCGCCAGCGTCGTGGTGGCGCTGGTGGTGGTCGTGGTCTCGCTGCTGGTGGTGGTCTGGCTGGTGGTGGCGGTGCTGGCCGCCGTCAAGGACGTGACGGTGGCCCAGGCCGGCACGCCGCCGGGAGTCTCCGGTGCGGGCAGGGACGGTTCGGAGGCGGGCGGCAGGGCGCGCTCGTCGCCGGGGGCGGCGGAGCGGTGGGGCAGCGGGAAATAGGTTTCGCCGTCACCGCTGGCCGACGGGGGCGCGGCCGCCGGAGGCGCTGGCCGGGGCGAGGCGGCCGGCGCGGGCGCCGGGGGCGCGGGCCGGCTGCCCACGGCCAGGACCAGCCAGGCCGCCGCCAGGGCCAGGAAGACCGCGCCCAAGATGATGAAGCGCAAGCGGTCCACGCCCCAGATGCGCGGCAACTGGGGGAAAAGCCGGCGGCGCACCAGCCAGCGGTATAAAAACAGCAGGGCGCCGGCCAGGCTGGCTCCGGCCAGGGCCATCAGGAGCACCAGGACCAGGTTCATAAGGTTCAGACCGCCTTGCATGACGCTTGAGACGCTAGCACGGCCCCAGCGGGCCAGGCAACAGCAAAGCGCCCGCCCGCGAGCTTGGCATGTGGCGTGCATAATCTGTGTGCGAACAATCGGGCAAGACCCCACGCCAACCCGGCGGGCCCAGCCGGCCCGGCCGGAGGAAGGAGCCCAAGGTCGGCATGCGCAACCATCCCCGCACGATCCTGCGTCGCTTTTACGATCAGGCGCTGTTGTCCCCGGAGCTCCTGTGCCTCCACTGCGCCCATTCGGCCTGGACCGGGGCGGTGAGCCCCTGCCCGTCCGACCGCCGCCAGGATTGCCAGATATACGTCAGCGACATGTTGCAGCGCCTGTCCAACCCGGCCCAGCCGTCCGGCCATGCCGCACGCCGACCCCAGGAGCAGCCCCAGCCCAGGCCCTGAGGCGCGTCATTCAAGTTCGTCCGGGGCATGGCCGATAAGATCCACGGAGGTGGACCATGCTGGTGGACATCGGACTCATCTCGCCCATCCGCGACACGGCCTCGTCCCAGGGAGCCAAGCGCCGCCGCGAGGAACGGGAGCGCAGCCAGAAGGTGCTGCCCCGGCGCCAGAACCGCGAGGCGCTCAACCAGGACCAGCCCTCCCGCGGCAAGGACCGGGGCGTCAACGCCTACGCCTAGGCCGGCGGCCCCGGCCCCGGCCGCTTTTGCCGGCCGGCGCTTTTTGCCGCCCGCGCCGCCGAAGTCTTGACGCCCGCCCCCGCCCCGCCCGCGAATGATCACCCCACGGAACCTTTCCCGGACCATACACGGCTTGGCTTGACAACTTGAGCGCTTGCGGGCAGGATGAACCCGGAAATCGTTCAGCCGGGAGAACTCATGCCGGAAAACACCAGCTACCGCGCCCCCTCGGTGGGGCGCGCCCTCAAGATACTGGCCCTGGTGGCCGAGGACCACGGCGGCCTGGGCATCAGCGAACTGGCCCGCCGGCTGGGGCTGAGCAAGGGCACGGTCTTCGGCCTCTGCCAGCAATTGGAGACCGGCGGCGCGCTGACGCGCGATCCCCAGAGCAAGCGCTACGTGCTGGGGCCGCTCATGGCCGCCCTGGCCGGCCGGGGCCTGGTGCATGCGCGTCTGCGCGAGACGGCCGGACCGGAGCTGACCCGGCTGCGCGACGAACTCAAGGAATCGGTTTTTTTGGGCGTATTGGGCCGGAGCGAGATATCGGTGGTGGACACCCGCCAGCCGGCCGGGGTGATCCGGGTGGCCGCCGCCCCGGGCACCCGCCTGCCCCTCACCGCCGGCGCGGTGGGCAAGGTCTTCCTGGCCGGCCTGCCCCCGTCGCGCCTGGAGGAGATCCTGGCCGCCGGCCTCGCCGCCCACACCCCCCAGACCGTCACCGATCCCCAGGTTTATCGCCGTCAACTGGACCAGGTGCGGCGCCAGGGCTGGTGCACCGAGCGAGACGAATACCTGCTGGGTCTGTGGGGCGCGGCCGCCCCCCTGGGGGCCGAGGCCGGGCTGCCGGCGGCCATCTGGGTCATCGGCTTCACCAGCTCGCTCACCCCCGGCCGCCTGGACGAAGTGGCCCAGGCCCTGGTGGGCGCGGCCCGCAACATCGGCCAGGCCCTGCAGCGGGCGGCCTGAACCTTCCCCGCCCCGCCAATCGCGGCGCGCGGCTCCTAGGAGCCTGTCGGAAAAAGCCGTCCATGGCTTTTTCCGACGTTAACTTGCCGGAAATGAATTCCGGCAAGTTACGCAAATTGCTCGCCCCCGCTGGGGGGTCCCAATTTGGCGGGCCGTCATCCGGGGTCCCCAAGCAAGCGGAGCTTGCTTGGGGTGAATCCCTGGCCCGCCCAGGAGCCTGTCGGAGCTGTTTCTCCGACAGGCTCCTAAACCAGCTCGGCCCCGCTCAAAACCAGCACCAGATGGCGGTAGGCCTCCGGGTCCAATTGGCCGCCCAGGTCATCGCGCATCAGCGACAGGGCCTCGAAGGGAGTCTTGGCTGGCGAATAGGGCCGCGCGCTGACCAGGGCGTCGTAGGTGTCGGCCAGGGAGGTGGCGCGCACCGAGAGAGGAATGCCGTCGCCCTTGATGCCGCCGGGATAACCGCGACCGTCCAGGCGCTCGTGGTGGAAAAGGATGCCGTTGACCGCCACCTGGTCCAGCCTCACCTGGGTGCACAGGGCGACGCCCTTCAGGGGATGGGATTCGATCAGTTGGCGCTCCTCGGCGGTGAGCTTGCCGGACTTGTTCAGGATGTTCTTGGGGATCAAGGTCTTGCCCAGGTCGTGCAGCAGCGCGCCCAGGCCGGCCTGCACCACCAGATCCTCCGGCTGGTCCATGGATTGGAGCACGGTGGTGGTGTAGACGAAGACATGCACGCAGTGGCTGTAGGTCTGATAGTGATGGCTTATCAGCGTGGCCAGGCTCTTGAGCGAGCCGCCCTGGGCCAGGAACTTGATGCCCAGGCGCACGAAGCGCTCCACCCGGTCGAAGTTGCTGGCCAGCCCCTGGCCGGGCAGCCGGCTCTGGAAGGCGTCCTGGATCAGATTGAGGCTCACGCTGTAGAACATGCGCGAGCGCTCGACCATGGGCACGGCGTCGTCCATGAGCATGCGGCCCAGGTGCTGCTCCAGGTAGCGCTCGAACTGCTCGCGCTGGGCGGCCAGCACGTAGACCTCGCGCACTCCGTTGGCGAAAAGCCGCTCCTGCTGTTCGTGGCGGAAGGGTTCGTCCGGGTGGGCGTAGAGCAGGTAGCGCCCCTTGACCCGCAGATAGATGCCGAAACCGCCCCTGGTGTCGGGAAACAGGAGCAGGGGGGAGATGGGGAAGTAATACCCGTCGGTTACTTTGATGGCCTCGCTTGGCATGGCGAGCCTTCCTCCTGCGGGCGGCCGGGCGCAAGCGCTTTTTCGCCCGGTCGGCGGGCAAACGAGGCCCTCGATGGCTCGACTTGCCGCCTGGCATTAGGAACCTCGCGGGCAGATGATTTATTTTATCGGACTTTTAGGCTTGTGACTAGCATTTATGACCGGTAGGAGGCCCAGCCAAACTGAACCAGGGCCCCTCCACCTGCTCCCGCTTGCAGCGCGGGCAACGGCCGGGGGCGTCCAGGCGGCGGCGATCGCTGAACACATAGCCGCAGTGGCGGCAACGGGCGGGGGAGACCCTCAGGCGGCCCTTGTGCGAGCGGGCCAGGTGGGGCAGATGCTCCTCCACCTCGCGGGGGGTGATGAGCAGGGTCCGGGCCAGATCCTCGGCCGAGCGCTCGCCCAGGGCCAGGAGTTCCAGGATGGTCTGGCGCAGGGTGGGGGTCAAGCGCGCCTCAGGCTGAGGGGCCGGGAAAAATGGCGGTGAATCCTGGGAGCCGTTCCAGAGGCATCCGCGACACGGACCGCATCGCTTACCGCTGCTTCCTCCCGGACCTGACGGGGTTCACGACCGCCCGTCGCGCGGAGTCCGGACGGACCCAGGACCACCGCCAAGCCAAGCAAACCAGACTTTGGCCCCCAGTTCAACCCCAGAGGCCGGCCGAGGGGAAAAAATAGAGCGCCCCGCGCCAGGCTGGCTGCGGGGCGGGCGGCGGGCTGGGCAAAGGGGGGGCCTATTGGTCCACCCGCTCCTTGAGCTCCTTACCCACCTTGAAGAAGGGCAGCTTTTTCTGCCCGACGTCGATGATCTCGCCGGTCTTGGGGTTGCGCCCCTGATAGCCATCGTAGTCCTTGACCTTGAAGCTGCCGAACCCGCGAATCTCCACCCGGTCGCCGCGCACAAGGGCTTCCTCGACGCTGCCGAACATGGTGTTTATCACCATCTCGGCCTTCTTGATGGTAAGACCCTCTGCCTTGGCCAAGGCCTCGATGAGTTGGGATTTGTTCATTTACGGGCTCCCCTTGCGACGAAAAACAGTAGGCAGCGTAGCGTCTTGCTGGCTGATATTATGCAGTCGGCCCGCGCCTGTCAAGGCCTGGGGCGCCGCGTCGGCTTTTTCCGGCTCTTCCCGCGGCCCCAGGTCCATTCGCCATAGATTATGCCTAGTTGACCAACCACCTTCCTGTCAAGCATTTTCTGCCGCCCGGCCCGGCCCGGCGCCGGGGCGATTGCCGGGGAAAGCCCTCGACTTGACCGGGTCCATGGGCTATATTCCAGCAACCCTGGGCCAAGATCGGGAGCGTGCACGGATGGTCAGCAACGGCCAAGCGGTGGTTTTGGGAGTTTTGCAGGGATTGACCGAATTCCTGCCGGTCAGTTCGTCGGGCCACCTGGTCCTGGGCCAGCATTTGTTGGGGCTCAAGGAGCCGGAGCTGCTGTTCGACGTGGCCGTGCACGTGGGCACCCTCATCGCGGTGGTGGCCTGCTTCTGGCGCGAGCTCTGGACCATGCTGCGCGGGCTCTGGGCGCGCGACGAAAACGGCGAGCTGGGCCGCCGGCTGATCCTGCTGGTCATGGTGGGCAGCCTGCCCACCGCCGCCATCGGCCTGTTGTTCCGCCATGATTTCGAACGCCTTTTCGGCTCGGTCACGGCGGTGGGCGTGGCGCTGATCATCACCGGCGTTCTGCTCATGGCCACCCATTTCGCCCCACCGGCCCGGCGCGAGATCTGGCGCATGGGCGTCTGGCGGGCCTTGGTGATAGGCTTGGTCCAGGGCGTCGCCATCACCCCCGGCATCAGCCGCTCCGGCTCCACCATCTCCGCCGCCCTGCTGCTGGGGATAGATCGCCGCCTGGCCGCGCAATACTCCTTCCTGCTCTCGCTGCCGGCCATCGCGGGCGCGCTCTTGCTGCATCTCAAGGAGCTGGGGCCGGACCAAGCGGTGGAGTGGACCCCGCTGTTGGCCGGGGCGGGGGTGGCGGCCATAACCGGCCTGATCGCGCTCAAGCTGCTCATCGGCGTGGTGCAGCGGGGCGGCCTGCATTGGTTCGCCTTTTACTGCTGGGCCCTGGGGGCGGTCAGCCTGATCTGGGCCTAGGCCGGCCGAACCGCCCGCCGGCGGCCGGCGGACGAGCCTTGCTCATATGGGGATCGCAGAAGTGAGTCTGTACACCGTAATCATGGCCGGAGGCAGCGGCACCCGGTTCTGGCCGGCCAGCCGCCATCACAGGCCCAAGCAACTCCTGGCCTTGACCGGCGGCCGCACCCTGTTGCAGCAGACGGTGGACCGCATGGCCCCCCTCACCCCGCCCCAGCGCGTGCTGGTGGTCACCGGCCAGGGTCACGCCCAAGGCGTCGTGGAGCAACTGCCCCAACTTCCGCAGGGCCAGGTGTTGGCCGAGCCCATGGCCCGCAACACCGCCGCCGCCGCCGGGCTGGCCGCGGCCTGGGTGGCCCGGCGCGATCCGGCCGCGGTCTGTCTGGTGCTGCCGGCCGACCACCTCATCACCGACGAGGCCCTGTTCCTGGCCACCCTGGAGCGGGCGGTGGCCGCCGCCCGCGAAAACGACGTGCTGGTCACCCTGGGGCTGACCCCGCGCTATCCCGCCACCGGATTCGGCTACATCGAAACCGGCCAGGTGCTGGACCCCGCCCCGCCCCAGCTCAGCCGGGTGGCCGGCTTCCACGAAAAGCCCGACCTGGCCACGGCCCAGGCCTACCTGGACGGCGGCCGCCACTTGTGGAACTCCGGCATGTTCGCCTGGCGGGCCGAGGTGCTATTGGGCGAGATCGCCCGCCACCTGCCCGACCTGGCCGCCGGCCTGGCCGAGCTGTCCCCGGCCCTGGACTCCCCGGACCAGGACGCGGCCCTGGCCGAGGTCTATCCCCGTCTGCCCGCCATCAGCGTGGACCACGGCGTTTTGGAAAAATCCGCCAGCCTGCGGGTGGTCAAGGCCGATTTCGGCTGGTCCGACCTGGGCTCCTGGGACGCGGTCGCCGATCTTTGGGAACGTGACGAGGCCGGCAACTGCTGCCAGGACGGCGGGCTCATCGCCATCGAGGCCAGCGGCAACGTGGTGGCCGCCCAGGGCCGCACCGTGGCCCTGCTGGGGGTCAAGGACCTGGTGGCCGTGGTCACCGACGACGCGGTGATGATCCTGCCCCGCGAGCGCTGCCAGGACGTGCGCCTGGTCATCCAGGCCCTCCAGGAAGACGGCCGCCACGAGCTTTTGTAAGGAGACACGCCCTTGGAGTGGTTGCGCGACCTGGTGGCCTGGACCACCGATTTCGCCCAGACGCCCTACGGCGCCTGGGCCCTGTTCGCCATCGCCTTTGCAGAGAGCAGCTTTTTCCCCATCCCGCCCGATCTGTTGCTGATGGCCCTGGCCGCGGTGGACCCGGAGCGCAGCCTGTGGTACGCCACCGTCACCACGGTGGGCTCGGTGCTGGGCGGCATGTTCGGCTATTTCGTGGGCATCAAGGGCGGCCGGCCCTTCTTGCTGCGCCTGTTCAAGCACGACAAGGTGCGGGTGGTGGAGGACTATTACCACCGCTATGACGTCTGGGCGGTGGGCATCGCCGGACTCACCCCCATCCCCTACAAGGTCTTCACCATCGCCGCCGGGGTCTTCGCCATCAACTTCCCCCGCTTCGTGGCCGCCTCGCTGGCCAGCCGCGGCCTGCGCTTCTTCGCCGAGGGCTTCCTGTTCTGGCTATTCGGCCCTGAGATCCAGGCCTTCGTAAAGTCCTACTTCGAGGTCATCACCATCAGCTTCGCGGTGCTGCTGGTGGGGGGCTTCTATCTGCTGCGGGTGATGGGCAAGCACGCCCACAAGCAGCACCAGCAGCGGAACCGGGAGCAATAAACTACCCCGCAGCAAGCTGCGGGGGATCAAAAAAACCATGACAGAGCCGGGACAGAGGGCAATGCGTGTCATCGTCCATATCATATTCGGCAAAAGACAAAATGCGGGCGGGGATAAACCCCGCCCCTACGAAATCCAAGGCAAAAATCGGCTTTTTCTTTGTAGGGGCGGGGTTTATCCCCGCCCGTGTATTTTCGGCGTAAACAATTAAACCGAAGCAAGCTTCGTGGTGTCAGACCCAGAGGGAATGATGCAGCCCCCCGGCCCCCTGCGCCTCTCGCCCCGCTGCCTGGCCAAGGTCTGGGCCGCGCCGGAGCTGCCCCGGCCCTTCGGAGCGCTCACCGGCTGCGGGGCGATGACCGGCGAGGTCTGGCTCATGAGCGACCGCCATCACGTCACCCCCGTGGCCGATGGCCCCCTGGCCGGCCTGGGTCTGGACGAGATCGTGGCGCGCTGGCCCCAATGGGCGCTGGGACCCGGTCGCCAGGGCGGCCTGCCCATCCTGACCAAGCTATTGAACGTGGGCGACTGGCTCAGCGTGCAGGTGCACCCGGACGACGCGGCCGCCCGCCGGCTGGAAAACGAGCCCTGGGGCAAGAGCGAGTGCTGGGCGGTGCTGGCCGCCCAGGCCGGGGCCGAGATCGTGCTGGGGCTCGCGCCCGGCGCGGGCCGGGCCGAGGTCGCCTCCGCCCTGGCCGTCGGCCGGCTGGCCGAGGTGCTGGCCAGGGTGCCGGCCCGAACCGGCGACACCTTCCACCTGCCGGCCGGGGTGGTCCACGCCACCGGTCCGGGGCTGTTCATCTTCGAGTTGCAGCAGGCCAGCGACGTCACCTATCGATTCTATGACTGGGACCGCCCCGGCGACGACGGCCGGCCCCGGCCGCTGCACCAGGCTAAGGCCCTGGAAGTGATGACCGCCGCCGGCCCCGGCGCGCCGGTCGCCCCGGTGGCCATCCCCGACCCGGCCGGCCGGGTGGAGATCCTGGCGCGGGACCCACACTTCGCCCTGCTCCGGGCCGAACTGACCGCCGCCTACCGCCCGTCCTTCGGCGGCCAGCGCCTGCGCGGCCTCTTCGTGCTGGCCGGCCAGGGCCTCATCACCGCCGAGGGCCACGTCCCGCAAGCCCTGAGCGCCGGCCAGAGCTGGCTCATACCGGCCGGACTGACCGGGGTGGAGGTCGCCCCTGGGCCGGGAGGCGGCCTGACGCTGATGGAGAGCGTGGCCTGAAAGGGCTGGACCGGACTCGGCCCCGCCTGTTACCATCTGGCCATCAACCAATTCATACCAGGCAGTTTTTCAGCCATCGGGAGGCGAGATGCGGGCCAACATCTTCCGCGAGTATGACATCCGGGGTCTGGTGGACAAGGAAATCAGCGACCAGGACGTCATCATCCTGGGCCGCTCCATCGGCACCTACATGGAAAACCACGGGGTCAAGCGCATCACCCTGGGCCGCGACTGCCGCCTTTCCGGCGACCGTTACCGCGACCTGTTGCTGGAAGGCCTCGTCGCCAGCGGCCGCCAGGTGCTGGACGTGGGCGTCTGCCCCACCCCGCTGTTGTACTACTCGGTCTGGCACTATGAGGCCGACGGCGGCGTGATGATCACCGCCAGCCACAACCCGCCGGAGTACAACGGCTTCAAGGTGCTGGCCGGCAAGAGCACCATCCACGGCCAGGAGATCAGGAAGCTCTACGACATCGCCGTGGCCGGCCGGTTCGCCAGCGGCCGGGGCTCGGTGCAAAACGAGGAAATCGTGGGGCCCTACATGGACTACGTGGCGAAAAACATCGAGCTGGCCGGCCCGCTGAAGCTGGCGGTGGACGCCGGCAACGGCACCGCCGGGCCGGTGGCGGTGCCCCTGATGCAGCGCCTGGGCATCGAGGTGCTCCCGCTCTACTGCGAGATGGACGGCCGCTTCCCCAACCACGAGCCCGACCCCACCGTGCTGGAGAACATCGCCGAGCTGCGGCGGGTGGTGGTGCGGGAGGGCCTGCGGGCCGGCGTGGCCTATGACGGCGATTCGGACCGGGTGGGGGCGGTGGACGAGACCGGCCAGCCCATCTGGGGCGACATGCTGCTGGCCATCTTCGCCCGCAGCATCCTGAAGGACAACCCCGGCGCCACCTTCATCGGCGAGGTCAAATGCTCGAAAAACCTCTATGACGACATCAAGGCCCACGGCGGGGTCCCGGTGATGTGGAAGGCCGGCCACAGCCTTATCAAGCAGAAGATGGCCGAGACCGGGGCGCTTTTGGCCGGCGAGATGAGCGGCCACATGTTCTTCAAGCACCGCTGGTTCGGCTTCGACGACGCCATCTACGCCAGCCTGCGCCTGGCCGAGCTGCTCTCGGTCAACCCGGCCCCGCTGTCCACCTGGCTGGCCGACCTGCCCCGGATGATCAACACCCCGGAGATACGGGTGGACTGCCCGGACGAGCTGAAGTTCAAGGTGGTGGCCGAGGTCACCGCCCGGATGCGCAAGGACTACGAGGTGGTGGACGTGGACGGGGTGCGGGTGACCTTCCCCGACGGCTGGGGCCTGGTGCGGGCCAGCAACACCCAGCCCGCCCTGGTCATGCGCTTCGAGGCCCAGAGCCAGGCGCGGCTGGAGGAGATCCAGGCCCTGGTGGAGGGCGCGGTCAAGGACGCCCGCGACCGGGGCTAGGCCGGGGGCCGGACGCACCGTCTTTATTCAACAGCTTGGCTATGCTGCGCAGGGCGGGGCCTGTCCCCGCCCGTCCATTTTGTCGTTGCGAGGAGCCTTCTCATCCCTCGTCATTGCGAGCGCTTTAGCGACGAAGCAATCTCTTTTCGCCTTTCTACGGCTGGCCCGGACGGCGGCAACCGTCTGGGTGCCGCGGGCGCAAGAGGTTTCCGCGCGCGGCCAGCGCCGCCGCCCTAGCCCAACTCCGGGTCGCGGATCTTGCGGTAATAGGTGGCCGAGGTGTAGATCGCGGCCAGGGGATTGTGCCCGGTCACCCGGTCCTTGACCGCCAGCACGGTGGTTGGCGCGGCGGCGTGCATGAAAAACAGGGAATCGTGCCCCACGCACAGGCCCAGCAGCACGTTGAACTCCGCCCCGGCCTCGGCCAGCAGGCGGGCCTGATAGACCGGGTTGCACATGCTCTCGAACCCGCCCTGGTAAATCTTGTCGGCGTCGGCGAGGTCCAGGAACTCCTTGGGGGTGCCGCCGGCCTTGCAGGCGGCCGAGACCACCGCGAAACCCTGGTCCTGGAATATTTGGGCCACCAACTCGGCCTCGCCCGCCAGGCCGATGCAAAAGGCCAGGCCCAGGCGTTGGTAGCCCATGCGGCGGGCGAACTCGCAGATCTCCACGATGCGGGTCTTGCTGGGCTGCATGGTGTAGGGGCGCTGGTGCCGGTTCTGGTAGCAGGCCGCCTCCTGCAGCGAGGCCTGGCGGGCGAACTCGCGCAGGGGTTGCTGGGCGTAAGCCTGGTTGGCCTGCTCCAGCGTCGTCCCTTTCCTGGCGGTGGGGCAGCCCTTGGCCGCCTTGCCGTCCTGGGGGTCCATGCACAGGCGCTGGCGCATCGGCAGGCCGCAAGCGGCGCAGGCCGGTCCCGAACCCTTGGCGCTCTTGCTCATGACCGAACCCTTCCCCCGTCCTCAGCGCCGGCCGCCGCCGCCATAGCGAAAACGGGCATAGCCCTTGTTCCGGCCGCGGTTGTCGTCGCGGCCTTGGCCGCCGCGGCCATAGCCGCCGCCATATCCACCCTGGCCGCCGCCCGACAAGTCGTCGCCGCGTCCGCCGCCCCGGCCGCCGCCCCGGCCGCCGCCCCGGCCCAGGTTGCCGAAGCCAGCCGAGCCGTCGCCATAACCCGCCCCCCCCACGCCGCCGCGGGAGTACCGCGAGTGGCTGGATCGGCCGCGGCCACGGCCGCCAAAGCCGCCCTGGCCCGTGCCGCCGGCGCCCCATTCCTCGCCGCCGCGCCCCCCCCGGCCGCCCCGGCCGCCGCCGAGGCCGCCGTCTCCCTCGCCGAGGTTGGCCCCGCCATAACCGCCATGGCCCCCGCCCCGGCCGCCGCGCAGCCCCATGCGGTTGTCCATGCGGTTGTCGCTGCGCTCGCTGCGGCGCTCGTCGCGGCGATATCCCCTGTCGGCGGCGTTGGCCGGGGGCGGATCGCCCGCCACCGCCAACAGCGTCAGCAGACCCAGCACTGTCAGACGCAGGCAGGCCAGCTTCACGGCGCACCCCTCCCCGGCCCCGGGCGACAGCCGCCGGGCCAGCTAGCGCAGCCGCTCAAGCTCCACCTCGGCGCCGAACTCACGCCCCAGCTCCGCGCTCAGGGCGGCCAACTCGGCCTCGCCCTCGCACTCGACCACCAGCTCGCGCTCGTCCAGGAGCTTGAGCCGGCCGTGGCGGGTCAAGACCTCGGCCACCCGGCCCACGTCGGCCGTCACCCAACCCTTCATGCGGGCCAAGAGCTCGGCCCCCTTGAGCGGCCGCTCGATCACCAGGTCCACCGTGCGCCGCCTGGCCTGCCAGCCGATTCGGCAAGGCTCCACCAGCACCGGGGAAACCGGGTCGTGCATCGCCGCGCAGACCAACCAAACCCGCGCCCTGACCATCGTCCGCTCCGTCGGGTTAACCCTGCCCCGCCTTTTCGGCCGGGATGTCAGGCGGTCCGAACATGCCCAGCCGCCGCCTATCGGCAGTATAGGTGGCCCCGGCCGGGATGGCAACCGACGCCCGGTGACTTTTTGCCCTTGCCTGAAATGCTAGAATGCCATAGTCTAGTGTCCAGCAAACGGCCTAAGTTGTGATGTTTTAGGCAACCAGCGACAAAGTTGGCAACTGTGAAATTAAATGTGAAATATATCCTCGTGGCCGTGATCCTGTCCCTGGCGTCCCTGGCGGGGCCTTGTGGGGCCCAGTCGGTCGAAACCATCCCCCCAGTGCCCTACCGCATCGGTCCCGGCGACATCCTGGAGGTGGTGGTCTGGCGCGAGGAGGCGGTGACGCGCAGCGACATCCTGGTGCGCCCTGACGGCCGCATCTCCATGCCCCTGGTCGATGACATCACCGCCGCCGGCCTGACCCCCATGGAGCTCAAGGAGCTGATAACCAAGACCCTGAACAAGTTCCTCGAAACGCCTTACGTCTATGTGATCGTGCGCGATCCCTACAGCTACTCCTTCAGCGTCCTGGGCAACGTCAAGCAGCCCGGCCGCTTCACCCTGCTCACCCCCACCAACGTCTTGCAGGCCATCGCCGAGGCCGAGGGGTTCAACGAGTGGGCCCACAAAGACGACATCGTCATCATGCGCGGCCGCGGCGCCAACCAGACCCGCCTGCCCTTTTCCTACTCGGACGTGCTTTCGGGTAAGAACCTTAACCAAAATATAGAGATCAAGCCCGGCGACGTTGTGATCGTGCCTTGAGCAACCCTGGCGACAACATAACGACGCCCTGCCCGCGCGTCCTGGCCCTGGCCTGCCTGGCCCTGTTCCTGACGCTGGGCGCGGCATCCTTCGCCCTGGCCGGCACCATGTTCAAGCCCACCGTCTCCATCGGCGTGGGTTATGACAGCAACGTGCGTCTGGCCAGGAACGCGGTGGGCGACAGCTTCGTCTCCGAACGGGTGGGGGCGGTCCTGGAAACCGGCCCCACCAACAACAGCCTGCGCGTGCGCGGCTACGCCGAGGCCCGCCAATACCTGCGGCGCACCGACCTGAACCGCGACCTGGACTCCGCCAGCCTGACGGCGGAGTGGAGCTACGCGCCCTCGCCGCGCTGGCGCTTCCACCTGACCGAGAGCTTCACCTCCACCTACGACCCGGTGCAGCTTTCCGAGACCGGCGAGCTCTTGCGCGTGCGCACCGACAGCGGCCGCCAGGACAGCAACAGCCTCGGCCTGCGGGTGACCCACCAGTACGGCGAGCGCAACAGCGTCTTCGCCTCCGTCAGCCACCAGTACAACCAGGGCGACACGGACGAAATCGAAAAATCCCAGTACGTGCGCGGCGAGGTGGGGGCCAGCCATCACCTCAGCGCCAACTATCGGGTGGACGCCAGCACCTACTTCGCCCGCGACGATTTCCAGCGCACCCCGGACACCGACCGCCAGTCGGTGGATCTACGCCTGGTGCGCATGCTGAGCAAAAAGGAAGAGGTTTTCGTGCGCGGCGGCGCCACTCTGGTCCGTTCGCTGAGCGAGGACAGCCTGGTGCGCAGCGCCCGCGACTATGAGACCTACACCGGACAGGTGGGCTACAAGAACGCCTTCAGCCCGGCCTTCACCCTGGAAACGGCCGCTGGCTGGTCGGTGGTGGAAGGCGATCCGAACTTCAACAGCGCGGCCGGCAAGGGCTTCCCGGCCGTGGATTTCACCCTGCGCTACCTCCAGCCGGCCTGGAGCCTCAGCGTCTACGGCCGGGCCACGCTCAACGAATACAACGCCGAGGGGCAGAACTCCGGCCTGACCGACAGCCGCCGCATCGGGGCCAACCTGGAATACAAGCTCAGCCAGGTGCTCACCTTCAACGCCTTCGCCGATTTCGTGCACGACGACTTCAAGCAGGACCCCCGCGCCGCCCAGACCGTGATGCAGGGCGACGTGGAATCCTACCGGGCGGGCGCTTCGCTCTCCTACCGCTTCACCCGCGACGTCTACCTGGTCCTCGACTATCGCTTCCTGGAGCGCAACGCCGACCTGGACAGCGACGACCGCGAGCAAAACTTGATCACCTTGACCGTCAACTCGGATTGGCCCAGGCGCTGGTAAGACATGGCAGCCATCTCCACCGCCATCGACATCCGCAAATACCTTTTCATCCTCAAGCGCAACTGGGTGCTGTCCTCGGCCACCTTCCTCACCGCGCTCACCATCGGCGTGCTCTACTGCCTGCTCTGGCCGCCCATGTACCAGGCTTCCTGCCTGGTGCTGGTGCAATCGCAGAAGGTGCCCAGCAACTTGGTGCAGGCCCTGGTGACCACCCAAATCCAGGAGCGGTTGCAGATCATCACCCAGCAGGTCCTGAGCCGGACCAGGCTCACCGAGGTCATCGAGAGGTTCAACCTCTACCCCAAGGTGCGCGACAAGATGACCCCGGACCAACTGGCCCAGTACATGCGCAAGGACATCAGCATCAGCATCTCCCGCCAGAACCACTTCACCATCAGCTTTCTCTATCCCGACCCGCAGGTCGTGGCCGCGGTCACCAACGCCCTGGCGGCCTTCTACGTCGACAGCAACCTGCGCCTGCGCGAGGAGGACGCGGTGGGCACCGCCCGCTTCCTCACCCGCGAGATGGAGCGCATCCGCAACCAGTTGCGGGAATGGGAAGCCAAGATAACCGAGTTCAAGGAAAAGCACCTGCACGAGCTGCCGGAGGACAAGGACAAGAACATCCAGCTCATGGACCAGCTGCAGAAAAACGAAAGCTCTATCCAATTCCTCATCCAGACCGAGCTGGGGCGCATCCAGGCGGCCGAGGCCGAGATGGGCAAGATCAACACCAGCATCCAGGGTCTGGCCATCCAGAGGGCCCAGGTCAAGAAGGGCGGGGCCAACGTAGGCCAGGGCGACGAGGACGAGGAGAAGAGCGTCAAGGGGTTGCGCAAGCGCATCGAGGAGTTGCGCCTGCGCTACACCGGCCAGCATCCCGACATCCAGCGCCGCGAGAAGATGCTGGAATACCTGGAGAAGATCGAACAGGAAAAAGAGAAGGAGCGCCAGAAGATGCTGGCGGCGGGCAAGGAGGTTCCCAGCGAGGAGGAGGACTCCTTCGACCTCCAGGTCAGCTCGCTCAAGGAGGCCATCAACCGCCAGGCCCAGATCATAGAGCTGGCCAAAAAACGGGTGGCCGAGTTCCACGAGCGCCTGCAGACGGTCCGGGACGAGATGGATCTCACCCAGCGGCGCATTGAGAACGGGCCGGCGGTGGGCGAGAAGCTGGCCGAGCTGACCCGCGGCTACCAGACCCTGGAACTGGCCTATGAAAAGCTCCAGGCCAAATCGCTGGACGCCAACCTGGCCGCCAACCTGGAGCGCACCCAGCGCGGCGAGCAGTTCGAAGTGGTGGACCCGGCCGAGGTGCCTGAGGAGCCCTACCTGCCCAACGTCAAGAAGGCCGTGCCGGCCGCCTTCGGCCTGGGCCTGATGCTGGCCCTGGGCCTGGCCTTCGCGCTGGACTTCATCGACAACTCCTTCACCTCGGTGGAGCAGACCGAGCGCCTGAGCAAGTTCCCGGTGCTGGTGGTGATGCCCCGCCTGGACACCGAGGCCGAGAGGGCGTGGCGGCGGCGGCGGCTGACCATGGCCGTGGCCATCTTCGGCGCATGGTTCCTCATTCAATTGGGAATGGTGGCGCTCTTGGCCACAGGCAGAGCCCATGCCATCAAGCAACTGCTGAGCAAGTACGTGGAATAAGCCGTCCCCGGTCCGTTCCGCGGCCCGCGGGCCGCCCCGCAACCCGACCCTTCCAGACCCCGCCGGCAATGGCGGGAAACAATTGGTGGCCCGATGTACACCGACCACTTCGGCCTGAACGAAATGCCCTTCTCCGCGGAGCCCAATCCGCGTTTCCTGGTGCTGATGGACGAACATCGCGAGGCCCTGGCCACCATGGTCTACGCCATCGAGCAGCAGGAGGGCTGGGCCTTGATCGTGGGCGAGCCGGGGGTGGGCAAGACCACCTTGATCATGGCCCTACTGCGCGAGTTGGGCGACCGGGTGGTCTCGGCGGTCATCACCAACGTGAAGCTCGCGCCCCTGGACTTCATGAACCAGATCGCGCTGGAGCTGGGGCTGGAAGGCCCCTTCGCCAGCAAGGGGCCTTTCCTGGCTGCGCTGGGCCAGGTGCTCAACCAGTGCCGCGAGCAGGGCCTCAAGCTGCTGTTGGTGGTGGACGAGGCCCAGGACCTGTCGGCCGAGATGGTTGAGGAATTGCGTCTGTTGGGCAACCTGGACACCGGCAGTCCGCGCACGCTCAACATCCTGCTGGTGGGCCAGCCGGAGCTGATCCGGGTGCTCAAGCGCTCGGCTTCCCGCGCCCTGTTGCAGCGCCTGCACCGCAACTACGCCCTGAAGCCGCTCAACCCGGGCGCCACCGCGGAGTACGCGCGCGAGCGCCTGGCCCTGGCCGGGGCCAACCGCGAAATTTTCGAACCCGACGCCCTGGCGGCGGTCCACGAGGTCACCGGAGGGGTGCCGCGCCTGATAAACGCGGTCTGCGACGACGCCATGATCCAGGCCTACGCGGCCGACGCGGCCAAGGTGGGCCGCGCCCATGTCATGCAGGCGGCCCGCGAAAATCCGGCCCTGGACCTGGAAGCGGCCGGGGACGAAACCTGGCCCGCCGCCCAGCCCGCCGTCCAGACCTATCGCGAACCGGAGCCCGCGCCGGTCCGCCAGCCAGACAGCCCGCCGCCCGCCCCGCCCTCGCCGCCGACGCCTCATCCTATGCCAGCGTCCGAGCCGGAGCCGGCGACCCCCAAACCGCCGCCGGCCTGGCGCCGCCGCCTGGGCAAGCTGGAGGGAGAGCAACCCAAGGCGCCTCCCGTTCGCCAGCCCGGGCCAGAGCCCAAGCCCCGCCGGCCGCGCCAGACCGCGCTGCAGGAGGCGGCCGAGGCCCTGGACGAACAGACCGCCGCCCCGGCCAAACGCGGCCTGTTCAGCCGGTTCGCGGCCAGCCTAAGCCGGGAGGCTCCGGGCAGCCTGTGGAAGCGGGCCCTGGTGCTGCTGGCGGTGCTGGGCCTGTTGTGGGGCGGCTACCTCGGCGTCAAGCAGGGCTACTATTGGGTCAAGAAACGCTTCCTGGGCGGCGGCGAGATACAGCTTTTCCTCCCGGACGAGACTCCCCTGAAGCGGCAAAACCAGAAGGGTGAGCTGAAAACACCCCTGGATTGGGGGCCCCGCCTGGATTCGCAGGCCGCCGCCGAATCCGGCCAGGGTCCGACCGGCGGCTCCATCCCCGCCGCGCCCGCCCCCGGCAAGGACGGCGGCCAAGGAGGCGGCAACCGTGGGTAAGATGAGCGAGGTGCTGCGGCGTTCGGGCCGCGACTTCCAGTCCGGCCAACCGACCGGCCGGCCTGACGAGCAGAAAACCGCCAAGCAGACTCCCCTGCGGCCCGAACGCGCCCCGGCGCCGGCGGGAGCCAGGCCCCCCGCCGGTCCGACCCCGTCCGGCCAAACCCTCAGCCAGTCCAGCCCCGGTCAGCGACTGCCCACCGGCATAGACCTCAAGCGGGCCGAGGAGCTGCGCCTGGTCAGCTATTACATGCCCGGCAGCCCCCAGGCCAAGCGGGTGGACATCCTGCGCACCCAGTTGCTCTATCCCTTCCACGGCGAGCCGCCGCGCACCATCATGATCGCCAGCGCGGCGCCCCAGGAAGGCCGCAGCCTGCTGGCGGCCAACCTGGCCATATCCTTCGCCCGCGGGCTCCAGCAGTTCGTCATGGTCATGGATTGCCACCTCACCGATCCCATGATCCACGAGCTGCTGAGCGTGCCGCGCAGCCCTGGGCTCACCGACTTCCTGGAACGCGGAGCCTCGGTGCCCAGCATCATGCACCGCACCCCGGTGGACAAGCTCTCGGCCATCCCGGCCGGCAGCCCCTCGCAACGCCCGGCGGAAATCCTGGCCACCGACAAGATGGCCGGACTGATCGCCGAACTCCGCGCCCGCTACCGCGACCGCTACATCATCCTGGACACCCCTCCGGTCCAGGCCTTCGACGACCCCCAGGTGCTCTCCCGCCTGGTGGAGGCCATCGTCTACGTGGTGTTGACCGGCGAAACCGACCGCGAGCTGGCGCTGCGGGGGCTCAAATCCCTGCCCGAAGAAAAAATCATGGGCATAGTGCTCAACGACATGGACAACTCGGTGGTGGACGCCACCGCCGTGGGCGGCGGCCTGGAGGTGGAGGCCTAGGGGCGTGCAGATTCCTTCCAGCCGGCCCTCCCCCTACCAGATCGCCTTCGTGGCGGGCGAGGCCCTGTTGATGGGGCTCGGCGCGCTGCTGGCCATCTATCTGCGCACCGGCGACCCTGGGGAGATACTGACCTGGCGCTATTCCTGGCACCGCATCGTGGTGGTGCCGCTGGTGCTCCAGGTGGCCTTCTACTACTCCGACCTGCACAACTTCCGCATCGCCCGCCCCTTCCTGTGGACGGTGGCCCGCGTGGCCCAGGCCATGACCCTGGGCGCCCTGGGCCTGTCGATGGTCTACTACCTGTTCCCGCGCCTGTTCCTGGGCCGCGGCGTCCTGCTCCTGGCCGTGGTGATAATCACCGGCCTGGTGCTCATCTGGCGCGGGCTGTACCGCTGGGCGCTGAGCCAGAAGCTCTTCGCCACCCGGCTGCTGCTCCTGGCCGAGGGCGCGCTGGCCGACTCCATCCTGGAAGAACTGGTCAGCCGCTCCGACAACATCTACACCGTCCCCTGCATCGTGGACATGGACGCCCCCCCGGCCTCCGGCCCGGACGCCGCGGCCTCGCCCAACCTCATGCGGGCCTGGTCGCGGCTGTTGAAGGCCGATTTGCGTCGGGAGGCCAACGAGCTGGCCGGGCTGGCGCGCCACCACCGCGCCGAACTGGTGGTGGTGGCCATGGACGAAAAGCGCGGCCGCATGCCCCTGGACGAGCTGTTGCGCTGCCGCATGCTGGGGGTGCCCATCCTGCGCGGCGAGGACTTTCTGGAAAACATCGCCGGCCGCATCCTGGCCGACCGGATCAACCCCAGTTGGCTCATCTTCTCCCCCGGCTTCCAGACCGGGGCCGTGCGCCGGATCACCAAGCGCGGCATGGATCTGGCCTGTTCGCTGGTCGGGCTCATCCTGGCCTCGCCGCTCATCCTGCTCACCGCGCTGTTGGTGCGCCTCAGCGGACCGGGGCCGGTCATTTTCCGCCAGGATCGGGTGGGCCAGGACGGACGCGTCTTCACCATCTTCAAATTCCGCACCATGGTGGCCGACGCCGAGGCCGCCACCGGCCCGGTCTGGGCCCAGGAAAACGACCAGCGCATTACCCGCGTCGGCGCGTTGCTGCGCAAACTGCGCCTGGACGAGCTGCCCCAGCTCTACAACGTGCTGCGCGGGGACATGAGCTTCGTGGGGCCGCGCCCGGAGCGCCCCCATTTCGTGGCGCAGCTCATCGCGCGCCTGCCCTATTACAGCGAACGACACAACGTTAAACCGGGCGTCACCGGATGGGCCCAGGTATGCTTCCCTTACGGAGCTTCGGTGGCCGCGGCCCTGGAAAAGCTCAACTACGATCTCTACTACATCAAGCACTCCAGCCTGAGCATGGATTTGATGATCCTCCTGCAGACGGTGAAGATCATGCTTTTCGGCGGCGGCGGTCGATGAACGGGCCGAACCCGACGGCCCCGGCCAGGCCCTCCGGCCCCGCCCTGGCGGCCTGGCTGGCGGTGGCCGGGCTCTTGGTCTGGCTGTACGGACCCGTGGTGGTCTCCATGGCCGGCAACTGGTGGGCCGACCCCAACTACTCCCACGGCTTCCTGGTGCCCCTGGTGGCGGCCTACCTGGTCTGGCGCCAGCGCCAGAGCCTGGCGCGCCTGGCCGCCGGCCCCAATCCCCTGGGGCTGGTCGTGGTGGCCCTGGGGCTCGTCATGCTGCTGGTGGGCCAGCAGGCCCACGAGTTCTACCTTCGCCGCGCCAGCCTGATCCCGGTGCTGTGGGGGTTGACCCTGCTGGCCTGGGGCTGGGCCGCGGCCCGGCGCACGCTCTTCCCCGCGGCCTACCTGCTGCTCATGGTGCCCTTGCCCTATTTGATCTACGACGCGGTCGCCTTCCCCCTGCGCCTGGTGGCCGCCCGCCTGGCCGGGTGGGTGGTGCGCCTTTTCGGCATCCCGGTGCTGGTGGATGGCAACACCCTGCACCTGCCCCACGTGGTGCTGGACGTGGTGGACGCCTGCTCCGGCATCCGCAGCCTGATCTCGCTCCTGGCCGCCGGGGTGATCCTGGCCTACCTGATGCTCCCCAACCGCTGGCTCAAGCTGGTGGTGGCGCTGTTGGTGGTGCCGGTGGCCCTGGCCACCAACGCGCTCAGGGTGGCGGCGGCCGGGCTCTTGGCCGAATACGTCGGCCCCCAGACCCTGGAAGGAGCCATGCACGACACGGTGGGCTGGGTGGTCTTCATGGTCGCCTTCCTGGTCCTGGCCGGCGTCACCCTGCTGCTCAAGAAGCTCAGCCGACCCGGAGGCGAAAGCCATGGCCAATAGGGCGCGCACGGCCTGGCTGCTGGCCGCGGTCCTGCTCCTGGCCCTGGCCGTGTGGCTGGGCCAGACGGGCGGTCAAGTCCAGCGCCGCCACCTGGCGGCCCCCCTGGAAACCCTGCCGCTGGCCCTGGGACCCTGGCGGGGCATCGGTCCGGACGAAAAGCTGGACCAGGCCACCCTGGCCCTGCTGCGCCCCCAGGACTACCTGCTGCGCAACTACATCGACCCCAGGGGACGCCCCGGCGCCCTGTTCGTGGCCTATTTCGGCCTGCAGGAGGAGGGCGCCATCATCCACTCGCCGCGGCATTGCCTGCCGGGCGGCGGCTGGCAGATCAACAGCCGCCAGACCGTGGCGGCGCCGGGCGGTCCCTGGTCTATCAATCACCTCGTCATCAGCCATGGCCTGGACCGGCTGAGCGTGCTCTACTGGTACCAGGGCCGCGGGCGCGTCGAGGCCGATGAATTCCGCGACCGCCTCCACCTGCTGCTGGACGGACTGCGCCTGGGGCGCACCGACGGCGCCCTGGTGCGCCTGACCAGCCCCCTGGCCCCCGGACAATCCGGCCCCCCGGCCGAGCAACTGGAGATGGCCGCCGCCATCATTCCGGCCCTCGCGCGCCTGATGCCGGCCAACGCCGACGGCGCGGGACGCTAAGCCGCGCGGAAAAGGCTTGGAACTTGGGTTATTTCCTCACCCTCATCTACATCTTCGTCCTGTTCATCCGCCCACAGGAATTCATTCTGGAAATCCGCGGTTGGCCCATCCTCGATTTCCTGGCCGGCCTGTCCATGGCCGCCGTCTTCCTGGAAGGCGACTTTCGGGCGGAGAAATTCCGGGCTTCCAAGCTCAACACGCTGATCGTCTATTTCTGGCTGGCTCTCACCGTGTCGCAGATCGCCAACTTCTGGTTCGGCGGAGCCAGCATGGCCTTCGAGACCTTCGCAAAGGTGGTCATCGTCTACTTCCTGGTGGTGCTCACCGTGGACACCTGGCCCAGGGTGCGCATGCTGTGCTGGCTCTTGATTTTCATGGGCACCTTCCTGGCCGCCAACTCCATCTACATGTACTACACCGGGGTGGGAATCGTCGGCGGCGAATCCCTGGCGCGCACCGACGCCGCCGGCGAGGTCATCTTCCAGGCCAGGGGCATCGGCATCTTCGAGGACCCCAATGACCTGGCCCTGAGCATCATCCCCATGGTCTCCTTCGTGCTGCCGGCCTTCCACAAGCGCTTTCTCTCGCGCACCTGGCTCACCGGAATCATCTTCCTGCTCCCCATGGTCGCCGGCATCATCTACACCCGCTCCCGCGGCGGCATCCTTGGCCTGGCCGGGTTGATCTGGGTCTATTTCCGCAAGCGCATCGGCATGGTGGCCGGCGTCTTCGCCCTGCTGCTGGTGATGTCCTTCCTCATGGTGCTGCCGCGCATGGGCGAAATCTCGACCCAGGAGGCCTCGGCCCGCTCCCGCCTGGAGCACTGGTCGGCCGGGCTGAACTTCTTTCGCAACAACCCCGTCTTCGGCGTGGGCATGCTCAGCTTCGAGAAGCACCACTACCAAACCGCCCACAACTCCCTGGTGCTGGTGCTGGCCGAAACCGGCTTCACGGGCGCCATGCTGTGGATCGCCATGTTCTACGTGACCTTCCGCGACATGAAGCGGCTGCGCGAGCTGCCCAACGCACCACCCTTCCTCACCCAGGCGCTGGACGCCCTGGAGGGCGCGTTGGTCGGCTGGATGATCGCCGCGTTCTTCCTCAGCCAGACCTACAAGTTCCTCCTGTATGTGCTCATGGGGCTGCTTGTGGCTTACCAGAACGCCCTGACCAAGGAAGGCATCCCCACCAACTACGGCTTCGCGATGAAGGATCTGATGATCTCGGCGGCCCTGACCGTCGGCGCCATCATGTTCCTCTACGCCGCGCTGCGCGTGCTCTGGAACATCGATTGACGGCGCGGCGACTGCCCGTGATAGACTCAGGCAATCTCCTGCTGGACTAAGGCTCGCGTCCATCCGGGCCCAAAAGCCCTTTCCGCGGCTCAAGGAGCGGGGCGGCATGCACCCCAGACCCAAGCCAAAATCGGCCGGGCTCGGCGCGTTGTGCCTGTTGCTGGCCTGGCTGCTGGCGGCCGGCGGGCCGGCCGTCGCGGCGTCGGCCAACCAGGCGGCCATCCAGCGCGAGGGCGTCGGCCTGAGCGGATTCAAGCTCTCGCGCGCGGGCGCGGCCCAGATCGCCGACCGGCTCCAGGTCGAGTACGAGGTTAAAAATCTGAGCGGCGCGCCGCTGCGGCTGGGCGAAAAGTTCGGGGCCTTCGTGGCCGCCCGCTGGCGCACCAAGACCCACCGCAAGCTGAACCGCGATTTCGGCCATCAGGCCCGCGAGGCCCGCCTGGCCGCCGGGGCCGGCCTGAAGGTCAGGGCCAGCCTGATCCTGGACATGCCGGGCATCTGGACCCTGTGGCCGGCGGTCCAGCTGGGCGAGCGCATCGTGGCCTTCGAGGAGCTGTCCCAGGAGATCACGGTGAGCTTCGGGGCCGATAGCGGGCCAGCCCAGCCGGCCGCCGAACCGGAGATCGACGACAAGGGCGGACAGAGCCTGGTGATCTGGGAGGGTCAGGAGCTGCCCTTGCAGGTGTTTCCGCCCGACAACCCCTGGAACACGGACGTCAGCCGCCTGCCCAAGCACCCCATGTCCGACCAGTGGATCGCCGCCATCGGCACGGAGATGGGCCTGCGCGCGGCCTTCGGCTCCGGCCGCCGCAGCCGGGCCATAAGCGCCACCGCCGGCAGCGGCCAATCCTTCGGCACGCCGTTCAGCGTGGTGCGCCTGGGCCAGGCCCTGGTCCAGGTCCAGTTCGAGCTGGCCGGGCAGAGCGACCCCGGACCCTATCCCATCCCCGCCAACCCGCCCACCGAGGGATCGGGCCACGACCACATCATCGTGGTGCACTACGACGAGAAAAAGCTTTACGAGGTCCGCAAGGCCGAGCGTATGGGGCCTTTGTGGTACGCCACCTCCGGCGCGGTCTTCGACCTGGCCAGCAACCGCCTGCGCCCCTTGGGCCACGCCTCGGCCGCCGGCTCCGGCCTGCCCATCTTCCCCGGCCTGGTGCGCTGGGAGGAGGTGGGGCTGCTAAAGCGCATCAACCACGCCCTCGGCTTCACCGCCGGCAAGGTCCAGAGGGCCTACATGCTGCCGGCCACCCGCGGGGTGGGCGATTCCACCAACCCCGCCTGGCCGCCCATGGGCATGCGGGTGCGCCTGAAACGGGATTTCGACGTCAGCGGCTTCCCGGAAAGCGTCCAGGTGATCCTGGCCGCCCTCAAGACCTACGGCATGCTCCTGACCGAACAGGGCAAGGATTGGCGCCTGGCCGGCGCGCCCGACGAACGCTGGCTGGACGACGAACTGGACACGCTGAAAAACGTCAGGGGCCGCGACCTGGAGGTGGTGGACGCCGGGGTGCTGATCCAATGAGCCGCGCCGCCCCGCCGGCCCGGCGCCATTGGGTGGGCTGAGGCGAAGCCATGCTGCTGCGCAACGCCGTGGTGCGCGGGGCGTCGGTGCTGGTCTCCAGCGCCGTGGGCCTGCTCACCACCCCCCTGTTGGTGCGCCTGCTGGGGGCCGAGGACTTCGGTCTCTGGCTGCTCATCATGAGCCTGGAGTTCTACAGCGGCGCCCTGGACCTGGGGCTGACCACCGCCCTGACCAAGCATCTGGCCACCTTCCTGGGGGCCGGCGACCGCGCCGGCGCGGCCCGCCTGGCCGCCGCCGCCGCCTGCATCTACCTGGCCTTGACCGCGTTGGTGGGCCTGGCCTACTTCAGCCTCTCCGGCTGGCTGCCGGGGCTGTTCAACCTGACCCCGGACCAGGCCCAACGCGCCCGGCTGGTGATCATGGTGCTCAGCCTGCCGGTGGCGGCCAGCTTCCTGGCCCGCAGCGCCGAGGCGGTGCTCCTGGCCTGCGAGCGCCACCACTACCTGGGCCTGGTGGAGATCGCGGGCAACCTGCTGCGCCTGGGCATGATCGCGGCCCTGTTCGCCGCCCAGGGCGGCCTGTTGCTCCTGGCGGCCGGCTACGCGGCGGTGAACCTGTGCATCCACCTGCTCACCGGCCTGGGAGCCTGGCGGGCGGGGCGGAGCTGGCTGAGGCTGCGGCCGCGCTGGCGGGCGGAGGAGGCCCTGCGGCTGTGGTCCTACGTGCGCCAATTCGCCCCGGCCATCCTGGGCGAGGTGATGCGCAATCATTCCACGGCCATGCTCCTGGGCGGCCTGATCGGCCCCCTGGCCGTGGCCAGCTTCGGGGTGGGCAGCCGCATCATGATGCTCTCCCTGGTCATGCTGGCCACCGCCCTGGGCGTGGCCATGGCCCGTTTCGCGGTCATCAGCACCCGCGAGGCGGCCGAAAGCCGCCAGCTTCTCCTGCGGGTCTCGTTGCACGCCGGCCTGGTGGGCGGCTACATGTCCCTGGGCATCTTCCTGCTGGCCAGGCCCTTCATCATGCTCTGGGTGGGGCCGGCCTTCGCCGAAAGCGTGGACGTGGCGCGGGTGCTGGCCCTGCCGCTCTTCGCCTACATCGCCACCTTCCCCGGCGTGCTGCTATTGCAGGGTATGGGCCGGCTCAAGGTCAACAGCCTGGTCTGCCTGGGCGAGGCCGGGTTGGCCATCGGCCTGATCTGGCTGCTGGCCCGCAGCCACGGCCCCCTGGGCGCGGCCCTGGCCCTGGCCCTGGCCATGCTGGCTCTGCGCCCCTGGCTCATCCCCTGGCGCGCGGCGCGGCTGGTGCGGCTGCCCCTCTGGCGGCTGGCGGTCAAGGCCCTGGCGCGGCCCGGCCTGGCCGCGGCCCTGGCTGGCGGCGGCTTCCTGCTCACCCCCCTGGCCGGGCTGGCGCCCTCCTGGCCCGGCTTCATCCTGCAGGGCGCGGTCTACAGCGCGTTCTTCCTGGCCGCCACCTGGCTGGTGGGGCTGGATCACGACGCGCGCGCTCTCTGGCGCGACAAGACCGGCGCTTGGTTGGCCCGGTTGGGCCGCGGCGGCGAGGCCTAGCGGCTAGCCCCCCGCACCTTCTGGTAGAAGTCCAGGCTGGCCTGCACGCAGGCCTGGGTGGAGAATTTTCTTTCAGCCGTGGCCCTTGCCGCCGCGCCCAAGCGCTCGCGCAGGCCGGGGTCCTCCAGCAGCCGCCGCAGCTTGTCCGCCACGTCCTCCGGGCTGGCCGGATCGGCCAACAGGCCGTCCACGCCGTCTTCCACCACCTCCGGCCCCGGCGGCGCGCTGGTGTAGATCACCGCCTTGCCGCAGGCCATGGCCTCGGCCACCACCAGGCCGAAGGTCTCCAGGCTGCTGGGAAAGGCGACCAGGAGCGCCTGGCGCATGCAGGCGGTCATCTGGGCGTGGTCGACCCGGCCCAGGAAGCGCGCCCGGCCAGCCAGCTCCGGCCCCAGCCGGGCGCGGATCGCCAGGTCATTGGGCCCCCCCTCCTCGCTGGGCACCACGCCGGCGAAGACCAGGCCCACCTGGGGATGGGCGGGCAGCACCCGGCGGCAGGCCTCGGCCAGGACCAGGGCGCCCTTGCGGCGGGAGGCGGTGCCGGGGAAAAGAATGTAGTGACTGGGCAAGTCGAGGCCGGAGATGTCGGCCGGGGCGGGCAGGTTGACCGGGCAGAAGATCACGGCCTGGTCGCGGGCGTCCAGGCCGAAGGCCCGCCGGGCCAGGGCGATTGAATAGGCCGAGACCCCGATCCAGCGCGGGTGGCTGGCCAGGGTGCGGCGTTCGCACCAGGCCAGGGCGGCCGGCGGACGCTGGCCCTTCTGGCCCAGGATCACCGTTTCGCTCAGGTGCAGGCGCACCACCACCGGGCAGGCCCCGAAGGCGAAGGGCAGCCAGCCCTCGTAGTCGGGCACCTCCACGACGTCGGCCTGGCCGGCCCTGGCCCGGGCCGCCAGCCAGCGGTGCAGGCGCAGGCGGTCGAGCAGCCAGGCCGCCGGACCGCCGCGAAGGCGCTTGAGCGTCACCACCTCCACCCCCTGGTCGTCGCGGCGGGCGTCCTCGGCCCCCAGGCCCACCACGCAGACCGGGTGGCCAGCCGCCGCCAGGCCGCGGGCGGTGGTCTGGGTGAAGGTGCCGATGCCGCCGTGGGGGCGGGGCGGGTATTCGTGGCAGACGAAAATGACGCGCATGGCCGCTCCCTGACCATGGCGCCGGCGACGCCCGCCGGCGCCATGGCCTTACATGCCGCCGCTGATCCAGATATAATACCGGCGGCGACAAGCTGTCGACCCCCATTCGGCCCCCGGCCCCGGCGCTTGCCCAATGGCGAGGGACATGCCACCAGCCGTCACCGTCCTGATGAGCGTCTACAACGCCATGGCCTACCTGGACCAGGCCATGGCCAGCATCCTGGACCAGGGCTTCACCGATTTCGAGTTCCTGGTCGTCGACGACGGCTCCAGCGACGGCTCCTGGGACCGCCTGGAGCATTGGGCCGCCCGCGACCGGCGCGTGCGCCTCCTGCGCAACCCGACCAACCTGGGCCTGATCCGCTCGCTGAACCGGGGCCTGGACGAGGCCCGCGCCCCCTTCATCGCCCGCCAGGACGCCGACGACGTCAGCCTGCCCCAGCGCCTGGAGCGGCAGATGGCCTTCCTGGCCCAACACCCGGAAGTGGCCGTGGTGGGCAGCGGGGTGACCCTGATCGACGAGGCGGGGCGCGAGCTGGGTTTCAACCCCAAGCCGGCCAGCGACCGGGGCGTCCGAGCCATGATGCTGGTGCGCACCGCCTTCGTGCATGGCGCGGTGCTCATGCGCCGGTCGGTGATCGAGGGCCTGGGCCTGCGCTACGACCGGGCCATGCTCCACACCGAGGACTATGACTTCCTCTCGCGCCTCCTGCTGGCCGGCCAGGGGGTCAACCTGGCCGAGCCGCTGCTGCTCTACCGGCTGCACGGGGAGAGCATAGGCTCCAAGTATACGGATATACAGGAGGATATGGCCGACCGCATCGCCCTGGCCAACTTCGCCCGCTTTGGCTTGGACAGCCTGTTCAGCCCGGAGGAGATCGCCCTGCTGCGCCACGGCCCCGGCCGCCGCGAGCCCCTGGCCGGCCGGGATCTGCTGCGCCAGTATGCCTGCGCCTGCCGGCTGCTGGACCTCCTGGCCAATCAGTGGCGTTTGTCCCCCGGCGACCTGGACCTGATGCGCCGGCAATTGATCGACGTCACGGCCCACAACCTCTCCCGCCAGCCAAAGGCCGCCCGGCGCTGGCGGCTGCTGGCCAGGGTCTTGCTGAGCCGGCCCGGCCCCCTCCTGGCCTATCTGCGGGACAAACGCCGGGAAAAACGGAGCAATCAGCGATCGGCCCGGCCGGCCGCCTGAGCGGCCGACCGGGGTCGGGCTGGACAAGGCCGCGCGGTTGGGGTTACTATGACCTGTGAATTTCAAACGTCTTTTGATGACTGGCCACAGATGCGGATATCCCCTGATTTGGCAACAACGCCCGCCAACACCAAGGTGCAAGCCAAGCCCGCCCTGGCCTTGCTGGCGGACCGGCCGGGCAAAAGCGTGGTTTTGCCCGACCTCACGGGTGCTAGCAACCCCGGTCAGACCAGCGTCCGCCCATGAGCCTGCAAGCCGCCCTGGTCTCCGGCCTGTTGCAGCCCGCCTACGAGCGCCTGCGCGGGCGCATCACGCCCCGCCTGGAGCGCGAGCTGGAGGCCAGCCAGTGGTGGCCGGCCGACCGCCTGGCCAACCTGCAATGGCGGGAACTGGCGCGCCTGCTGGACCACGCCCGGCGCAGGGTGCCCTTTTACCGCCAATGGTTCGCGGACCAGGGGGTCGAGCCGGCCGACCTGATCGCCCGGCGCGACATCTCTCCCCTGCCCATCGTCACCCGCGCCCAGCTAATGGCCGCGCCGGAGCGCTTTTGGGCCGAAAACCCGCCGACCGGCAGCTACATGAAGGCCACCGGCGGCTCCAGCGGCCGGCCGCTGCGTTTCCGGCTGGACCCCCGCTCCGATCAATGGCGGCTGGCCATGAGCCGGCGCGGCTACGCCTGGGCCGGCTGCCGGCCGGGCGAGCGCCAGGTCTATCTGTGGAGCAGCGACTTCACCCCGCCCGGCCGCCTGGCCCTGGCCAAGCGCGGCCTGCACCGGCTTTTGCAAGGCCAGATATACATCGACAGCTTCCACCTGGGGCCGGCCGAGCTGGACCGCGCCCTCGGCCTGATCGGCCGCTTCCGGCCCCGCTGCCTGGTGGCCTTCACCAGCGCGGCCCTGATCCTGGCCCGCTGGGCGCTCAAGCGGCGCTGGCGCCCGCCCGCCTCCCTGGCCAGCGTCATCACCGGGGCCGAGGGCCTGAGCCAGCCGGACCGGGAGCTTTTGGAGCGCGTCTTCGCCTGCCCGGTCTTCGAGACCTACGGCAGCCGCGAGTTCATGCTCACCGCGGCCGAGTGCCCGGCCCACGCCGGGCTGCACATATCCAGCGAAAACCTGCTCCTGGAGGTGGTGGACCCGGCCGGGCGGCCGTGCGCCCCCGGCCAGACCGGGCGGGTGCTGGTGACCGACCTGCACAACTACGCCCAGCCCTTCATCCGCTACCAGAACGACGACCTGGCGGCCTGGGCCGGGGGCGAGTGCGCCTGCGGCCGGGGCCTGCCCCTGTTGGCGCGCATCGACGGCCGTCTGCTGGACGTGCTGCGCAGCCCCGGCGGCCGCGAGCTGACCGGCACGCTCTTCCCGCATCTCATCAAGGATTTCGAGGCCATAACCGCATACCAGGCCGTCCAGGACCGCCTCGACCACCTGAGCTTGCGCCTGGTGCTGGCCCGGCCCCTGAGCGACCGGGAGCGCCAGGGCCTGTTGGCCGCGGTGGGCGGGGCCTTGCCCGGCGTGACCATCGACCTGACGCCGGTGGAGCAGATCGAGCGCACCCCCGGCGGCAAGATTCGGGTCACCATCGGCCTGCCCCCGGAGGCCCCGGCGTGAAAGGGCGCTTCGGCGCCTGGCTGCCGGCCTGCCTGGCCCAGGCCCTGCGCCCGCGGCCGTGGCCGGCCGGCCGGCCGCTCACCCTGCTCCTGGCCGTGGTGGATCATTTCGAGCCCTATTGGGCCGGCGCGGACGAGGCCGCCGCCCTGAGCCGCCTGGCGGCCTGGGAGACCGGCCTGCCCCGGCTTTGCCAGGGCTTGGCCGACGAGCGCGGCCGCCCGCCCCAGCACACCTTCTTCTACCCCCTGGAGGACTACCGGCCGGCGGTGCTGGACCGACTGGCCGCGCTCTGCGCTCAGGGCCTGGGCGAGGTGGAGGTGCACCTGCACCACCAGGGCGAGACCTCGGCCCAGTTGGAGGACATGCTGGCCGGCTACGCCGAGACCCTGCACCAGCGCCACGGCCTGCTGCGCCGCGACCCGGCCGGCGGCCGGCCGACCTATGCCTTCATCCACGGCAACTGGGCCTTGGACAACTCCCTGCCCGGCGGGGAGTGGTGCGGGGTCAACGACGAGTTGCGGGTGCTGGCCCGCAGCGGCTGCTACGCCGATTTCACCCTGCCCTCCTATCCCAGCCCGGCCCAGACCCGCACCGTCAACGCCATCTATTACGCCACCGACGATCCCGCGCGGCCCAAGAGCCACGACCGCGGCCGCCGGGCGGCGGTGGGCCAGGCCCCGGCGGGCGACCTGCTCCTGGTCCAGGGCGTGCTGGCCCTGGACTGGCGGCGGCGCAAGGCCGGGGTGCTGCCCAGGGTGGAGAACTCCGACCTCAGTTGGTCGCGGCCGCCGGACCTCGAACGCCTGGAGCTATGGCTGCGCCACGCGCCGGCCGTGGCCGGGGCCGATCACGTGCGTTTCGTCAAACTTTCCTGCCATGGAGCGCCGGAGGCCAACCAGGCCGCCCTGCTGGGCGAACCCGCGCGCGGCTTTTTCAGCGGCCTCATCGCCTGGTGCCGCCAGCGCGGCGTCCGCCTGCGCTTCGTCAACTGCTGGGAGATGGTCCAGGCCATCCACGCCCTGGAACGCGGCGAGGAGCTGTCCTGATGTTTGCCAAATCCTTAGGTTGTCTCGCCATCTGCCTGTGCCTGCTGGCCGCGGCCCCGGCCGCGGCCGGGGCGGCCCCGGCTCCATCCGGCCCCGCCGCCCCGGCCAAACCCGCCGCGCCCGCCGCCAAACCCGCGGCCGTGGACGCCCGCAACCGTCTGCTCGTCAGCCAGGCCGCCCTGACCCGTCTGCAAACGGCGGTCAAGGGCCAGGCCTGGCAATGGCGCCTGCTCAACAATTGGTCGCGCGTCCAGGCCCGGCGCGAGATGAAGCCCCAGGACGCCCCCAACCTGGCCCTGGTCGCCCTGTTGAGCGCGGCCTCGGACCCGGACCACGCCCGCCAGGCCGGACAACTGGCGGCCGGCTGCGTGCTCAGGCTGGCCCGCTTCGGCAAGGCCCAGGAGGTGACCCCACAGAGCCTGCGCGATCCCCAGCCAGACCCGCTGGCCGGCCTGCACCCCGGCGCGGCTGGCCACAACCTGCTGGCCGACGCCAAGGGCAAGACCTGGCGGGTGCAGAGGATCACCCCCAACGGCCTGGTGGTGGAGCCCGGCGGGCCGCCCCTGGGCGGCAGCTTCAAGCCCGGCGACCCCTATTACCTGCTCAGCGACGACCTGGACCAGGCCAACCAATGGGTCGGCCTGGCGGCCCTGGGCCTGGATTGGGCGCGCGAGCATTTCAGCGACGATCAGCGCCGCGCGGTGGCCGCCTGGCTGGTGGCCCAGGCCAGGGTGTTCGCCGACCGCGACGGCGGCTGCTTCGACCTGGCCAGCACCCGCCTGCTGCGCCTGACCGCCCTGGCCGGCCTGGCCGCGCGGGGCCTGGACCCCGGCGGCGAGGAGGTGGCCATCCGCGCCCACCTGAAATTGTGGACCGAGCGCATGCAACCCTGCCTGGACCAACTGGGCCAGGGCGGGGCCTGGTTCGGCGGCACCGGGGCCGGGGCCGAGGCCGGCTACAACCTGCTGCAAACCCTGGCCGCCTTCGACAGCAGCCTGGACCAGCGCTATTGGAACGCCAACCCCTGGCTCAAGGACCGTCTGTCCTACCTGGTCCAGGCCTGGCTGCCCGGCGCGCTTAATTCACCGCGCGGGGGTTATCGCCAACTGGGTCCGGACGGCGACCGCCTGGCCGATCCCCAGGACGCCTTCGACCTGACCCGCTCCCAGATGCTCTGCCTGCTGCGCCACCGCCCCGACGATCCGGCCGCGGGCTACGCCTGGGTGCTCCTGCTGGACCGTCTGGCCCCACGCGTGCTCGGCGATCACCTGCTTTTCGAGGAGCTCCTGGCTTTCACCCCGGAGCCGGTGCTGGCCCCCCTCAGCCTGGCTCCCTTGCAGTTCCTGGCCTCGGCCGCCGGCCGGGCCTTCAGCCGCAGCGACTGGTCCGAGCGCGGCACCTGGCTCAGCTTCCTATGCGGACCCCATTTCGCCGACTCCCAGCACCTGGACGCCGGCTCCCTGGTCATCCATCACCTGGGCCTCATCCTGCCGCCGGGCGGGGTCTACGACGGCCCCGCCACGCCCCACGCGCAAAACTACGCCATCCGCAGCCTGGCCCACAACACGCTGATAATCTTCGATCCCCAGGAATATTCATGGTATGACCTGCGCGAAGGCCCCCAGCGCAAGGGCGCGTACGCCAACGACGGCGGTCAGCGCGCCTTCGCCCAGTTCGACGCCCAGGGCCGCCCCACCAGCCAGGCCCCCTGGACGGCCAGCGGACTGGACAACGGCCCCGCCCCCTGGCAGAGCCTCAAGCCGCTGTATCAGGCGGGCAACATCGAGGCCATGATGGCCATGCCTCGCTTCTGCTATTTGCGCGGCAACCTCACCGCCGCCTACCAGGGCTCCACCGCCAAGGCCGAGCGGGTGGTGCGCCACCTGTTCCACCTGCGCCCCGGCGGCACCGACGACGCCGGCGCGGCCGAGGCGGTGGTGGTGGTGGACGACGTGGTTTTGGGCCAGGAGCGCGCCCAGGTGCGCTTCGTCACCCACAGCGCCGAAAAGCCTGAGCTGCCCGCGGCCCTGGCCGCCCTGGGCCCCGGACGCTGGCGGGGCAAGGGCGACCGGATTGCCATCAAGGCCGGACCGGCCCGGCTGGCGGTGCATTGCCTGCTGCCCGGCGACGCCATGCTCAACCTTTACGGCGAGGTCGGCGCGGCCGACTCCTGGGCGGGCGAGCGCAACTGGCCCCCCCGGCCGCCCCTGGTCAACCCCGCCCCCTGGCGGGCTGAGTTCGAAGCCGCCGCCGCCCAGGGCAAGCGACGGCCCATGCTGCACGTGCTGCTGCCGGCCGATGGCGACGCCCCGGCCGCGCCCCGGCTGGAGCCCCTGGCCGCCGATGACCCGGCGGTGATGGGCGTGGTGATCCACGACCCGGCCTGGCCCAGGGTGGTGGCGGTGCGCCTGGGCGAACCCGACGCCAAGGCGGCCGTGGGCTACGCCCTGCCCAAGGGCGACACCCGCCACCTGGTGACCGGCCTCTGGCCGGGCCAGGCCTACGCCGTCACGATCCGTGGCGGCCGCCTGCTCATCACCCCAGGGTCGGGGCCGGGCCAGGTGTTGACCAGCTCCCGCTCCGGGGTCCTGAACTTCGTGCTGCCCATGGAAAAGACGGAGTAGGCAGCGGCTGTTGACAACTTGATTCACATGCCCTTGCCGAGAATATTGTATGATTAGGTTAAATTGGCCGGCCGTCCCCACCCGTCGGCCCGACGCCGCGCACGCACCTGGCGGCCGGTCCCGGCCGGAAGCAACCCCGGAGGAGCCCATGCTCGTTAGCAAGCGCTTGGCCCCGTCTTGCACCGCCTGGCTTTTATGGGCGATCCTGTGCCTGGTCATGGCCTCCCCGGCCCTGGCGGACAAAGACGCCTTCCTCAAAAAAGGCCAGCAGTATTTCGATCAAGGCAAGTTCCGCGAGGCGGCCATCGAGTTCCGCAACGCCTTGCAAGAGGACGCCCGCTACGCCGAGGCCCATTACCGCCTGGCCCTGACCTACCTCAAGCTGGGCGACCTGCCGCAGGCCTACCGGCTGCTGTTCAACACCGTCACCCTGAACCCGGACAACCTGGACGCCCAGGTGCGCCTGGGCCAGATATCGCTTCTGGCCGGCCGCAGCGACGAGGCCCTGGAAAAGGCCGAGCTGGTGCTGAAGCAGAAGCCCGACGACGTGGAGGCCATGATCCTGCTGGGGCAGACCTACGGCCAAAGGGCCGACACCGCCAAGGCGTTGGCCACACTGAACAATGCCCTGTCCCTGGCCCCCGACCGCCCCGACATTCATGTTCTCCTGGGCCAGCTCCACCAGGACGAGGGGCGCGCCGACCTGGCCGAGCAGCAGTATCAGAAGGCCATCCAGCTATCCCCCAAGCTGCTCACGCCGCGCCTGCTCCTGGTGCGCCTGTTCATCGGCCAGCGCCAGGAGGAAAAGGCCATCGCCGCCCTGCAGGAGGCGGCCAAGGCCAACCCTGACGAGGCGCGCCTGCAACTGATGCTGGTGGAGCTGCTCATGCGCCAGCATCGCTCCGACCAGGCCGAGCAGGCCCTCAAGGATCTGGTGGCCCGCCATCCCAACGACGAGCGCTACCGCCTGGCCCTGGCCCGGCTATACGCCGTTAGCGAGCAGCCGGACAAGGCCGAGCAGACCTATCTGGAAGCGGTGCGCCAGCACCCAGAGGCCATGTGGCCCCTTTTGATGACCGCCCGCTTCTACGCCAGCCGCGGCGACCAGGCCAAGGCCCTGTCCTATCTGAACCAGGCCGCCATGGTCGCGCCGGGTTCGGCGGTGCCCAAGAACGCCCTGGCCGAGTTCGAGCTGGAGCGGGGCCGCCTGGACCAAGCCGAAAAGCGCCTGGAGGCGTTGACCAAGGAGTTCCCCGCCGACACCACCACCCAGACCCTCCTGGGCCGGCTGCAGATGGCCAGGGGCCAGATGGAAAAGGCCGTGGCCACCCTGACCGCGGTCATCCGCGAGCGGCCGGAGGACCCGGAGGCCCTGTTCCGACGCGCCCAGGCCTTCGCCCGCCAGCAGAAGCAGCAGATGGCCATCGTGGACCTGAACAAGGCCCTCAAGTCCGACCCGACCGACACCAGGGTCCGTTTCTTGCTGGCCTCCCTCCTGGCCACCACCGGCGAGCTGGGCCAGGCGGTGGCGCAGATGGACCAAGTGGCGCAGATGGAGCCCAACAATATGCTGGCCCTGGACATGCGGGGCCGCCTCTACCTGAGCCAGGGCAATTTCGCCAAGGCCGATCAGGACTTCAAGGAACTGATCAAGCGCGACCCCAAATCCGGCCTGGGCCATCTGCGCCTGGGCATGCTGGCCCAGGCCAGGCGCGATTACGCCGCCGCCGCCGCCCAGTTCGAGGAGGCGCTGAAGCTTGATCCCAACAACATCGACGCCCTGACCCGAATCGCCTTCCTGTACGTGGAGCAAAAGCAGGCCGGCAAGGCCCTGGAGCGGGTGCAGGCCCAGTTGAAGGCCTCCGAGCGCAAGGACCTGATCCAAAACCTGTTGGGCGACATTTTCCAACTGGACGGCAAGCCGGAGGAGGCGCGCAAGGCCTATCAGGCGGCGCTGGGCCAGAACCCCAACCTGGTGGGCGCCCTGATGGGCCTGGCCGCGGTGGCCCGCGGCCAGAACGACATCAAGCAGGCCTTGTCCTACATCGACCAGTCCCTGGCCCTGGTGCCAGACAACGCCACCGCCCTGGTGGCCCGTGGCGATCTGCGCGAGCTTCTGGGCAACAACGACCAGGCCGAGGCCGACTACCGCCTGGCCCTGCAGGCCAGCCCGGAGTTTGTGCCGGCCCTGAACAACCTGGCCTATCTGCTGGCCCGCAAGGGCGGCGACAAGGCGCTCAACGAGGCCCTGCCCCTGATCCAGCGGGCGCGCCGCCTGGCCCCGGCCGATCCGCGCCTGACCGACACCCTGGGCTGGGTGCTTTTCAAGCGCGGCGCCCACCTGAGCGCCCTGCAGGAGCTGGAGGAGGCCGCCCGCCAGTACCCGGACAACCCGGCCATCCAGTTCCATCTGGCCTCGGCCCTGGCCGCGGTGAACCGCGCGCCGGAGGCCCGCGAGGCGCTCAAGAAGGCCCTGGCCTTCCAGGGTCCCTTCCGCGAGCGCGACGAGGCCGCCCAACTGCTCAAGCAACTGGGCAGCTAGACGCCAGGCCCCCGAACGCCCAGAGCCCGCCGGCGCGCCCGGCGGGCTCTGGCTTTTTCGGCCCGGCGCGGGCGGGGCTAATCGCCCCGGCAGACCAGGAGCGCCGAGCGCGCGCCCAGCTCGCGCGGGTCCAGGCCCCGGAAGCGGGCGGCCAGGGGCAGGCGGCGCAGCAACTCCAGGTCGGCGGGGCTGGGCCAGACCACCTCCTGTCCCGCCAGGCGCAGCCCGGCCCGCTCCAGCGCCCGCAGATAGTCTGGCAGGCGCAGGCGGTTCTGATAATGCAGGCCGCTGTTGACCAGCCGCCAGGCCCCCTCGGAGAACCGCAGGTAGTTGTAGACGCCCGCGCGCCGGTCGAAATAGCTGTAGTGGTCCTGCATGTCCACCTGGAGCGAGACCACCCCGCCGGGGGCCAGCAAGCGGCGGCACTCGGCCAGGATCGGCGTCAGGTCGGCCTCCGGGATGTGCTCCAGGACCTCGGTGGAATGCACCAGATCGAAGGAGCCCGCCGGCAGCCCGGTCCGGCGGGCGTCGCAGGGCGCGCGGTAGGCGATGCCCAGCCGGCGCTTGAGTTCGGCCAGGCCGGCCGGGGGCGGTCCCTCCAGCGCCTTCAGGGCGTGCCCGCCGGCCAGGGCCGCACCGGCGACCTCGGCCGCGATGCCGCCCAGCTTGACCCAGGCGTCGGCCAGGAGCTCCCAGCGCGCCAGGGGCCGCAGGTCCACCAGGGTCTGGCGGCGCACCCCCAGCATGTGCAGGCAAAGCGGCACCGCCAGCTCCCAGCCGGAGCCGAACTCATAGGCGCTTCTCGGCCCGCCCACCAGCCCGCCCCAGCGCTTCGCGGCCCGATAGTGCGCGACGGCGTTGTTGAACTTCTCGGCCAGCTCCGCCCGGCCGCGGGGCAGGCCGTGGGTCAGATGGCGCTGGAGCAGATAATTGAGCCGCTCGCCCTGGGGCCAGGCCGACAGAGTCTTTTGCACCGCCGCCTTGAACAGCCACCTCACGGCCGCGCCGCCTCCCAGGCGGCCAGGCGCGGATCGAGCCGCGCGCTCAGAGGTTGGATGCTGCGCCGTTCATGCCCGCGCCGGCTGAACCAATAACCGTGCTTGGCCAGGTAGTAGATCAGGCCCTTGAAGTGGCTGATGGCGGTGGAGGACAGCGGACGGCGGTGGCTGATGTGGCGGGTGTGGTGCAGCACCTCCAGGCGGGGGAAATAGACCACCGCCAGGCCGCAGCGCCAGGCGCGCAGGCAGTAGTCCACGTCCTCCGGCGCGTAGAAGATGCGCTCGTCCAGGGGGCCGATGCGCCGCCAGGCGTCGCGGCGCAAGAGCCAGCAGCAGCTTATGGCGCTGTGCACGCAGCGGACATGGGCGAAGGGGAAATCCGGGTACCAGTCGTGGTTGACGGTGGGGCGGCGCAGGAAGATGCCCGGCAGCTTCCAGAGCTTGTCGCCCAGGGTGGGCAGCATCTTCACCGAGTTGTAGAGCGAGCCGTCTGGCAGGCGGATGGCCGGGCCCAGGATGCCCACCTCCGGAAAGGCGGCCAAGAGCGACAAGGCCGGGGCCAGGTCGCCCATGATCTCGGCGTCGCTGTCCAGCACGCACAGAAAGCGGCCGCGGGCGCGCTCCAGGGCGCGGTTGCGGCTGTAGGTGGTGCCGGTGTTGCGCCCCAGGTCCAGGGTGAGCAGGCGCGCGCCCAGAGCCTGGCCGAAGGCGCGCAACAGGCCTTGGGTGTCGTCGCTGGAGCCGTTGTCGGCCACGATGATCTCGTAGTCCAGACCGGCCCGCGCCCCGGCCAGGGCCGCCGAGGCGATGGCCCTGGGCAGACGGCCGGCGTCGTTGTAGGTGATGATGATGTAGCTCAGGTCGCAGGCGGGCTGGCTGGTCATCTAGGCCACCTCCCGGTAAAGCGCGGCGTAGGCCGCCGCCATGGCCCGCAGGCTGAAGCGCTCCTCCACCCGGCGGCGGCCGGCCGCCCCCCAGGCCGTCGCCCGCCGGGGGTCTTCCAGGGCGTCTTGCAGGGCCAGGGCCAGTTCGTGGGGCAGCCCCGGCTCCAGCAGCAGACCGGTCTCGCCCTCCACCACCACCTCCGGGGTGCCGCCCACCCGGGTGGCCACCACCGGCAGCCCGGCGGCCATGGCCTCCAGGAGCGCCACCGAGACGCCCTCGCTCAGGGAGCTAAGGGCGAACAGATCGGCCGCGGCCAGCAGGCGCTCCACGTCCGCCCGCCGGCCCAGCAAAAGCGCCCGCCGCCCCAGGTCCAGCTCGGCCGCCAGGCGGCGCAGATTCTCCAACTCCGGGCCGTCGCCCACCAGGACCAGCCGCCAGGCGGGCGGCATCACCGCCAGGGCCTTGAGCAGGGTGGCGTAGTCCTTCTCGCTGGAAACCCGCCCCACGCTGATGACGACCTTGTGCGCGTCGGCCAGACCCAGCTCGGCCCGGGCGGCGGCCCGCAGGGCGGCGTCGGGCTTGAACAACTCGGTGTCCACGCCGTTGTAGATCAGGCGCAGGCGGCGGGCGGGCAGGCGGTCCTCGCGCCGGGCCACGGCCAGGGCGTCGGAGCCCACGCAGACCGTGCAACGGCTCAGATGGGCGGCCAGGGCCGAGACCCAACGCCAACTGCGGTCCATGCCATAGCTGGCCCCGTGGCGGGTGAGGACCTGGGGCCGCCCGGCCCAGAGCGCGGCCAGGCCGCCGTAGAAGCCCGGCGCCTGGTTGTGGCTGTGCAGCACCCGCACGCCGCCGCGGCGCATGAGCGCCCGCAGCCGGGGCACCAGGCTGAAATCCAGCCCCGGCCGCTTGCCCAGGACGAAGACCGGCGCGCCCAGGTCGCGGGCTTGTTGGGCCAGGTCGCCCTCCTCCTCCAAGAGACACAGGCTGTAGTCCACGCCCATCTCCGGCCCCTGGCGCAGCAGGTCCAGCACCAGCCTTTCCAGGCCGCCGGTCTTCAGGCTCAAGGCCAGTTGCATCACGGGCAGGGTCGGCATGGTTTTCCAAGCTTGGGGCCGCCGGCGGCCCGCGGCAACGCGGACGGGTGGAGGGGCTGTGGAAATGCTAGACTGGGCTTGGCCCGCAAGGCAATCTTTTTCCGGCCCCGGCCGCGCTCAATCCCGGCCGATTGAGGCTGGACTTTTGTCCGCGCCGGGCTGAAACTATGCGGCGGAATCGGCTTTCCGCCGCCGAGGCAAACCCGGACCGCCAAGGTCCCCGTCAGCGAGCGCGCCCATGTGTGGAATCTTCGCCCTGATCAACCCGCCCGGCCAGGCGGTGGATTTGGCCGCCTGCCGGCGGGCCGTCGACCTGATGAGCCACCGCGGCCCCGACGCCCGCGGCGAGTGGCTCTCGCCCGACGGCGGGGTGTTCCTGGGCCACCGCCGGCTGTCAATCTTGGATCTCTCCACCGCCGCCAACCAGCCCATGCTCTCGCCCGAAGGCGACGTCATCGTCTTCAACGGCGAGATATACAACTTCCGCGAGGTGCGCGCCCAACTGGCCGCCAAGGGCCACAGCTTTTGCACCACCGGCGACACCGAGGTGCTGCAAAAGGCGGTGCGCCAATGGGGGCCGGACGGCCTGGCCAGGCTGATCGGCATGTTCGCCTTCGCGCTCTGGCGGCCGGAGCAGGAGGAGGCGGTCATCGCCCGCGACTTTTTCGGCCAGAAGCCGGCCTACATCTGGCGCACGCCCCAGGGCGGGCTGGCCTTCGCCTCGGAGGTCAAGGCCTTCTACGCCCTGCCCGGCTTCGCGCCGGAGCTGGACGCAGAGGCCCTGCCCGAATACCTGCGCTTCCGCTCGCTCTGCGGCAGCCGCACCCTGTGGCGGGGCGTCACCCGCCTGGAGCCGGGCCAGGCCGTCACCTTCCGCCGGCGCGACGGCAGCTTCGCGCCCCGCGTCTTCTGGCGGCTGGAGGACTCCCTGCCCCGCCGGCGGCGGCCGCCCAGCCTGGAGGCCTTCGACGACTTCTTCGCCCGCCACGTGGGCCTGCACATGGTCTCCGACGTGCCGGTGGGCTTGCAGTTCTCCGGCGGGGCCGATTCATCGCTGGTGGCGGCGGTGGTGGCCAAGCGCCTGGGGCATCGGCTCACCGGCTTCCACTGCCGGGTGGACGACCCCCGCCTGGACGAGTGGCCCGACGCCCTGGCCATCGGCCAGCACCTGGGCCTGCCCCTGCAAAAGACCGAGCTGGACGGCGGGGTGTTTTTCGGCGAAACCCTGGACCGCATGGCCTGGCACTTCGACGAGCCCATCAACCACCCCAACTGCCTGGGCGTCTACCTGACCAGCCGCCTGGCCCACGGCCAGGTCAAGGTGCTCCTGACCGGCGAGGCGGCCGACGAGTTCTTCGCCGGCTACACCCGCTTCTCCAAAATTCTGCGCCACGCCTGGCTGGAGCCGACGCCGCCGGCGGTGCTCAACGCCGGGCTCAGGCTGATGGGCCTTTTCCCCGGCCTGGAGCGCCAGGCGGCCAACCTGCGCGCCTACAAGGCCATGGGCGCCGACGAGGCCATCCTGACCTGCACCCAGTTCATGGACCCCCAGTCGCTCCTGGCCACCCTGGGCTCCCAGGCCCCGCGCGTGAGCCTCAGCGCCCGGCGGGCGCTCATGGCCGGCTGGAAAGGCCTGGGCGTGCTGGACCGCGCCCAGCTCTACCACCTGGTCACCTACCTGCCGCCCATCTTCGACCGCCAGGACAAGATGAGCATGGCCGCCAGCATCGAGAGCCGGGTGCCCTTCGCCACCCCCCAGGTGCTGGACTGGGCTTTGTCGCTGGCGCCTTGCCAGCGGGCCACGGTCTTCGGCCAGAAGGTGTTTTTGAAAAACTACCTGGGGCATTACGTGCCCCGGCCGCTCTTCGCCCGGCCCAAGGTGGGCTTCTCCATCCCGCTCCAGGCCTGGTTCGCCACCCGGGCCGGCCGCGCGCGCCTGGACTGGCTGGGCTCGGCCGCCTCGCCCCTGAACGGCCTCCTGGACACCATCCTGCTGCGGGCCATCCTGCAAAAGCCCGCCCTGGATGCGGCCGAGGCCGAGTACCTGTGGATCATGCTCAGCTTCGCGCTCTGGGCCGACATTTTCCTGAAACCCCCCGGCCGGGTGCTGGAACTGGCCCCGGCCGCGGCGGCCTAGGCCGGCGCGCGGCGTGTCGCCTCCGCCCGCGCCCCGGTCCGCCGGATCGGCGCCCCTCAGGGTGCTGGCCCTGACCAGCCTCTACCCCAGCCCGGCGCGTCCGGATTTCGCCGCCTTCAACCGCCAGCAGTTCGCCGCCCTGGCCCGGCTCTGCCGGCTGGCCCTGGTGGCCCCGCTGCCCTTCCCCATCGCCCTGCGCCGCCCGGCCGCGCCGGCCGGGGCGGAGCCCTTCCCGGTGCGCCGGCCGATCTTCTGGTACCTGCCCGGCCTTACACGCGCCTGGCACGGCCGGGCTTTTCTGCGCTCGGCCTGGCCGGCCCTGCGCGACAGCGCCGCCGCCCTGCGGCCCCAGGTGCTCCTGGCCACCTGGCTGTTTCCCGACGCCTGGGCCGGGCTGATGGCGGCCCGCCGCCTGGACATCCCCCTGGTGGTCAAGCTGCACGGCAGCGATCTGCTGCGCCTGCGCCAGGACCGCGACCGCCTGCCCTACCTGCGCCAGGTCCTGGCCCAGGCCCGGCGGGTGGTGGCGGTCAGCGCCGACCTGGCGGCGGCGGCGGCCGACCTGGGCGCGCCGGAGGAGCGCCTGCGGGTGGCGCCCAACGGCGTGGACCAGGAGCTTTTCCGGCCCGGCGACCGCCTGGCCGCCCGGCGCGGGCTGGGCCTGCCGCCGGAGGGGCCGCTCCTGCTCTACGTGGGCTGGCTGGCCCAGGTGAAGGGCCCCGACCTGGCCATCCAGGCCCTGGCCCAGGCGCCGGAGGCCCGGCTGGCCATGGTGGGCGCGGGCGAGATGGCCGGCCGCCTGCGCGGTCTGGCCGCGGCCCTGGGCCTGGCCGACCGGGTGATCTGGGCGGGCGCGCAACCGCACCAAAACATCGCGCGCTGGCTGGCCGCCTGCGACGCCCTGGTGCTGCCCAGCCGCAGCGAGGGCGAGCCCAACGTGGTGCTGGAGGCCCTCTGCGCCGGCCGACCGGTGGCGGCGGCGGCGGTGGGCGGGGTCCCGGCCCTGATCCAGGACGGCGTCAATGGCAGCCTGGCCCGGCCGGAGGACCCGGCCGACCTGGCCAGGGCCATGCGGGCGGTGCTGGGGCGGGCCTGGGACGCCCAGGCCCTGCGGGCCGGGGTGGCCGGCCGCTCGTGGCCGGCCAGCGCGGCGGCCCTGGAGAGGGTGCTCCGGGAGGCGGTGGAGGCGGGGGCATGAGGAGCCTGCTGTTCATCAGCTACGTGTTCCCGCCCAGCGGGGGGGCCGGGGTGCAGCGGGCGGTGAAGTTCGTCAAATACCTGCCCGCCCAGGGCTGGCGGCCGGTGGTTGTCACCCCGGCCCGGCCCTCGGTGCCGCTGCGCGATCCGGGCCTGCTGGGCGAGCTGCCGCCGGAGGTGGTCGTGCGCCGGCTGGTCAGCCTGGAGCCGGACGCGCCCGAAGGGGCCTCCACCAGCGGGCGCGCTGGCGGGCTCTCGGCCCTGGGCCGGCTCAAGGCCCTGGCCGGCGGCCTGCTTTTCCCCGACCGCCACGTGCTCTGGCTGCCCACCGCCCTGCCCGGCGCCCTGGCCGCCGCCCGGCGCCACCAGGCCCAGGCCGTGCTGGTCACCGCCCCGCCCTTCTCGGCCTTCCTGCTGGGCTGGGCGGTGAGCCGCCTGGCCGGCCTGCCCCTGGTGCTGGATTTCCGCGACGACTGGTCGGGCTTTTTCAGCAAGGGCTTCGCCGCCCAGGGGGGCGGCCGCCTCTGGCGGGCGCTGGTGCGGGCGGCCGAGGGGCTTTGCGTGGGCGCGGCGGCGCGGGTGATCGGCAACACCCCGGAGATGACCGCGCGCCTGCGCCGGGTCCACGGCGGGCCGGCGGAGAAATACGTCTGGATCCCCAACGGCTACGATCCGGCCGACTTCGCCTTCTTGCGCCATGCTCCCGCCCCGCCCCCGGCCGGCGACGGGCGCCTGCGCCTGCTCTACACCGGCACGGTCTTCGGCTCCCACCCCCTGGACGACCTCTGGGCCGGCTTCGCCCGGCTGACGCCGGCCGAGCGCCGGCGTTTCGTTGTGACCGTGGTGGGGCGGGTGGTGCCGGGCCAGGTGGTGGACCCCGGCCTGGAGGGCCTCACGGTCAACCTGCTGCCTTACGAACCCCATCAGGCGGTGGTGCGGCGCATGGCCCAGGCCGACGTCCTGCTGCTCACCCTGGCCGGGCTGCCGGGGCTCGACGCCATGGTGCCGGCCAAGCTCTTCGAATACCTGGCCGTGGGCCGACCGGTGCTGGCCATAGCCCCCTTCGGCGCGGCCGCCAAGATCGTGGAGGCGACGGGCGCCGGCGCGGTGGTGGCCCCCGGCGATCCCGCGGCCCTGGCGGCGCGGCTGCGCGCCTGGCTGGCCGACCCGCCCCGGCCCCTGGGGCCGCCGCCCAGGGCCTTCGACCGCCGCCTGCACACCGCGTTGCTGGCCCGCGCCCTGGACCAGGCCGCCGGGCCGGAGGCCTAGGCCGTGGCGGTGCTCGCCAGCATCATCCCCATCTTCGCGGTCATCGCCCTGGGGGTGTGGGGCGCGCGCAAGGGCTTTTTCCCGCCCGGCTTCGTCGGCCCGGCCAACCGGCTCACCTACTACCTGGCCATCCCGGCCCTGGTCCTGCGCTCCATGGCCAAGGCCCCCCTGGACCAGGCCTTCCAGCCCTGGCCGGCCCTGGTGGCCCTGGCGGCCATGGTCGCGGTCTGGGGTCTTGCGGTCTGGCTCTCCGGCCGGCTATATGGTCCAGACCCGGCCCAGGGACCGCGCCGGGCATCCTTCATCCAGGGCGCCGTCCACGGCAACCAGGCCCAACTGGGTTTCGCCGTGATCTTCTACGCCCTGGGCGATGCGGGCCTTAACACGGCGCTCATCATCGCGGCGGTGGTGATAATCGGCCAGAACCTTCTCAGCGTGCTCAGCTTCACCTTCTGGGGCGGCGGCGGCCGGGTGCAGGCGGCCAATCCGGTCAAGGCGGTGCTGTTCAACCCCATCATCGCCGTCACCCTGGCCGGCCTGGCGTTTCCGATCCTGGGCGTCAAGCTGCCGGAGGTGGTGGACCGCACCCTGGGCATCCTGGGCAACCTGGGCCTGCCCCTGGCCCTCTTGATCATCGGGGCCAAGCTGAGCGAGGGCAAGTTGGGCGGGCGCTGGTGGGAGCTGGGCCTGATCAGCTTCGTCAAGCTGCTGGCCCTGCCCGCCCTGGGCTGGGGCCTGCTCAGCCTGTTCGGCCTGGGCGGGCTGCCGGCCACGGTGGCGGTGCTCCTGCTCTCCTCGCCCATCGCCACCATCGCGGCGGTGATGGCCGGCGAATTGGGCGGCGACGCCCTGCTCTCCGGCCAGGGCACCACCCTGACCCACGCCCTGTCGGTGGCCACCTACTCGCTCTGGCTGCTGTTGTTGGTTAATTAGCGCAGGCGTTTATTCCCGGCGCGCGACACCGATCTCATTTCAGCCGAAAACACTGGGCCCCAATAGCGAACGGGAGGCCGGCCGGCCTCCCGTGCAGACAACCCCAACGGATCGGTCTAGGCGGGCTTGACCACCTTGCCGGAGCGCAGGCAGCGGGTGCAGACCCGGATGCGGCGCACCTGGCCGTTTTCCAGGCTGCGCACGCGCTGCAAGTTGGGATTGAAGCGACGCTTGGTCTTGTTGTGGGCGTGGCTGACGTTGAAGCCCACCTGGGGGTGCTTGCCGCAGATCTCGCAGACCTGGCTCATAGGGTCCTCCTGCGCTATGTTTGGGCCCGATGCGTCTGCGGGCCGAGCTTGTTTGACCGGGGGGCGGGGGCGGCCTTGGCGGCGCCCGCTGCGCGGTCTGCACACCCCCTGCGGACCGGGGAAATATACCCCCCGCCGCCGCGGCCCGCAAGTGCTTATTGACTGTGATTTCAAGGCCCGCCCCCGGCTGGCCCCCCGGCGTGGGCGGGCTCGTTTTCCCGCGCCCCTTGACCGGACCCCGGCCGCATGGCATTATTGGGACGCCGCTATGAACCCGAAGCCCCTAAACGTTTTGTGCTAGGAGGTCGCTTGAGCCGTGACGACTTGATCCATCTGGAGGGCGAGGTCACCCGCACTCTGGGTGGCGGCCAAATGGAGGTGGCGACCGAGCAGGGTCACACGCTGCGCGCCGTGCTTTCCGGGCGCATGAAGCGTTTCAAGATCAAGGTGCTGGTCGGCGACAAGGTCCGGGTGAGCGTATCGCCCTACGACCTCTCCCACGGCCTGATCACCTACCGGCTCAAGTAAGGCCCGCCCGCCGGCCTTGGCGCCGGCAGCCAGCCCCAAACCCAGCCCAGGCCTACTCACGCCAATTTGCGATCAAGGCCGTCCATGGCCCGTATAGCAATTTGCGTTCAATCTATATGGTTGAACGCAAGTCGCTACTCCGGCCGGGGCGGCAACGGTCGCCCTCCGGTCAGGGGCGCGATGACCCGCGCGTGGGCGGCCAGGCGCAGTTCCTCGCCGCCCAGCCCCGCAGCCGCCAGGTCCTCCAGCCCGGCCAGGGCGCGTTCGGCCCGCTCCAGGCCCAGTTGGCGCACCTCCTCGACGACCGTCCAGTCGCCGCTTTTGGCGAACTCCAGGACGGCCGCGTCCGCCTCCGGGAACAGCAGGCGCGGGAAACCGGCCAGCCAAGCCGGATAGAGGCCCAACGGCCCCACCGCCCTCTGCGCGATCATCCGCCCCAGCCGGCCGCCGTCGCAGGTGTCGGCCATCAGATCCTTGACCCCGCGCGCGAAGTGCTCCAGTTCGCCGCCGGGCAGCTCGGCCACCGCCCAGCGCAAGAGCTCCCCGGCCCGCTGGCCGGCCGCCGCCTCGCCCAGCTCGTGCCAGAGCACCGCGCGCAACTCGCCCGCCAGCAGCCGGTCCAGGACTTCCCACGAGGGCGCGGCCAGCACCGCCCGCCGGTCCAGGCCGTAGCCGGCCAGGCCCAGGTCGAGGAAGAGGGCCAGGCTCTGGCGCGGGTCGGCCAGCTTGTCCCAAAGCAGATAGGCCAGGGGCTCGCGGCGCAGGTAGATGCGTCCGCCCTGGCGCAGGCCGGGCAGAAAGAGGATGTCGCGACCCAGCTCGGCCCCGACGTGGAACACCTCCATGCCCTCCACCGCCTCGCGCCCCTCCAGCCGGCCCAGGAAAAACACCGGTATGAGTCCACCCGCCCGCCCGGCGCCATAGACCAGTCCCTGTGGCAAAAAACGCTGGTTGAGCGCCTCGGCGTCGAAGGGATCAAGGCTGGCCCCGTCCAGGCGTATCGGCTGGGGCTCCTGGCCGATAACCTCCAGCCAGAGCTCCTCGCGCTGGCTGACCCATTCCAGGGCCGCGGCCGGGTCGGGCTCCTGCCAGGGCGGCAGGCCGTGCTCCCACTTGTAGAGATTGCGCAGCCGCAGCAGCAGGCCGCAGAGCGAGAAATGGCCGGACACCTCGGCATCGGAGCGCCGGCAGTTCATCAGCACCTGGGCGGCCAGGCCGCGCCAGGGCTCGATCAGGCCGGCCAGCGGATCAGGCATCGCCGCCCCGGCCGGGCTTGCGGCACAGATACAGGTAGCGATAGGCCGGCTCGCGGTTTTCCAGCTCGTAATAGCGGCGGTTGAAGAAGGCGCTGATTTCCTCGCGCAAGCCGGTCTCCCGCACCCCATACATGAGCAGCATCATGGCGGTCCAGGAGGGCAGGGCCGCGTTGGGGTGGCGCTCCCAGGCCAGCCCCAGGCCGTCCAGCATGGCCTCCACCTCCGCCGGTTCGGGCAGACCGTGCCGGCGGTGCTCGGCCAGCCAGGGGCTCTGGGTGACGCGCCAGACGAACTCCTCGGCCGCGGCCGCCGGCGCGATGGGAAAGCCCAGCACCACGGCCAGGGAGGCCACGCGAGCCAGTTCGGCCAGAAAAAACGCTCGCTCAGGGGGGGCCACGTGCTCCAGAACGTCCAGGGCGCAGACCACTTCCGCCACGCCGTCGGCCATGGGCAGGCCGCTGCCGGGGCGGACCAAGCCGGAATGGCCTTGCACCCGGTGGCCGGGCAGGAAGGCGGCGAAGGCGTCGTCGAAGGGGCCCACGTCCAGGATGGCGAGCCCGCGCCCCTGGGCCAGGCCATTGATGAGCCCGGCCGCGGCCCGGAAGCGCTGGTAACGGTCGAAACCCAGGGTCTCCAGGGCCTTGGGCTCGGACATGGCCCTAAAGCTCCTGGCTGAAGTCGATGACCAACTCCGGATCCTGGTGCACCTTGGCCACCCGCAGGTAGCGATTGACCACCCGCTGGGGCCAGAGCCGCTCGTCGTCGGTCAGCTCGCGGCGCACCTTGGCCGGCACCCCGGAGACCAGCACGCCGGATGGCATCACCTGGCCGGGGGTGACCACGCTGCCGGCGGCCACGATGGAGCCTTGGCCAATGTGGCAGCGGTCCAACAGGTTGGCCCCGGAGCCGATCAGGCAGCCGTCCTCCACCCGGCAGGAGTGCAACACCACCCGGTGCCCCACCACCACGTCCGCCCCCACCCAGGCGCCCTGGCCTCGGTTGGCCACGTGGATCACGCTGCCGTCCTGGATGTTGCTGCGGGGGCCGATCTTGATCCAGTTGATGTCGCCGCGCAGCACGCAGCCATACCAGACGCTGACGCCCTCGGCCAGCTCCACGTCGCCCAGCACCACCGCGCCGGGGGCGATGAAGACGCTGGGGTGAATGCGCGGCTCCCGTCCGTTCACCTTGCCTATCATGCTTTTATCCCTGGAGGTATGCGCCTGTCAGCAACATACACCCGGCCTTGCGCCGGGGCAAGCCGGGCCGGCGGGCCTTGACAGAAACCGCCCCAGGCCCTAGGCTTGGCCAGATACGTTTTCCGAAGTTTTCGCCTGGAGTTAGCCCATGGGTGCCGCCCGCAAGCTCGTCCTGTTGCTGTTGCTGTTGCTGGTCATCGCCGCCGCGGCCGGCCTGCTGGTGGTCTGGCCCCGCCTGGAAAGCCAGCCCCCACAGATCGCCCTGGCCAAGACGCCCACCCACCTGGGCCGGGCCAATGTCGTTGAAATGACCGTCAGCGACCAGGGCACCGGGCTCTCGCGCCTCAGAGTCACCCTGACCCAGAACAACAAGGAAGCGACCCTGCTGGACAAGCAGTTCCCCGGCGGCGGGCTGTGGGAAAAAGGCCCCGCCCAGGCCACGGAAAAGCTGGAAATCAAGGCCATCGAGCTGGGGCTGACCCAGGGGCCGGCCACCTTGGCCATCGAGGCCCGCGACCGCTCCTTCCTGGGCTGGTTCCACGGCAACCGCACCCGCCGGGAGTTCAACCTGGTCATCGACACCGTGCCCCCGCGCCTGACCGTCCTGAGCCGCACCATCCACCTGAACCGGGGCGGGGTGGGCCTGGCGGTGTACAAGGTGAGCGAGGAAACCCCCCGCCACGGGGTGCAGGTGGGCGCGCGGTTTTTCCAGGGCTACGCCCCCTGGCCCCAGGACCCCATGGCCCGGCTGGCGTTTTTCGCCTTCGCCGACGACGAGGAGAAAGGCGCCAACATCAAGGTGGTGGCCGAGGACGCCGCCGGCAACCAGGCCGCCGCCGGGCTGATGGTCCGCCTGAAGTGGAAGGAGTTCCGCAACGACAGCCTGAACCTGAGCAACGGCTTCCTGGAGGCCCTGGCCCCGCGCTTCTTGGCCGAGGCCCCGCCGGACCGCCAGGCGCCCTTGCAGGTCTTCGTTTGGGTAAACGAGGAGCTGCGCAAGCGCAACCACGAGACCATCCTGGCCGCGGTGCGCCAGAGCGCCAACCAGCAGCTCTGGAGCCAGGCCTTCCTGCGCCCCATGGGCAAGCCCATGGCCGGTTTCGCCGAGCGGCGCACCTATTTCTACGAAACCAGGCCGGTCAGTAATTCCACCCACCTGGGCGTGGACTTGGCCGACGTGGCCATGAGCCCGATCAAGTCCACCGCCCCCGGCGTGGTGGTCTTCTCCGGGGCGCTGGGCATCTACGGCAACTGCGTGATCCTGGACCACGGCCTGGGCGTCCACAGCCTCTACGGCCACCTGTCCGAGCTGGCGGTTCAGGCGGGCCAGTCGGTGGCCGGCGACGAACTGCTGGGCCGCTCCGGCGCCACCGGCCTGGCCCTGGGCGACCATTTGCATTACTCTGTCCTGGTGGGCGGGGTCTTCGTCAACCCCACCGAGTGGTGGGACCCGCACTGGATCCAGGACAACGTGGATCTGCGCTATCAGGAAGCCAGCCTGCCCCGGCCAACCGGGGCGCGCTAGTCGTTCGAGGCTTCGGCCCGCGGACCGGGACGCGGAAGGACCACACATGCCTTGGGGGGAGAGCCCATGCCCTTGGCCCGCTACGCCCTGGCCGTCATGGTGCTGAGCCTGGCGGCGGGGTGCGCCGGTCTGCCCCCGGCGGCCGGGCCCCACCCGCCCCTGGGCGCGGTGCTGGCCCCGCCCCAAAACCGGCCGCTGGGGCCGGAAGAAGTGGCCGCCGGCTTGGGCCAGGCCCAGGTGGTCATCGTGGGCGAGACCCACGATCATCCCGGCCATCATGCCATTCAGCTTGATTTTCTTAAAAAAATGCACGCCATTCCCCGTCCGCTGGTGGTGGGGGTCGAATGGCTGGACGCCACGGCCCAGGCCCATTGCGACGCCTTGGCGGCCGGCCAGATCAGCGTGGAGGAGTTCGCCCGGCGGGTGGATTGGGAGCGCGCCTGGGGCTATCCCCTGGAGCTTTACGCGCCCATCCTGGAATTCGTGCGTGAAAACCGCCTGCCGCTGGTGGCCCTGAACGCCCCCCTGGCCAGCGTGCGTCAGATCGCCCGCCAGGGCCTGGCTTCGCTCACGCCAGAACAACGGGGCCAACTGGCCCCGGCCCTGGACCTGGACGATCCGGCCTATCGGGAGATGATCGCCGGCCAGTTCGCGGTCCACGCCGTCAGCGGCGGGCAGACCGAAAACTTCTTCGCCGCCCAGGTGGCCCGCGACGACACCATGGCCCATCGCCTGGCCCAGGCGATGTCGCCCTGGCCGGACGGAGAGCGCAGGGCGGTGGTCTTCGTGGGCTCCGGGCATTTCGCCCACGGCCTGGGCCTGCCCCCGCGCATCCAGCGGCGCCTGCCGGGGGTGCGCCTCATCAGCGTGCTGCCGGTGGAGCCCGATCAGGCGGCGGCCCTGGCCCGTCAGGCGACCGGCCGGCCGGCGGCGGATTGGCTCGTCGCCGCCGCCCCCGCCCCGCCGCGGCCGCCCCGCCTGGGCGTGGTGCTCAAGCCCCAGGCCGACGGCCTCATGGTGGAGCGGGTGCTGCCCCTGAGCGCGGCCCAGGCGGCGGGCATCCAGTCCGGCGACCTGCTCACCGAACTGGACGGCCAGCCGCTGAGGGCGGCCAAGGACATTCACGAGGCCATCAAGCGCGACCCCTTCGGCGCGCACCATTACACCCTCCGGCGCGGCGACCAGGCCCTGCGGCTGGAGATCAAGCTGGAAGGCGGCAAACCCTGACATCCGGGGCGGGCGGGGCGAAGGCGGCCCCGCCGGGAGTCTGATGCATGGATCTAGCCACCATCGGCGGCATCATTCTGGGCATTGTCCTGATCTTCGGGGCCATCTTGCTGGGGGGAGACGCGGCCACCTTCGTCAACCTCCCCAGCGTCATGATCGTCATGGGCGGGACCCTGGCCTCGACCCTCATCACCTTTCCGCTGCGCGACGTGGGGCTCGCCTTCCAGATGGCCAAGCAGGTCTTCGCCCAGCGCAAGGTGGACCCCAACGACGTGGTGCGGGTCATCATCACCATCGCTCAGCTTTCCCGCCGCCAGGGCCTGGTGGCCCTGTCCAAGGTGCGCACCGACAACCCCATCCTCAAGAAGGCCCTCAATCTCATCGCCGACGGCGCGGCCGAGGATCTGATCCGCCAGACCCTGCGCATCGAGATCGAGGCGCTCAAGCAGCGCCGGGCCGTGGCCCAGGACGTGTTCCGCAAGATGGGGGCCTACGCCCCGGCCTTCGGCATGCTGGGCACCCTGATCGGCCTGGTCCAGATGCTGCGCAACCTGCAAGACCCCAAGAGCATCGGACCGGGCATGGCCGTGGCCCTGATCACCACCTTCTACGGCTCAATGCTCAGCTCCTTGATTTTTCTGCCCATCGCCGGCAAACTCAAGAGCAGGACCAACAGCGAGCTGTTGAACCTGTCCATAATCTTCGAAGGGGCCCTGTCCATATTGGAGAACAACAACCCCATGCTGATCTACGAGAAGCTCAGCTCTTTCATCCCGCCGCGACAGCGCGCCGCCTATGACGCCGGCAAGGCCCAGGAGAAAAAGGCCAATGGATGACCCCGGCCGCACCTTGACCGCCGCGGAGGAGGACGGCGAGGAATCCGGTGGCGAGTGGCTGGTCACCTTCAGCGACATGGTCACCCTGTTGCTGACCTTTTTCGTCTTCCTGGTGGCCATGGCCAACCTGGATGAGCAAAAGTTCGAGCAGATCATCGAGTCCATCCAGATCAACCTGGGCAAGCAGGACGCACCCGGCGGCGACCAGGGACGCCTGGAGCTCAAGACCACCCTGCCCCGCAGCCTGGACCAGCTCACCGGCATCGAGCAGGAGCCCCTGCTGGAGGACGTGCAACAGACTCTTAAGCACAAGAACATCGACGACATGGTGCGCGTGGTGACCCTCGGCAGCGAGGTGGTCATGCGGGTGGAGGGGCAGACCTTCTTCCGGTCCGGCCAGGCCGATCTGAAGCCGGAGGCCCTGCCCATCCTGGACCAGGTGGCCTCCATCGTTCTGCGCCACCCCGGCTACGTCTTGCATGTCAAGGGCCACAGCGACCCGCGCCCGATCAGCTCGCCCAAGTTCGACAGCAACTGGGAGCTGAGCGCCCTGCGCGCCACGGCGGTGCTGCGCTACCTGCTGGGCAAGGGAGTGCCACCCCGGCGCATGACCGCCACCGGCTATGCGGACACCGAGCCTCTGCTGCCCAACGACAGCGAGGAAAACATGGCCAAGAACCGGAGGGTTGAATTTGTTCTGGAAAAAAAAGAAGTCCAGCCAACCCGATGACTCTTTCAAAATAGAGTTCGAGGAGAGCCCCCGCTACTATTTCCGGGTGCGCCCCGCCCCCGACCGGCCGGTCTACATGCAGATCGGCGGCCGGCGGCACGAGGTCTACGACATCAGCGCCGGCGGGCTGGCCATCTGGGCTCCGGAGTTGCAGGAAGGCCAGAAAATCAGCGGGTTGCTGCACCTGCCGGAGGGAGAGCGGCCGGTGCCCCTCATAATGGTCGTGCGCAACATGGGGGCCGAGGGCCTGGTGGGGGGACAGTTCGCCAAGATCCGCGACAGCGACCGCGAACTCATCCACTATTACGTGCTCAAGCGGCAAAAGGAGGAGATCGCCGAGACCCGGCCCTCTGGTTGCCGCCCCAGGGAATGACCCCGCCGGCCAGCCTTTGGCCGTTGCCAACCCTGTGGCCATTTGTTATAGGTAACAAGAGAGAAAAGAAGCTTTTTCACCAGAGCCAGCCCCGTTATACCTTGCGCCCGCCGCCCGCCCGCGCGGCCGTGGTTTTCTCATACAGGAGGTGCCCCCACATGGAACTGACGCTGAACCAGCAAGGCGATTTGGCTCGCATCGAGGTGATCGGCAGCATCGACGAGCGCGGGGCGGAAGAACTGAAGCGCCGCTTCCTGGAGCTGGACGTCTCGTCCCTCAAGGAAGTCGTCTTTGACTTCAGCGGCGTCACCTTCATCGGCAGCGCCGGCATCGGCAAGCTTCTGCTTTTCTACAAAAATGTCGCCGCCCAGGGGGGCCGCATACGCATAGAAAACATGTCCAAGGACATCTACACCATGTTCAAGGTGGTGAAGCTGGACAAGATTTTCAATATCGCCCCCGCCAAGTAACGGTCTGGACGCCGCGCCATGCTGACCTGCGAAAGCGCTGACGGTCGCCTGACGGTGAGCGGAGAGCTCCAGATTCAGTTTTTGGAAAGTTTCAAGGAATATCTCCAGGCCCAACTGCCCCACCCCGGCACCCTGGTGGTGGATCTTTCCGGGATCGGCGAGGTTGACTTGGCCGGTCTTCAAATCCTGGCGTCCTTTGCCCTGACCCGGCCGCAATTCGGGGAGCTGAAGCTGGTCAACCTTTCCCCTATAATGGACAAAGCCCTGCGCCTCTGTGGCCTGGACCGTAACCTGCGGCAGTTCGTGGCCTAGCAGCCTGTCGGATAAACCGCTCCGACAGGCTCATAAGCGGGCCATGGACGGCCTGCCAAATTACGAGCCCCCAACCGGGGCGAGCAATTTGCGGAACTCGCCGGAATTCTCTTTCGGCAAGTTACGCCGGAAAGAGCCATGGACGGCCTTTTCCGACAGGCGCCTGGAACCGGCGGCCCAACTCGGCCGGAGCGTAACTCATGAACAAACTGATCCTGATTGTGGACGACTCCGCCACTCTGCGCATGTCGGTCGAGATGACCCTCAAGGCCGCGGGTTTCGAGGTGGTGCAGGCCATCAACGGCCAGGAGGGGCTGGAAACCTTGCAGCGCCTGGAGGCCGGCCAACGGCGTCCGGCCATGATAATCAGCGACGTCAACATGCCGGTCATGGACGGCATAACCTTCATCAAGGAAGTCAAGAAAACCCCTTTCCGCTACCTGCCGATCCTGGTCCTGACCACCGAGCGCGAGGACAGCAAGAAGCTCGAAGGCAAGAAGGCGGGCGCCAGCGGCTGGCTGGTCAAGCCCTTCAAGCCTGAGACCTTGCTGGCCGTGGTGCGCAAGTTCACCCGCTCTCTCTCCTAAAGCGAAGCGGGACCGGCCGTGGACGACAAACTGCTGCAAATCTTCGCCGAGGAATCCCAGGAGTTGATCGACTCCCTGGAGCGGGGGCTATTGCAGTTGGAGGGCAGCGAGGCCCCGGAGGAGATCAATTCCGTCTTCCGCGCCGCCCACACCATGAAGGGCAATGCGGGCATCGTGGGGTTCGAGGACGTGGTGGAGCTCACCCACCTGATGGAGGGCTTGCTTGACGAGATGCGCCAGGGGCGCTGCGCGCCCGACGCCGAGGTGGTGGGCCTCCTGCTGGGCGCGGTGGACGCCCTGAAGGTGCTGGTCCAGGGCCGTCTGGGCGGCCAGCGCCCGGAGCCGCCGCGGGAGATGCTGGCCATGCTGGCCCGCCGACTGGGCGAGGAGCCGGCGGCCGCATCCTCCGGGCCGGCCGGGGCGGCCACGGCCGGGCAGCCCCAGGGCGACCGCCTTTACCACATCGTGCTGCGCCTGCAGCCCCAGGTGCTCGACAGCGGCACCGACCCCTTGCAGATACTGCTGGAGCTAAGCGACCTGGGACGGCTGGAAAGGGTGCTCTGCCACGCCGAGGGCCTGCCAGAACTGGGCGAGCTCAAGCCGGACCGCCTCTACCTCTGGTGGGAGATTTGGCTCGCCAGCCCGGCGGACCAGGAGACGGTGGAGGATGTCTTCATCTTCCTGCGCGACGAGAACGACATCCGGGTCCAGCCCGCCGCGGCCCCACCCCCCGCCGACCAGCCCCAGCCCCGGCCGGCCACCGCCCAACCCGCCGCCGCGTCCGGCGCCAAGGTTTCCCAGCCCCAGCCGACCCCAGCCGCGCCAGCGTCCGCCGCTCCCCACGCCTCCGCCCCTGCTTCTCCGGGGGATCGCGCCCTGGTTCCGGTGGCCAAGGCGGCTGCGCAGTCGGCGACGATCCGGGTGGAGACGGACAAGCTTGACAAGCTTGTGAACCTGGTGGGCGAGCTGGTGAT
>JBMORH010000028.1:0-8278 GCA_049322275.1 Thermodesulfobacteriota bacterium
AGGCATTGGATCAGGCCCAGGCTGGCCGGCAAGAACTGGGAGAGGAGATCGAGGCGGTCAAGCAGCTCGCAGCTTGATCAGGTACAGGATGGCGCGATCGCCGTACACCACCTTGACGGACTTGGCCCGCGCCTGGGGCCAGACGGGGATATGACAGGTCCGACCCGTGATCGCGCGAAAGGTGTATACTTTCCTTTAACGTTTAGCTATGATATATGCTAAATTCATAAAGCATCGTACAAACATTAAGATATGATGTCAACACTAAACGGAAGCTAGTTAATATTTTATCAAGCTCTCCGACCCGGCCCCAGCCGTCCGGCCGCCCAGGACGCCTGGCCGGCCCCAGGATGGCCGGAGCCTGGTGGGTTTTCGCGACCACCCTTGCCGACTTGGGTTTTGAATGGGGTTCAGGTATACATGTAGCGGAAACGCGACATCGGCTGGGCGGCGGATGCCCGGCAGGCGTCCCAGCAGCTATGGACGGGCGAAATGAAGATAAGCGAGCTGGCCAAGCGGACCGAGGTCCCCAAGCAGACCATCCACTACTACATCCGCTGCGGCCTTTTGCCCAAGCCGCGCAAGCTGGGCAGCAACTCGGCCGAATATGATGAAGGATACGTGGAGCGCATCAAGCTGATCAAGGAGCTGCAGAACGACTTCTTCTTCCCCCTGCCCACCATCAAAAAAATCCTCTGGGAGCACCGCGGGGCCAGCAAGCAGGCCATGCTCAAGCTGCGCACCGAGTATTTCCGCCCAGTGGAGCAGTACCTGGGCACCGGCGTGGAGGGCGACGACGCCTTTCTGGCCGCCAGCGGCCTGGCCAAGCGCTGGCTGCCCCGGCTCAAGGAGTGGGGCTTCATCAGCGACAAGGCCAAGAACGGCGTCAACGTCTACACCCAGGACGACATCAGCATCGCCAAGGTGATGGTGAGCATGGCCAAGCTGGGCATCAACCGCCGCAGCAACTTCAAGCCCGAAGTCACCATGCCCACCCTGGGCAAGCACCTGCGCGAGATCGCCAGGATGCTCATCGAGGATTTCCAGCAGGCCACGGCCGGCCTTAAGCAGGTGGACCGCGACGAGCTGGCCATGCGTGGCCACGAGATCATGGGCGTGCTCTTCTATCACCTCTACCGCAAGTACGCCCACGAGATCATCACCGCCCAGCGTCAGGCCAAGGCGGGGGAATAGCCCCGCCCGACGCCCGTCGGCCGCCCCGCAACCTTATTAATAGTGCACAGGCCGCGCGGGACGCCCCGCGCCAGCGATCCGCGCCTTCGCCGGGCCAGGTCTGCGGCGGCGGCCGGCCATTTTGCACGCCAAGCTGATCCACCGATCATTATTTCTTGACACGCTAATGTTTATAAGAATATTCTATGTTTTATCAATAAAGCGCTGAGTAACGCTAAACGCTCTGATTCTCCTGGATATACATCCGATGCAAGGCCTCGGCGGGCCCGGCTGGCGGTGATCGGCCAAGCGGCCGATGGGTTGGGAACAGCCGTGCACGCGCGCTGGCGGCACTTTTCCTGAGAAATGAGAAAGAGGAGACGCATGAAGACGGACTACAAGACGGTGCACGTGGAGTTGAAGGACGGGGTGGCTTGCCTGCGCATGGACAACCCGCCGGTCAACCAGATGTCCTCCCATTTCCTGGAGGAGTTGAGCGGGGCCGTGCGGGAGGCCATCGCCGACGCCGAGATCAAGGTCGTCATCCTCACCGGCGCTGGCGCCAACTTCGTGGCCGGCGGCGACGTCACCCAAATGCTGCCAGTCAAGGAACCGGCCGAGTTCGTCACCAAGCTGATGTGGGTCCACGACTGGTTCAACGCCATGGAGCAGGGGCCCAAGCCGGTGATCGCGGCCATCAACGGCAATTGCCTGGGCGGCGGCCTGGAGATGGCCATGGCCTGCCACTACCGCATCGCGGCCGCGGGCGTCAACCTGGGCCTGCCGGAGGTGAAGCTTGGGCTCATCCCCGGCAGCGCCGGCACCCAGCGCCTGCCCCGGCTCATCGGCCTGCCCAACGCCATGGACCTGATGCTCTCCGGCAAGTTCATCAAGGCCGAGAAAGGCTGGTCCTACGGCCTGATCGACGAGGTGGTCCCGGCCGAGAAGCTTCTGGACGCCGCCCTGGCCGCGGCCGAGAAATTCAAGACCGGCCGGCTCAGCTTCCGCAACCGGGTCGCCAGCCGGCGTTTCGACCGCCTGCCCAGCGCCAGCGAGAAGAAAAACCAGATCGCATTCATCAAGGCCCAGACCGCGCCCAAGGCCAAGGGCTACCTGGCCCCGTTCGCCATCATCGAGGCGGTGGAGAAGGGGCTGACCAGCGATTTCCAGGCCGACATCGCCCATGAGGCCGAGCTCTTTGGCCGGATGGTGGTCAGCGACGTGGCCAAGAACCTCATCAGCACCTTCCTGAACGAGCGCGCCGCCGGCCGCTTGCCGCGCATCAAGGGCCTGACCCCGGCCAAGCCGCAGAAGGTGGCCATGCTGGGCGGCGGGGTGATGGGCTCCAGCATCGTTCACCTGCTGTTGGCCGGCGGGTTCGAGGCCGTGCTGTGGGAGATCAACGACGCGGCCCTGGCCAAGGCCGTCGCCACCATCAAGAAGACCTTCGCCTACAAGATCAAGACCAAGAAGCTGACCCCGGAGAAACTCGACGCCCTGATGGCCGCCAAGCTGAGGACCACCACCAACCTGGACGAGCTCAAGGACGTGGACCTGGTGATCGAGGCGGTGCTGGAGGACATGGCCGTCAAGCAGGACATCTGGAAGAAGCTGGAGGGCGTCTGCCGGCCCGACGTGATCTTCGGCACCAACACCTCGGCCTTGCCCATCACCGAGATGGCCACGGTGCTGGCCGACCCCGGCCGCATGATCGGCCTGCACTTCTTCAACCCGGCCGAGCGCATGCCTCTGTTGGAGATCATCTGCGCCCGGCAGACCAGCGATCAGACGCTCGCCACCAGCGTGGCCTTCGGCCGGGCCATCAAGAAGGTGCCGGTGGTGGTGAACGACGGTCCGGGCTTCTACGTCAGCCGCCAGTTGGGCGGGCTCATGGGCGGCTCGGTCTTCCTCTTGGCCGACGGCGTGGATCCGATGGCCATCGAGAAGGCCATGAAGGAGGACTTCGGCCTGCCCATGGGGCCGGCCACCCTGGCCGACCTGACCGGCATCGACATCAACTTCCACGTGGGCAACACCTTCGCCCGCCGCCTGGGCGAACGCTACAAGGTCCACCCCCTGACCGAGGCCATCTACAACCTGGGCGACTATGGCCGCAAGACGGGGCGCGGCTATTTCGACTACAGTGGACCCAAGCCGACTCCCAACCCGCGGGTGGCCCAGGTGATCGCCGACTACTTGAAGGCCCACGGCGTGGCCCCGCGCCAGGCCACCAGCCAGGAGATCATCGATCTGATGGTGGGCCTGGGCATCAACGAGGCGGCCCTGATGATGGAGGAGGGCATCTGCGACCGTCCGGCCGACATGGACCTGGCCATGATAACCGGCACCGGCTTCCCGCCCTATCGCGGCGGGCTGTTGCGCTACGCCGACAAGTGGGGCCTGGCCAACGTTTATCGCACCCTGGTGGAGGCCGAAGCCAAATACGGCCCGCGTTTCAAGCCGGCGGACCTCATAAAGCAGATGGCCCTGCAGGGCAAGACCTTCTACCAGGACCGCTAGGCCGGGCCGCACCCCGCCGGCGCCAGGACTTTTGGGTTTCAAATCAACCGCATCAAGGAGCGTTGTCATGCAAGAAGTGGTGATCGCTGGTTACCTGCGCACGGCGCAATCCCGCTGCCGGCCCAACGACCCCGGCCGCGACTGGCTGCATCAATTGCGCGCCGACGAGTTGTTGGCCAAGGTGCTGCCGGAGCTGATCAAGCGCAGCGGCGTCGCGCCGGAGGAGATCGACGACTTCATCGTGGGCTCGGCCACCGGCGTGGGCGAGCAGTGGACCTATGGCGGGCGCATCCCGATCTTTTTGGCCAACCTGCCCCAGACCATCGCGGCCAAGTTCGTGGACCAGCAGTGCGGCTCGGCCATGGCCGGTATCCACATCGGCTTCATGGAGATCGCCACCGGCAACGCCGACGTGGTCATGGTCGGCGGCATGGAGCACATGACCAGGGTTCCCATGGGCGGCACCACCCAGGACCGCGGCCTGGTGGCCTATAACACCGACCTGTTCCTGGACCCGGCCTACAAGCACTGGGACATGATGACCGCCACCAACATGGGGCTGACGGCCGAGAAGCTTTTCGCCCAGAGCGGCCTGAGCAAGGAGGACATGGACCGCTGGGCGGTGCGCTCCCACCAGCGGGCGGCCCAGGCCCAGGCCGCGGGCTTTTTCAAGGACGAGATACTGCCCATCGAGGCCCCCCAGGCCGACGGCAGCGTGATGAAGGTGGACAAGGACCAGGCCGTGCGCGGCGATACCACCCTGGAGGACCTGGCCAAGCTCAAGCCGGCCTTCAAGAAGGACGGCGTCATCACCGCCGGGGTCAGCTCTCCCCTGAACGCCGCCGGCACCGGCCTGATGCTGATGTCCAAGGCCTTGGCCAAGAAGAAGGGCCTCAAGCCCCTGGCCACCATCCGCTCCATCTCCTTCGTGGGCGTGGACCCCACCATCATGGGCTACGGCCCGGTGCCGGCCAGCCTCAAGGCCCTGGACAAGATCGGGCTGAAGCCTGGCGACGTGGACTTCTGGGAGATCAACGAGGCCTTCGCCATCGTGGCCCTGAACTGCATCAAGGAGCTGGGCCTGGACCCGGAGAAGGTCAACGTGATGGGCGGGGGCCTGGCCATCGGCCATCCCCTGGGGGCCACCGGCAACCGCCTGGTGGGCACCCTGGCCCGCATCCTGGCGGCCAAGGGCGGCCGCTGGGGCTGCGCCAACGCCTGCGTGGGCGGCGGCCAGGGCGTGGCCACCGTGATCGAGCGCGAGGATTACTAGCTTAAAAGAATCTTGCCCAACCACGGCCCCGCTCCCGGCCCCTGGCCGCGGGGCGGGGCCGACTCACCCAGGCGGCCAGGAGTCAAGACGTGTCAACCGCGGCCAAGATTCGGTTGCGCGGGCGAGGCCCTTCGAGCTTTTATCAAAAGTGATCTTACCCAGGAACGGTGGACAGGTTGTTAAGCGACCTGTTGGGACTCCAAGGCCAATGGGCTGAGGTAGCCATTGGCACTGTGCCTCCTTGCCCGGTTGTAGTCTATCTCGATGTATTCGAACACCCCCCGACGCATGGCTTCGCGGGTGAGCAAAGCTTCCCCGTGGACCATCTCCACCTTGAGCGTATGGAAAAAGCTCTCGGCGCAGGCGTTGTCGTAGCCCTTGCCGCTCATGCTGCGAACCAGGCCGGATTTGATGATCAGGGCTTGGCATAGCCCTGAGCAGTACTGGCTGCCTCGATCCGAATGAACCACCACGCCCTTGGGCATCCGCCGGCGCCACAAGGCCATCCGCAGGGCGTCACAGACCAGCTTGGCAGGATCAGGACAGTGCTCTGACCCAAGCGCCATTCACCGGTAAGGCTGGTCCAAGGCGAGCGTCTATTGCATGCCCCGGTCCAGGCTGCGATAGCCGATGGCCTCGCTCAGGTGGGCCAGGCCGATGCGCGGGGCGCCTTCCAGGTCGGCGATGGTGCGGGCGATCTTGAGGATGCGGCCATAGGCCCGGGCCGAGAGCTTGAAGCGCGCCATGGCCGTCTCCAAAAGGCGCAGGCCCTGGGCCTCCAGGCCGCAGAAGCGGCGGGTGAGCGCGGTGTTCATCTGGGCGTTGCAGAAAAGCCCGAAGCTCCGCAGACGCTGGTGCTGCAACTGGCGGGCGGCCACCACCTGCTCGCGCAGCACGGCCGAGCCCGGCCCGGCGGTCTCGGCCGCCAGCTCCTTGAACGCCACCGCCGGCACCTCCACTTGCAGGTCGATGCGATCAAGGAGCGGCCCGGAGACCCTGGCCAGGTACTGGCGCACCTGTTGGGGCGAGCAGGTGCAGGTCCGCGCCGGGTCGCCGTGGTAGCCGCAGGGGCAGGGGTTCATGGCCGCCACCAGCATGAAGCGGGCGGGGAAATCCACGCTGGCCGCGGCCCGGGTCACCGTGACGAAGCCGCTCTCCAGGGGCTGGCGCAGCACCTCCAGCACCTGGCGCTTGAATTCCGGCAGCTCGTCCAAAAACAGCACGCCGTGGTGGGCCAGGCTCACCTCGCCGGGGCGCGGCACCGAGCCGCCGCCGATGAGCCCCACGTCGCTGACCGTGTGGTGGGGGGCGCGAAATGGCCGTTCGCCGATCAACGCCCGGCCGCTGGGCAGAACCCCGGCCACGCTGGCCACCCTGGTCACCTCTAGGGCCTCGGCAAAGGTCGGAGGAGGCAGGATGGTGGGCAACCGCCGGGCAAGCATGGTCTTGCCGCTGCCGGGCGGCCCCACCATGAGCACGTTGTGCCCGCCGGCCGCGGCGATGGTCAGCGCCCGCTTGACGTGCTCCTGCCCGCGCACCTCGCTGAGATCCAGGCCGTATTCCTGGGATTGGGCCAAGAGCAGGGCCGGGTCCGCCGCGGTGGGCGAAAGGCGTTCACGCTCGACCAGATGGGCCACCACCTGGCCCAACCGCCGCGCGCCCAGCACGACGAGCCCCTCCACCACCGCCGCCTCGGCCGCATTCTCCTCCGGCACAACAAAGGCGGCAAGGCCCTCGCGCGCCGCGGCCGCGGCCATGGGCAGCACCCCACGCACCGGGCGCAAGGCCCCGTCCAGGGCCAGTTCGCCCACCACGCCCAGGCCCAGCAGGGCCTCGGCCGGAATGGCCCCGGCCGCCGCCAGGATGCCCAGGGCGATGGGCAGGTCGAAGGCCGCGCCCTCCTTGCGCACGTCGGCCGGCGCCAGATTGACCGTGATGCGGTTGACCGGCATGAAGTGACCGGAGTTGATCAGCGCCGCGCGCACCCGCTCCTTGGATTCGCGCACCGCGCCGTCGGGCAGGCCCACCAGGTTGAAGGCAGGCAGACCGGGGGCCAGGTCCACCTCCACCTGCACCGGATAAGCGTCCACACCCAGCACGGCGAGCGATGTGACCCTGGCCAGCATGATCCCCCCAAGGCGTGACGTCGGCGGTCCCCATGTGTTTAGCAGAAGCCGCTCGGCGAAACAAGCTATTGTATCGGTGGCGGGCGGGCAACACCCTTGACGCTGCGGTTGGGGAAAGGTATATAAAAGCCCTGGCCGCGCGCGGCATCCCGGCCGAGGTAGCTCAGTTGGTAGAGCAGGGGACTGAAAATCCCCGTGTCGGCGGTTCAACTCCGTCCCTCGGCACCAGATAAATCAAGGGCTTAGGTCAATCGACCTGAGCCCTTTGTTATTGGCAGGAAGCATATAGGAAGCATGCGGCGCGATTTGGCCGAGTTTGTGGTCGCGCAACTGTCGGCCCGCTTATGCCAGAGGTGGACCCCCAAAATTGGACAGTCATGTAAGGTGGAGGGCGTGACTGGACAAGGGAGGGACACCCAAGATGAGCAAGGGTAAGCGGAGACGGTTTTCGGCGGATTTCAAGGCCAAGGTGGCTTTGGAGGCCCTGAAGGGGGAGCAGAGTCTGGCGGAGTTGGCGAGCCGGTTCGATTTGCATCCGAATATGATCGCCCAGTGGAAGCGGCAGGCTGTCGAGGGTCTGGCGCAGGTCTTCAGCGACGGCTCAGCCAAACGGGAAGAAGCCAGCGAGGCCCAGATCAAGGAGCTTCACGCCAAGATCGGTCAGTTGACCATCGAGCGCGATTTTTTGGCCAGAGCCTCCGGTCGCTGAGCCGCGATCGGAGGAAAGGAAAGATCGAACCTGGCCGTCCCTTGGGCCTGAGCATCACGCGCCAATGCGCGTTGTTGGGTTTGAGCCGGTCATCGTTCTATCACCAGGGCAAGGGCAAGAGCCAGCTGAACCTGGAACTGATGCGCATGATGGACGAGCAATTTCTGGAAACCCCTTGGTGCGGCTCACGGCAGATGGCCCGCTGGCTGCGGCGCCAGGGTCGGCGGGTGGGGCGCAAGCGGGTGGCTCGCCTGATGCGCAAGATGGGCTTGGTGGCGCTTTACCTGCGGCGGGCCTGTCAGGTTTTTTGTGTATGAGGCGGTTGTCGCCCTGGCCTCGTAGAGCATTTTAGCCGGGCCTGTCAGGTTTTTTGTGTATGAGGCGGTTGTCGCCCTGGCCTCGTAGAGCATCTTAGCCTACCACGCCTTTGAATCGATCTGGATACATGATGGCGAATTGGTTCATGGCAGCCCGCCA
>JBMORH010000029.1:0-8275 GCA_049322275.1 Thermodesulfobacteriota bacterium
GGCGGAAGCCGAGGCCAAGGCCGCCGCCGCCGCCGAGGCCAAGGCCAAGGAGGAGGCCAAGGCCAAGGATCTGGCCGACCTCAACGAGCTGCGCCGCAAGCGGGCCGAGGAGCGCCTGAAGCACCTGGCCGAGAAGGCGGCCTGCAAGTCCGCCGGCCTGCCGGAGGGCGCCACCCCCGGCAAGGGCCGCGAGCCCGGCACCGCCGGACCCGACGCGAGCTTCATCTACAAGTCCCTGGATCGCTGGTCGCTCCGGGGGCCGGGCCACCTCAAGTAGCCCGGCGCGAACGCAGTCAACGCCGGCGTGAAACCGGCGCAAAGTATTGAGAGAGGGGGACCAGCCAACCCCAAATTAAGAGGAGGAACCTCTGATGTCGGCAGAAGAGATCAAGGCCAAGGCTGAGGCGAAGACCAAGGCGGTGGACCCCAAGGAGGTCACGGTTGACTTCGCCACCGTCGAGATGCTGAAGAAGGCCGCGGCCGACGGCTGCGAGACCATCTTCGACCGCGCCATCACCATGAAGCCCTGCAACATCGGCGAGCAGGGCACCTGCTGCAAGAACTGCTCCCAGGGCCCCTGCCGCCTGCCGCTGACCAAGAAGCAGGCCGAGGGCAAGGATGACCGCAAGGGCCTGTGCGGGGCCACCCCGGAGACCATCGCGGCGCGCAACTTCGCCCGCATGATCGCCGCCGGCGCCGCCGCCCACTCCGACCACGGCCGCGGCGTGGCCGAGGTGTTCCTGGCCGCCGCCCGCAAGGAGACCCACGACTACGGCATCAAGGACACCGAGAAACTGCTTGAGATCGCCCCGGACTTCGACGTGGCCACCACCTACGTGGTCGACGGCGTGGAGAAGGAGCGCGACATCTACGACATCGCCGCCGAGGTGGGCGAGAAGGCCCTGGCCCAGTGGGGCCAGCAGGACGGCGAGATCTACTACGCCAAGCGCGCCCCCGAAGCCCGCTACGAACTGTGGAAGAAGCTCGACGTCATCCCCCGCGGCATCGACCGCGAGGTGGTGGAGATAATGCACCGCACCCACATGGGCGTGGACCAGGACTACAAGAACATCATCAAGCAGTGCTCCCGCGCCGCCCTGGCCGACGGCTGGGCCGGCTCGATGATCGCCACCGACCTGCAGGACGTCATGTTCGGCACGCCCTATCCCATCCAGGGCGAGATCAACCTGGGCGTCCTGAAGGCCGACCACGTCAACGTCATCGTCCACGGCCACGAGCCGCTCCTGAGCGAGATGATCGTGGTGGCCAGCCAGGACCCGGAGATGCTGGCCTACGCCGCCAGCAAGGGCGCCAAGGGCATCGTGCTGGCCGGCATGTGCTGCACCGCCAACGAGATACTGGTGCGCCACGGCCTGCCCATCGCCGGCAACTATCTCCAGCAGGAGCTGGCCATCATCACCGGCGCGGTGGACGCCATGGTGGTGGACGTGCAGTGCATCATGGAGAACCTGGCCAACATCGCCATGTGCTACCACACCAAGATCATCACCACCAACCCTCGCGCCATGATCGAGTCCGGCGAGACGCTGCACATCGAGTTCGACGAGCACCACGCCCTGGAGGACGCCAAGAAGATCGTCAAGGCGGCGGTGGACAACTACAGCAACCGCAAGGCCATGCCGCTGATCCCCAAGCACAAGGAAAAGATGGTGGTGGGCTTCAGCTACGAGGCCATCAACTACCACCTGGGCGGCACCTTCCGCGGCTCCTACGTGCCCCTCAATGACAACATCATCAACGGCCGCATCCGGGGCATCGGCGGCGTGGTGGGCTGCAACAACGCGCGCACCATGCACGACTCCGCCCACCTGATCGTGGTCAAGGAGCTCTTGAAGAACGACGTCATCGTGCTCACCACCGGCTGCAACGCCATGGCCTGCGGCAAGGCCGGCCTCTTGACCCCGGAATCGGCCAAGGTCTACTGCGGCCCCGGCCTGGCCGAGGTCTGCGAGACGGTGGGCATCCCGCCGGTGCTGCACATGGGCTCCTGCGTGGACAACAGCCGCATCCTCATGGCCGCCACCCAGGTGGTCAAGGCCGGCGGCCTGGGCAAGGACATCAGCGACCTGCCCGCGGCCGGCTGCGCCCCGGAATGGATGAGCGAGAAGGCCATCAGCATCGGCCAGTACTTCGTCGCCAGCGGCGTCTACACCGTCTTCGGCGTGACCCTGCCGGTGACCGGCGCCCCGCGCTTCCAGAACTACCTGTTCAACGAGCTGGAAGGCATCTACGGCGGCAAGTGGGACCTGATCGAGGACCCCTACGAGATGGCCCGCAGCATGATCGCCCACATCGACAAGAAGCGCAAGGCCCTGGGCCTGGACAAGGCCAAGGAGCGCGTGCTTATGGACATGGCCGACCGGCAGAAGCTGGACGCCGCCTAAGGGCCGGCGAGCATCGCCTTCTAGAAAGGAGGACCACACCCGATGTCCAAATTAGTCGCTTTCGCCGCCATTCAGGGCGCCTACAATATCGTCAGCAAGGCCGAGGGCATCTACAAGCGGGCCCTGGAGCAGTACGGCCCGGAGCAGAAGCTGGAGTTCCCCAACACCGCCTACTACCTGCCCATCATCTACTCGCTCCTGGGCATCCCGATCAAGAACCTGGGCGACGCCAAGAAGGGCATGGACGTGGCCCGGAGGCTGTTGCCCCCCCACGTGAAGAACTTCAACCACCTGCCCTACCTGGGCCCGCTGCTCGACGCCGGCATGGCCGCGCTGTTTGCCGAGGAGATCGTGGAGGCCATCCGCTACGTCGACGACCCCAACTTCTACTACACCTCGGAAGAGTGCGACGTGGAGTCCGGCAAGATCTGGCTGGGCGCCGCCGAGGACACCATCTTCCGTAAGCGCGGCGTGGAGTTCGTGGACGGCTCGGCCCCCGGCTTCGCCGCCATCGTCGGCGCCGCCCCCACCCCGGAGATCGCCAAGGAGATCGCCGAGGAGTATCAGCGCCGCAACCTGTACGTGTTCATGTGCGCCAACCAGGCCGGCACCACCTTCACCGAGCAGCTCATCGAGGCCGGCGTGCAGGTGGGCTGGAACACCCGCCTGGTTCCCTTCGGCCCCGACATCAGCGCGGCCGTCTTCGCCCTGGGCTTCGCCAACCGCGCGGCCATGGCCTTCGGCGGCGTGAAGCCGGGCGACTACAAGAAGATGCTGCTGTACAACAAGGACCGCATCTTCGCCTTCGTCAACGCCCTGGGCGAGGTCAACGCCGAGTGGGCGGCCAACGCCGCCGGCTGCGTCAACTGGGGCTTCCCCACCATCGCCGACACCGACATCCCGGAGATCCTGCCCACCGGCGTGTGCACCTACGAGCACGTGGTGGCCAACGTGGGCCATCACGAGATGGTGCAGAAGTCGGTGGAGGTGCGCGGGCTCAAGACCACCGTGACCAAGGTGGACGTGCCCGTCTCCTACGGCCCGGCCTTCGAGGGCGAGCGCATCCGCAAGGACGACCTGTTCGTCGAGATGGGCGGCGGCAAGACCCAGGCCACCGAGCTGGTGGAGATGGCGGACATGGACGCCATCGAGGACAACAAGATCACCGTGGTGGGCCAGACCCTGAAGGACCTGGGCGACAAGGGCGGCCGGCTGCCGCTGGGCATCTACGTGCAGGTGGCCGGGCGCAAGATGCAGCCCGACTTCGAGCCCATCCTGGAGCGCCAGATCCACCACCTGATCAACTACGCCCAGGGCGTGATGCACATCGGCCAGCGCGACATCGCCTGGATCCGCATGGGCCGGCCGGCGGTGGACAAGGGCTTCGAGCTCAAGCACATCGGCCAGATCCTGCACGACATGTTCCACAAGGACTTCGGCAGCATCCTGGACAAGGTGCAGGTGACGCTGTACACCAACAAAGAAGACGTCGACAAGTTCACCGAGAAGGCCCGCGCCGCCTACAAGGCCCGCGACGCCCGCGTGGAGAACATGACCGACGAGTCCGTGGAGACCTACTACTCCTGCACCCTGTGCCAGTCCTTCGCCCCCAGCCACGTCTGCGTGGTCAGCCCGGAGCGCACCGGCCTGTGCGGCGCCTACAACTGGATGGACTGCAAGGCCTCCTTTGAGATCAACCCCACCGGCCCCAACCAGCCCATCGAGAAGGGCGAGTGCCTGGATCCCAAGCTGGGCCAGTGGAAGGGCGTCAACGACTTCGTCTTCAAGGCCTCGCGCCAGAAGATCGACCACTACAACTTCTACTCCATTGTGTACGACCCCATGACCACCTGCGGCTGCTGCGAGTGCATCGCGGCGATGTTGCCCGGCTGCAACGGCGTCATGACCGTGCACCGCGACTACACCGGGGAGACCCCCTGCGGCATGAAGTTCACCACCCTGGCCGGCGTCATGGGTGGCGGCGCTTCCTCGCCGGGCTTCGTGGGCCACTCCAAGTACAACATCATCCAGCGCAAGTACCTGGCCGGCGACGGCGGCCTGTTGCGCATGGTGTGGATGCCCAAGTCCCTGAAGGAAGAGCTGCGCGAGAACCTGGAGCGCCGCGGCAAGGAGCTGGGCATCCCGGACCTGATCGACAAGATCGCCGACGAGACCGTGGGCACCGACGAGGCCACCGTGATGGAGTTCCTGCAGAAGGTGGGCCACCCCGCCCTGACCCTGGATCCCATCGTCGGCTAAGCCAGTAATCCGGAGGGGCCCCCCGCCCGCGGGGGCCCCTCCGAACCATCGCCCAACGTGGTGATTCCGCGGGCCCCCTGGGAAGGAGTGGAGCATGGCCCTTACCGGCATTCAGATTTTCAAACTGTTGCCCAAAACCAACTGCGGGGAGTGCGGGGTGCCCACCTGCCTGGCCTTCGCCATGAACCTGGCCGCGGGCAAGGCGGAGCTGGATTCCTGCCCCTACGTCTCCGAGGAATCGCGCGAGCAACTGGCCGAGGCCAGCGCGCCCCCCATCCGTCCGGTGGCCATCGGCAGCGGCGCCACCGCGCTGAAGGTGGGCGGCGAGACGGTGCTGTTCCGCCACGAGAAGACCTTCTACAACCCCTGCGCCTTCGCCGGCACCATCAAGGACACCGACGCCGACGCGGCCGCCAAGGCCAAGCGCTGGGCCGCCTACAAATGGGAGCGGGTGGGGCTCACCCTGCGCCCGGAGCTGGCCTATGTGGAATGCGCCTCCGGCGACGCCGCCAAGTTCAAGGCCGCCGTCCAGGCGGTGGTGGACAACAGCGACCTGTCGCTGATCCTGGCCTGCGAGGACCCGGCCATCCTGGGTCCGGTGGCCGAGGCCTTCAAGGACAAAAAGCCCCTGCTCTGCGCCGCCACCAACGCCAACGCCGACAAGATGGCCAAGATCGCCGGCGACACCGGCTGCCCGCTGGTGGTCAAGGGCGTGGACCTGGACGAGGTCATGGAGCTCACCGCCGAGCTGACCGCGGCCGGCCTCAAGGACCTGGTCATCGACTCCGGCGCCCGCGACCTGGCCGGCATCTTCGCCGACAACGTGGGCGTGCGCCGCGCCGCGCTGACCGCCGGCAACCGCGCCCTGGGCTTCCCCACCATCAACTTCGCCTGCGCGGTGAGCGACGACCTGGCCGAGCAGACCACGGCCGCGGCCCTGATGGTGGCCAAGTACGGCGGCGTCATCGTCATGAGCGACCTGACCGCCGAGAGCATCTTCCCGCTCCTCCTGGAGCGCCTGAACATCTACACCGACCCGCAGCGGCCCATGACCGTGACCCAGGGCATCTACGAGATCGGCGGCCCCGGCCCGGACAGCCCGGTGGCGGTGACCACCAACTTCTCGCTGACCTACTTCATCGTCAGCGGCGAGATCGAGGCCAGCCGGGTGCCCACCTGGTTGCTCATCAAGGACACCGAGGGCCTGTCGGTCATGACCGCCTGGGCCGCCGGCAAGTTCTCTGGCGACGACGTGGGCATGTTCGTGAAAAAGAGCGGCATCGCCGACAAGGTGAACCACAAGTCCATCATCATCCCCGGCTACGCCGCCGCCATCGCCGGCGACCTTGAGGAGGAGCTCCAGGGCTGGAACGTGAAGATCGGCCCGCGCGAGGCCGCGCACCTGGCCAAGTTCCTCAAGGAGTGGAAGGCCTAGGGCGATCCGCGGGGGGGAGTCCTGGGAAACCATGGCTCCCCCCGCGCATCGGTTCCGGCCAAGCGCGCGCCCGCGATTTTTCCCCGCCCGCGCCCTGGGCGCGGGGAAAGCGCAGGCCCGATCACGGCAGAGACCAGGGGGCGCCCGGGGCGCCCTTGACTAGCCAGAAACTCGCTTTTTACGGAAGGGAGCGCGGGGAAACCCCTTTTGCACGCCAAAAAGGGCTCCTCCGCGCTCCGCCCGCACCAGAGAGGTGGGAAGCATGAAACTGATCGGCGAAAACCTGAACGTCATCAAGAAGGTCATCGGCCAGGCCTTCAAGGACCGCAATCCGGAGCCCATCCAGAAGCTGGCCCTGGAGGAGAAGGCGGCCGGGATGGACTGGATCGACATCAACCTGGGACCGGCGCGCAAGGGCGGTCCGGAGCTGATGGAGTGGGTGGTCAAGACGGTCCAGGAAGTCGTGCCCGACATCCCCTTGGCCCTGGACACCTCCAACATCGAGGCCATCGAGGCCGGCCTGGCCGTGCACAAGGGCAAGGCCCTGGTCAACTCGGTCATGGCCCGCCCGGAGCGCTACACGGTGATGCTGCCCATGGTGGCCAAGTACGGCGCCGACATGGTGGCCCTGTTGTGGGGTCCGGAGGGCCTGCCGCGCGACGAGAACGAGCGCGCCGCCCTGGCGGTCGAGCTTTGCTACGCGGCCAACGAGGCCGGCATACCCAACGAGAACCTGTTCGTCGACCCCATCATCACCCCGGTCAACATCCAGCAGCCCCAGCTCATGAGCACCCTGGCCTTCATGCAGATGCTGCAGGACATCGCCCCCGGCGCCCGCTCCACCAACGGCCTGTCCAACATCAGCAACGGCACCCCGTGGCGCGAGCCCCTGAACCAGATCTACATGATCATGCTGGAGCGCGCCGGCATGTATTCCTGCATCGCCGACTTCGAGGACCAGTTGCTCATCGACATCGCCCGCGGCAAGCGCCCGGACCTGGTGGAGGTGGTGCACAAGGTGCAGGACGGGGAGATCACCAGCCCCGACCAGGTGAGCGACGACACCCAGAAGCTGTTCGTCCGCGGGGCGCGGGTCATCCTGGGCCACAGCCTCTACAGCGACTCCTGGATGAACATGTAGGCAAGCTCCACAGGCCTGGGCGGCAGCCGGCGCGCTTTAGAGGGGGCCGCGAGGGCTACGGCTTGGGTTGATCGACTTTCCGCGCCCGGCGTGCCCCCCGCCGGGCGCGATCTTTTTGCCCTAAATGTGGTGCATGGGAAAATTAGTCATGCTATTGTGGCGGCAAACGCGGAAGGGAGGGCGAAGAGTCATGAGGGAGGTTAGGATTCCTTGCCGGGCGGACCAAGGTCTATTCAAGGACGAATTGTTGGTCACAATCACATCCAGGGACGGGGACAGGCAATTTTTCATTTCCAAGCATCTCTTCACACCGGACAATCTTTCGGCTGAGCTACCGATTACTGGGACCACGCTAGGTTGGGTTTTAGCCGAAAGCGGCGTGGAGATGGTGGTCTCGATTCCTGGTGAGCCAGCGGATCTGCATGCTTCGCGAGTCCTTATTGCCGCGTAGGGAAAGATGGTTCTATCTAATGTTGATATCGCAGAGGCCCTCAAGGAAAAGAGGTTCATTATTGATCCCTTGCCAGGCCCACAAGATTTTGCGACCAGCTCGGTTGACTTGCATTTAAGCGACGAATTCTTGGCATGGGATCAAAACGAAGCGAAGAAAACAGCGGGGGCAATGGGGTATAGTGAATACAGCATTGACGTTTCCGCGTTTGATTTTAGAGGATTGGCTTCAAAATTCTTAACTATCGTGCCCCACTGTCACGATGGGTCTATCATACTCAACCCGCACGATTTTTTACTTTCGACCACAATGGAAACGGTTGGAAACAGTATGATCCTGCCCAGGTTTTGCGGACACCTTGGTAAGCGAGTAAATTTCGCTGGAGAGGTGATCCATGAGCAAACAGAGGAAAGGGCAGTCGGTGCCACGTCGGCGGCACTCGGCCGAGTTCAAGGTTGAAGCCCTGGGCCTGGCCGAGCGCGTGGGCGTAGCCAGCGCGGCCACACAATTGGGGCTGCACGAATCGCAGCTGTACGACTGGCGCAAGAAGGCCCGCTACGAGGCTGGCCGCAGCGAGCTGGAAA
>JBMORH010000030.1:0-8174 GCA_049322275.1 Thermodesulfobacteriota bacterium
TGATTGAACTCGAAACCAAAACTCATCAGAGACTTCCCACGAGCGAACTTTGGCCATGGCGCACCTCCCACTCCACCTTAGGGAAGTGCCGATTAAAAGTCAACTTATTTACGGATAAGTTCTAAGTATTACTGGGGATGTCGAGCTTTCCAGGGGTCTCGCCGTGGCGGCGGCAGGGGCAGTCGGCGCAGCGCCCGCCGCCCTGGCAGCCGCAGCCGCCGCGCTCGTGGTTATGGCCCCGGCTCTTGACAGGCTCGGCCTCGGTGGTCTGGTGGCGCTGGCGATTCATGCCTGCCTCCTGGCCCCCGGCGCGCCGGGACGGGCGGGGCGGATTTGCGGCTGGGGGGGCGGGGCCGGGAAGACCCAGCGCCGGTTGCCCTGGGATATCCGGGCCGGACTGGCGCCGACCTCGATGGCGATCACCTTGGCGCTCATGACTTGTCTGCCTCCGGTTTGGCGGGGTCCTGGCTCCCGCCGGTTCTGGGGTTGGTCTGGCAATGAGGGCGGCCCTGCGGCGCGGCCAGGCTCTCCAGGCTCTGGGGAGGAGCCGGGGCGCAGCCGGCGCAGGAGCCGCCGGAGTCCGGGGCGTCGCCGCCGCAGCAGGCCGGTCCCCGGCCGCGCAGGCTGCGGAACAAGCGCCGCCCCACCCAGGCCGCGGCCAGGGCCACGATCACCACGGCGGTCACGGTTTGCCACATCGCGTCATCCCTCCTGTTCAGCCGCCCAGGCCCAGCAGCCGGCCGCCCTGGTGGACGACGAGCGCCATCAGGTAGGCGATCACGGTGCTGTAGACCAGGGAGAAGGCCGGCCAGCGCCAGGAGCTGGTCTCGCGCCGCATGACCACCAGGGTGGCCACGCAGGGCGAGTAGATGAGCACGAAGACCATCAGGGCCATGGCGGTGAGCGGGCTCCAGCCCGGCTCGTTCTTGAGGCGTTCGGCCAGGCTGGTTTGGCCCTCCTCGCCCTCGGTCTTGCCCAGGCTGTAGGCGGTGCCCATGGTGGAGACGATGACCTCCTTGGCCGCCAGGCCGCCCACCAGGGCCACGTTGGTGCGCCATTCGAAGCCCAGCGGCGCGGTGACGACGCCGAGCGCCCGACCCAGGCGGCCGGCCAGGCTCTGGGCCAGGGCCTCGCCGGCCTGTTCATTGGCCAGCTCGGCCTTGGCCTCGTCGCTGGCGGCGGCGGCGATGGCCTGGCGGTAGTGCTCCTCGCGCTCCTCCGGCAGGCCGGGATAGCTCATCAGCGCCCACATCACGATGCTCACCGCCAGCAGCATGGTCCCGGCCTTCTTGAGGTACTGCCAGGTGCGCTCCCACATGTGGATCAGAAGGCCTTTGAAGGTGGGGGTGCGATAAGGCGGCAGCTCCATCACGAAGGGGGCCTGCTCGCCCTTGAGCAGGGTGGAGCGCAGGATGCGGGCGGCGATCAGGGCCAGTGCCCAGCCGAACAGGGTGAGGATGAACATCACCTGGGCTTGGCGGCCTTCGAAGAACGCCGCCACCAGCAGGCCGAAGACCGGCAGCTTGGCCCCGCAGTTCATGAAGGGCACCACCAGCATGGTGGCCAGGCGCGCCTGGGGGTCCTTGAGGGTGCGGGTGGCCATGATGCCCGGCACCGCGCAGCCGCCGCTGATGCCGCCGCCCACGATGAGGCTGATCACCGAGTTGCCGTGCAGGCCAAAAGCCCGCAGCACCCGGTCCATCAGATAGGCCACGCGGGCCATGTAGCCCGAATCCTCCATGATGGCGATGGCGAAGAACATGAACATGATAAGCGGCACGAAGACCAGCACCCCGCCCACGCCGCCGATGACGCCGTCCACTATGAGCGAGCGCAGGGCCCCGTCTTGCATCAAGCCCTCCACCGCCTTGCCCAGCCAGCCGAAGACGCCTTCCAGCCCGGCCACCGGCCCCTCGCTGGCCCAGAAGACGAACTGGTAGGTGGCGTAGAGCACCGCCACCAGGAAGACCGGGCCAAAGAGCCGGTTGGTCAGCACCCGGTCCACCTTGTCGCTGAAATCCACGCGCACCTCGCGCTCCCAGGTCACGGCCTGGCGGGCGATGGCGCTGATGAAGCCATAGCGGTAGTCGGCGATGACGCTCTCCGGGTCGTCGTCCATGGTCTTCCTGATGTGGGCGCTGGTGCGCTCGCACAAGGGCAGGAGCTTGGCGGACAAAGCCGGGTCGCGGCGCACGTTGGCCAGCACCTCGCTGTCGGCCTCCAGGCACTTCAGGGCCAGCCAGCGGGCGTCCAACAGACCCTGGCGGTGCTCGCTGCCCTCCAGGATGGCGGTCAGCTCGTTGAGGCCCTGGTCCACGTCCGAGCCATAGCTGATGACCAGCGGCCGCCAGGGGGGCTTTTTCTGGGCCAGCTTCACCGCCGCGGCCAGCAGATCGGAGACGCCCTTGCCGGAGCGGGCCACGGTGGGCACCACCGGCGCCCCCAAGAGCTCGCTCAGCTTGGCCGGATCGATCTTCATGCCGCGCTGCTCAGCCACGTCCATCATGTTCAGCGCGATCACCAGCGGCGCGCCCAGCTCCATCAACTGCACGGCCAGGTAGAGGTTGCGCTCCAGGTTGGCCGCGTCCACCACGTCAACCACCACGTCCGGCCGCTCGCCGATGACGTAGTTGCGCGCCACCAGCTCCTCCAAGGAGTAGGCGGTGAGGCTGTAGGTGCCGGGCAGGTCCACGACGTTCACCGTCTGGCCGTCGTGCCTGGCCTGGCCCTCTTTCTTTTCCACCGTGACGCCCGGATAGTTGCCCACGTGCTGGCGGGCGCCGGTCAGGGCGTTGAACAGGCTGGTCTTGCCGGCGTTGGGGTTGCCGGCCAGGGCGATGGTGACGCGGGGCTCGCTCACTGGACGTCCTCCACCTGGACCGTAATGAAGTCGGCCTCGTTGTTGCGCAGGGTCAGGTTGTAGCCCCGCAGTTTGATCTCCACCGGGTCATTCAGGGGGGCGCGGCCGATGACCTTCAGCGGGGTGCCGGGCACCAGGCCCATGTCCCGAAGCCGCCGGCCCAGTTCGCCGCTGGCGCCCACCTTGGCCACCACCGCCGATTGACCGGGCTGAAGCCTCCTCAAGCTGATCTCGGTCATGCCTTCCTCCCGCCGTTATTGTAATTGCAACTCAATCTCATTGTGTTCGCCTTGAGATGGCCGCCCCCCGGCGGCGGCCAGATCTTGTTCCTAGTGTCGCGCCGGGCCGCCGTCGGCCTGGCTGACCATGACCTTCTGGGCCGCCGAGCGGCCCAGGGCCACCCGGCTGCCCCCCACCGCCATGACCAGGGGCCCGCCGCCGGAGCTGATGACCTCCAGCTCGCTGCCCACGCCGATGCCCAAGTCGCGCAATTGGCCAGCCAGGCCCTCGCCGCCCAGCAGCCGCTCCACCCGCACCCTCTCGCCCGGCGCGGCCAGGGCCAGGGGCAGGCTGGGCCGGCGGGCGGCCAGGCATTCGGCGCACAGGCCGTAGATCTGGAGCTTGTGGCGCAGGGGGTGGAAGCCCCGGCCGCGGCTGATGCGCTCCTGCATCGCCTCCAGCTCCGGGTCGTGGAACTCGGAGATGGAGCCGCACTTGGTGCAGATCAGGTGGTCGTGGTGCTCGCCCAGGTGATGGTGCTCATAGCGCACCGGGGCGCCCTCGAACTCGCGGCGGGTGGCCAGGCCCAGGCGGGTCAGGAGCTCCAGGGTCTGGGCCACGAAGGCGGGCTCCAGCCGGATGCCGCTCGACTCCAATTCCGTTTGCCATTCCTGGGCGCTCATGTGCTCCTCGCTGGCCAAGAAGGCCTCCAGAACCGCCAGGCGGTCGCCGATCCGGTCCATGCGCATCTGACGCAGCAGCCGTTCGAACTGCCGTCGCTCTTCCAGGTGCAGGGAACCGTTCACGGCTTCGACCTCCAGGCCAACCTTACCACGGGAGCCATGCAATTGCAACTCAATTTCAATAGTGGGCCGCGCCACGGCCCTCGAAGCTCAAATTTAACACCTCGGCGTCGTCCGTCAAGGACCCGGATGGCGATTGGCCAAATTGTAACGGCTACTTGGCCGCGGAGGGGCCGCCGCGGGCCACCACCAGGCGCCAGCCTTGGGCGGTGGGTTCGCAGACCAGGCAGCGGTCGCCGGTGCGGCGCAGGATCAGGGGCAGGTCGCGGGCCCACTGGGCCGAGGCCAGATGGACCTCCAGACGCTGGCCGGGGCCAAGGCGGGCCAGGGCTTGGCGCACCAGCAGCGGCAGCATGGGCGAGCCGGTCTGGCTCAGGTCCAAGGTGGCGTCCACGGCGGGCATGGATCGGCTCTTCCTCCGGAGGCTGGAGTCCCTTCGGTTGTGGCGGCCGGAGAGGGGACAGGGCGCATATCCAAGAAGCAAACAGCGTGCCAGGGAGCGGGCAGGGGGGCAAAAACTCCAACCGCCCAGGGATTCAAACCTTTCATGTCGAGTTGCGGGGTGGAGAAAGCCGTGTTAACGTTAGATTAACATCCACGCTAACTGGGAGTTAAGGCGAGCATGGACATCCGCGGCGACGAATGTCACCTGTATTGGCAGTCGGTGGTGGACACCATGGCCGAGGGCCTGTTCATCGTGGACACCAGCGGCATCGTGGTCTTCATCAACCCCGCCGCCGAACGCATCACCGGCTACCGCCGCGAGGAGGTGCTGGGCCAGCCCTGCTCCCTGTTCGAATCCGAGACCTGCCTGGCCTGCCGGCGCGAGGACGGCCGCATGGGTTGCGGGCTGTTCGAGCACGGCCGGGTGACCAACAAGCGCTGCACGGTCAAACGCAAGGACGGCGCGGCCATGCACATGCTGAAGAACGCCACCGTGCTCACCGACTCCCACGGCCAGGTCATCGGCGGGGTGGAGACGCTCACCGACATCAGCGACGTGGTGGACAAGGACCGCCAGATCAACGGTCTGCGCCGCGAACTCAGCCGCTCCTACGGCTACGAGGGCCTGATCGGCGAGTCCAAGGCCATGACCGAGGTCTTCGCCCTGCTGGAATCCGCCGCCCAGAGCAGCGCCCCGGTGGTGATCCTGGGCGAGAGCGGCACCGGCAAGGAGCTGGCCGCCGCGGCCATCCACCGCCGCTCCCCCCGCCACGCCGGCCCTTTCATCAGGGTCAACTGCGCCGCGCTCAACGAATCGCTTTTGGAAAGCGAGCTTTTTGGCCACGAGAGGGGCGCCTTCACCGGGGCCGAGCGCCAGCGCAAGGGCCGTTTCGAGGCCGCCGACGGCGGCAGCATCTTTTTGGACGAGATCGGCGACATGCCGGCCCCGGTCCAGGTCAAGCTCCTGCGGGTGCTCCAGGAGGGCGAGATCGAGCGGGTGGGCAGCCACGAGCCCATCAAGGTGGACGTGCGCATCATCAGCGCCACCAACCAGGACCTGGCCGCCCTGGTGGCCCAGGGCAAGTTCCGCCAGGACCTCTACTACCGCATCAACGTAATCCCGGTGCGCCTGCCCGCCCTGCGCGAGCGGCCCCAGGACATACCGCTGTTGGTGCACACCTTCATCGAGCGCATGGCCCTGCGTTCGGGCCGGCCCATCACCGGGCTGAGCCGGGCCGCCCTGGAGCGGCTGTTGGCCTACTCCTGGCCCGGCAACGTGCGCGAGCTGATCAACGCGGTGGAGTACGCCTTCGTCACCTGCCGCGCCGGCGAGATCGAGCCCCAGCACCTGCCGGCCGCCGTGCTGGGTCTGGGCGCGCCGCCGGCCCGGCTTCGCCCGGCAGCCGCCCCGGCCCAGGCATCCGCGACCCCTCCGGCCCCCGACGGCGAGGCCCAGCGGGCGGAGCTCATGAAGGCCCTGGCCATGGCCGGCGGACACAAGGCCAAGGCCGCCGCCATGCTGGGCGTCAGCCGGGTCACCCTCTGGAAGCGTCTCAAACGCCTGGGCCTGGCGTGACACATGGTTTACATAATTAACACGTAAACACCGTGTTAACGCACCCTCGCGCCTAGGCCTTGCAAATTAAAACGTTGGATTGCAAAGATAATTATCACTCGGCCCCGCGCGCAAACTTCGGGCACGGAGTTTGCTATACCAGGGGCGTACGTTAATTCGTTCCGGCCGGACCGGGCGCGAGCCCGCCGCCGGCCGGACCCGAAAGGAGCGAACGCCATGCCTTCTCCAGTCTCCCGCCGGGGCTTTCTCAAGGCTGGCCTGGCCGCCGCGGCCGGGGCCGGGCTCGCCGCCGGCCAAGCGGCCCTGCCCCAGGCCCTGCACGCCTCCGCTGGCGGCCAACTCTGCACCGTCCTGGACCTCAGCCGCTGCATCGGCTGCGAGGCCTGCGTGGACGCCTGCCGCGACCAGTGGCAGGCGTCCGTGCCCGACCCGGTCTCGCCCATTCCCCAGCCCTTCCCGCCCAGGGTGCCCATCGAGGATTGGAGCCAGAAGAAGGACGTGCGCGACCGGCTGACGCCCTACAACTTCCTCTACGTCGAACACCTGGACCTGGAGCGCCAGGGCAAGTCCGTGGAGCTGCACATCCCCCGGCGCTGCATGCACTGCGTCAACCCGCCCTGCACCAACCTCTGCCCCTTTGGCGCGGGCAAGGTGGAGCGATCCGGCGTGGTGCACATCGACCCGGACATCTGCCTGGGCGGGGCCAAGTGCAAGCAGGTCTGCCCCTGGCAGGTGCCCCAGCGCCAGTCCGGGATGGGCCTTTACCTGCACATCCTGCCCGAATACGCCGGCAACGGCGTGATGTTCAAATGCCACCGCTGCCTGCCCCTGGTCGAGAAGGGCCAAGCGCCGCGCTGCATCGAGGCCTGCCCCAACCAGGCCCAGACCATCGGCCCCCGCGCCGCCCAGGTGGCCCAGGCCACGGAGCTGGCCCGGCGGATGGCCCAGGCCGACGGCCGGGCCGAGGCCTGGCGCGAGTACGTCTACGGCCTGGACGAAAACGGCGGCACCAACACCCTCTATGTCTCGCCGGTGCCCTTCCCGGTGGTCAACGCCGCTCTGAACAAGCTACACCTTGAGCAGGCCGAGGCCGACGGCCCCTCCCGCCCCGGTCAGGGCCGCGGCCAGGCCGCCAAGGACGGCCGGGGGCAGGGCCGCCGCCTGGCCCAGGCCGGACGGCCCCACATGGGCCCGGTGGCCAACAGCATGCAGAGCGAGGAGAACCTGGCCAAGGCCCTGGTCATCGCCCCGGTGGCCGGCCTCATCGCCGGCCTGGGCGGGCTCCTGGGCGGCGCGCGCAAGCTGGGCCGCGCCCTGGATAAGGCCCAGTCCAAGATACAGAAGGGAGGCCAGTCATGAGCCAAAACACCGCATCCCCCGGCGGCCGCGCCGCCCGCTGGCTCTACGCCCTGGCCCTGGGCCTGGCCGGCTTCACCGGCATGGCCCAGATGCCCATCATGAAGCGCTATTACATCGCGGACCTGCCGGGCCTGGCCTGGACCGCCGACTACTACGCCACCAGCGACCTGCACTACTACGCGGCGGCGCTCCTGCTGGCGCTCATGGCCTGGCGGCTGGGCCTGATGATCCGCGAGAGGAGCTTGGCCTGGTCCTGGGGGCCGCGCTCGGCCTGGGGCTGGACCCTCTTGGGCCTCATCGCCGTGACCGGCCTGGCCAAGGCGGCTCGCAACGCCGGGGTGTTCGTCTCGCCCACGTTGATGGTGGTGCTGGACTTCACCCACCTGGGCGCGGCCATGGCCCTGATGTTCACCGGCGTCGGGCTGTTGTTCAGGCGCAAAAGGCGGGCAGAGCAGGCCGAGGCGGTGGCGATGGCAACGCAATAGGCCCTCCTTGCCTCATGAACCAAGGAGCCCCGCCGGAGCTCCTTGGTTTTGCGGCTCGTGTATGCCGGCAGAGAGTAAGCATGGCCGGAGATTGGGCGGATATCAGGCGGCCGGCCAGAATCCTGTCATGGAAAATGTCACAACATTGTCCAGGATGAACAGCGTGTTATCCGTGGCGCACCGAAATTTTTGTCACCGGTTTTGTCAATGCTTGTGGGGAGGGTGCCACCAAGTGGGGGCGACGTTTTCGGACCGGCCTTCAGTCATCAAAGGCATAGCGGGCCAGCACCGGCCACGTTAGTAAGAACTTATCCGTAAATAAGTTGACTTTTAATCGGCACTTCCCTAAGGTGGAGTGGGAGGTGCGCCATGGCCAAAGTTCGCTCGTGGGAAGTCTCTGATGAGTTTTGGTTTCGAGTTCAATCACT
>JBMORH010000031.1:0-8157 GCA_049322275.1 Thermodesulfobacteriota bacterium
GCTTCGCCGGCAACCTGCTGGACGTCCTGGGTTCATCAGTATTAGACAACGTGCTCAAGCCCCTGGGCGACGCCCTGGGCGTCACCTCTTTCCTGAAGGGCTCGCTCGGCTCCGTCACCTCGTTCGCGTCTTCCGCCGGCTCCGCCGTGGCCGGTTGGCTGGGCATAGCCCCAGCCGCCGCCGGCGCGGCGGCTTAGCGCAGCAAGTCCCTGGTCGCGGCGTCCAGGTCGCCCATCGGCGGCAGGTTGGGTGTGGAGCCGGGGCCGCCCCAGACCGGCGCGCCAGCCGGGTCCAGCACACCGATCCAGGGTTTGTCGTTGCGGATACCCGCCACCGCGCGCATCTTCTGCTGGCTGTCGCGGAAGCCCAGCACGCTGCCATTGGCATCGGTTTGGATGGCGAAACCATCCGTGCCGTTGGCGTTGAATATACCCAAGCCGAAAACGTCTTTCTTCCCGTATGCCAGCAACCCTACCTTGCCTGATTCCGTTGATAAAGCTAGCGAACTTTCTCCACTAATTCCGGCAGAAAGCATCGCTTTTAACTTCCCATTTTCATCCGCCAATGACAGGAAAGAACCAGTTTTTTCATTAACAGTCAATAAGCTACGCGCAATAGCATTCTTATCATATGTACCAATTTGCGGAGCGTCTCTGTTCGAAACCTTCACAATTGCGCTGCTTTTACCACCGCTACCAAGCACTAGTAGTTGTGGTTCATCATCAATAACGCCAAGCCCACAACGTATGCGATTGTGCTGGTCATAAACCTTAAGCATATAATTATCACCCTCATTTCCGAGCATGATTCTTGGTTTTGCTTCGCGATCAAGAATGGCGGTAAATGGTTGATCGTTATTAAGACCTGCGCTCAGTGAAATTTTTCCACTACTCTTATAGAAGTTAAGAAATGATGAATTATCCCCCTTGGTCTGTAGTATTACGGCCGGGTTGCCCTGTGGACCATTGAGAATCACCATTCCACCGGCATCGCCTGCCAAAACTGAAACGCTTGTATTCCCATTTGAATCTAATAACTTCACCTGTGGTTTGTTGTCAAACATTCCAAATAAGCCACGCAAATTGCCACTTGCATCAACTATCCTGATGGAGTTTACCTCAAGGTCGTTCTTGCCTGAAGAAGCAGACGCAGCTAGTGAGAAAAACTGCTGCGAAACCATGCTGCCAACCATTCCACCTAAAAACATGGCAATCAACATCCCAGCGCGCAACAGCCTAGACATGTTACCCCCATTTATGATGTGCTGTGAAACAGTGCAACAATTCCGTGGCGTCGCTCCAGACAGTTTTATACTCTGATAGTTGTACGCTAACCTGGAGTAACCATGGGCGAACAATTTATTAAGACCATTAAGCTTCAAGTGGCAGTTGATAAACAATCGTTAACTTCTGCCCAAAACGAACTAAATAATCTAGCAATCTCGTTTAACCAAAACGTTTCTGATGGTTTGACAAACTCAGGACGTCAACGTGTTAATTCGCTAACTGAACTTGAAATAGCTAGTAGCAAATTACATAAAGAAGTCAAAGCTGTGGTGGAGACCCTCCAGCGCGATCTCTCCCAGATATGGAACCGCGAGTGGGACACGGCCTTCGATTCCGTGGGCACGGCCCTAACCAAGTCCATCAGCCTGGGCTTAAGCGGTGGCCTCGGCCAGGCCAAGCCGTTTTGGGAAAAGGCCTGGATCGACCTGGCCTCGGTGCCGGAGAAATACCTGGCCGGCGCCCTGGGCAAGCTGGCCTCCAGCTTCCTAGATTCCCTGACAAACTCCCTCACCAACGCCGTGCTCAAGCCCCTGGGCGACGCCCTGGGCGTCACCTCTTTCCTGAAGGGCTCGCTCGGCTCCGTCACCTCGTTCGCGTCTTCCGCCGGCTCCGCCGTGGCCGGCTGGCTGGGCATCGCCCCGGCCGCCGGCGGCGCGGCGACGGCCGGGGCGGGTGTGGCCGGCGCTGGAGCGGCAGGCGCGGCCGGCGCGGCCGGCGCGGCTGGGGCTGGGGCCGGCGCTGCAAGCGCCGCCGCCAGCGCGCCCGCCGCGTCCTCCCTGGCCGGGTCCGGGTTCCTTTCCAGCGCCCTGCCGGCCCTGGGCGTGGCGGCCCTGCCGGAGGTCATGTCCCAGATCATGGGCATCCCCGGCCCCATCGAGGTCATCGGCGGCATGTTCGGCGGCGGCGGTGGGCACACCCAGGAATCGGCCCTGGCCACCATCAAGGCGGACATGGAGTTCCTGGTCCGGGCCACCCAGGACGTGCAGCAGGCCATGGACAACGCGCTGATCGGGGCCGAGAACTTCGGGGCGGGGATGCTGGCGTCCATGAGCCCGGCCACCCAGGAGATGCAGCGCCTGGCCGACCTGGCCGGCCTGGGCAACGACGGGCTGGCGGCCATGGTAGACGCGCTGGACCCCTTGCAGGCCAAATGGATCGAGGCCGGCAACGTGCTGGGCCTAGCCGGGGAGGAGCTGGGCAGGATGGCCTCCGCGCTGCATGAGAACAACGAGTTTCTGTTCGGCGGCATCAGCCAGACCGAGGCCTACAGCGGGAGGGTAGCACAACTGGCCGAGGCTTTGAAACTGCCGGAAGCGGCCACGGCCAGCCTCATCAAGACCAGCGACGGCCTCCTGGCCCAGTGGAAGGCCGGCCAGATCGGCGCCGAGCAGGTGGGCGCGGCGCTCAAGGACGCCTTCGCCAAGGCCCTGGCCCAGGTCACCGCCGACGGCGCGGTCACCACCGACCACATGCGCGCCCTGGCCGAGGCCATCCGCGCCATCCCGGCCGAGTGGACCAGCGTGGTCAACGTGGTCTACCGCCAGCAGGGCGACGCGCCGCTCATGCACTGGGGCGGGCGGGTGATGCATTCCGGCGGCTGGGTGGGCGATCTGCCGCGCTTCCACTCCGGGGCCCAGGTGACCAGCCTGGCCCACGACGAGGTGCCCATCATCGCCCGCCGGGGCGAATACGTGGTGCGGGCCGAGAGCGTCAGCGCCTTGAGCCTGCCCTGGCTCATGGCCCTCAACCAGACCGGCCGCCCGCCGGAGGCCGCCGCCCTCCCGGCGGTGAACCTGCACCTGGAGGTGCACGGCAACATCCTGGGCAACGAGGAGAACCTGGAGGAGTTGGCCCGCGTCATGGAGCGCAAGCTCCGGGACATCCAAGCCGGCCGCTGGGCGGCCTAGACTGGATTTGCGGCGGATAAGTGCAGAAGGACGGGCAGTTGTGCTATGGTATACCTGCGGCTGAGCGGAGGGATGGGCCGCCGGCGGCCACCGCCGGAGGCCGCGATGCCATGCAGGCAGTGATCGCCGCCCTCGCCCCAAACCGGAGCGGGGGGCGGATTGTGGAGGCCGGCATGCCCGCCACCCCGGAAAACCAAGGCTTCCTGGACAGCGTCCTGGCCATCGCCGAGGACCTGATCCAGATACATGACCTTTCCGCCCTGTTGGACAAGATTCTCTCCGAGGCCCGGCGCTTCACCAACGCCGACGCGGGCTCCATCTTCCTGGTCCACGGCGACAAGCTCCACTTCAGCTACGTGCACAACGACACCCTGTTCACCAGCCAGAACAGCCACAAATACCTCTACCAGGACCTGGCCATCCCCATGGACCAGTCCTCGCTGAGCGGCTTCGTGGCCTGCACCGGCCAGCCGCTCAACATCCCCGACGCCTACGAGATGCCGCCCAACGTGCCCTACGGCTTCAACCGCAATTTCGACCGCAGCAGCGGCTACCGCACCCGGTCGGTGCTGGTGGTGCCCATGCGCACCAGCCGGGGCAAGATCGTGGGCGTGTTGCAGATCATCAACGCCCAGGACCAGGCGGGCCGCGCGGTTGCCTTCAGCGAACGCGACCAGGGCTACGTGACCTTTTTCGCCAACAACGCCGCCATCGCCGTGGAGCGGGCGCTCATCACCCGCGAGCTGATCCTGCGCACCGCGCGCATGGCCGAGCTGCGCGACCCCAAGGAAACCGGGGCCCACGTCAACCGGGTGGGGGCCTACTCGGCCGAGATCTACGAACGCTGGGCCCGCGACCGCGGCCTGGACGGGGAGCACATCAAGAAGCAAAAGGACCTGATCCGGGTGGCGGCCATGCTGCACGACGTGGGCAAGGTGGCCATCAGCGACGCGATCCTCAAGAAGCCGGGCAAGCTCAGCGACGACGAGTTCGCCGCCATGCAGCTCCACACCGTATTCGGGGCGCAGCTTTTCGGCAACGCCACCTCCGAGCTGGACGCGGCCAGCCTGGAGATCGCCCTGAACCACCACGAGCGCTGGGACGGCCGCGGCTATCCCGGCCGCATCGACGACATCTTCGCCGCCGACCCTGAGCGGGGGCCCGGCAAGCGCGGCGAGGAGATTCCCATCTTCGCGCGCATCGTGGCCCTGGCCGACGTCTACGACGCCCTGATCTGCCGCCGGGTGTACAAGCCGGCCTGGCCGGAGGAGCAGGTGATGGATGAGGTGCGCTCCGGCGCGGGCGGCCATTTCGACCCCGACGTGGTGGCGGCCTTCTTCGCCATCTACGACGTCATCGCCTCCATCCGACAGCGCTTCCCAGACGAGGAATGAGCCGGCCCGGCCCCCCCGCCCTCCGGCCGCGCCGGCGGCTGGCCTGGCTGATGATCCTGGCCCTGTTGGCCGGCGGCTGCCTGGCGCCGCGCCCCTTCGACGAGGCCGCCTGGCGCCGGCTGGTGGCGGCCCAGGATCCGGCCGCCCTCCATGCCCCCCACCACGACCCGGCCACGGGCGAGTTCTTCAACCCCTGGCTGCCCCAGGATCGCTCCTGGTGGGAGTTCTGGCGCTGGGTGCTGAGCGGCAACAGCGCCCCGGAAGGCGCCCCGGACCGGCCGGCGCCGGTGGAGGCCAACTCCGGGGCCTACCTGGCCGATCCGGCCGCGCCGCCCAGCCTGACCTGGATCGGCCACGCCACCTTCGCCCTGCAATGGGGCGGGCCGGTGGTGCTCACCGACCCCTTTTTCGGCCATAGGGCCGCGATCATCAAGCGTCTGCTCCCCCCGGCCTTTGGGCCGGAGGCGATCCCGCCGGGCGCGGTGGCGCTGATCAGCCACAACCACTACGACCACCTGGACGCCGCCAGCGTGGCCGCCCTGGGCGCCAAGACGCGCTTCCTCTGCCCCCTGGGCCTGGCCGGGCTACTGCGCGCAATGGGGGCGGCCGAGGTCCAGGAGCTGGACTGGTGGCAGAGCGTGGAGATCGAGGGCACCCGTTTCACCTGCCTGCCGGCCCAGCACTGGTCGCGCCGCTTCGGCCAGGGCCTGAACCAGAGCCTGTGGTGCGCCTGGCTCATCGAGCGCGAAGGCCGCCGGGTCTTCTATGGGGCCGATTCGGGCTATTTCGTGGGTTTCAAGGAGTTCGGCCGGCGCTGGCCGGGCATCGACCTCGCCCTGATGCCGGTGGGGGCCTACCTGCCGCGCTGGTTCATGCACTACGCCCACATGGACCCGGCCGAGGTGATCGACGCCAGCCTCGACCTGGGGGCCAGGGTGGTGGTGCCCACCCAATGGGGGGTGCTCAAGCTGGGCGACGAGCCGGCCGCCTGGCCGGCCGAGGCCCTGGCCCAGGAGGCCGCCCGGCGGCCGGATTGGCGCGGCCGGCTGGCCATCATGCCGGTGGGCGGGCGCATCCGCCTGGACGGCCGGCCCCTCGCACCCTGACCCGGCCCCACCCCGTCCGTCGGCCAAAAAATCCACGCAGGCTCCCGACAAAGCCTACAATTTATATAGGTAACCCGCCGCTTATATAGGTAACCCGCCGCGCCTCCGGGGGAGTTCCCCGCGGGCCGGGGCGGGCCCAGGCCTTCAGGGAGGTTAAATGCCATGAAGATTAAAAAGATTTTGTGGCCCACCGATCTTTCGGACAACTCGCGCCACGCCCTGGGCCTGGTCCAGGACCTGGCCCAGGTCTTCGGCGCCGAGGTGCACCTGCTCTACGTGGCCGAGGGCATCAAGAACTACGACCATATCTACGGCGACGCCAACCCGGAGTTCCTGCGCGGCTTCCAGGAGATGGAAAACAAACGCGCCCAGGAAAAGATGGACCAAGTCTGCGCCGAGGAGCTCAAGGGCTGCCCGGCCATTTTCCGCCACCTGCTGGCCGGCGACCCCCCGCGCGAGATACTCAGGCTTGCCCGCGAGCTGCCGGCCGACCTCATCGTCATGGCCACCCGGGGCCGCGGCCAGGCCGACACCGGCAGCGTGCTCTTTGGCACCGTGGCCGAGCGGGTGGTCAAGCACGCGGCCACGCCGGTGCTGCTGGTCAATCCCGCCGGCACCAACGTCTATCCCGATCTGGCTCCCCAGACTCCGCGCGGCCACGACGACCAGGCCTGAACCGCCCCGGTCGGGGGCCCGATGGCCCCCGGCCGAGGCGCAAGCGCCCCGTAGATATTCGCCAAGTTTTGCGGTAGGATGCCGCCATGATCAAGAAGATGCTAATCAACGCCCTGGACCCCGAAGAGCTGCGGGTGGCGCTGGTGGAGGACGGCCGCCTGGAGGCCTTCTACGTCGAGACCGCGGCCAAGGAGCAGACCAGGGGCAACATCTACAAGGGCGTGGTGGTCAACGTCGAGCCCAGCCTGCAGGCCGCCTTCGTGGACTATGGCATGCCGCGCCACGGGTTCCTGCAGATCACCGACGTCAATCCGGACATCTATCCGGCCGGCAAGACTTGGGAAAAGGGCCTGCCCCCCATCCAGGAGGTCCTGCGCAAGGGCCAGGAGATACTGGTGCAGGTGGTCAAGGAGGAGACCGCCACCAAGGGCGCGGCGCTGACCACCTACTTCTCCATCCCCGGCCAGTCCCTGGTGCTCACCCCCGGCCGCGACCACCACGGCGTCAGCCGCAAGATCGAATCCGACGCCGAGCGCAACCGGCTCAAGGAAATCCTGGAGGAGCTCAAGCTGCCCCCCAGCCTGGGCATCATCTCGCGCACCGCCAGCGAGGGGCGCAGCAAGCGCGACCTGTTGGCCAACGCCCGCCTGCTCCTGCGCCTTTGGGAAGACATCCAGAAGCGCGGCCAGGAGGCCAAGGCCCCGGCGCTGATCCACCGCGAGGAGGAGCTGGCCGTGCGCACGGTGCGCGACCTGTTCACCAGCGAGGTCAGCGAGGTGCTGGTGGACGACCCGGAGGTCTTCGCGCGCCTGGAGGAATTCGTTGGCCTGGTCAACCCCCGGCGCAAGAAGGCCCTGAAGCTCTACCGCGACAAGCGCCCCATCTTCAGCAAGTACGACATCGAGCAGCAACTGGAGAGCGTCTACCAGCCCACGGTGCCCCTGAAATGCGGCGGCTCCATCGTCATCAGCCCCACCGAGGCCCTGGTGGCGGTGGACGTCAACTCCGGCAAGGCCATCAAGGGCAAGGAAATCGAGGAGACGGCGCTGACCGTGAACCTGGAGGCGGCCGGCGAGATCGCCCGCCAGCTCCGGCTCAGGGACCTGGGCGGGCTCATCGTCATCGACTTCATCGACATGCGCGAGCGCAAGCACCAGAACGAGGTGCAAAAGCGGCTCAAGGACGAGCTGAAGAAGGACAAGGCCAAGGTGACGGTGGGGCGCATCAGCCGCTTCGGGCTGCTGGAGCTCAGCCGCCAGCGCATCCGCCCGCCCATCGACTTCGGCTCCACCCGGGCCTGCCCCCACTGCCAGGGCCGCGGCCTGGTGCGCACCACCGACGCCCTGGGCCGCATGGTGCTGCGCAACCTGGAGCGCAAGTTGGGGCGCAACGAGCCGGGCTGGCGCCTGCGGCTCAACCCGGAGATCGCCCACTGGCTGGTCAACGCCAAGCGGGCCGACCTGGCCGCCCTGGAGGCCAAGGCCGGCACCAGCCTGGAGGTGGTGGCCGCCCCCGGCCTGGCCCCGGAGGAGCAGCACCTGGAGCGGGTGGAGCTGGCCTGGGCGCCGGCCCCGGCCCCGGCCGAGCCCCAGCGGACCGAGCGCCCGGCCCCGGCCCGGCCCGCGGCCGATTCCGAACCGCGCCCGGCCGCCAAGCCGGCGGCCGGCCCGAACCGGCCATCCAGACCCCGCTCATCACCGCCATCGGGGCCGGCGGCACCTATCCCGACTACGTGCCCGCGCCCTACATCGTTCAGGACGTCCGCGCGGGCGTGGACGTGGTGACAGTG
>JBMORH010000032.1:0-229009 GCA_049322275.1 Thermodesulfobacteriota bacterium
CGTTCGGGTTATGATGGGAAGTGCGTGACGACTCACGCTACAAAACGGGCTCGAACCCAAGGGGCGGACGGTCTGACACGCACTCAGACACATAACTACTAACATACAAGGGGCGGGGTTTATCCCCACCCGTCTTGATTGGGCCGCATAAATGCACGGGCGGGGATAAACCTCGCCCCTACATCAAGACCAGGACCACGCCGCGCCTTTGGGACTTGCGCGCGGACCAGCCCGAACGCGGGCCTTCTCACCCTTCCAGGCTGCCTTTGCTTTTTCATGCCGGCTAAAGGCTAGAGCGACGTTCGCCGGTCCACGCCCGCCCGTTCTTTAAGATGGCGACGGAAGATCGCCGCGTCGCTCCCTCCGCGGATGCTCCTCGCAATGACGGCGATTGCTATAGATCGGGGTGGCGCGGGGGTCGGCGGTGGTCGCCCCACCCAAGTCTTGCTAGTCAGCCAGGTCGCGTTCGGCGATGTGCACCCAGGCGATGCCCTGGGTCAGCGGGTGGGAGCGGGGGGCCATGAGCCCGGCGGCGGCCATCTCGGCCCGGAAGGCGGCCGGGGCCGGGAAGCGCAGGATGGTGTCGGCCAGGTATTGATAGCTGGCGGCGTCGCCGGAGACCAGCCCGCCCAGGCGGGGCAGCCACAGGCGCAGGTAGCGGGTGTAGAGTCGGCGCACGGTCTGGTGCTGGGGGGTGGTGAACTCCAGCACGTAAAGCCGTCCGCCGGGTTTCAGCACCCGGCCCATCTCGGCCATGGCCTCCACCCGGCGCGGGATGTTGCGGATGCCGAAGGCGATGGTCACCGCGTCGAAGGTCGCGGACGGGAAGGGCAGGGCCAGGGCGTCGCCGGCCATGAGGCCGAGCGCCACGTTGGTCTTGCGCGCCTTGCGCGCGGCCGGGGCCAGCATGGCCGGCACCAGGTCCAGGCCGACCACCTGGGGCCGCTCCGGCCGCGCCGCCGCGGCCAGGGCCAGGTCGCCGGTGCCGGTGGCCACGTCCAACACCCGGCCGCCCATTGCCGGCAGACGCAGGGAGCGGGCCACGAAGCGCCGCCAGCGCACGTCCTCGCGCAGGCTCAAGACCCGGTTCAACAGGTCGTAGACCGGCGCCACCCGGTTGAAGATGCGCCTCACCTCGCGGATCTGGGCCGTCTCGTCCATCAGCGTGCGACCACCAGCGCGCCCACGAAACGCGGGTCCAGGGGTTGGCCGGCATCCAGGCGGCCCAGGTCCTGGGCCAGGCTCCAGAGCGCCTGGCGCATCACTTCGCCGCAGAGCTCGGCCGCCGCCGGGTCGTGGAGGGCCTGGCAGGACTGGTGCATGCGCCTGGCCAGGGAGCCCTGCAGCCCGGTCTTGAGCACGGCCACGGCCGGGTTGAGCATCTCCGGGGCCAGGGGGGCCAGGCCGGCGAGCCCCAGCTCCTGACGGGCCAGCCAGGTGGCCAGCACCATGGTCTGGCGCAGGCCGGCCGGTTCAGGGGCGTGGATCGGAGCCTCGGCCAGGGCCTTGAGCTCGGCCGGATCGATGCCCAAAAGCTCCAGCAACAGCCGGCCCCAGAACTCGGCCAACTCCAGGCTGTGCGCGGCCTGCTCAAGGTCGGCCAGGCCCAGGAAGGCGCGGTATTCGCGGCCTTCCGGCAGGCCGGGATCATAGCAGCGCGGCCGGGGAAAGAGCAAGCCGCCCAGCCAGCGGTCCAGGGGCGGGTCCAGGAAGTTCAGCCCGCCGGGGGCGTCCTTCAGCCAGCCCTGGCGCATGAGCGCCCAGGCCCGCTGGTTCAGCGCGCGGATGGCCTGGGCCCCCCGGCGGGCCAGGGCCGCGCAGCCCACCCGGGCCAGCGCCGCCGCCGCGTTGGCCCGGCCGTCGGCCACGATCTCCAGGCCCAGGTTGACCAGGCCCAGGCCCTCGCGGCCGGCCTTGGCCACGGCCTGGGGGTCGGCGGGCTCGGCCTCCAGGGCCACCACCGCGCAATTGGCCACGTAGGCCAGCTCGGCCTTGAGGGCGTCGCCGGCCCGCGGGTCCAATCCGGCGGCCAGGGCCGGCAGGGTCTGATCGGCCGGCAGCAGGCCGATGATGGCGTCGGAGCGGGGCGGGGCGTCGGCCATGAAGCCCATGTCCAGCTTGGCGGGCAGCCGCTCCCAGTCAGTCTCGCCGGGGACGGGCCGCGCCCAGAGCTCCAGGGCCTCCAGCCGCTCCGGGAAGCCTTGGTCCATCAGCCGGCCGCCGCGCCAGCGTCGGGCGTCCTCGGCCATGCCCGCGGCCGATTCCCAGAGCATGGCTTCCAGCACCTGGTGATAGCGGTCCTCCAGCTCGCTTTTGAGCACCACCAGCACCTGGGCCGGCAGGCTGGCCGTGGCCTGGTCGCGGAAGTCGATGAAGTAAACGCCGTCCAGGGTGAAGCCGGGCAGATCGTCGGGCGGCTCCTGCTCCTCCTGGCTGGGCAGCCATTTGACCACCCGGAACCAGTGGGCGAACAACAGCGCCAGCACCTCCAGATCGGTGGCGGCCAGCCAGCGCTGGAGCCGCTCTGAACCGGCCTCCAAGATCAGCGGCAGCCAAGCCTCGTAGCGGGCGGGGGCGAAGTCCTCGCGCACCCAGCCGGTGATATCCAGTACGTAGGCCAGTTGCTCGTCGCTGGATAGCGCGATCAGTTCACCGGCGTCCTCCGGCCCCAGGCCCAGCACCGTGGCCGCGAACTCGTCCGGGGCCAGGGCCTGGGTCAGGGCCTCGGAATCCTGGGCCAGGACGATGAGCCGCTGGCGTTGGGCCGGCTCGGCGGCCAGCACCGCGCGCAGGCGCTCGGTGAAGGACAGCCCGTGCCAGAGGGCCTCGGCCGCGCGTGGGTCGCGCTTTTCCAGGGCCAGCACCCGGCCGGGCTCGCGGATCAGGTCTTGCGGGGTCGGTTGGTCGCTCATGTCTCCACCGTGCAGGCGCCGCAGCGGGCGCATTTGCCGGGCGCGCAGGCCGGCGAGGCCAGCCCGGCCCGGGCGCGGCCGGCCTCCTGCCAAAGATAGTCGATGTCGATGCCGTGGTCCAGGAAGGCCCAGGGCAGAAGCTCGTCCCGCTGGCGGCGGCGATGGGCGAAAAAGGCCGGATCCACCCCGCTGATCTTGTAGGCCGCGGCCGGATTGTGGCCTTGGGCCAGGGCGGCGACGAGTCCGGCCGCGCGGCGGTCGCCACGGGCGATGACCGCCTGGAGCTGGGCGTACTTGGGCGTGTCGGTGACAACCTTGAGGTTGGCCAGGGGCTTGAGGGCCTGCTTGACCCGCTTCATGCGCGTTTCGATGAGCTTCAGCTCGGCCATGGGCTCCCACTGCATCGGCGTCCAGGGCTTGGGCACGAAGGCGTTGAGGCTCACCGTCACCTGGCCCAGATGGCCCAGGGGCCGGGCCGCGCTGACCACCTGCTGGCGGAGCTGGCGGGCCAGGTCGATCAGAGCGTCCACGTCGGCGTCCTCCTCGCCCGGCAGGCCCACCATGAAATACAGGCGCAGGTTGGCCACCCCGGCGGTGACCAGGGTCTCGGCCGCGCGAAAGAGGTCGTCCTCGGTGAGGTGCTTGTTTATCACCCGGCGCAGGCGGGCGCTGCCGGCCTCCGGGGCCAGGGCCACGCTTTGGTGGCCGGCGGCGGCCAGGGCCTGGGCCAGGGCCGGGGTCAGGCGATCGGCCCGCAGGCTGCTGACGCCGAGCTTGCCGCCGGCGGCCTTGATGGCCCCGGCCAGGTCGTCCAGGCCGGGCAGGTCGGTGACCGCGGCCGAGACCAGGCCCACCCGGCCACCGGAGGCGGCCGCGGCCAGGGCGGCCTGGGCGTAGTCCTCGGCGGCCCCCAGGCGGGGCGGGCGGTAGACGTGGCCGGCGGCGCAGAAGCGGCAGGCGTGGCCGCAGCCCCGGCCCACCTCGATGAGCGTCATCTCGCCGAACTCCGGGCCGGGGGCGTGGAAGACGCTCTTGGCCAGGCCGGCGGCCGGGCCGCGATACTTGGGCGCCGCGATGCGTTCGGGCAGGCCTGGCATCTTGGGCGCGAACACGGCCAGACGGCCGTCGGCGGCGTGCTCGCTCCGGTACAGCTCCGGGGCGTAAAAACCCGCCACCTGGCGCGCCAGGGCCACCAGCAGCTCCTCGCGGGGCCGGCCGGCCTGTGCCTGCACGGCGTCCAGGAAAGGCTCCAGGACCACCTCGGCCTCGCCCAGCAGAAAGGCGTCCACGATGCCGGCCAGGGGTTCGGGGTTGAGCATGGCCGCCACCCCGCCGGCCACCACCAGCGGGCCCCGGCGCTCCCTGGCCCATATGCCCAGCCCGGCTCGGTCCAGCATGGCGGCCAGGTTGGGCGCGTCGTTTTCGAAGGAGATGGAGGCCAGCACCAGGTCGAAATCAGCCAGGGGCCGGCCGGATTCCAGGGCCAGCAGCGGCGCGCCGGTCTTGGCGTAGAGCGGGGCGCTAACCCGATCGGGCAGGAAGACGCGCTCGCACAGGGCGTCCGCGCGGGCGTTGATGATGCGGTACACCGTGGCCAGGCCCAGGTTGGCCAAGCCCACTTTGTAGGTGTTGGGATAGATCAGGGCCAGGTTGAGCCGGCCGCCGGGCTCCTTCTGCACCCATCCCCGCTCCTTGGCCAGGAGCGCGCGCTGGTGATCCAACAGCGGTCGCCAATTGCGGCTCAAACCCATGCCTCCGTTCGCGATGCCGGTCCGGGGGCCTCAAGGATAACACCGCCCCCGCCCCCCCGTCACCCGGCCGGCTATTGACCCCGGCCCCGGCTCGTGTCAGGCTGGTGACAATGATTCTTGCGACCACCCGCCATGGGGGAAGCCCGCGATGAGCGACGATCGGGATTTGGAGCTGCTGCGCCGACTGGCCGCGGCCGGGGATTCGGCCAACATGTGGGAGGCCGGGGCCGAGATGGGCCTGGACCGGCCGGCCACCGAGACCCTGGCCATGAATCTTTTCGCCCAGTCGGCCATGGAGGTGGTCAACCTGAGCGGCAAGGTGCGCCTGACCGAGGCCGGCCGCCGCCTGTTGGGCGATCAGCCCCCGGCCGAGCCCGGCCTGGCCGGCCTGGTGGCCGACCTGGCGGCCCTGGACCACGGCCTGGCGGCCGACCTGGCGGCCGACCTGGCCGCGGACCTGGCCTGCCTCACGGCCCAGGCCGGGCGCTCGCGGCCTTTGGCGCCGGTGGTGCGGGCCTGCCTGGCCGCCGTGGAGAACGCCCTGGCCAAGTCCAAGGCCCCCCAGGCCGCAGCGCTCGTCAAACGGGCCGCCGCCCTGCGCGAGGCCTGAGCTTTCACGCGAGCGGGCGGGGCCGGCGACACCGGCCTCGCCCGCGGTGCTGACAGTCTGTTATCAGCAGGAGCAGCCGCCGCCGCAGCCGCCGCCGCAGTCGGCTCCAGCGCCAGCCAGAGGATTGGCCGAGGAGAGCACGAAGCCCTGTTGGTAGCCGTTGTCCAGGTAGTCGATGCTCACCTCGCCGCTCTCGGCGGCCAGTTCGGACCCGATCAGGTAGGTCAGGCCGTCCACCTCGTACTTATGGTCGCCTGCCTTGGCCTCGTCCAGCACCAGACGCAACGAGGGCCCCCCGCAGCATCCGCCGGCCTGCGCGATGATCCGCAGGGCCGAATCGAGCTTGCGCTCGGCCAAAAAAGCCTTGATGTTCTGGCTGGCCGTTTCGCTCACCTTGATCATGACATGTCTTCCTTCCTGCCCAGGGGGCCGGTTAAGTGCTTATTATTCATGACGCCCAAAAAGCACATCCGCGCACTTTTCTGAACCATTTCGGGCCAAAACGTGGTTTTGCCCGAAAAGGCGGCCGCTTGCGCGGCGACTGCGTGCGCAAGGAATAAAGCCGCCACATGTAACTAATGGTTCCTGGGTGCTGAATTGCAAGCCGGGTGCTGGAAAAAAGACCGGAGGCGGGACCGACCGAGGCGGCGGGCGAAACAGCGCGGGGAAGGGCGAACCCTTCCCCGCTGGTCAGGCGACAACCTAAGTCAGCAGGAACAACCGCTGCCGCAGCCGCCGCCGCCGCCCAAGGGATTGGCGGCCGAGAGCACGAAGCCCTGCTGCCAGCCGTTGTCGATGTAGTCAACCTTAACCGTGCCACTTTGGCTGCTCAGTTCCTTGTCGATGAGGTAGGTCAGGCCATCCACCTCGGTCTTTTCGTCACTGTCCTTCGGTTCGTCCAGAACCAGCCGCAGCGAGGGGCCGCTTCAGCCGCCCGATTGCAGGAAGACCCGCAGGGCGGAGCTGAGCTGCCGCTCCTCCATGAAGGCCTTGATGGCCTTGCTGGCGGAATCGGTCACTTCGATCATTATATGTTCCTTCCTGCCCTCGGCGCGGGGCGCTATTACTTCTGTAAATAATGGCAATGAATCCGCCGGCGGGCAAGTAGCGTTATGTTTTTTTTGGGCGGCCGGGCAAAAAATCTTGCGAATTCCAGTGCGGTTGGCGGCTTGCCAGCCCCGCCGGCCTTTAGTAACATCAACCCTCAACGCGCCTACCGCGCTTGCCAGCGGCAAAGAGGGGCAATGTCAGCTTCCGGTGCACATAACCGCACAATAACAAATAAATCAAAGCTATTACGCCTTGTGAGCCGCGGGCGGCCATCCGCCCTGAACCAACTGCGTTGGATGCGACGCCTGTGGCTGGAAGCCAACGACATCTTTTTCCGCCTCGACCTTGCCAGCGGCCGGTTTGATTACATCAGCCCGGCGGTGAGCCGCGTTTTTGGCTGGCCGCTCCCGGAGGTGCTGCAGACCCCGCATTTCATTTTGGAGGTGCTCCACCCCCAGGACCGGGACCAGGTGCGCGCCTGGTTGGAGTCTTGCCTGCGGCGGGGGGTGATCGACAACACCCTGGAGGTCTTTCGCGCCCGGCGGCGCGACGGCCGCGACATCTACATCCATCACAAACTACGCGGCATCCATGACCAAAACGGCCATCTGACCCATGTAGAGGGTATCGCCCGCGACGCCACCGACCTGGTGAACCTGCATCAGGAGATGAAGCGCATCCTGGACGAGTTGCCCGGCCTGGTGGTGCGCCTGGACGGAGGGTTGCGCATAACCTGGGCCAACCGGCGCTGGCTGCGTCTGCTGGGCAGGCGGCTGGAGGATCTGCTGGGACGCGAGGGCGTGCCTTTTATGGCCACGGCCGATGGCGCCGGCGAGCTGCTGCGCACCTTGGCCGGGCTGGAGATGGAACGCCCCGCCGCCAGCTTGGCGCCGCTGGTTCTGCCCGGACGGGAGGACCAAACCGTAATCATTTGGCGTTTCGTGGTGATGGCCCAGCCGGGGGGAGGCCGGGAGATCATCTGCCTGGGGCAGGATGTGACCGAGCAGGTTGCGGCCCAGGCCGCCCTGCAACAGGCCAGCCAGGAGCTGGGCAAGGTGGTGAGCCTGTTGGACCGGGCTCCGGTGATGGCCTCGCGCAGCCGTTGGACCCGCGAGCGCCGCATGGATGTGGAGTATGTCAACCGAGGGTCGGAGACGCTGTTCGGCTACACCCCGGAGGAGATCAAGGCCGACCCCGGCCTGACCCGGCGCATCCTGCCCGATCCCTGGTTTCAGCACTACTACAGCCTGGCCGCCCAGTTCCTGGCCACGGCCAAGCTGGGCGACAGCATCACCACCGAGTATGGCTTCGTGCGCAAGGACGGCAGCCCGGGCTGGGCCCGGCACACCGCCTGGGTGGCCGATGTCGACCCTGTCACCCAGGAGCTGGCGGTGGAGGCCGTCATACATGACATCACCGAACTCAAACAGGTGGAACAGGCCCTACGCCAAAGCGAGCAGGAATACCGCCAATCCCACGCCCGCTTGCAGGCCTTGCTGGAAAACACCAGCGATCTTATATCGATAAACGACGAGGTCGGCCGGCCGATCATCTTCAACTCGGCCTATCGCCAGGTGATGCGCGAGGCCCTGGGCATCCAGGTGCGCCCTGGCCTGCGGCCCCACACCCTGCTGCCCGACCCCAGGGACCGCGCTTTTTGGGAGGAGCTTCATCGGCGGGTGCTCTCCGGCGAGAAATTCAGGGCCGACTTCAGCCTGGTGGTGGAGCCCCACGGCAAGCGGTTTTTCGACGTGTCCTATTCGCCCATCGTCGAGGAGGGCGAGGTCAAGGGGTTTTGCGAGATCACCCGCGACATCACCGAGCACAAGCAGGCCGAGCAGACCCTGCGCCAGATGACGGCGGGCATGGCCCATAATTTCAACAACCTGTTGGCGGCGGTGCTGGGCAACGCCCAGGCCGTGCAGCAGATGTTCTACGAAGGCCTCTGGGATCCGGCCCAGGCGGCGGAGCTGATGGCCAACGTGGTGGAAAGCGCCCGGGCCGGAGTGCAGTTGGTGCAGCGCCTGGCCGCCTGCGCCGCCACCCGGGCCGAGCCCGACCAGCAGCCAAACCAGGTGGTGGACGCGGCCGAGATCGCCGAGCGCGCCCTGCGCATCGCCGGGCGGGCCTGGCCCGGCCAGGGCGCGCAGGGGCTGCGCCTGGAAAGCCGGGTGCCGCGAGCGCTTTGGGTGCGGAGCCACCCCGGCGCCCTGCTGGAGGTGTTTCTCAACCTGGCCAAGAACGCCTTGGAGGCCATGGCCGGCTGCGGGATGCTCATGGTGGACGGCCAGGCCAGGGAGGGCTGGGCGGTGCTGCGCTTCGTGGATCAAGGCCCCGGCATGGACGCCGAGACCGCTCTCCGGGCCTTCGAGCCGTTTTTCAGCACCAAGCACGGCTCCGGCCTGGGCCTGCCCAGCAGCCGGGGCATCCTGCGCTCGCTGGGCGGCGACCTGACTCTCCACACCCAGCCAGGCCAAGGCTGCCAGGTGATCGTCACCCTGCCCCTGGCCCCCGCCCCCCGGCCGGCGGCCAAGCCGTCCGCCCCGGCCAAGGCCCGCTGGGAGCGGGTGCTCTTGCTGGAGGACGAGGCCCTGGTCGCCCTGGGCATCGAGGCCCTGCTGGCCCCGGCCGGCTATCGCCTGCGCTGGTCCACCCGCCTGGAGGAGGCCCTGGCCGTGCTGGCCGAGTTCGCCCCCCAGGCCGTGCTCTGCGACCTGGGCCTGCCCGACGGCAACGGCTGGGACCTGGCCCGGGCCGCGGCGCGTCTGGTGCCGCGGCCGGCGATCATCCTGCTCACCGGCTGGGGCAGGGAGCAGGCCGACGCCTGGGCCGGCGACGATCCGGTGGAGGTGGACGCCGTGCTGCACAAGCCGGTGGAGCGCAACCATCTCCTGTCCACCCTGGCCCAGACCCTGGACCGCCGCCGGCCGGCCGCCCGCTGATGTCCGCCCCCTCCAAGCCGTGGCTGGAGGCCCAGGTGCCGGTGCGCCTCCAGGCCCAGGGCCAGGCCCTGGCGCGCTGGCTCAAGGCCAGCGGCGCGGCGGCGGTCTGGCGGGAGCCGGGGCGGCTCCGGGCGGTGTGGCCGGCCGGTCCGGCCGGCCGGGCGGCGGCGGCGGAGCTGGCCCGCCGGGCCGGCGAGTCGGCCCAGCTCCACGAGTTCTGCGCCGCCGACCCGCGGGCGGCCTTTTGCCGTCCTCCGGAGGACGTCATCCACCCCCGTCTGAGCCTGACCCCGGCCTGGAGCGGGCTCATGCCCACGCCGTCCCGGCTGGTCATCGACCCGCTTACGGCCTTCGGGGCCGGCGACCACCCCAGCACCCGCCTGAACCTGCTCCTGCTGGCCCAGGTGTTGGACGCCGCCCCTCCGCCGGCCGGGGCCTGGGCCGCCGACGTGGGCGCCGGCACCGGGGTGCTGGCCCTGGCCATGTCCCTCATCGCCGGGCTAAGAGTGGCGGCCATCGACCCCGACCCGGCCGCGGCCCGGGCCACGGCCCGCAATCAGGCCCTCAACCCCCTGGCCGGAGGGCGGGTGCGCTTCGTGCGCGCCACCCACGCCGCGCTGGCCGGCCGGCTGCCGCTCATAGCCGCCAACCTGCCGGGGCCGCTGCTCATCCACACCGGGCCCCACCTGGCGGCCTGCCTGGCCGCCGGCGGCCGGCTGGTGGTCAGCGGCTTCCGGGACGAGTTCGACGGCCGGGTGGAGGAGGTCTTCGGCGGCCTGGGGCTGGTCCGCGCGGACACGGCCGCCCAGGCCGGCTGGTCGGGCCAGGTCTGGGCGGCGGGCTGAGGGCTTTCTGTCGATTGAGTCGCGTTGCATGGCGCGGACGGGGATGGCGCCCCGCCCGCGTTTTGCCTTTTGCCGAAAACCGTGACGCTTAATTGCGGCGGGTGATGACGTAGCTGGCCAGTCCCATGAGGGTGTCCAGGTCGGGGTTGGCCCCCGGCCCGGTCCACAGCGGCGTTAGCGCGGCCTGGGCCGCCAGGGCGTGGGCCTTGGCCTGGGCGAAGGTGGCCTCCACCCCGCCCAGCTCGCGCACGATGGCCTTGGCCTCGGTGAGCACTTCGGGCCGGCGCTTGCCCATGCGGGCCAGGTCCAAAAGGCGCTCACGCACCGCGGCCGGGGCGGTCTCGCGGGCGTGGATGAAGGGTAGGGTGATCTTGCCCTCCTTCAGGTCGTGGCCCACCGGCTTGCCGAACTCGTGCATGTCCCCCACGTAGTCCAGGGCGTCGTCGACCATCTGGAAGGCCAGGCCCAGCTCCAGGCCATAGGCGTAGAGGGCGTCCACCGCCGCCTGTTCCGCGCCGGCGTAGACGCCCCCCATCTGGCAGGCGGCCGCGATGAGCACGGCGGTCTTGCTGCGGATCACCTCGATGTAGCCGGGATAGTCCAGGGTGTGGTTGTCGGTGTGCACCAGCTCCAGCACCTGCCCCTCGGCCATGATGGTGGTGCAGTCGGTGAGCGCCCGCACGAAGCGGATGTCCGGCACCTGGACCGAGAGCGAGTAGCTCTTGGAGAACAGGAAGTCGCCAACCAGGATCACCGCGTCGTTGCCATACTCCATCCTGGCCGCCGGCCGCCCCCGGCGCAGGCCGGCCTCGTCCACCACGTCGTCGTGCAACAGCGTGGCCGCGTGCAGGTATTCGAAGATGGCCGCCAGGCGGGGGTCGCCGGGCCTGCCCATGGCCGCCGCCGCCAGCATGAACAGCGCCGGCCGCAGGCGCTTGCCGCCGCTGAAGATGATGTATTCGCTCACCTGCTCGATCAGGGGCACGTGGCTGGCCAGGTTGTCCTTCAGCGCCTGGTCGGCCGGCGCGGCCAGGGCCAGCACCCTGGCCTTGACCTCGGCGTTGTCCAGGGGGGCCAGGAGCTCTCCGGCGGGCGGGGTTGGGTCGGCGGGCACGGCATCTCTCCGGAGCGGGTTAGATTGCTGCCACCCTCTACCCAATGCGAGGGGGGCTTGTCAAGCCGGGCGGCCGGGAGCCGACCACAGGGCGTCCACCTGCTGGGGGTGGCGGCGGCAGAGCTGGCGCAGCAAGGGCTGGGCCGCGGGCAGAAGCTCTTCCGGCGGGCGCAGGCGGTCCAGCTCGGCGTCCAGGCCCAGGCGCTGGGCCGAGAGCGGATGGAAGGAGAGCGCCGCGGCGGCCTCGGCCGTCTCGCCGGGGGTGAAATTGACCCCCAGCAGGCGGCGGCGCTGCAACTCCGCCGGGTTTAGCGAGCGCAGGTAGGATTGCAGGCCCAGCAGGTCGTAGTTGCGCTCGAAGCCCAGGATGTCCTGGTTCACCTCGTCGCGCAGGGCCAGCACCTCCAGGCGCTCCTTGACCAGGGCCTCGTGGCTGGCCCACAGGTCGCGGTAGATGCGCCCCACCAGGCGGCGGTAGCGGCCGCAGCGGGTCAGCCCCCGCACCGGCGGGAACTCGATCGGGCCGGGGGCGAGCGCGTCGGGGGTTATGGAGAGTCCGGCCAGGGCGAAAAAACGGTCTACGCCTTCCGGGGTGAGCAGGGCGCGGCCCAGGCGGACCTTGTTCTGCTCCCAGGCGCAGACCCCGCCCTGGAAGGCGCTGCACGCCTCCAGCAGGATGCTGGTCTCCTCCTCCACGATGCGCCGCTCGCGCAGGTAGTTCTCGATGATCTCCTGCTTGACCGCCTGGTTGAGGGCGGAGATCAGGTCGTCGTCGCCCAAGCCGCACCGCTCCTTGATGATGCTGACGCTTCTTCCGGCCGATGGCCCTTGTGGGCGGACCGGCTTTTTGCTAGCTTGCCCAATTGGAGGCCCAAGGCATGCAAAAAGTGGTGGTGATCTACAAGGCCAGCTCGGCCGAGGCACTGGAGCTGGCCCGGCGCCTGGCCGGCTGGCTGGGCCAACGCGGCCGGGCGGTGCTTTTGCACGAGGCCCAGGCCGCGGCCGAGCCGGCCGAGGCGGCCGAGCCCGGCCTGGACCTGCCGCCGGACTGCGGCCTGGTGGTGGTGCTGGGCGGCGACGGCACCATGCTGGGCGCGGTGCGCGAGGTGGTCCGGGCCGGCCTGGAGCAAGCGCCCATCCTGGGAGTGAATCTGGGCGGGCTGGGCTTTCTCACCGCCCTGGCCCCGGAGGAGCTCACCCCGGCCCTGACGATGGTGCTTGAGGGCCAGTACGCCGCCCCGCCCCGGCTGATGCTGGAGGCCGCGGTCCACCGCGACGGCCGGGTGTTGCGCCGGGTGGTGGCCCTGAACGACGTGGTCATCAACAAGGCCGCCCTGGCCCGCATCGTGGAGCTCAAGCTCTGCGTGGACGAAAAACCGCTCACCGTCTTCCGGGCCGACGGCCTGATCATCTCCACCCCCACCGGCTCCACCGCCTACAACCTCTCGGCCGGGGGCCCCATCTGCCATCCCAGCCTGGACTGCATCGTGGTCACCCCCATCTGCTCCTTTGCGCTGAGCAACCGGCCGCTTCTCCTGGGGCCGCAGATGACGCTCAGCGTGGAGTTGGGCCGCCGCGCCCAGGACACCACCCTGACCAGCGACGGCCAGGTGGGCGTGGAGCTTCTGCCCGGCGACCGCATCACCATCCGCCGGGCCGGCCCCTCGGTGCGCCTGGTGCAGTCGCCCTTCAAGGACTACTTCGAGATTCTGCGCACCAAGCTGCGCTGGGGCTGAGGCTTTCGCGCCCCCGCCGGCGCGCATCACGGTTGGCTCCGGGGCAGGCGCACCCGGAAGGTGCTGCCCTGGCCCGGCTGGCTGGCCAGCTCCAGGCTGCCGCCGTGGGCGACCACGATCTTGCGGCATATGGCCAGCCCCAGGCCGGTGCCCTGGCGCTTGGTGGTGAAAAACGGCGAGAACACCCGTTCCTGGTCCTCGCGCGGGATGCCGCAACCCTGGTCGCTCACCTCCAGCCGCACCTCCTTGTCGTCCTGGCGGGCGCACAGCCAGACCTGGCCGCCCCGCTCCGAGGCCTGGATGGCGTTCTGCAGCAGGTTGATGGTCACCTGCTTCAGGCGGGCGGCGTCCACCTGCGCGCAGGCCGACTCCGGTCCGGGATCGCAGACCACCCGCACCCCCTGGGCCTCGGCCAGATCTTCGGTCAGGTCGGCGCATTCGCGCATGAGTCGGCCCAGGTCCTGGGAGGCCAGGCGCAGGCTGAGGGGCCGGGAATAGTCGAGCATCTCCCTGAGGAGCCGCTCCATGTGCCCCGCCTGCTCCACGATTATGCCCAGCGGACGGTGGTGGGGATGGTCCGGCTCCAGGTCGCGCAGCATGCGCTGGGCGAAGCCGCCGATGGCCACCAGCGGCGTCTTCAGCTCGTGGGCCACTGCCGCGGCGGCCTGGCCCAGCAGGGCCAGGTCCTGGGCCTGCTTGAGCCGGGCCGTCTCGCGGCGCTCCCGGTCCACGATCAGGCCGATGACCAGCCCGGTGAGGAAATACAGCCCCACCTCGACCAGGTTGATGGTCAGCGCGCCGCCGGCCGGGTCGTGCCGGGCGGCGATGATGGGCTGATAATAGTTGAGCGAGATGAGCAGAGCCGCGCTGAGCCCGCCGCGCAGGCCAAAAAGCAGGCAGGAGAGGAACAGGGGCAGGAAAAAGAGGCGCTGCACCGTGGCCAGCAGCGGCGAGCCGGTTTCCAGCAGGTGGGCGTGGGCCAGCGACAGCCCCGCCAAGAGCAGGGCGACGGGCGTCACCTTGGCCCAGGTGGGGATGATCTGCCAGCGGCGCAGCAGGCCGGAGAACATCGGCGACCTCCGCTTGTGCCGGAGCCGGAAAGCGATGCATGGCGCGGGTGACATCCAGCATACAACAGCCCCCGCCCCCGCGCCAAGCAAGGCCGCGGGCTCAGAAATGAATTGCCTGCCGAACCCCGGCGTGGTACCAAAAAAACAGGCCGTAAGCGGTCCGGCCCGGAGGACCGGCCCCGACTCGCGGCCCAGGGCGAAACCCTCCCGGCGAGGATCGGACATGCCTAGGACGCGTCTGCTGCTTCTGCTGCTCCTGTGCCCGCTGGTCATGGCCATGGGCCTGGGCGACAGCAACGCCCCCACCCGCATCCCGGAGCCCCAGTCCGACTACCGGGGCCTGGTGGTGGACCAGGAGGGCACCAGGGTTGATCTGACCCAACTGGCCGTCGACGGCCAGACCTTCGTGCTGGGCGGCCTGGGCCAGGGCCAGGCCGCGGTGCCCTTCGACAAGGTCAGGCTGGTGGAGCTGTTCAACCAGGGCGGCGCGCTCAAGGCCAGGGTCAGCCTGGACCAGGGCGCGCCGGTGGAGCTGGCCGTGGACGGCAACCTCAAGCTGACCGGCCGCACCAGCTTCGGCAACTTCCGCATCCCGCTGGCCGAGGTGCGCAGCATCGAAATCAAGGGCCTGGCGCGCTAGGCTCCGTGGCCGCCGCCGGCCCCGCCATCGCCGACCTGCGCCGGATCGTCCCGGATTTCGTGGCCACCCATCCGGCCCGGGCCGGGGCGACCGACTGGTGGCGCCAGCCGCTGGTGGTCACCGCCCGCGCCGACCGGCGTTTCGCGGCCCTGCCCCACATCGCCGCGCCCGACCACCTGCTGCCCGCCGATCTGCTGCCCGGCGTGCGCAGCGTCATCGTATATTTCGTCCCCTTCAAGCGCGAGCTGGCCGCCGCCAACCGGCCGGGCGATTATCCCTGCCGCGATTGGGGCCTGGCCTATCACCAGACCAACGCCATGATCGCGGCCATCAACGATCATCTGGCCGCCTGGCTGGCGGGGATGGGCCACGCCGCGGCCGTCACCCCGGCCACGGCCAACTTCGATCCGGCCAGCCTGATGAGCCGTTGGTCCCACAAGCACCTGGGCCACCTGGCCGGCCTGGGGCGTTTCGGGGTCAATTGCCAGCTTATCACCCCGGCCGGCTGCACCGGACGCCTGGGCAGCCTAGTCACCACCGCCGACCTGGGCGACCACCCCCTGACCCAGGCCGCCGAGCACTGCCTGCACCGCCGGGGGCGCAAATGCCTGGCCTGTGTCCGGCGCTGCCCGGCCGGCGCGCTCTCGGCCGATGGCTTCGACCGCCGGGCCTGCTACGCCCATTTGCAGCAAGCCCAGGCCCGGCCGGATTTCGCCGCCCTGCCCCGGCCCAGCGACGTCTGCGGCAAGTGCCAGGTGATGCTGCCGTGCAGCTTCGGAATCCCGGCCGATGGGCGGGGGGAGGCCTGAGGCGAGGGCGGCGTTGGACTAGCTCCCAGCCCGGAGTCAAGATGCGGGCGGGGGTAAACCCAGCCCCTACACTAACAAGCCGCAATGACAGACTTTCATGGTTCAACCGGTTTTTGCGCACGTCGCGGCCCGAAGGGGGCAACATCCGCTTAAGGCATGCGCGCTTGAGCCGGATGAGCTGCCCCGCAAAAAACGCGCGCGGCCGCCCGGCCGGCGAGCCCCGCCCAGGCGCGAGGCTAATGCGGCCGGCGTGGGCGCGCGGGGGCAAAAAACAGCCCGCTCCCGACGCGCCCGCGTCACCCAGCGGTCAGGCGGCCACCGCGGCGGCCCGCCCAATTCTTGCCATTGCCCGCCGATGTCAATACTGGCAGCAAGGCGCTCTTGGCGGATGAGCCGAAAAGAGCGAAAAAAGTCAGGCCAGCCGCGCCGGCCGGGGCAGGAACAGGCGGATCAGGAGCAGGCCGGCCACGAAGCCGCCAATGTGGGCCATCCAGGCCACCCCGGACCCGCCCACGCCCAGCACCTGGAAGAAGAACCACAGCCCCAGCATGAGCACCGCCGGCACCCGCACGAAGTTCACGAAGAAGAAGAACCAGATCAGCACCACCACGTTGGCGCGGGGATAGAGCAGGAAATAGGCCCCCAGCACCGCCGCGATGGCCCCGCTGGCCCCCACCATGGGCAGCATGGCGTCGGGCTCGGTGAGCACGAAGGCCAGCGCGGCCAGCACCCCGCCGGTCAGGTAGAAGGCCAGGAAGCGCAGCGGACCCAGGCGATCCTCGACGTTGTTGCCGAATATCCACAAATAGAGCATGTTGCCGGCCACGTGCAGCACGTCGCCGTGCAGGAACATGCTGGTGAGCACCGTCCAGGGCCGGGGGATGAAGTCCGGCGGCGGCCCCTGGCGGGCGCTTTGGGTCAGCCAGCCCGGCACCAGGCCGTAATCGTAGAGAAAAAGCTGTTCGGCCGGCCCGGAGAGCAGCAACTGATAGACGAAGACCGCCAGGTTGACGCCGATGAGCCCCAGGGTCAGGTAGGGCGTGCGGCGGGTGGGGTTTTCGTCCCGGATGGGAATCATGCCTGGCTCCGCTGGCGTTGGCCTCCAGCATGTACCAAGCGGCGGCGGGCCGCAACCCCCCAATCCCGCCCCGGCGGGTCTTGCATCCCCGCCGGGGGTGGGATAGCCTTGGACAACGGCCTGTAATCCAAGGAAACCGCGATGCCGGAACCCGCCGCCAAGCGCGTGCACATAACCACCTTCGGCTGCCAGATGAACGAGTACGACTCGGCGCGCATGCTGGCCATGCTGGGCGGCCAGGGCTGGCGCGAGGCCGGGAGCATCGAGGAGGCCGACCTGGTTCTGCTCAACACCTGCTCGGTGCGCGAGCTGGCCGAGCACAAGGTCCATTCCCTGGTGGGCAGCCTGCGCGATCTCAAGCGCCGGCGGCCGGGGGTCATCATCGCGGTGGGCGGCTGCGTGGCCCAGCAGGAGGGCCGGCGGCTTTTGGACAAGAACCCCCACCTGGACCTGGTCTTCGGCACCGGGGCGCTGGAGCGCCTGCCGGAGCTCGTCGACCAGGCCGTCCAGGGCCGGCGGGCGGTGCTGACCGAGCTGCAACCGGCGCCCTTGGCCGGGCCGCCGACGGTTCCGGCCAAGCCCGGCCTCAAGGCCATGGTCACGGTGATGCGCGGCTGCGACAATTTTTGCGCCTACTGCGTGGTGCCCTACGTGCGCGGCCGCGAGGCCAGCCGGCCGGCGGCCGAGGTGGTGGCCGAGGTGGCGGCCCTGGCCGCGGCCGGGGTGCGCGAGGTCACGCTTTTGGGCCAGAACGTCAACAGCTACCGCGACCCGGAGGGCGGGCTGGGCTTCGCCGGCCTCTTGGAGCGGGTGGCCGCGGTGAAGGACATCTGGCGGGTGCGCTTCACCACCAGCCATCCCAAGGACCTCTCTCGCGAGCTGATGGAGGCCATCGCCGGCGTCGACAAGGTCATGGAGCAGTTGCACCTGCCGGCCCAGTCGGGCAGCGACCGCGTGCTAAAGGCCATGAACCGGGGCTACACCCGCGCCCAATACCTGGAGCGGGTGGCCGAGCTGCGCCGGCTGGCGCCGGAGATCGCCCTGGGCGGCGACATCATCGTGGGCTTTCCCGGCGAGAGCGAAGACGATTTCGCCCAAAGCCTGGAGCTGCTGGACCTGGCCCAGTACGATTTCCTGTTCAGCTTCAAGTATTCCGACCGCCCGTTCACCAAGGCCGGCCGCATGGCGGACAAGCTGCCGCCGGAGGTCAAATCCCGGCGGCTGGAGCAGATCCAGGCCCGCCAGCGCCAGATTTCGCTTGCCCTGCACCGGTCCCAGGTGGGCAAGCTGGAAGAAGTCCTGGTTGAAGGCCCGGCCAAGAAGGGCGCCGGCCTGCTGACCGGCCGCAGCCGGGCCGGCCGGGCGGTCAATTTCGCCGGCGGCCCCGAACTGGTGGGCCGGCTGGTGCGGGTGCGCATCAGCGAGGGCCTGGTCAATTCGCTACGCGGCCGGCTGGAGACGCCGGCCTGAGGGGAGCGACGTCATGATCCGCATGATTGTGCAAGGGCTGACCATAGACCCGGCCAGCAACTCCCCCATCCTCATCCTCAAGGAGCCGGAGGGCGAGCGCAGCCTGCCCATCTGGATCGGTCTCTTGGAAGCCACCGCCATCGCCAGCGAGCTGGAGAAGGTGGCCTTCGCCCGGCCCATGACCCACGATCTCTTGCGCAACGTCATCACGGCCCTGGACCACAGCATCAGCAAGATCGAGGTGGTGGACCTCAGGGACAACACCTTCTACGCCTTGATCCATCTGCTGGGTCCGGCCGGCGAGCGGGTCATCGACGCCCGCCCCTCCGACGCCGTGGCCCTGGCGCTCAGGGCCCAGGCGCCCATCTTCGTGGCGGCCAAGGTGCTGGAGATGGCCGGCGGCGCCGAGGCCCGCGGGGCGGAGGACGAGGACAAATGGAAAGATTTGCTGGAAAAAATGGACCCGGAGGACTTCGGCAAGTACAAGATGTGACGCGGCGCGGTTGTCTCGCGCGGATCGATGCGTTAATCTCCGGTCAGTCAACCACGATTGCGCCCGCGACAGGCATGGGGGTCGGCCTGCGCGGGCGGCCACCGGCGGAGTTCCATGGGCATGGCAGCGGCGCGCATACTGGTGGTGGATGATTCGCACCTGGCCAGGTCGGCCATCATGGACACCATCGAGGTTTGCCGCGATTTGAAGTAGGACGACGGCCTGCGCGACATCCCGGTGATAATGGTCGCCGCCAAGGTTGACATGGAGAGCCTGCGCGAGGCCTTCGCGGCCGGGGCCAACGACTACATCGCCAAGCCCATCGGGGAGGTGGAGTTGTTGGCGCGGGTGCGCTCGGCCCTGGCGCTCAAGGCCGAGACCGACCGCCGCAAGGCCCATCTGGTGAAGCTGGCCGACCAGGCCCTGCACCAAGCCAAGGACGGGGGGCGCAACCGTTGCGTGCTGCACAGCCCAGACAAGGACGGACCGGCGTGATAGACCTGCACACCCACACCATTTTCAGCGACGGCGAGCTGATCCCGGCCGAGCTCATCCAGCGGGCCGAGGTCAAGGGGCTCATCGGCATCGCGCTCACCGACCACGCCGACATGAGCAACTTGGACCTGATCCTGCCCAGGGTGCGCCGCGCCTGCCTGGATCTGAACCGCCAGCACCGGGTGCAGGCCCTGCCCGGCGTGGAGCTCACCCACGTGCCACCGGCCTTGATCCCGGACCTCATCCAGCAGGCCCGCGACCTGGGCGCGGCCATCGTGGTGGTCCACGGCGAGACCATCGTGGAGCCGGTGTGGCCGGGCACCAACCTGGCCGCCATCCAGGGCGGGGCCGACCTGCTGGCCCACCCCGGCCTGCTCACGCCCCAGGAGGCCGGATTGGCCGCCGAAAAAGGCGTGCTGCTGGAGCTGAGCGCCCGCAAGGGCCACTGCCTGGGCAACGGCCGGGTGGCGGCCCTGGCCCGGGCGGCCGGGGCGTCGCTGGTGGTCAACACCGACAGCCACGCCCCCGGCGACCTGATCGACCACGCCCAGGCCGAGCGGGTGGCCCTGGGCGCGGGGCTCAACCCCGCCGAGGCGGCCGCCGTCTTCGCCGCGGCCCAGGCCTTTTTGGGCCGCGCCCTGGAGACGCTGTCCTGAGCCCCGCCGTCCAGAACGACCCCCAGCCGGCGGTCCTGGCCCTGATCCACGTCCACACCACCCAGAGCGACGGCACCGCCGCGGTGGAGGCCATCGCCGCCGAGGCCCGGCGGGCGGGGGTCTCGGTGGTGATGCTCAGCGACCACGACCGGCTCTCGGCCGGCTTCGGCTGGCGCGACGGGGTGCTGGTGCTGGGCGGCCAGGAGCTGAGCCCGCGCCACAATCACCTGCTGGCCTGGGGCCAGACGCGCCCGCTGCCCAGGCTCAGGGGCGACGGGGTCAACGGCGATCCCCTGCGCAGCCTGGACCAGGCAAGAGAGCGCGGGGCCTGGGCCGCCCTGGCCCACCCCCTGGACCCGGCCATGCCGCTGGTGGCCGGCTCGCGCTCCTTCGTCTGCCTGGATTTCCGCGCGGTGGCGGCCCCCGGTCTGGAGCTGTGGAACTGCCTCAGCGCCTTCAAGCAGGACCTGGTCCGGCCCTGGCATGGCCTGGCCCGGCTCTTTTGGCCGCGCGCCTTCCTGGCCGGCCCCCATCCCCTGCTGCTGGCTCTGTGGGACAGCGTGGGCCGGCGGCGGGCCTGGCCGGCCTTTGGCGGGGGCGACGCCCACGGCTTCAAGAGCGGCCGGCGCTGGCTGCCGATCCGGGTCTTCTCCTACCGCCGCCACATGGGGCTCATCCTCACCGGCCTTTGGCTTCAGCGCCCCTTCACCGGCCGGGCCGAGGAGGACCAGGCCCTGGTGCTCGACGCCCTGGCCGCCGGCCGGGCCTTCGCCGCCCTGGGGCCGGCGGCGGGCTTCGCCTGCCGGTTGGAGGACGGCCAGGGCCAAACCTGGGCGCCGGGGGCCGAGCTGGCCTGGCGGCCCGGTCTGCGCCTCATCGCCAGCCTGCCCCGCCGGGGCCGGCTGCGGCTGGTGCACCAGGGCCGGCTGGCCCATGAGGGACGGGGGCGGGAGTTCGCCTGGCCGCTCCCCGCGCCGGGCGTATGGCGGGTGGAGGCGCGGGCCTGGCGCTTCCCAGCCGGGTGGCGGCCGTGGATATACTGCAATCCCTTCCACCTGCGCGGGGAGATCGGCCTTGGCTGACCTGGCCGGAGAGCTGCGCCGGGCCCTGGCCCAGGCCGGCGCCGCCGGGCTGGCGGCGGCCGCCCAGGCGGCGCTGGGCGGGCTGCGCGGTCTGGACGAGCCCGGCGCGGCGGCGGTCATGGCCGGCGACCCGGAATGCGGCCGCCTCCTGGCCCAGGCCGTGGCCGGCCCGGAGCCCCGGACGGCCCTCGACGCCCTGGCCGTCCGCCTGGCCGAACTGGCGGCGGCCGCCCGCTGCCTGGGCTGCGCCACCTGCTGCCGGGTGAGCAGCCCCACCCTCTACGCCGAGGACCTGGATCTGGTGCGCGCCGGCGGCCTGCCCCGCGCGGCCCTCTACACCCTGCGCCGGGGCGAGATGGTCTTTTCCGCCCGCCTGGGGAGCAGCCAGCCGCTGGAGCGCGAGCTAATCAAGCTGCGCGAGGCCCCCGGCGGCGGCTGCGCCGCCCTGGCCGGCAACGCCTGCGGGCTCTACGCCCACCGCCCCCTGCAATGCCGCCACCTGGAGTGCTGGTCCGGCCGCCACGCCGGCCAGCTCGCGGCCCGCCCCCGCCTGACCCGGCGCGACCTCCTGGCCGGCGACGACACCGCCCTGGCCCTGCTGGCCGAATACGAGGCCCGCCTGCCCGGAGCGGCCCTGGCCCAGGCCCTGCACGAGGCCGCCTCCGGCCGGGACGCGGCCCCGGCCCTGGCCATGCTGGAACTGGACCACCGCCTGCGCTGCGGCATCGAGGCCCGCTACGGCTACGCCCAGGAAGCGCAGCATCTTATCCTGGGCCGCCCGGCCCGCCTGGTGGCCCTGGCCCACGGCCTGGAGCTGGCCCTGGACGGCCGGGGCCGGCCCTGCCTGGTGGCCCGCCGCGCTCCGGCCGGGGGGACGAAAACGCCGGGCGGCGGCAAGTAATGCCGGGTCGCCTCGGCGCCGTTCCGGGGCCTGTCAATATTTAGCAAGCAATTACTGGCTATTATCCGCAAAGGTCCGGTCGCGGGCGGTGGCACGGGGCTTGCTTGATGCCTGGCATGAGGCCTCAGCCGGGAGCAGAGCCATGCGCGTGAGCCAGGAGAACCAGTACCGCACGGTGCTGAACGACATCTCGCAACTGCAATACCAGCAGTTCGTGACCCAGCGCCAGATCACCACCAACCGCAAGGTCAACCTGCCCTCGGAGGCCCGCAATTACGCGGTGACCATTCTGGACAGCCAGAACGTGCTGCGCGAGAGCGACCAGTACGGCTCCAACCTGGAGGCCTCCGCCTCCTGGCTCAAGGCCAGCGAATCCAGCATGGATTCCCTGACCGACCTTTTGGGCCGGGCCAAGGTGCTGGCCGAGCAACTGGCCACCGGCACCGTGCGCGAGACCGAGCATGAGTCCAGCGCCAGCGAGGTGATGAACCTCATCGAGCAGATCACCTCCCTGGCCAACACCCAGGTGGGCGGCTCCTACATCTTCGGCGGCAGCCGCACCGACCGGCCGCCCATCACCGCCCTGCTCAGGGCCGCCGGCCCCAGCCAGGTCTTCGACCAAGGCCCGGCCGGCCACGGCACCCAGGCCTCGGTCCAGGCCGTGGGCGGGGTCTACCGCCTGCGCCTGGCCCGCGACAGCGTGGGGTCGGCCAACACCATCACCGTGCCCCAGGACGCTCTGTCCAACACCCTGGGCGCGGGGCTGGGCCTGGACTTCGATTCTTGGACCCAGGACCAGGCCGCCAGCGCAAGCCTGGAAGACGTCTGGTCCAGCGGCCAGGGCCTGGCCGGGCCGGACTCGGCGGTCAGCGACCGCATCGGAGAGGCGCTCAACTGGCAGGCCGCGGCCGCGGCCGGGGTGCAGACCTTCCGCACCCGCGGCCTGGTCAGCTTCGGCGGCGGGGCGGCCGGCGCGGCCCAGGTCACGGTGGGCGCGGACACCTACACGGTGGCCGGCGCCACCGCCGCGGCCTCGGCCGCCGACCTGGTGGAGCAGATCAACGCCGACCCCGCCCGGGGCTACTTCGCCTGGGTGGAAAACGGCGTCGACGTCTATATCATGAGCAAGGATGGCGCGACCTTCACCCTGGCCGAGACGGCCGATCCCGGCGGGGTGATGGGCGTGGACGCCAGCACCAGCCTGAGCGAACTGGCCGCGGCCATCAACAGCGGCCAAAAGGCCATGGGAACCGTGCACCTGGACGACGGCTCCCCGCCCCTGGGCGCGGACGTCATCACCCTGGGCGCCAACGTCTGGACCTGGACCGAGATCATCGCCGGCATCGCCCCGCCCCCGGCCAGCGCGGCCGAGTACGCCGCCGCCCTGGCCGCCCACGTCAACAGCCACAGCGGCGATTTCACCGCCACGGTCAGCAGCAGCGGGACCGGGGCCACGGTGCAGATCACCGCCGTGGCGGCGGGCGGCGCCGGCAACGTGGCCCTGACCAGCAGCAACCCGCTGGTGGGCGCATCCGGCAACCTGATGGGCGGGCTCAACGGGGCCGACAGCCGCGGCCGGCTCTACCTGGGTGGCGAGAGCAGCCTGCGCCTGAACACCGAGGTGCGCGGCGAGGTGACGGCGGTGGATGCCGCCACCGGCGCGGTGAGCGTGCGCCTGAGCTGGTATGACGATGAAGGGGCCTATCAGAGCGCCGACGTGGACCTGGCCAGCGCTGGCCAGGGCGGCCAGGTGCTGGTGCCCGGCCTGGGCGGGGTGTCGCTGTATCGCGACAGCCTCAACTATAAGCTGGGCGCCGTCTTCTCGCTCCAGCTCGGCCGCTACCAGGGCAATCAGGACCCCCTGGAGGTGAACTTCTCGGTCAACCACCGCATGCAGTACAACTGGACCGCCCAGGACCTCCTGGGCGGCTCCCTGGCGGTGAACCTGGACGGCCGCGAGACCATCGCCAGCCCCGGCAACGCCGGCGGCGGGACGGTCAGCCTGGCCGGATCATACCGCGGCCTGGGCTCGCGCGATTTCAGCCTGGACGTGATCGACGGCGGCCGGGCGCCCGACGACGACGTGACCTTCCGGGTTAGCTGGCGCGACGACGAAGGCATCCAGCACCTGGAGGACGTCACCCTGAGCGCCGGCGGCCTGGGCGGCCGGGTGGAGCTGCCCGGCGGAGACGGGGTCTGGCTGGAGATTGACCACGGCGTCTTCGCCACCGGCGACAACTATCACTACCGCCTGGAAAAGTCGCCCCAGCACCTGCTGGACACCCTCTACCAGTGGCATCACCGGCTCACCAGCGGCGACGCCGAGGCCGCCCAGCACCAGAGCCAGCGGACCCTGGAGGCCCTGGGCGCGGTGATGCAGACGGTGCTGGATCACCAGGCCAACCTGGGCACCCGCTCCCAGCGGGTCACGGTGCGCGAGGCGGTGCTGACGGCCTATGACCAGGTGCACTCCACCAACCTGGAGAACCTCCAGGACGTGGACCTGACCGAGGCCTTCATCAGCCTGCGCAGCCAGCAGACCGCCTATCAGACCTCGCTCAAGGTCATCAGCGCCATCAGCGAGCTGTTCCTGGTCAAGCTGCTCTAACGCCGATTTCGTTCGCCAGATTGTTTGGATCGAAATGCGCGGGCGGGGGCGTCCCGCCCTCAGGCCGGCGGGACGCGGCTGGCCAGGGCGTCGGCCAGGCCGGCCTTGACCCTGGGGTCTTCGGGCGTCAGCTTGGAAAGGCGCTCGAAATAGAAGGCCGCCTCGCCGAACTCGCGGGCGCGCAGGTAGGTCTGGGCCAGGGTCAGGAGCATGTCGCGGTCGTCGGGCGACTGGGCCAGGCCCTTCTTCAGTGCGGCCACGGCCTTGCCCGAATCGCCGCGGGCCAGGAAATACTGGGCGTAGAGCCGGGCGACCTCCGGCTCCTTGGGGAAGTTGGCGTTGGCGTCCTTGAGCCATTGGCCGGCCAGCTCGAAGGCCTTTTCCTTGAGCAGGACCTTGATGACCTCGATGTAGACCGGCACGCTGTCCAGGTCGGACTCCCGCACCCGGTCCAGCACCTCGGCGGCCGCCTCCTGGTTGCCCAGCTTCAGCTCGGCGCTGGCCAGGCCCAGGCGGTGGCGGGGATCGTCGGGCTCCAGCAGCATGGCCTGGTGGAAGGCCTGCTTGGCCATGTTGAAGGCCTTCTCGGCCATGCTCAGGGGTAGGCTGCCGTCGCCGCCCAGGTCGAAGGCGCTCCAGATGGTCTCGACCTCGCTCTCCAGGAGCAGGGTGCCCAGCCGGTGGAGCAGGTCGGGGTCCTTGAGGCGGCCGCAGACCTCGATCAGGCAGCGCACCACCAGGCCGGTGTTGCCCTCCTGGGCGAAAAAGTCGCAGACCTGCATGTGCACTTCCGGGTTCTCGTGGCGCAGGTTGACCAGCTCGCGGTAGAGCTTCATGGCGTGCTCGTTGAGGCCCAGGCTGGCGAAACGGCCGCAAATCTCGCTGATGCACTGGGCCACGTCGTCCAGGGGCTGGCTGAAGGGCAGGTAGTTGGCCGTCACCTCCTTGAGCACCGCCACGATCTCGTCCAGCTCGTCCTCTTTTTGCAGCAGGGTGAGCAGGGCCACCAGGTTTTTGAGGTTGAAGGGGTTCAGGGAGAAGGCGGTGCGGTAGCTCTTGGCCGCGGGCTTGAGCTGCTTGCGGGCCTCGTAATAGGTCCCGTAGGCGAAGAAGGTCTCCGACAGGTTGCGGTGCAGGCTGATCTTGTCCGGCGAGGACTTGGCCGCCTCGGCGGCGCGCTTCAAGAGCGCCTTGGCCTCGGCCCAGTTCTGGCGGCTGACTTGCACCCCGCAGGTGCCCAGGATGGCCTCCAGGGCCAGGTCGGGGTCCATGAGCAGGGTCAAGAACAGGTTCTCGGCCTCCTCCAGGCGGCCGTTGGCCAGAAAGGCCTGGGCCGCGCGCATCTGCTCGCGCCGCTCCTCGGTGATCTTGCTGCGGCCCAGCACTTGCTGGATCTTCTGCTCCACCACCTCCTGGCTCAAGGGCTCGATGAGCACCTCGTCCACGCCCTTGGCGATGATGCGTAGTATCTCCTTGACGTTGCCGGTGTTGGTCACCGCGATGACCGGGATGTCGGCGGTGGCGTCGTGGCCCTTCAGGTCCTCCAGCAGCTTGGTGGTCTCCCTGGCCTCGCCGAAATGGCTGACCAGGATCAGGTCGAAGCGCTTGCTGACGATTAGCTGTATGGCCTGCTCCAGGCTGTCGGCCAGGCTGACCTTGGTCAGGCCGCAGAAGCGCAGGGTGTTCAAGAGGTGGCTGTGGTGGCCTTTCTGGTGGTGGAAGAGCAGAACCGCGTAATTGGCCAGGCCGGGGGCCTCGGCCGCCGGGGCGGGCGCGGCCGGGACGCCGGCGGCCGCCTGGCCCTGGCCATTGGGCGGCGGCTCCGGGTCGCGGTTGATGGGAACGACCTTGTTGCTCTCCGCCATGGTGTGTCTACCTCGCGCGCCCGGCCGGAGCCGGCGGTGGTTGCAGGGAGAGGTCTTTCAGCATCTCGGCGTCGTAGCGGCGCTGGACCACGATCTCGATGCGCCGGTTCTTGGAGTTGTCCGGGGAGCCGAAGTCGTGGCGCGGCCGGAAGTAGGCGTAGCCGGCGGCGGCGACCCGCGCGGGCTCAAGTCGTGCTTGCTCCAACAAAAAGTGTACCACATTGGTGGCGCGCATCACCGACAGCTCCCAGTTGGAGGCGAACCTGGCGGTGCTGATGGGCAGGTTGTCGGTGTGCCCCTCCACCACGATCTCGTTGGGCATGCCCTTGAGCAGCGCGCCGATCCGGACGAGCAGGGGGCGGATTTCGGGTTTGATCTCCGCGCTGCCCAGGTCGAACATGGCCATGTCCTGGAGGATGAGCACCACGCCCTTGGGTTCGTTCTTGACCGCCAGGTTGCGCTGCATGTTGTCCTGCTCCACCAGCGCCTGCAACCGGGCCTGGATGCCGGACATGGCGTCGGCCTCCTGGCGCGCCTTGCTCCTGAGCTCGGCCAGGGGGTCGGGCGGCAGGCTGGGGACAGAGGGGGCGGGAGCGGGCTCGCGCTCGAAGCGCACGTTGCCGCCCAGGGCCTGGCTGACCGCCTCCACCACGGTCTCGAACTTGTGCTTGTCGATGGTGCTTATGGCGAACATCAGCACGAAGAAGACCAACAGGAGCGACATCATGTCGCCGTAGACCGCCAGCCAGCTCTCGCCCTCCTCGGCCGGATAGGGGTCGGCCTGGGGGCGGTCCAGGTCCAGCTCCTCCGGTTCGCGGCCGGCGCGGGAGGCCTGGGCCGCGCCGGCCGCCGCCGGGGCCGCCGCCGCCACGGCCGGGGCCTTGGCCTCGCCGGGCAGCACCCGGGCCAGGATCGGCACCTCGTTGCCGCACTTGACGCACTTGAAGGCCTGGGTGCCGGCCGGCACCTTGGCCAAATCCAGCATGTAGCTGGACCGGCAGTGGTAGCAGGTGACCTTGCTTTTCTTGGCCGGGCTCATGCCGACCCGCTGCCGGCGCCGCGGCGCAGCAGCTCGCTGACGAACGAACGGCGGCGCTTTTCGGGCAGATAGGCGTTGAGCATCTCCTCCAGCTCGCGGCTGGATTCGCCGTCCTTCATCATCAGCATGGCGTCGCGCACCATCATGATCTGGCCCAGCTCCTGCTCCGAATAGGCCTTGAGCTTCTCGGAGGCGGGCAGGAACAGGAAAAAGGCCATCAGGGCGCCGTAGAGGGTGGTTATCAAGGCCACGGCCATGCTGGGGCCCAGCACCTCCGGCGTCACCTCCTTGCCCACCCCGCGCAGCATGTTGATCAGGCCGATGAGGGTGCCCACCAGGCCGAAGGAGGGGGCGATGCGGGCCATGAAGCTGAAGAGCTGCACCCCCTCGCGGTGGCGGGCGCGCACTCCGTCCATCTCCACCGCGAAGCGCCGGGCGATGCGGGCGGCCGGAGCGTCGCGCACCAGGAGGGTGAGCCCCATGCGCACATAGCGGTTGCCCTCGCTCTTGGCCGCCTGCTCCAGGCTGTAGACGGAGTCCTGATAGGCCTTGTGCCCCAGGGCCACCAGCTTGGCGATGGTGCGCTCGGCCTGGTCGCTCTTCTGCTCGCGCAGGATGCGCAGGATCAGGGTGAAGAAGTTCAGGACCCGGTGGAAGGGGAAGCTGACCAGGGTGGCGGCCAGGGTGCCGCCCACCACGATCATGGCCGATTCCAGGTCCAGGAACATGCGCCAGCCGCCGCCCAGGGCCACGGCCAGGACAATGAGCACGCCGCCTAATACGATGCCGACCAGTGTGGACATTGAGCCTGCTCCCCGCGCGGGCGTCCCAGGGGCGCGCCCAGGTGTAGGCCAAGGCCTGGGGCTAATCAAGGAAACGACCGCATTATGCCCCGAATCAGTAAGTCTCGGCAATATCTAATTAAATATCTAACAACCCCCTGGCCGGGATTGAGGTTTTCCCCCGCTGGGGCCTGCCTGGAGACTAGATCGGATATTATGGCGAAATGGTTGAGTCTTTTTTCACCGTCCCGGCCCGCGGACAAGGGAAATCACAGGCCTATGCGCTGGGTTGGGCGAGGTGGGGGGCTGTGGCGAAAGCGGGGCGCGGCCGGCCGCAAAAACGCCGGCCCGGCCCTGGCGGGCCGGACCGGATTATCGTGATCCCCGACGCACCCACTCCGTGGCAGGAGGAGTACAATGACAGGGACGTGGTGCGATTGGTGGCGGCGCAGGGACTTGAACCCCGGACACTGCGGATATGAGCCGCATGCTCTGACCTACTGAGCTACGCCGCCGTGACGGAGGCTAACTTTATGGCCAGCCCGGCTTTCTGTCAAGTCTTTCGCCCCCGCGCGGCGCGCCCGCGGGCGCGGCTTTGGTTGACAGGCGGGGGGCATCTGTTACGATGGCAAGGCCCCGGCCGCCCCGGCCCAGGCGCCCCGCTGCCCACCCCCTAGCCCCGGATGAAGGGATCATGAGCCAGTCCCTGGACGAGAGCAAGGCGGCCCCGCCGGCCGAGGTCGAGGCCCCGCCCGCGGATGACCTGGAGGAGACCCCCCTGCCCGACAGCCTGCCACTGTTGCCGGTGCGCGACGTCGTCGTCTTCCCTTACATGATCCTGCCGCTGTTCGTGGCCCGCGACAGCTCGGTGGCGGCGGTGGAAGCGGCCATGGCCCGCGACCAGCTGGTCTTCCTGGCCGCCCAGCGCGACCAGAACGTGGAGCACCCCGGCTCCGAGGATCTGCACGAGGTGGGCACGGTGGGCATGATAATGCGCCAGCTCCGGCTGCCAGACGGTCGGCTGAAGGTGTTGGTGCAGGGCATCACCCGCGCCAGGGTCACGGCCTGGGAGCGCAGCAAGCCCTTCATCGAGGTGGGCATCGAGCCCCTGGACGAGGCCGAGGACGAGGCCGAGGACGAGGCCGAGCTGCCGGTGGAGGTGGAGGCCCTGATGCGCTCGGTGCGCGAGGCCAGCGAGAAGATACTTTCGCTGCGCGGCCTGCTCTCCGGCGACGTGGTGGCCATATTGAACTCGGTGGAGGGCGCCGGCCGCCTGGCCGACCTGGTGGCCAGCAACCTGCGCCTGAAGATACCGGAGGCCCAGGACATCCTGGCCGAGACCGACCCGGTGTTGCGCCTGCGCAAGGTGCACGAGCACCTGGGCAAGGAGCTGGAAGTCTCCACCATGCAGGCCCGGATACAATCCGAGGCCAAGGAGGAGATGACCAAGAGTCAGCGCGAGTACTACCTGCGCGAGCAGCTTAGGGCCATCCGCCGCGAGCTGGGCGACGCCGAGGACCGCCATCAGGAGCTCATGGACCTGCGCCAGGCCCTGGAGAAAAAGGCCATGCCGGAACAGGCGCGCAAGGAGGCCATGAAGCAGCTCGGCCGGCTGGAGATGATGCAGCCGGAGGCGGCCGAGGCCACCATCGTGCGCGGCTATCTGGATTGGATCCTGGAGCTGCCCTGGCAGGAATCCAGCAAGGACCGCATCGAGATCGCCAAGGCCCAGCGCATCCTGGACCAGGACCACTACGACCTGAAGAAGGTCAAGGAGCGCATCCTGGAATACCTGGCGGTGCGCAAGCTCAATCCCAAGATGAAGGGCCCGATCCTCTGCTTCCTGGGGCCTCCCGGCGTGGGCAAGACCAGCCTGGGCCGCTCCATCGCCAGGGCCATGGGGCGCAAGTTCGTGCGCATCAGCCTGGGCGGGGTGCGCGACGAGGCCGAAATACGCGGCCACCGCCGCACCTACATCGGCGCGCTGCCCGGCCGCATCATCCAGGGGCTCAAAACCGCCGGCGCCAACAACCCGGTCTTCATGATCGACGAGGTGGACAAGGTGGGGGCCGATTACCGCGGCGACCCCACCAGCGCGCTCTTGGAGGTGCTGGACCCAGAGCAGAACAACAGCTTCAGCGACCACTATCTCAACCTGCCCTTTGACCTGTCCAAGGTCATGTTCATCGCCACGGCCAACATGGAGGACACCATCCCGGAGGCCCTGCTTGACCGCATGGAGGTGATCGAGCTAACCGGCTACACCGACGAGGACAAGGTGGCCATCGCCCGGCGGCATCTCCTGCCCCGCCAGCTCAAGGAGCACGGGCTCAAGCCCGGCCAGGTGGCCGTCAGCGACGCGGCCGTCATGCAGGTGATCCGCGACTACACCCGCGAGGCCGGCCTGCGCAACCTGGAGCGCGAGCTGGCCGGCATCTGCCGCAAGCTGGCCCGCCGCCTGGCCGAGGGCAAGAAGGGGCCTTTCCGGGTGACCCCCAAGGGCGTGGGCAAGCTTTTGGGCGTGCCCAAGTTCCTGCCGGAGGAGGAGCGCGGCGAGGGCGAGGTGGGGGTGGCCACCGGCCTGGCCTGGACGGCCTTCGGCGGCGAGGTGCTTAGGGTGGAGGTGGGGCTCACCGAGGGCAAGGGCAACCTGACCATCACCGGCAGCCTGGGCGAGGTGATGAAGGAATCGGTGCAGGCCGCGCTCTCCTATGCCCGCAGCCGGGCCAGGGAGTTCGGCCTCAAGACCGGCTTCTACGAGGACCTGGACCTGCACCTGCACGTGCCTTCCGGGGCCATCCCCAAGGACGGCCCCAGCGCCGGCATCACCATCTGCACGGCCATCGTCAGCGCGCTGACCGGGGTGCCGGTCAAGGAGGACGTGGCCATGACCGGCGAGGTGACGCTCACCGGCAAGGTGCTGCCCATCGGCGGGCTGAAGGAAAAGGCCCTGGCCGCCCTGCGCGCGGGCATCAAGCTCATCGCGGTGCCGGAGAAGAACCAGAAGGAAGTCAGCGAGATTCCGCCCAAGGTGCGGCGCGCCCTGGACATCCGCTTCGTCAGCCACATGGATCAGGTGCTGGAGCTGGCGCTCACTGGCCCGCCAAGGCTGCCCAAGCCGCCGCGCAAGAAAAAGGCCGCCAAGAAGACTGCGGCCACGAAGCCGGCGGCCGGCAAGGCCAAGGCCCCGTCCGCCAGGAAGCCTGGCCAGGAGAAGAAACGTGGCTAGGCTGCTCTACGTGGACGCCTGCGGCGGGCTCTCCGGCGACATGCTGGCCGGCGCGCTCCTCGATCTGGGCTGGCCCCTGGAGGAACTCCGGGGCCTGATCGCGGCCATGGGCCTCTCTGGCGAGGTGGCGGTGGACCAGGCCGTGGTGGAGCACATGGGCCTCAGCGCCCGGCGGCTGGTGGTGCGCGAGCTGGCGCAGGAGGCCCACGGCCACGCCCACCACCATCACCACGCGCACCACCACGGTCATGATCACGCGCACGGCCACGGCCACGAGCAAGAGCACGAGCATCATCACCAAGGCCACGACCATCATCCGGCCCCGGCCGGCCACGCCCATCGCGGCCTGGCCGAGGTCAAGGCCATCCTGGCCGGGCTGCCGCCGGCCGTGGGCGGGCCGGCCGCGCGGGTTTTCGAGCGTCTGGCCGCGGCCGAGGGCCGGGTGCACGGCATCCCGGCCGAGCGGGTGCATTTCCACGAGGTGGGCGCCCTGGACGCCATCGTGGACATCACCGCCTTCTGCGCCGGGCTGGCCTGGCTGGGCTTTCCGCGCATAGTCTGCTCGCCGCTGCCCCTGGGCCGGGGCTTCGTGGACTGCGCCCACGGCCGCATCCCCCTGCCGGCCCCGGCGGTGCTGGAGCTGCTCAAGGACGCGCCGGTCGTGGCCTGGCCGGAGGAGGTGGAGACCGTCACCCCCACCGGCGCGGCCCTGGTGGCCACCCTGGCCGAGGGCTTCGGCGGGCTGCCGGCCATGCGGCTGGTCGGCCAGGGCATCGGCGGCGGCAGCCGGCCCAGCCGGGGCGGGCCGAACATCGTGCGCCTGGTCTGCGGCGAGACGGCGGCGGACGCGGCCCAGGGCGAGACGGCCGCGGACGCGGCCCAGGCCGACCTCGTGACCGAGATCGTCTGTCACATCGACGACATGAGCCCGGAGGACTGGCCTGTGGTCAGCCAGCGGCTTCTGGACGCCGGGGCCTTGGACGTGGCCTGCGCGCCGCTACTCATGAAAAAGGGCCGGCCGGGGCTGATGGCCATCGCCCTGGCCCGGCCCCACCAGGCCGAGGAGCTGGCCGCGCTGATGCTCGCCCAAACCACCAGCCTGGGGGTGCGCCTGCGCGACTGCCGGCGCCGCATCCTGCCCCGCGACCAGGTCACGCTGGACACGCCCTGGGGGCCGGCCAGGGTCAAGCGCGCCCGGGTGGGCGATGCCTGGCGGCTGCACCCGGAGGCCGAGGACGTGGCCCGCATCTGCCGGGAAACCGGCCTGAGCCCGGCCGAGGTGCGCGGCCGCGTCGAGGCGTTGGCGCGGGAAGCGGAGTAGTAACTTCCGGCTCCGCCCCGCGCCACCGGCGCATCCTGCCGTGATCCGTCATTGCGAGGAGCAACCCCTTTGGGTTGCGACGCGGCAATCTCCCTTTGTCGTTTCCGGAAAAAGAGACAACGGAAGATTGCCCCGCTGCGCCCGCAATGACAGCTATTTTTCAATGATCCCTTGAGTGAAGCGCTCTGGTGGGGTTCAATCCGGCCCTACCACATCATCTCCAGGGCCTGGCCCAGGCGCTCGGCGCTCATCACCGCGATTCCCGCCGGCTTGCCGCCCGGCGGCAGGCTGGCGGTGAGCGCGCGGGCGAAGCCCTGACGCCCGGCCTCGGCCAGGCGCGCGCCGGTCCGGCCCACGGCCCGCAGCTCGCCGGCCAGGCCCACCTCGCCGAAGCAGACCAGGTCGGCCGGCAGCGCGCGGGCGTGGAAGCTGCTGGCCACGGCCGCGGCCACGGCCAGGTCGGCGGCCGGCTCATTGAGCTTTATCCCGCCGGTGACGTTGACGAAGACGTCGTGGCCCGATAGATCCAGGCCGGCGTGGATGGCCAGCACCGCGCAGAGCATGTGCAGCCGGCCGGAATCCACCCCCAGGGCCTGGCGGCGGGGCATGGCCAGGCCCGACGGGCTGACCAGGGCCTGGACCTCCACCAGCAAGGGCCGCGAGCCGCTGACCGCGGCGCAGACCGCGCTGCCCGGCGCGCCGGCCGGACGGTGGGCCAAAAAGACCGCCGAGGGGTTCACCACCGGCAGCAGGCCTTCCTCGGTCATCTCGAAGACCCCCACCTCGTCGGTGGCCCCGAAGCGGTTCTTGACCGCGCGCAAGAGCCGCAGGCGCATGGCCGGCTCGGACTCGAAGTAGAGCACCGTGTCCACCAGGTGCTCCAGCACCCTGGGGCCGGCCAGGGCGCCTTCCTTGGTGACGTGGCCCACCAAGAAAAGCGCGGCCCCGGTCTGCTTGGCCACGGCGGCCAGGCGGGCGGCCACCGCCCGCACCTGGCCCACCGAGCCGGCCAGGCCGGGGGCCTCGTCGCTGCGCGCGGCCTGCACGCTGTCCAGCACCACGGCGTTGTAGCCGCCCTCGCGCCAGACCGTGGCGACGGGCTCCAGGCCGGTTTCGGCCAGGAGCATGAGCGGGCTATCGGCCAGGCCCAGGCGGCGGGCGCGCAGGCCCACCTGGCGGGCGGATTCCTCGGCCGAGACATAGAGGGGCCTTTGGCCGGATTGACTAAGACTGGCGGCTAGTTGCAGCATCAGGGTGGATTTGCCGATGCCCGGTTCGCCCCCCACCAGCACCACCATGCCCGGCACCAGGCCCCCACCCAGCACCCGATCCAGCTCGCTCAGGCCGGTGGGGGTGCGGCTCTCGTCCTCGGCGCGGGCATGGCGCAGGGCCTGGGGGACGGCCGGGGCCGGGGCGGCGGCGGCCGGGGCGGGCGCGGATTCGGCCAAGCTGTCCCAGCTCTGACAGGCCGGGCAGCGGCCCAGCCATTTGGGGCTGGTGGCCCCGCACTGGGCGCAGACGAAGATGGTGCGAGATTTTGACAAAACGCCTCCTTGCCTGACGGCGACATCTTAGGTAGCCTTTTGGGCATAGTCAACCACGGCCGGCCAGCGGCGCGTTGACAAAGCCGGAACGCCGGTCTATAGATTTAGGCATGAGTGATTTGGGCTATTTGCCCGCCTAGCGCCGCGCAATGTTTGCTGCGGAACCTTTCGCCCAAGGAGACAACGAGATGGCAGGAAACGTGCTCCAGGTGACCGACGATACCTTCGAGGCCGAGGTTCTCAAGAGCGACCTCCCGGTGCTGGTGGACTTCTGGGCCTCGTGGTGCGGTCCCTGCCGGGCCATCGCCCCGGTGGTGGAAGAGCTCTCCGAGCAGTACGCCGGCAAGGTGAAGGTGGCCAAGCTCAACGTGGACGAGAGCCCCAAGACCCCCGGCCAGTACGGCATCCGCGCCATCCCCACCCTGATCATGTTCAAGGCCGGCGCCGTGGCCGACCAGATCACCGGCGCGGTGAGCAAGAGCCACATCGAGCAGGCCCTGAACAAGCTGCTCTAACGGCCCGCGAGGGGCGGCACCGCATGGAAGAACGCGACCTGGTCATCATCGGCGGCGGGCCGGCCGGCCTGACCGCGGGGCTTTACGCCGCCCGCTCCCGCCTGGACGCGGTGCTCCTGGAGCGCCTGAGCCCCGGCGGCCAGGTGCTCAACACCCACTGGGTTGAGAACTGGCCCGGCGACGTGGCCGGGGTTAGCGGCTTCGATCTCTCCGACCGTTTCCGCGATCACGCCCTCAGGTTCGAGCTGCCCATCCGGAGCGTGGAGGTCACGGGCCTGCGGGCCGACGGCGGGCGCAGGATCGTGGCCACCAGCCAGGGCGAGATCGCGGCCAAGGCCGTGATCCTGGCCCTGGGGGCCAGCCCCAAAAAGCTGGGCGCGCCCGGCGAGGCCGAGTTCGCCGGCCGGGGCGTCTCCTATTGCGGCACCTGCGACGGCCCGTTTTTCCGCGACAAGGTGGTGGTGGCCTTCGGCGGCGGCAACACCGCGGCCGAGGAGGCCGGCTACCTGACCCGCTTCGCCAAGAAGGTCTACCTGGTCCACCGCCGCGACGAGCTGCGCGCCTGCGCGGTGCTCTGCGAGCGGGTGGCGGCCAACCCCGCCATCGAGGTGCTGTGGTCCCACGCGCCGGTGGCCATCGAGGGCAGCGCCCTGCTGGGGGTGGAAAGGGTCCGGCTGAAGGATCTCAAGACCGGCGAGGAGAAGATCATCGCCTGCGACGGGGCCTTCGTCTTCGTGGGCACCACGCCCAACACCGCCTGCGTGGCCGGGGCGGTGGAGATGGACGAGCAGGGTTTCATCATCACCGACCAGAACTGCGCCACCAGCCTGCCTGGCGTTTTCGCCGCCGGCGATTGCCGCGTCAGCCTGCTCAAGCAGATCGTGGTGGCCGCCGGCGAGGGCGCCCTGGCCGCCTACGCGGCCCAACGTTATCTGGAAGGACACTAGCCCAGGATTCGCCCCGCCGCCGGCGGAGGCCGATCAGCGCACGCGCCGTCTCGGCGCTGGAAAGGCAGACCCCATGCAAGCCCGGCGAGCACTGATGGCTCTCACCCTGGCCCTGGCCCTGGCCGGATCAAGCGGCTGCGGCTGGCTGGGCGGCATGTGGAAGGGCCTGGGCGGCGGCAAGGACCGCGCCGAGGCCTTCGACGTGCCCGCCCAATATCTGGCCAACGAGGCCGAGCAGGCCTACAAGGATGGCAAGTACGACGACGCGGCCGACCTGTACCAGCAGCTCAAGGACCGCTACCCCTACAGCAAGTACGCCCTTTTGGCCGACCTGCGGGTGGCCGACGCCTATCTGAAGGCCAAGCGCTTTGACGAGGCCGCCCTGGCCTACGACGACTTCATCCGCCTGCATCCCAAGAACGAGGCCGTGCCCTACGCCTACTTCCAGTTGGGCATGGTCTACCATGGCCAGATGCTCACGGTGGACCGGGATCCCAGCAACGCCCGCAAGGCCGCCGAGGCCTTCCAGCGCCTGATCACCCAGTTTCCCAAGAGCGAGCAGGCCCAGAAGGCCATGCCGCGGCTGCGCGAGGCCTATGAGCGCCAGGCCGGCCACGACATGTTCGTGGGCCGGTTCTACATGCGCTCCAAACAGTACGAGGCCGCCATCGGCCGCTTCAAGCGGGTCATGACCCAGTATCCGGACATAGGCCTCTACGGCGAGGCCATGGCCAACATCAACAAGGCCCAGGCCGAGCTGGAGAAGATGACGCCGGAGCAGCGGGCCAAGCGCCAGGAGGACCGGCGCGACCTTTTGTCGGCCCCGCCCAACGTGGAGAGCCCGCGCGTGGTCCTGGAGCAGGACCGCGGCGGTCCGCCCACGCCGTTCTAGGACAGGCGCGCGCGAACCAGCGGGGCGTCTCCCAGGTGGGAGGCGCCTCGTTCAGTTGTGGGGGTGGCGGGGCGCCTAACGGCGTTGATCTGTTTCTTGGCGGGAAAGAAAAGACGGGCGGGGATACCCCCGCCGCGACATCAAGAAATAAGCTGAAGGCCAATGATGGTGGCGTAGCCTTGACCGTTAATGCAGGGGTGGGGTTTATCCCCGCCCGTGTATTGCCGGGTCGTGCGGGTTCGACTCCCGCCCCAGGCACCGGTTTATCCCCGCCCGTGTATTGCCGACCTGCCGCCCGGCGGCTTGGCGTTGGGTTACTTGCCCGCGGCCTGGGCCGCGATGATCTCCGGGGCCTTGGCCAGGGCCTCGGTCAGCTTCTCCGGCTGCTGGCCGCCGGCCTGGGCCAGGTCCGGCCGGCCGCCGCCGCCGCCGCCCACCATGGGGGCCAGGGCCTTGACGATGTTGCCGGCGTGGAAGCGGCCGGCCAGGTCCTTGGTGACCAGGGCCAGCAGGAAGGCCTTGCCCTCGGCCGCCGCGCCCAGCACCACCACCCCGGAGCCGATGCGCTCGCGCAGGTTGTCGGCCACCTCGCGCAGGGCCTTGGGGTTGTCGATCTCCACCTGGGTGATGAGCGCCTTGACCCCGCCGATCTCCAGTGCGTCGGCCATGAGGTCGCGGGAGCCGGCCCCGGCCAGGCGGGCCTTCATGGCCTCCAGCTCGCGTTCGCGCTCCTTGAGGCCGGCCTGGAGCTTGGCCGCCTTGTCGGCCACCTCGGAGCGGGGGCACTTGAGCGCGTTGGCGGCCCGGCCCAGCTCGTCCTCCAGGGCCAGGAAGGCCTCCAGGGCCGCGGCCCCGGTCAGGGCCTCCACCCGGCGCACCCCGGCCGCCACCGAGGACTCGGAGACGATCTTAAAGAGGCCGATGTCGCCGGTGCGTCCGGTGTGGGTGCCGCCGCAGAGCTCCTTGCTTACGCCGGGCACCTCCACCAGGCGCACGGTGTCGCCGTAGCGCTCCTCGAAAAGCGCCATGGCGCCGGCGGCCATGGCCTCGTCGATGCCCATCACGGTGGTTTTTAACGCGATGTTCTGCCGGATGCCGGCGTTGACCCGGCGCTCCACGGCCCGGATCTCGTCGGGCGTCAGGGCCTGGAAGTGGCTGAAGTCAAACCGCAGGCGTTCGGGGCTGACCATGGACCCGGCCTGCTTGACGTGCTGGCCCAGGGTCTGGCGCAGGGCGGCGTGCAGCAGATGGGTGGCGCTGTGGTTGGCGGCGGTGGCGGCGCGGGTCTGGGGGTCCACCTTGAGGGTCAGGGCGTCGCCCTGGGCGATGACGCCCTCGACCACCTCCACCTGGTGCACGATCACCTCGCCGCCGGGCTTGGTGGCGCCAACCACCTTGGCCTTGCCCCTGGGGCCGATCATTTCGCCCACGTCGCCCACCTGGCCGCCGGCCTCGCCGTAGAAGGGCGTGCGCGGGCAGACCACCTCGGCCGCCTGGCCCAGGCCCACGGCCTCCACCGGCTCGCCCTCCACCAGGATCAGCTCGGCCACGCCCTGGGCCTCCAGGCCCTCGTAGCCCAGGAACTCGCTGCGGAAGCCCTGGGCGCGCAGCGCCGCCAGGGCCGGGGGGATCTCGTGGTCGCCGGAGCCCTTCCAGGCCGCGCGGCTGCGGCTTTTCTGGCGGGCCATGGCGGTTTCGAAGCCGGCCTCGTCCACCCCGAAGCCCTCCTCGGCCACGATGGTCATGGTGAGGTCCAGCGGGAAGCCGTAGGTGTCGTAGAGCTTGAAGGCCATCTCGCCGGAGACGCTGTTCTCGCCCCTGGCCCTGGCCTCGGCCAAGACCTCGGTGAGCAGCTTCAGGCCGGTGTCCAGGGTCTCGCCGAAGCGCTCCTCCTCGCTCTGGACCACCTTGGCGATGAAGGCCCTGGCCTCGCTCAGGCTGGGATAGGCCGCCTGCATGGAGTCGATGACGGTCATGGCCACGTCGTGCAGGAAGGGCTTCATCAGGCCGATCTTGCGGCCGTGGCGGGCGGCCCGGCGCAGGATGCGGCGCAGCACGTAGCCGCGCCCTTCGTTGCTGGGCAGGATGCCGTCGCTGATGAGGAAGGTGCAGGCGCGGGCGTGGTCGGCGATGACGCGCAGGCTGGTGTCGCTCGTGGCCGCCGCGCCATAGGCCAGCCCGGCCAGCTCGCCGGCTCTTTGCAGGATGGGTGTGAACAGGTCGCTGTCGTAGTTGGAAAGTTTGCCCTGGGCCACGGCGCTGATGCGCTCCAGGCCCATGCCGGTGTCGATGCTGGGCCGGGGCAGGGGGGTCATGTTGCCGGCCGCGTCGCGGTTGAACTGCATGAAGACCAGGTTCCACAGTTCCAGATAGCGGTCGCAGTCGCAGCCCACGTGGCAGTCGGGTCCGCCGCAGCCCACCTCCGGACCCTGGTCGATGTGGATCTCGGAGCAGGGGCCGCAGGGGCCGGTGTCGCCCATGGCCCAGAAGTTGTCCTTGTCGCCCAGGCGCACGATGCGGTCGGGGCGCACGCCCACCTTGCTCTCCCAGAGCTGGGCCGCCTCGTCGTCCTTTTCGTGCACGCTCACCCAAAGGTCCTTGGGATCCAGGCCGTAGCCTTGGGTCAAGAGCTCCCAGGCGAAGACCACCGCCCGCTCCTTGAAATAGTCGCCGAAGCTGAAGTTGCCCAGCATCTCGAAGAAGGTGTGGTGGCGGGGGGTGAAGCCCACGTTCTCCAGGTCGTTGTGCTTGCCGGAGGCCCGGAAGCACTTCTGGCAGGTGGTGGCGCGGGTGTAGTCGCGCTTCTCCTGGCCCAGGAAGACCTGCTTGAACTGCACCATGCCCGCGTTGGTGAACAGCAGGCTGGGGTCGTCCTGGGGCACCAGCGCGCTGCTGGCCACCACCTGGTGACCCTGGTTCTTGAAGTAATCCAGGAAAAGCTGGCGCAGTTCGTTGCCGGTCTTGGCCATGGGTCGTCCTTTGCGTGGGCCGGACTCAACGGGGTCCGGGTGCGGGGTTGTTTGGCGAGGTCTGCTTAATCCTCCGGCTCGTAGCTGGCCTCGCCGGGGGCCAGGGGCTTCAGGCCATGCTTGGCGCGCAGGCGCTCCTCCAGTTGGGCGGCCACCTCCGGGTGGTCGCGCAAAAATCCGATGGCGTTGTCGCGGCCCTGGCCCATGCGCTCCTCGCCGTAGGAATACCAGGCTCCGCTCTTGGCCACCAGGTCCTCGGCCACGGCCATGTCCAGCACCTCGCCCAGCTTGTTGATGCCGGCGCCGAACATGATGTCGAACTCGGCCTGCTTAAACGGCGGGGCCACCTTGTTCTTGACCACCTTTACGCGGGTGCGGCTACCCACCTCCTCCTCTCCGGCCTTGAGCTTGCCGATGCGGCGGATGTCCAGGCGCAGGCTCGCGTAGAACTTCAGCGCGTTGCCGCCGGTGGTGGTTTCGGGATTGCCGAACATCACCCCGATCTTCATGCGTATCTGGTTGATGAAGATCACCGCGGTGCGGCTCTTGCTGATGACCGAGGTGAGCTTGCGCATGGCCTGGCTCATCAGCCGGGCCTGAAGCCCCACGTGGCTGTCGCCCATCTCGCCGTCCAGCTCGGCCTTGGGCACCAGGGCGGCCACCGAGTCCACCACGAGCACGTCCACCGCGCCGGAGCGCACCAGTATCTCGGCGATGTCCAGGGCCTGCTCGCCGGTGTCGGGCTGGCTGACCAGAAGCTCGTCCACGTTCACGCCCAGCTTCTTGGCATAGGCCACGTCCAGGGCGTGCTCGGCGTCGATGAAAGCCGCCACCCCGCCGGCCTTCTGGGCCTCGGCGATGACGTGCAGGGTGAGCGTGGTCTTGCCCGATGACTCCGGGCCGTAGATCTCGGTGACCCGGCCCCTGGGCACGCCGCCCACGCCGGTGGCCAGGTCCAGGCCCAGGGAGCCGGAGGAGATGGCGGTCACGTCGCTGGCGGCCTGGTCGGCCCCCAGGCGCATGATGGCCCCCCGGCCGAAGTTGCGCTCGATCTGCTTCAGCGCGCTGTCCAGGGCCTTGTCCCGCTCTTTTTCCGGGGACTTGGGCTCTTTTTCGGCCATTGCTCTCGCTCCGTTCCTAAAGGTATTGAGGCTGGGCCGCCCGCCGCGGCCGTCACCTATTTCTTATACTAAACGTGAGGCTAGCTAGCAAGCTGGTTCCGCCAGCGGCCCGCCGCCCAACGCGTAGACCCAGCGCGGGCGGTAGATCGGCCCGGCCGGGGTCAGGGTGCTCTCCATCAGCGCCACCCTCTCGGCCAGGAACTCCGGCCCTCGCCAGCCGGCCAGCCCGGCCAGGGCCTGGGCCAGCGAACGGGGAGGCGGTCCCGGCTTGCCCCGGCCCCGGCGGGCGCGGGCCAGGGTCAGGTGGGCCTGGAAAGCCCGGCCTTCGGGCGGAAAGCCCAGCCCGGCCAGGGCGGTCTGGATGGCCGCAGCCAGGGCCGCCAGCCGGTCCGCCTGGCCGTTCACCCCCAGCCAGACCACCTGGGGCCGTCCCAGGCCGGGAAAGGCCCCGGCCCCGGCCAAGCCCAGCTCCAGGGGAGGCGCTCCGGTCAAGGCCCGCTGAAGGGCGACGGTGATCTCGTCCAGGCGCTCCGGGGGCGTCTCGCCCAGGAACTTCAGGGTCAGGTGCAGATTGGCCGGGTCCACCCACTTCAGGTCCGCGCCGGCGCGCTTCAGCTCGGCCATGACCCCGGCCGCGGCCGCCTTGGCCGGCTCCGGCAGCTCCAGGGCCACGAAGAGCCTCACCGGGCCGCCTCCAGGTGGCGGCGCAAGAGGTCCAGGGCGGTTTCGGCCGCCTGGAGCTTGACCATGCGGCGGTCGCCGAAAAAGCGGCGCACCTGGGCCCTGGCGCCGTGCTGGTCGCTGAGGCCGAACCAGACCGTGCCCACCGGCTTGTCCGGGCTGCCGCCCTCCGGGCCGGCGATGCCGGTCACGGACAGGCCCAGGTCGCACCTGGCGTTGATGCGCGCGCCCAGGGCCATCTCCAGCGCGCATTCCTCGCTCACCGCGCCATGGCGGGCGATGGTGCCGGGCTTTACGTCTAGCAGTTCAGTCTTGGCCCGGTTGCTGTAGACCACGTAGCCGCGCTCGAAATAGGCCGATGAGCCGGCCACCTGGGTCAGGCGGTGGCCGATGAGGCCGCCGGTGCAGGACTCGGCGCAGGCCAGGGTGAGGTCGCCGGCCTTGAGCAGCTCGCCCACTCGCTCCTCCAGGCTGGCGCCGTCGCTCACCACCACGTGATCGGCCAGGCGCGCCATGACCTCGGCGGCCAGGGGCTCCAGCTGGGCCTGGGCCGCCTCCGGGCTTTCGGCCCGGGCGGAGAGCACCACCAGCACCTCCGGGAAGACCGGATAGTAGCCCAGGCCCACGCCCTCCCGCCCGGCGGCCAGCCCGGCCAGGCGGCGGCCCACCTCGCTTTCGGGCAGGCCGTAGACCCTGAGGGTGCGGGTGACCAGGCTGGCCGAGCCCAGGCGCGCGGCCAGCTCCGGAAGCACCCGGCGCTCGATGATGCGCGCGAACTCCTCCGGCACGCCGGGCAGGAAATACAGCGCCTTGCCGCCGGTTTCCAGGCTGAATCCGGCGCTCCTGGGGTCCAGGCTGACCGCGCCGGCGGGCATCAGGGCCATGCGGCGGACCTCCGGCGTGAGCTGGCGGCCGCGGGCGGCGGCCAGGGCCGTCAGCTCGGCCAGCTTGCCGGGCTCCTCCACCAGCGGCAGGTTCAGGGCCTGGGCGGCGGCGGCGGCGGTGAGGTCGTCCTCGGTGGTGCCCAGGCCGCCGCTGACGATGAGCCAGTCGCAGCGCGCCAGGACGCGGACCAGGGTGGCGACGATCTCCTCCGGGTCATCGCCCACCGTGGTCATGGCCGCCGGGGCCAGGCCCAGGGGCCACAGCCGGCCGGCGGCGTAGCGGGCGTTGGCGTCGCCCACCCGGCCGCTGGTCAGCTCGTCGCCGACGCAGATGATTTCCCCGCGCATGCCCCGCACCCGGCCCCGTGGGGCCTCCCGTGGTTATCCTACCAAAAAGCCAGTAAAATCCAACACCGCAAGCTATCAGCCGGGGCATTTTTTGTCAACCGGGCAGGCGTTGCGCGCGAGTTCGCTTGACCCCGGCGTCGCGCCCCGGCTATGGTCTTGACTGACCCCCGCGTTGGTTCACTTTTGGGGCGGCCCGTCCGCCGGGATCAGGCGCGCATGAACCCCCCTGGCAACCCACCAGCCATAGAGGGCCAAGGCCGGCACCGCGCGGTGTTGCGCACCCTGGCCCAGTCGCTGATCAAGATCGAGGATCTGCCCCTGGCCCTGGACCTGGCCCTGGGCGAGCTGGACGCCCAACTGGGCCTGGGCCCCAGCCGGGTCTACGCCCTCAGGCGGGGCGGGGTGCTGCGCCTGGTGGCCAGTCACGGGGTGCCGCCGGAGACGCTGGCCCAAGTCAGCGCGGTGAATCTGGGGCAGGGCTTCTCCGGCTTGGCCGCCCAGCGCCGGCGGATGGTGGTGATGCCGCTGGACGGCCTGGACGACCCGGAGCGCCGCCGCACCCTGGCGGGGCTGGGGGTCAAGGCGGTCTGCGCCCTGCCCTTGATCCTGCACGGCGACCTGGTGGGCGCGCTCAACGTGGCCACCCGCCAGCGGGTGGGCTTCACGCCCGACGAACAGGGCTTTTTGGACGTGCTGGCCGGGCTGTTGGCCGCGGCGGTGGCGGCCTGGCTGCGCTGCCAGCGTCTGGACGCGCTCACCGACGAACTCAACCAGGTGCGAGGCAGCATCGACCTCAAGGTGGCCGAGCAGGTGGGGGAGATCCGCGAGGAGCTGCTGAACCTGACCCAGGCCAACCGCCGCCTGCGCCAGACCTGGAACTTGGTGATGCAGGCCGAGCGCAGCGCCGCGGTGGCCCGCTTCACCAGCGCCCTGGCCCACGAGCTGCGCAACCCGCTGATGGTCATCGGCGGTTTCGCCAAGCGCCTGGCCGGCACCATCGAACGCCAGGACCCGCGCAGCAACTACGTCAAGGTCATCGTGCACGAGGTGCAGGCCCTGGAGCAGCTTTTGGGGCAGTTTTTCAAGCTGAACCGCGAGCGCGACCTGGACTACAGCGAGGTGGACCCCGGCCAGGTGATGCAGGAGGCCTGGACCCGGGCCGTGGCCGCGGCCGGCCAGCCCCAGGAGGAGCCGGTCTGGAGCCTGGGCCGGGACCTGCCGCCGGCGGTGACCGACCGCGACCTTTTGGTGCGCGCCCTGGCCAACCTGGTCCAGAACGCCATCGAGGCCACCCACGCGGGCGGCCGGGTCCACCTGGGCGTCGGCCAGGACAACGGCGGCCATCTGGTTTTCAGCGTGGGCGACGAGGGGCCGGGCATCTCCCCCCCGGAGCGGAGCCGCATCTTCGACCCCCTATACACCACCAAGGAGTACGGGGTCGGCCTGGGCCTGCCCGTCTGCCGCGACGTGGTGCTGCTGCTGGGCGGCGAGCTGATGGTGGGCGATCGGCCGGGTGGCGGGGCGCTGTTCACGGTGCGCCTGCCCACCCGCCCGCCGGAGTCGCGGCCCCGCCACAGCCTGCAAACCGAAGAGGAGCGGGGGAGCGAGGCCTGATGCGCTGGTGCGATCTGAGCTGCCCGGAGGCCAGTTGGCCCCAGGACGAGGCGGTGGACGGCTCCGGCTCCTGCCGCACCTTCGTGGCCCTGTGGTGCGCCCGCCTGGGCCGGCTGGTGGCCAAGAACGCCCCCTGCCAGGCCCCGCCGGATGCCCGGCCGGACAAGACGGAGGGCTGAGGCCAAGTTGCGATCTCAAAGGTGAAGACCCTCTCACCCCTCCCTCTCCCCCAGAAGCCGGGGGAGAGGGGGCGAGAGAAAACACCGGGCGGCGAGGCGCAGGCTTTTCGCTTCGCCCTCGCCCCCGCTTGGCGGGGGAGAGGGGAGGGTGAGGGGGCTTAAAGTATGTGCGCCGATACGCTCAACCCATCAGCGACCCGTGATACACGCGTCCTATCAATTGACTATTCCGTCATTGCGAGGAGCGAAGCGACGCGGCAATCTCTTGATCCCACCGACATAACGCCTTGCAATATTAGAACGAAAGCGAGCAAGAGATTGCTTCGCTGCGCTCGCAATGACAGTTTTTATGTCCTGTTGGCTCAGCCGTGCCAAGCAACCCTTGCCGCGCTTACATGGTCTAATCGTATAGGCGCAAAAGTATGATCTGCGAGCGCAACTTGATGTAACCGCCAACAGGGGGCGTTTACTTGGCGGTGTAATAGACCTCGACGGCCTTGTCGGGCATGGCCTCCACCGCCGCCAGGATGGCCGCCGGCCGGGCCTGGTCCAGCACCCGCACCCGGCCCGTGGCCAGGTCGTAGACCGCGCCCACGGCCTTGACCTTGCCGGCCTTGACCAGCTCGCGGGCGGCCGGGCTGGCCTTGAACAGGTTCTCCAGCGACTGCCAGACGTTTTCCTCCACCGCCGCCGGCACGAGCGCCGCGCAGCACAGCCCCGGATGGGCGGTCTTGGCCCTTTGCACCGCCGGGACGATGGGCGCCACCAGGGGCGGGATGTTGCGCTCCCATTGGGCCGGCCGGCCCTCCACCTCGTTGATGACCGCCGCCACCGCGCCGCAGCCGCTGTGGCCCAGCACCATCAGAAGCGGGGTGTGGACGTGGGCCAGGCCGTATTCGATGCTGCCCGTCTCGTTGGTCTGGGCCACGTTGCCCGCCACTCGGATCACGAAGACGTCCATGATGCCCACGTCGAAGATGACCTCCACCGGCACCCGCGAATCCGAGCAGGAGAGCACCGTGGCCAGGGCGTGGTCCCCCTGGTCCTCGCTGGCGGAGAGGGCGGCGCGTTTGAGGTCGCGGTGGGGGTTGTGGGTCTTTTCGGCGGCGAAGCGCGCGTTGCCGGCCAGCAGATCGGCCAGGACCTGGTCGCCGGGCAGCTTCTTGACGGCCGGGCCGGCGGCCGCGCCGGGGCCGGCGGCCAGGGCCAGGGCCAGGATGAACAGGAGGGACAGCAACCGGGCTTTCATGTCGCGCCTCGCTTTTGTGGGTGGTGGACGGATCCTTGGGCTGAGCCCTGGGGGCGTCCCGGATCGGTGGGCTTGTCTACCAGTCTAGCAAGCCGGCGCGGGCAAGGGGCAATCAAATGCGGGGCTAGGTTTGGTTGCGCTTGCCGGTCAGCGCGTCGATCTCCACGCAGACCACGCAGGCCCGCTCCAGGGATGCGGGTCTGAAATCGTGCTCGCCCGGGCCGGCGTAGTGGGCGGTGACGGCCCGCAGGCCCAGCTCGCGCTCGGCCGGGTCCTCCACCACCCTGGCCCGGCCAACGCCCACCACGCTTTGGTAGCGGCAATCCCAGGCGCAGGCATTCTGGCCGGGGGCCAGCTCCACGTCCACCGCCACCGCGAAGCTGACCCTGGGATTGGCGGCCAGGAACTGGTGCTTGAATCCCTGGCGGCCGGTGTGCAGATAGATGCGGCCGCCCTGGCGGCCGTAATTGAAGGGCAACACGTAGGGTTGGTCGTCCTTGCTCATGGCCAGGTAAAGCACCTGGCCCCGGTCCAGTATGCGCTCGATCTCCTGGGCGTCCTGGATGGCCTTCTTGGGCTTGCGCGGCGCGGGCAGCATCGGCGTTCTCCGGGGTTTAGGCGGGTCATCGTCCGTCATGCGGGCAGGTTAATGCAACCTTATCCCTATCCGCAACGCCCGCCGGGGCTGCTCGGAGGCCGCCAATGTCCACTTCGGCCTTTGCCGCGGCGCGGGTTTGTTTGTTTGCCTACCATGTGGTATGATTCGTCCCCGTCACTTACAGGTTGGTAGCCGCCAGGCGGCCAAGAGGGGGATCATGCAGGCCCAGCGAGCCGAAAATGTAAAGCTCCAGCGCGAGGTGCAGGAGCTCACCCTGCTTTTCGAGATCAGCCAGACCCTGGACCAGAGCCTGGACTTGCGCGACGTGATGGGCGCGGTGCTCACGGCCATGGCCAAGCACATGAACATGCTGCGCGGCACCATCACCCTGCTCAACCGCGAGACCGGCGAGATCATGATCGAGGCGGCCCATGGGCTCAGCGCCAAGCAGCGCGAGCGCGGCCGCTACGCCCTGGGCGAGGGCGTCACCGGCAAGGTGGTGCAGACCGGCCGGCCGGCGGTGGTGCCTCACATCGCCGAGGACCCGCTTTTCCTGGACCGCACCGGGGCGCGGGCCGAGCTGGACAAGCGCGACATCTCCTTCATCTGCGTGCCCATCAAGCTGGGCAACGAGACCGTGGGCGCGCTCAGCGCCGACCGCCTGTTCAGCGACACCGTCAACCTGGACGAGGACGTGCGGGTGTTGCAGGTCATCGGCAGCATGATCGCCCAGGCGGTGCGCCTCAGGCAGCAGGCCCTGGAGGAGCAGGAGCGGCTGCGCGAGGAGAACCTGCGACTGAACCAGACCTTGAAGGACCGTTTCCAGCCGGCCAACATCATCGGCAAATCCAAGGCCATGCAGATCGTCTACGATCTCATCGCCCAGGTCAGCCCCAGCAACACCACCGTGCTCATCCGGGGCGAGAGCGGCACCGGCAAGGAGCTGGTGGCCCACGCCATCCATTTCAACAGCTTCCGCTCCAGCAAGCCCTTCATCAAGGTCAACTGCGCGGCCCTGCCCGAAAGCGTGATCGAAAGCGAGCTTTTCGGCCACGAGAAGGGCGCCTTCACCGGCGCGGTGAACATGCGCAAGGGGCGTTTCGAGCTGGCCGACGGCGGCACTCTGTTCCTGGACGAGGTGGGCGACCTCTCCGCCGCCACCCAGGTTAAGCTGCTCAGGGTCATCCAGGAGCGCGAGTTCGAGCGGGTGGGCGGCACCGCCACCATCAAGACCGACGTGCGGGTCATCGCGGCCACCAACCGCGACCTGGAGGAGGCCATCGACCGCGGCCAGTTCCGCCAGGATCTCTATTATCGGCTCAACGTGTTTCCGGTCCATGTGCCGCCCCTGCGCGAGCGCGGCACCGACATCCTGCTCCTGGCCAACTATTTCGCCGAAAAATACAGCCGCGAGAACCACAAGGCCATCCGGCGCATCTCCACCCCGGCCATCGACATGCTCATGAGCTACCACTGGCCGGGCAATGTGCGCGAGCTGGAAAACTGCATCGAGCGGGCGGTGCTGCTTTCCACCGACGAGGTCATCCACGGCCACCACCTGCCCCCCACCCTGCAGACCGCCGAGCACTCCGGCACCATGCACCAGGGCACCCTGGAGGCCACCCTGGAGAACGTGGAGCGGGAGCTGATCATCGAGGCGCTCAAGAACAGCCGCGGCAACAAGGCCAAGGCGGCCCGCCAGTTGGGCATCAGCGAGCGCCTGATGGGCCTCAGGGTGAACAAGTATGGCATCGACCCCCGGCGGTTTCGCACAAGAACGTAGGGCCAGGCCATAAATCATACCCCAAGGTATCCAAACGTTACGGGCGCCGGCGGGCGCCCGTAACGTTTTTGTAACCATAACCATCTAAATCTTCTTAGCTTATCACCCCCGGTCCCATCCGGTTTCCCATCTGGCACATGCCTTGCCATGCTGCCTCGGCAAGGGCGGCGCGCCGCCGGTTGACGACCCGACATCAGGGGGCCGGGGTGGGCCCGGTCCTGGACAAGGGCAAAAAAGGAGATCGAGGCAATGAAGAAGCTGATCGGGATCATGGTGCTGGTTCTGGGGTTGGCGGCACCCATGGCGGCTGGCACGGCCCTGGCCGCGGACGAGAAGGAGAAGGGCTGGGCGGTGGATTTCAGCGCCGCCTACATGACCAAGTACATCTGGCGCGGCATCATGCAGGTGGACGACCCCACCCTGCAGCCGGCGCTGAACATCGCCAAGAACGGCTTCACCTTCAACGTGTGGGGCAACTGGGACCTGACCGACATCAACGGCCGCAAGAACAAGTTCAGCGAGATCGACATCACGGCCGAGTACGCCTTCAGCCTGGGCGATTTCAGCATCCCGGTGGGCGTCATCCACTACGAGTTCCCCAACACCAGCTTCGAGCCCACCACCGAGCTCTACGCGGGCGTGGCCTACAACTGGATCGTGACCCCCTCCGTGAAGATATATAAGGACGTGGACGAGTCCCACGGCGTGTACGTGCTGGCCGCGCTCAGCTATGCTTATGAACTGCCGGCCATGGCCAAGGACGTGAGCGTGAGCCTGGCCGCCAGCATCAGCGGGGCCTGGGGCGACAAGGACAACAACAAGTTCTACTGGGGCGGCACCGACGAGGACGCCTTCACCGACAGCCTGCTGACGGTGGGCGTGCCGATCAAGATCATGGACTGGATCAACATCACCCCGGCCTTCTACCAGGTGTGGCTGCTGGACAGCAAGATCAAGGACGCGGCCGGCTATGACAGCAAGAGCTACTTCGGCCTGACCCTGACCCTGAACTTCTAGCGGGAGGCCGAAAGACTCCTGCCGCGGCCCGCGCGGGCCGCTTGCGACCACCCGCCAGACCCGCCGCCGGATAAGGCCGACGCCGGCCTTCTCCGGCGGCGCTTCCCGGCCCGGCCGGCGGATCGCGCCGCCGGCCATGGGCTGAGCGGGTGCGATAAAGGCGTGCGCACCTACCGTTTGGTATGCCGGCAGGGGGTTAAACCCACCGATTGGTAGGCCGGCACGGCGCCTTGTGGTGAGGCTTTGATAAAAATGATACCCAAAACAAAAGGTTGCCTTTGTGCCCCGGCATTGGCGTAAAATTTGCTGATAAGGCAGTCAAGCGACGTTTTTGTAGAGACAGCCGCGTTGGTTTACCCTGAGGGCCGGGCTTGGTGCGCGCCCTGGGCGCGGCGGACGGCAAGCCACGGAAAGCAACTAGTCTAGGAGGTTCAGAGCATGGCAGGAATGACCAAAGAGAGCGTCCTCAAGGCGGTGAAGGACAACAACGTAAAGTTCATCCGTTTGTGGTTCACCGACATCCTGGGGGTCCTCAAGAGCTTCGCCATCACGCCCAAGGAGCTGGAGGGCGCCTTCGACGAGGGCATGGGCTTCGACGGCTCCTCGATCCAGGGCTTCTGCCGCATCGACGAGTCGGACATGGTGGCCAAGCCCGACCCCAACACCTTCACGCTCCTGCCCTGGCGTCCGGCCGAGACCGGGGCCGTGGCCCGCATGTTCTGCGACATCCTCAACCCCGACGGCACCCCCTATGAGGGCGACCCCCGCTACGTGCTCAAGCGCCAGCTCAAGAAGGCCGCCGACCTGGGCTACACCATGTACGTGGGCCCGGAGCTGGAGTTCTTCTATTTCAAGAACAGCGCCGGCACCGAGTACCTGGACCGCGGCGGCTACTTCGACCTGACCCCCCTGGACGTGGCCAGCGACCTGCGCCGCGACACCATCCTGGCCCTGGAGAAGATGGGCATCCTGGTGGAGTACTCCCACCACGAGGTGGCCCCCAGCCAGCACGAGATCGACCTGCGCTTCAGCGACGCCCTGTCCATGGCCGACGCGGCCATGACCTACCGCCTGACCGTCAAAGAGATCGCCATGAAGCACGGCGTCTACGCCACCTTCATGCCCAAGCCGATCTTCGGCCAGAACGGCAGCGGCATGCACACCCACCAGTCGCTCTTTAAGGGCAAGAAGAACGCCTTCTTCGACGCCAAGGACCCCTACAGCCTGTCCGAGGGCGGCAAGAGCTACATCGCCGGCCTGTTGAAGCACGCCCCGGAGTTCTGCTCGATCATCGCCCAGTGGGTCAACAGCTACAAGCGCCTGGTGCCCGGCTACGAGGCCCCGGTCTACGTGGCCTGGGCGCGGCGCAACCGCTCGGCCCTGGTGCGGGTGCCCATGTACAAGCCCGGCAAGGAGATGGCCACCCGCTGCGAGCTGCGCTGCCCCGACCCGGCCTGCAACCCCTACCTGTCCTTCGCGGTCATGCTGGCCGCCGGACTCAAGGGCATGCAGGAGAAATACGTGCTGGCGGCCCCGGTGGAGGAGGACATCTTCGAGATGTCGCCCAAGGAGCTCAAGAAGCACAAGATCAACGCCCTGCCCGGCAGCCTGGGCGAGGCCGTGGAGCTGACCGCCAAGAGCGCCTTGGTCAAGGAGTGCCTGGGCGACCACGTCTTCGAGAAGTTCGTCGAGAACAAGCGCATCGAGTGGGATCAGTTCCGCATCCATGTCTCCCAGTGGGAGCTGGACCGCTACCTCTCCGTGCTGTAGCCGTCAGCCTTTGCTTGCCCAGCCACGCCGGCGGGGGTTCGCCCCCGCCGGTTTTCCGTTCCCCGGCCGGGTGGAGCGCAAGCGGTAATGACCAATGGCTGACAATTGTCTCCCCAACCTGGGCAAAGGGGGTTACAATCACTGCCGATAGAGCGGCCCCGCCCAGGCCCAACCCCAAACCCCAAGCCCCCAGAGCGTCATGATCGACCTGCATTGCCATATCCTGCCCAAGTTCGACGACGGCCCCCAGAGCTGGGAGGATTCCCTGGCCATGGCCCGCATGGCGGCCAAGGACGGCATCACCGACCTGGTGGCCACTCCCCACTTCGGCAAGGTCTTCTACCAGCACGATCTGGACGCCATCCGCAAGGCGGTGCATCTGTTGGGCCAGCGCCTGAGGGAAGAAGGCGTCGCCCTGCGGATCTACGCGGGCGCGGACGTGGCTCTGGACAGCGACCTCCAGAACTGGGTCCAGGAGGGGCGCCTGCCCACCATCGCCGACAACGGCCGTTACTTCCTCCTGGAGCCGCCGGAGGGCTTGAGTCTGTCGGGCATCGAGCAGATGGTCTTCGAACTTAAACTGGCGGGCCTGACCCCCATCATCACCCACCCCGAACGCATGGAGGCGGGCGATGACTGGGCCTGGCTGCGCCGGCTGGTGGAGCTGGGCTGCCTCAGCCAGTTGACCGGCATGAGCCTGACCGGCGGATTCGGACCCAAGGCGCGCAAGCAGGCCAGGCATCTGCTGCGCGAGGGCCTGGCGCACATCATCGCCAGCGACGCCCACTCCCCCCGCCACCGGCCGCCGCTGTTGAGCGAGGCCCGCGAGGCCCTGATCGACCTGGTCGGCTCCGAAACGGCCTTGTTGATGCTCAAGACCTGGCCCCAGGCGGTGCTGGAAGGCCGGGAGCTGGAGCTGCCGCCCCTGCCGGTCGCGCGCCGCCGGCCCGGTTGGTTCTCCTTCCGGCGCTGACTCCCGGCAGCGCGGGGACGAACCCCGGTCTCCAGCGGCCCTGCGCGGCCGGCCCGCGCCTCATCAGGGCCGCGAGGGGCCGGCTGGGCGCTTGCCGGGGGCGGCCGGGGCGGCGGGGGCGGCCTGCAGGAGCCTTTGCAGGGCCTGGTTGTCCACGCCCAGCAGGACGGGCACCAGGTTGGCCTTGGCCTGGGCCATTTCCGGGTCCAGCTTCAACGCCCGGCCATAGCTGGCCGCGGCCTGGGCCGGCCGGCCGGCCATCTGCTGCACCATGCCCAGGGTGTCCCAAAACTCGGCCCGATCCGGCTGCCTGGCCACCGCCTGGCGGGCCAACTGCTCGGCCCGGGCCAGGTCTTTTTCGTTGCGGGCCAGGCACCAGGCCAGGTTGTTCATTATCAAGGGATTGTCCGGGGCGTAGCGCAGGGCCTGGTCGTAGAGGCCGATGGCCTCCTCGGTCCGGCCCAGGTCCATCAGCAGCGAGGCCTTGTCGTTGAGCAGGGATGAACTCAGCGGCGACCAGGCCAGGGCCTGGTCCAGGGCCTTGAGCGCCCCGGCCGGGTTCTTGCGGGCCGAGCGGGCCAGGGCGATGAGGTGCCAGGAAGGCCCGTCCGGGTTGATCTCCACGTCCTTTAGCAGCTCGGCCTCGGCCTCCTGGTGGCGGCCGGCCTCGTAGAGCGCGCTGCCGTTCTTCCAGAACTCGTCGGTGGTGCTCAGGGCCAGGGCCCAGCCAGCGGCGGCGGGGAAGGGCGGGCTCACCTGGCCCAGGCGCAGGTCGCCCACCGCCCTCAGCACCTCGGCCTCCATCTCGTTCTCGTGCAGGCAGCGCACCGGCGGGCCCAGCTTGCCGTCCTTGGCCGCCTCCCTGGCCAGCACCAGGAAGTTCTCGCCGGCCTTCACCCGCCGCCAGACTTCCTCGGCCTGGGCCTGGGAGGCCAGCGGCAGGATGCGCAGGCAGCGGCGCTGGCCCAGGCCGGTCTCGGCGGATTCGGCCGGGCGGGCCGGGGCCTGGCCGGCCTCGGCCGTGGTGTCGATCACCTTGGCCGGGGCCGGGGCCGCCTCCGGCGCGGGGGCCGGCCCGCCTCCCCGGCAGCCGGCCAGGGCCGCCAGGCAGAGCGCCAGCAGGATGAGACGCAGGGTCAAGCTAGACATGAAGCCACCTGTTTGCATCTGACCAGCGGCCGGCGCGGCCGCTTTTCGGCGGGCCGCCGCTTCCTGGCAGTATAGTGCCCAAACCCCGGCCGGGAGGCAACGGCCTTCTCGGCCCGCCCCACCCGAAACGTGATAGGCTGGGATGCCGGCCGCCGTCCGCTGGCCGGCGCGGGCTTCCCACAGCGCTGGAGGCGAGATGCTTAAGCTGCCGCCGATACCGCAGGCTTGGGCCTCCATCCTCGACGCCGCCCACAACGGCGTGGTCATCATCGACCTTGAGGGCCGGGTGCTGGTCTTCAACCAGGCGGCCCAGCGCATGCTGGGCGACATCGCCGGCGACCCGGTGGGCCGGCTTTTTTCCGAGCTTAGGCCCGACACCTGGCCGGAGATGCGCCAGATATTGGCAACCGGCCAGGCCCAGATCGGCCGGCGCATCGTCCTGCCGGGGGCCACCATCATCGCCAACCGCAACCCCATCCTGCTGGGCGGCCGGGTGGCCGGGGTCATCAGCATCTTCCAGGACATCAGCGAGTACGAGGCCATCATCAGCGAGTTGCAGGGCTTCCGCCGCCTGACCAGGGAGTTGGAGGCCATCTTCGAGTCCTCCCAGGACGGCCTGTACATCGCCGACGGCAACGCCATCGGCATCCGGGCCAACGCCGCCTACGAGCGCATCACCGGGCTCAGGCGCGAGGAGCTTCTGGGCAAGCGCCTCCAGCAACTGGTGGACGAGGGGTTCATCGACCAGTCGGTGACCCTGGAGGTGCTCAAGCAGGGCCGGCAGGTCACCCTGATGCAGGCCATCAAGGGCGACAAGACGGTGATGGTCACCGGCACCCCGGTGCGCGACGACGACGGGGCCATCGCCCTGGTGGTGACCAACGTGCGCGATCTGACCAACCTCAACCGCCTGCGGGCGCAATTGGAGGAGAGCCAGCGCCTGAGCTCGCGCTATTACGAGAGCCTGCTGGAGCAGGAGAGGTTCGAGCACGCCCTGCAGGACATGGTGGTGCGCAGCAACGCGGTGATGCAGGTGGTGCGCAAGGCCATCAAGGTGGCGGGGGCCGAGGCCTCGGTGCTGATCCACGGCGAGTCCGGCGTGGGCAAGAGCATGCTGGCCCGCATAATCCACCAGATGAGCCCGCGCAAGGAAGGCCCCTTCGTCAAGATCAACTGCGGCACCATTCCTGAGGCCCTGATGGAGAGCGAGCTCTTCGGCTATGTCAAGGGCGCCTTCACCGGCGCCGCGCCGGAGGGCAAGGCGGGGCTGGTGGAGATCGCCCATGGCGGCACGGTGTTTTTGGACGAGGTGGGCGACCTGACCCCGGCCATGCAGGTGAAGCTGTTGCAGGTGATCGAGGAGAAGACCTTCACCCGGGTGGGCGGCACCAAGACCGTGGCGGTGGACGCCCGCATCCTGGCCGCCACCAACCGCGACCTCAAGGAGCTGGTGGACCGGGGCCAGTTCCGCAAGGACCTCTATTACCGCCTCAACGTCATACCCATCCACATCCCGCCCCTGCGGGAGCGCAGCGAGGACATCCCGGCCCTGGCCATGAACATCCTGGAGAAGTTCAATCAGTCCATGAGGCTGAGCAAGCGGCTGGAACCGGAGGTGCTGGACCTGCTCATGCTCTACGACTATCCGGGCAACGTGCGCGAGCTGATCAACATCATGGAGCGCATGATCGTCATGAGCGAGGGGGAGGCCATCACGCCGGCCGACCTGCCCGGCGAGCTCAAGCACCCGGCGGCCGTCCGCTCCGAGCCCTGGCGGGAGGAGGGGCTTAGCCTCAAGCAGGCGGTGGAGGCCTTCGAGGCCCACCTGATCCGGGCGGCGCTGAAGCGGCACGGCGGCGTGGCCCTGGCGGCCCGCTCCCTGGGCGTGCACCCCAGCACCCTCTGGCGCAAGCTGTCGCGGGAGGCGTAGCCCAGCTATAGTCGCAATTCTGCAAGTATGATGCAGCATTGCAATAAAAGCATATCATTCTGAAAATTCGTAATTAATAAGCTTAATTCCTCATGCTGGAAGCTGGATCGCTCGCATTATTGCGAGATCGTCCGGGGCCGCTTCAGCCCTTCCGCCATTTATCCATACATCCTGGCTGGTTAAGAATCAGCGCCCTTGGCATGCATGTTGCTCCCTTGTGCCAAACACCGGGCGGCGTGCGCGTCTGGGCCGCGTGCGCCCTCTGGCCGGCAAGACCAGGCCGCCCGCGCTCCCGCCAACGAGAGAGGTCATGCAGGGCTTTTTCAACATGGTGCTGAGGGTCAACCTCAGCCAGAAGTCCTTCGACCTGAAGATCATCTCCGACGATCTGCTGCGCGGCCGCCTGGGCGGCAAGGGCCTGGCCGCCCACCTGCTGCTGACCCACAATCCGGCCGGGGCCGATCCCCTGGGTCTGGCCAACCATCTGGTCTTCGCCACCGGCCCGGCCACCGGGGCCGGCCTGGCCGCCTGCGCCTGCCACGGCGTGTTCAGCAAGAGCCCCCGCACCGGTCTTTTCTGCGAGGCCTACCCCGACGGGCCGGCGGCCGAGCGCCTGGCCGCCACCGGTTTCGACGCCTGCATGATCCATGGGGCGGCGGCGGAGCCGGTCTGGCTGGAGGTCAGCGAGGACGCGGTGCACTTTCACCCGGCCGGCGAACTCTGGGGCCTGGACGCCCCCGCCGCCGCGCAGCGGGTGCGGGCCTGGATCAGGGAGCGGCGTCCGCAGCGACCGGAGAGCGCGGCCCTGGCCGTGGGTTCGGATGGTGAAAGGTTTTCCTTTGACGCGGCCACCGCCGGAGAAACAGGCTGCGGCCCAGACTGCGCCGGCCTGGGCGCGGTCATGGGGGGCAAGCGCGTCAAGGCCATCGCCTTCTGGGGCGCTCGGCGCAAGACCTTGGCCAACCCCGGCCTGCTGCGGGACTGCGCCGCGACCCTGGCCGCCCAGGCCGACCCAGGAATGGGGCCGGAGCCGGCAAGCGCCGGAGCCTCGGCCGGCCTGGAAACCCTGGCCGATCGAGTGGCGGAGCTGGTGCAGCGCGAGGACCGCCAGGCCCTGTGCGACAGCCTGATTCTCTGCCGCGCGGCCGACGGGCCGCCGCCATGGAGGGCTCTGGCCGCGCTGCTCAAGGGCGTCACCGGCCTGGATCTGGACGAAAGCCAGATGCAGGCCCTCGCCCGCGCCATCGTCGACGACGTGCGGCGCTTCGACCTGCGCGAGGGAGGGGGCGCCCCGGACGCGCAGCGGCCGCTCCCTCGGCTGGCCGGCGGGCTTTTTCCGGCGGCTGGCCATGGCATGGCCGCCGAACAGATGGACCAGGCCCTGGCGGCTTACTACCGGGCGCGGGGCTGGGACGAACAGGGCCGTCCGGCCGGCGGCGTCGGCTGAAACCGGGAAACGGCGCGGGAAGCTCCCGCGGGGAGGAAAAAACCGAATATCGCGGGTCGTCGCCTGTGTTGAACCCACTCTGATCCGCCTGGCCGGCGCGTCGCGGCCAGGGCCCGCTTGACAAGGCCAACCACCACACACCGCATGGGAGGGAGCGCTTTATGTCGAAAAAGGGAATGGACAGAAGGCAGTTCGTCAAGACCGGCCTGATGACGGCGGCGGCCGCGGCCCTGGGTCCGGGGGTGCTGAAACCCACCACCCTGCGGGCGGCCGAGTCCAAGGTGAAGGGCCCCATCAAGGTGGGCTACCAGACCGTGCTCTCCGGCACCCTGGCCGGCTATGGCGAGTTCCACAAGATGGGCGCCATCATGGCCATGGAGGAGATCAACGCGGCCGGCGGCATCGCCGGCAACAAGCTGGAGATCGAGTTCCGCGACTCCACCCTTAAGGCCCCCGACTCCATCCAGAACGCCCGCTACTTCGTGGACTCCTGGGGGGCCGACTTCCTGGCCGGCATCGACAGCTCCGGCCAGGCCCTGGCCCTGGCCCCGGTCATGGCCGAGCTGGACCGGGTGCTCATGGTCACCCACGCCGCCACCGAGAAGCTCACCGAGGAGCAGGTCTTCAAGAACGGCGTCAAGCAGATATTCCGCATGGTCACGCCCACCTACCAGGACGGCAACGCCGCCGCCTTCGTGGCCAAGGACCTGCCGGCCAAGACCTGGGCCACCATCAGCCCCAAGTACGAGTACGGCTTCACCTGCTGGAACATGTTCAAGGAGACCCTGGGCGCGCTGAAGCCCGGCGTGACCTTCACCGCCGAGTCCTGGGCGCCGTTTGGCACCACCGATTTCCGCTCCCACATCAACACCATCCTGGACGCCAAGCCCGACGGCCTCTATTCGGTGGAGTGGGCCGGCGAGCTGATCACCATGGTCAAGCAGGGCATCCAGGCCGGCCTGTTCAACCAGGTCAAGCACGTGATGTTCCCGGTGGGCGCGGCCATGGACGTCCTGGAGGGCCTGGGCGCGGAGCTGCCCGACAACATCTGGATATCCGGCCGCTACTATTTCCTGTATCCCAACGACCAGAACAACAACGACTGGGTGGCGCGCTTCCACAAGCGCTGGCAGCACTACCCGGCCTACGTCTCCGAAGCGGCCTACGCGGCCATGTACGCCTTCAAGAAGGCCGTGGAGGCCGCCGGCTCCAAGGACACCAAGGCCGTGATCGGCGCGCTGGAGGGCATGACCCTGGACAGCCCGGCCGGCAAGCGCGTGTTCCGCAAGGAGGACCACCAGGCCATGTACGACGTGCCCTGGGGTCTCACCGTCAGCGATCCCAAGTACCCCTTCAAGGTCATGGGCAAGCAGGTGGTGGTGCCGGCCAAGGAGTGCTTCGCGCGGCCGCCCTTCGAGGGCGCGGGCAGCAAGCCTCCCTTCAAGGCCTAGCGAGCAATCGGCCCCGGTCGCCTTGGCGGCCGGGGCCGCCCACCATCGGGAGCCTGCAATGCTGCAATCCATCGTGCACGTCTGCCTGGCCGGCCTGTCCCAGGGCATGTTCATCTGGCTGGTGGCCAGCGGGCTGACCCTGATTTTCGGCGTGCTGGGGGTGCTCAACTTCGCCCACGGCAGCTTCTACATGCTGGGGGCCTATTTCTGCTTCACGCTGCTAAGAGCCCTGGGCGACAACTTCTGGTGGGGGCTCTTGCTGGGGCCGCTTTGCGTGGCCGCGGCGGGGTGGGTGGTCGAGCGCTTTTTCCTGCGCCGGGTCTACGGCCTGGAGCTGCCCTACCAGCTCCTGCTCACCTTCGCCTTCGTCCTGCTCTTCGACGACCTGGTCAAGATCTTCTGGGGCGCGGCCTCCATCGGCACCCCGCCCGCGCCGGGCCTGGCCGATTCGGTGAGCATCCTGGGCCGCAGCTTTCCGGTCTACAACCTGTTCGTGATCGCCGTGGGCCCCCTGGTGGCCTTGGGTCTCTGGGCGCTCTTGGAACGCACCTGGGCCGGGCGCATCATCCGGGCCTCGTCCTCGGACCGCGAGATGGCCTCGGCCCTGGGGGTCAAGGTGCCGGCCCTGTTCACGGCGGTCTTCGTCTTCGGCACCTGGCTGGGGGCCATGGGCGGCGGCCTGGCCGTGCCCTACCTGGGGCTCTTGACCCCCGGCATGGGCGAGCAGATCATCATCGAGGCCTTCGTGGTGGCGGTCATCGGCGGCCTGGGCAGCCTGAAGGGCGCCTTCCTGGGGGCGTTGGTCATCGGCCTGCTCAGCGCCTTCGGCACCCGCTTCCTCCCCACCTTCGACATGTTCCTCACCTTCATCCTCATGGCCGGGGTGCTGCTGTGGCGTCCCCAGGGCTTTTTCGGGGAGGCGCGATGAAAACCGACAAGGCATGCCTGGCCTTCGCCCTGGTGCTGGCCGGGCTGGTGGCCCTGGGGCTTTTGGGCGACCGCTTCCTGCTCTACATCACCATGCGCATCATGATCCTGGCCATCTTCGCCCTGGGCTTCGACATCCTTTTCGGCCGCACCGGCCTGCTTTCCTTCGGCCATGGCGCGTTCTACGCCGGCGGGGCCTACGGCGTGGCCCTGTGCTACATGCATCTGGCCAAGGACCCCCTGGTCTGCCTGCTGGCGGGCGTCCTGCTGGCCACCGGCCTGGCGCTGGTCATCGGCTTCTTCTGCGTGCGCCACAGCGAGATCTACTTCGCCATGCTGACCCTGGCGTTTGGCATGATGGTCTTCTCGCTGATCTGGAACCTGCGCGAGCTGACCGGCGGCGACGACGGCCTGGTGGGCATCGGCCGCCGGGCCATCAACCTGGGCCTGTTCGAAATTCCCCTGCGCAAGGAGGGCCAGTTCTACTTCCTGGTGCTGGCCTGCTTCGCAGGGTCCATCTGGGCGGCCCACCGCATCCGCACCTCGCCCTTCGGGCTCATCCTGGCCGGCATCCGCGAGAACGACCGCCGCACCGAGTTCGCCGGGGTGAACATCAGGAACTACCGCCTGGCGGCCTTCGTCGTCTCCGGGGCCATCGCCGGCCTGGCCGGCGGCCTGGGAGTGCTCTTGGAGAGCAACGCCACCCCGCACATCGCCCACTGGAGCCATTCCTCCGATCCGGTGCTGGTGGGGCTCATCGGCGGACTCAACACCCTGGCCGGCCCCCTGGTGGGCAGCCTGGTCTTCGTGGGGCTCAAGGAAGTGGTCATGCGCTTCACCACCCACTGGATGCTGGTCTTCGGCTTGGTGCTGCTGGTGATAATCCTGGGCTTCCGGGGCGGGGTGGTGGGCACCCTGGTCCAGCGCCTGGCCGGCCGGCGGGAGGTGCGGCCATGAGCGCGCCTCTGTTGCAGGTGAGGGGCCTGACCAAGGCCTTCGGCAAGGTCGTGACCGCCCGCGAGATCAACCTGGACTTCGCCGCCGGCATGCTCACCTCCATCATCGGCCCCAACGGCGCGGGCAAGTCCACCTTCATCAACATGATGTCCGGCTCGCTGGCGGCCGACGCGGGCCAGGTGATCTTCGAGGGCCGCGACATCACCCGCCTGCCCATCCACGCGCGGGTGGGCCTGGGCCTGTGCCGCAGCTTCCAGGTGGTCAACGTCTTCCCCGGCCTGAGCGTCTTCGAAAACGTGGAGATACCCACCCTGGTCAATTGCCGCCGGGCGGCGCGCTTCTTCAGCCCCCGCGCCAAGGAGCGCCAGGCGCGCGAGCAGGTGGACGAGGTGCTGGAACTGGTGGGGCTCAGCGAGCGGGCCGCGCTAAAGGCCAACGAGCTCTCCCACGGCGACCAGCGGCTTCTGGAGGTGGCCATCGCCCTGGCCGCCCGGCCCAAGCTGCTGTTCCTCGACGAGCCCACCGCCGGCATGAACCCGGTGGAGCGGGTGGACATCCTGAAGCACATCCGCCGCATCAGCAACCAGGGCGCCACCACCTTCATCATCGTGGAGCACGACATGGACATCGTCTTCTCGCTCTCCGACCGGGTGGTGGTGCTCCATCGCGGCGACGTGATCTGCGACGGGCCGCCGGAGGTGGTCAAGTGCGACCAGCAGGTGCGCGAGTGCTATCTGGGCCAGGAGGTGCTGTGATGCTGCTGGACGTGCAAGGCATCAATACGTATTACGGCACCTCCCACATCCTGCAGGACGTGACCTTCGCGGTGGACGCCGGCGAGGCGGTGGCGCTGTTGGGGCGCAACGGGGTGGGCAAGACCACCACCCTGCGCTCGATCATGGGGCTCACCCCGCCCCGGTCCGGGTCCATACGCCTGGAGGGGCGCGAGCTCTGCGGCCAGCCCGCCCACGCCGTCAGCCGCCTGGGCGTGGCCTACATGCCCGACGACCTGCGCATCTTTCCCGACCTGACCTGCGAGGAGAACCTGCAGATCGCGGCCAAGCTTTCGCCCCGCCGGGGCTATTGGAACCAGGAACGGGTGGAGGAGCTGTTTCCGGTTTTGGCCGAGCGCCGCCGCCAGAAGGGCCTGAACATGAGCGGCGGCGAGAAGAAAATGCTTTCCATGGGCCGGGCGCTCATGGCCAACCCCCAGTTCATGCTGATGGACGAGCCCAGCGAGGGACTGGCCCCGCTCATCGTGCGCGCCCTGGCCCAGGCCATCCGCGAGATTCTGGCCCACGGCGTCACCTTGCTCTTGGCCGATCAGAACCTGAAATTTTGCCGCCAGGTCTGCGGCCGGGGCTACATCATCGAGAAGGGACGCATCGTGCACCAGGGAAGCATGGAGGGCATCTGGGCCGACGAGGACGTGGTCAGTAAGTACCTGGCGCTGTGAGACGCCGCCGGGAAAACGGCGCGAGAGGAGCATCGATGCAGGACATTTTCGACCTCAGCGGCAAGGTGGCCATGGTCACCGGAGCCAGCCGGGGCCTGGGCGCGGCGGCGGCCAGGGCCCTGGCCAAGGCCGGGGCGGACGTGGCGGTCTGCGGCCGGGCGGCGGCCGACCTGGAGCGGGTCTGCGCCGAACTGCGCGGGCTGGGCCGCCGGGCCGAGGGCTTTTGCCTGGATGTGCTTAACAAGGCCAAGGTGCACGCGGGCGTGGCCCAGATCCTGGAGCGCTTCGGCCGGGTGGACATCCTGGTCAACAACGCCGGGGTCAACAACCGCCAGCCGGTGTTGGAGTATCCGGAGGAGGCCTGGGACCTGGTGCTGAACACCAACCTCAAGGGCTACTTCCTGGTGGCCCAGGCCGTGGCTCCGCAGATGCTGGCGCGCGGCTATGGCAAGGTCATCAACATGAGCTCCATCCTGGGCGCGGTGGGTCTGCCCGGCCAGGTGGCCTACGCGGCCAGCAAGGGCGGTGTGGACCAGATCACCAAGGTCATGGCCCTGGAGTGGGCCAAGCTGGGGGTGCGGGTCAACGCCATCGGGCCGACCTATTTCGAGACCGAGCTGGTCAAGCAACTGCGCAACGACCCGGAGCGCTTCAACTTCATCAACGAGCGCACGCCCATGGGACGCTGGGGCTATCCGGAGGAGCTGGAAGGCGTGGTCATCTTCCTGGCCGCCCCGGCCTCGGACTTCATCACCGGCCAGACCATCTACATCGACGGCGGCTGGACCATCTGGTAGGAGCGCGCGGCCATGCTGGTGCACGAAATCCTGGAACACAGCGCCGGCCGCCTGCCCGGCAAGATCGCCCTGCGCGAAGGCGAGACGGCGTTGACCTATGCCGAGACCCTGGCCCGCGCGCGGGCGCTGGCGGCGGCCCTGCAGGCGCGCGGGGTGCGCCCCGGCGACCGGGTGGCCCTGCTTTTGCCCAACTGCCTGGAGTTCTGCCTGGCCTACTTCGCCGCCCTGGCCGCCGGGGCGGTGGCGGTGCCGCTCAACACCCGCCTGGCTCCCCAGGAGTTCACCTACATCGTCAACGACGCCCGCCCCGCCGTGCTGATCGTGGGCCACGACCTCTGGGAGGCCTACCTGGGCTTCAAGGACGGCCTGGAGGCCCCGCCCCTGCTAATCTACGCCGGCGACCAGCCGCGGGAGGGCGCCCTGGACTTCGCCGCCCTCAGCGCCCCCGGCCCGGCTCCTTCCCCGCCGGAGGGCCTCGCTCTGGACAGCCCGGCCTGCATCATGTACACCAGCGGCACCACCGGCCTGCCCAAGGGCGCGGTGATGAGCCATCGCAACGTCTTCGTCAACGCCCGCAACTGCGGGGCGCACCTGGGCTACAAGGAATCGGACGTGACCCTGGTGGTGGTGCCGCTCTTCCACGTCACCGGCCTCAACTCGCAACTGGTGGCCATGTTCTACGCGGGCGGAGCCTGCTCCATCCTGCGCGCCTACAACACCGCCGCCATGATCGAGCGCATCGCCGCCCACCGGGTCACGGTCACCTTCAAGGTGCCGACCATGTACACCCTGATGCTGGCCAGCCCGGCCCTGGCCGGGTGGGACCTCTCGGCCTGGCGGCTGGCGGCCTACGGCGGCGCGCCCATGGATCCGGCCACCATCGCCGCCCTGCAAAAATCCCTGGGCGTTGACCTCTACAACGCCTACGGGCTGACCGAGACCAGCTCCTTGGCCACCGTGCTGCCGGCCTGCGACGCGCTGCGCAAGGCCGGCTCGGTGGGCTTGCCCGTCTCCGGGGTGCGGCTCAGGGTGGTGGACGAGTCCGGTCAGGACCTGCCGGCCGACGCCCCCGGCGAGCTGTGGATCAAGGGCGCCAACGTGGTGGGCCAGTATTGGAACAAACCGGAGGCCACCGCCGCCAGCCTGGGCGGAGGCTGGCTGCGCACCGGCGACATCGCCCGCATCGACGCCGAGGGCTTCGTCTACATCGCCGACCGCAAGAAGGACATGATCTGCCGGGGCGGCGAGAACGTCTATTCCATCGAGGTGGAGACCGCGCTGTTGGCCCATCCCGATGTGCTGGAGGCGGCGGTGGTGCCCCGGCCCCACTCCATCTTCCAGGAGGTCGTGCACGCCTTCTGCGTGCTCAAGCCCGGCGCGGCGGCGGATGAGGACGCCATCATCGCCCACTGCCGCCGGCTGATCGCCGATTTCAAGGCCCCGGCCTCGGTCAGCTTCGTGGAGGCCCTGCCGCGCAACCCCGGCGGCAAGGTGCTGAAGAAGCTTTTGCGTCAGCAGGTGCCGCCGGGCGACCCGCCCCGGCGCTGAGCCGTCCGGCGTGGCGCAGGCCCCGGTGATGAAGGTGGCGCTGAAATTCTGCGGCGGCTGCAACCCGGACTACGACCGGGCGCGGTTTTGGGAGCAAACTCGGAAGGCCGCCGGCGAGGCGGTGACCTGGGTCCGCCTGGAGGACGGGGATCACCAGGCCGTGCTGCTCATCTGCGGCTGTCCCACCGCCTGCCCGGTGGATGACCTGCCGGCCGGCGAGAGGCTGGTCTTGGTCAAGGACGCGCAATCAACCCCGGCCGAGGTGCTGGCTCGATTACTGGAAAGAGAGTGAAACCATGGCCATCGTGAGCAAGGAAGACTATCTGAGAAGCCTGCGCGAGCTGAACAGCGTCATCTACCTGAACGGCGAGCGGGTGGCCGACATCACCACCCACCCGGCCTTCATCCCCCACATCAACGCCGCGGCCAAGACCTACGAGCTGGCCCTGCGCCCGGAGAACGAGGACCTGGCCACGGCCGTCAGCCATCTGACGGGCCAACCCATCAACCGCTTCACCCACATCCACCAGTCAGTGGAGGACCTCATCAAGAAGGTGCAGCTCCTGCGCCTCATCGCCCACGAGACCGGCAGTTGCTTCCAGCGCTGCGTGGGCTGGGACGCCATGAACGCCACCTACATGACCACCTATGAGATCGACGAGAAGCACGGCACCGACTACCACCGGCGCTTCATCGAATACCTCAAGATGATCCAGGCCGAGAACCTGATGGTGGTGGGCGGCATGACCGATCCCAAGGGCGACCGCTCCCTGCCCCCGGCCGAGCAGCCCGACCCGGACCTGTTCACCCGCGTGGTCCAGCGCCGGGCGGACGGCGTGGTGATCCGGGGGGCCAAGGCCCACCAGACCGGCGCGGCCAACAGCCACGAGGTGCTCATCATGCCCACCCAGGCCATGCGCAAGGAGGACGCCGACTGGGCCATCGTGGCCGCGGTGCCGCTGAACGCCCCCGGCCTGGTGCAGATCTTCGGCCGCCAGACCAACGACGAGCGCCGCTTGACCAGCCGCCTGGACAGCGGCAACCCGGACTACGGCCTGGTGGGCGGGGAGACGCTCATCGTCTTCGACGACGTCTTCGTGCCCTGGGAGCGGGTTTTCATGCTGGGCGAGACCGAGTTCGCGGGCCTTTTGGTGGAGCGCTTCGCCACCCTGCACCGTCAGAACTACGGCGGTTGCAAGGGAGGCGTCAGCGACATCCTCATCGGGGCTTGCAGCCTGGCCGCCGATTATCAGGGCACGTCCAAGGCCAGCCACGTCAAGGAAAAGATCGCCGAAATGATCCACCTGGCCGAGACCATCTACTCCGGCTCGGTGGCCTGTTCGGCCATGGGCTCCAAGACCAAAAGCGGGGCCTATTATCCCGACCCGCTCCTGGCCAACTGCACCAAGCACAACGTCACCCGCCACGTGTACGAGATCGCCCGCCTGGCCCACGACGTGGCCGGCGGCATCCTGGCCACCATGCCCTCGGAGATGGACCTGCGCAGCGCGGATGTCGGCAAGTACGTGGAAAAATACATGGCCGGCGTCAAGGGCGTCTCCACCGAGAACCGCCTGCGCATCCTGCGCCTGATCGAGAACATGACCAGCGGCACCGCCCTGGTGGAGTCCATGCACGGGGCGGGCTCGCCCCAGACCCAGAAGGTCATGTACGGCCGCCTGGGCAAGCTGGACATGAAGAAGAAGATGGCCGCCGACCTGGTGGGGGTGAAATAGGCGGCCGGCGGGCGGGGTCGCCGGCTACGGCCCGCCGTCGGCCAGGAAATAACCGGCGGCGGCCAGGATGAGCGCCGCCGCCAGGCCCGCCGCCGCCCACAGCCAGCGCGCGCGGGGAGGGGCGGCCGCTGGCGGGGGCAGCTTGGTGATGGTCACGGCCGCGCCGACCGGGGTGTCCGGGCCGTCGGCCCCGGCCTCCCCGGCCGCATCGGCCACCCGCACCACGATGGCCGAGATGTTGTCCGGCCCGCCCGCCCGCTTGGCCAGCTCCACCAGCGCCGCCACCTGCCGCGCCTCCGGCTGGGGGGCGGCCAGCGCCTGGGCGATATCCCGCTCGCCCACCACGCCGTGCAGCCCATCGGAGCAGAGGAGGAAACGGTCGCCGCCTCGCACCCGAATGGAAAACACATCCGGCGCGGCGTCCGGGATCGCGCCCAGGGCCTTGGTCAAGACGTTGCGCAGTTGGTGGCCGCGGGCCTGGTCCGGGGTCAGGCTGCCGTCGCGCACCTGCTCGGCCACCAGCGAGTGATCCGCGGTGATCTGGTGGAGCCGGCCGGCGCGCAGCAGATAGCAGCGGCTGTCGCCCAGGCTGGCCACCAGGGCCATGGCGTCTTCCAGGGCCAGGACCACCAGGGTGGTGCCCATGCCCCGCAGGGCGGGATCCCGGCTGGCCTTGTCGGCGATGGCCTGGGCGGCCCGCCGCGCCGCCGCCGCCAGCGCCCGGTCCCAGGGGGGCCTGGCGCTGGTCCGTTCCAGCTCGCGGCGCACCACCTCCACCGCGGTCCGGCTGGCCACCGCGCCACCGCTGGCCCCTCCCATGCCGTCGGCCAGGATGAAGAACGTGGGGCGGCCCCTGGGCGCGGGGCGCGGGGGGACGAAGATCGCGTCCTGGTTCTCGGAGCGGACACGGCCGGTGTCGGTGGCGCCGGAGAACCTCAGCTCCAAGGTCACAACCTCCAGACACCCACGGGCGGGCTAGGGATAGGCGCGGCCCAGCAGCTCGCCCAGGCCGTTCAGCAGCTCGGCCAGGGCGCTGGGCACCACGTCCAGGCTCAGCGCCAGGGCCACCACCAGCACCGCCACCAGGAGCATGTACTCCACCGTGGTCTGGCCGGTCTGATCCCGCGAAAGCCCGGCCCAGGCCAGGCAATGGTTTGACTTGGCTCCGCGCCGGCTCCTATAATCGGGAGCGTCGGCAGAATTCGGTTCGCCAGACACCTTCGCGGGTCGCCCGCCACTGGTTGCGCCCATGGCTTCCCTCAAGATCATAAAATTCGGTGATTATTTCCTCACCCGCCGCATCGCCATGGGCGGCATGGCCGACTGGCGCGGAAAGGCCAGGGCCTGCAACGCCTCCAGGCCCAGCACGGTGTGGTTGACCGCGAAGACGTCCGGCGTGAGCAGCAGGCAGATGTGGCTGGCCTGGTCCAGGCAGGCCTGGTTGAAGGCGCCGAAGCCGGTGGCCAGGTCCACCACAACCACGTCGTAGGCCTGGGCCAGGAGGTCCAGGGCGCGGCCGGCCAGCTCCGGGGTGATGGCCGCGGCCTGGGCGGGCGCCGGCCAGGCGGCCAGGTATTGCAGGCCGCTCTCGTGGGTGTCCAGGTAGCCCTTGAGCATGCCGGGGGGCAGCGACCCCAGGAGGGGGGCCATCTCGGCCAGCGAGCGGCGGGGCGGGGCGGGGCCCAAGGGCAGCAGGGCGTCGCCGGCCCAGTCCAGGTCCAGGTCGACCAGCACCGCCCGGCCGTGGGTCTCGCGCAAGAGCGCGATGGCGAAGTTGGCCGCGAAGAAGCTCTTGCCCACCCCGCCCTTGGCGCTGGTTATGGCCAGGACCGCTCCCCGCGCCTCGCTCATGGTCGCTCCCCGCGATATCCGGTCGTCATACCCGGCCTCGCCTAGCGCTTGTATTCCTGATAGGCCTCGAACAGGTCCTCCACCTGGTTCTTAAGGTCGCGGTTGGCCTCCCGCGCGCCGTCCTTGAGCACGGCCGGGGTGACGAAGACCACGAACTGGCTCTGGCGCCGCTTGAACTCCTCGCTGGCGTAGAGCTGGAACAGCGCGCCGGAGGCGCCGGTGGGCAGGGTGTCGAAGAGCTTGTTGTCGCGGTTGGTGATCAGCCCGCCCACGGCCACGCTATCGCCGGAGCGGCAGAACTGCACCGTGGACACCCGGCTCTTGGTGAAATTGAAGCTGGTGCCGGGCTGGGCCTTGTCCGGGGCGCTGACGGTGACCTCCAGCTTGAGTGATACGTTGTCGCCGTCGCTGATGGGCAGCGCGTTCAGGAAGACGCCGTACTCCTTGTAGTTGATGGTGACCGCGCCGGAGGACTGGGCCACCGGGATGCCGATCTCGCCGCCGCTCTGGAAAGAGGCCAGATCGCCGGAGCGCACGCTCATGCTGGATGTTTCCAGGATGCGCGCCCCGCCCAGCTCCTTGGCCCGCGACAGCTTGGGGAACAGGTTGCTGATGGTGCCCACGATGGAGCCCACGAAGCCCCCGCCGCCGCCGATGTCCTGGGTGCCGGTGACCTGGTTGCCGGAGTCGGGCGCCAGGGGCAGCCAGTTGATGCCCCAGCCGTCGATGGTGGCGTTGTTCACCTCCATGAAGTTGGCGGTGACCTGGATCATTTCGCCGAAGCCCGGCCTGAGCTCGGAGGCCTGCACCTCCAAGAGGTTCTCCACCTCCGGATAGTACAGCCTGGCCAGGGCCTCCAGGCGGGCGCGCTGCTCCTTGCCGTAGACCACGCCCTCCAGGACGATCTTCTGGCCCACGGAGCGCACCCGCACGTTGCGGTCGCCCGCGTGCTGGCGGATGCTGTCGGCGATGATGCCCAGGGCCACCGGCGACAGGTTCACCAACTTGATGACCTGGGGCGCGTCGCCCAGCACCTGGTCCAGGAGCTGGCGCTGCTTGGGCGTGTCCACCTCGCCCTCGATGATGAGCTTGTCGCCGGCCACCCGGAAACGCAGCCCGGCGCCCGGCCCACCGCCGCCTGGATCTCCCTGGCGTAGGCGTTCAGGTCGCGCACCAGCACCGTCAGGGATATCACGTCGCGCTGCTTGCCGTCGACGTCCCAGACGATGAGGTTGGTGGCCCCGGCCCGCTTGCCGGCCAACAGCACCTCCGAGCCGCCGGCCTCGTTCTTCTGCACCAGGTAGTCGGCCACCGTGGGATCGCCCACGGCCAGCTTGGAAAACTGGTAGGGCAGGGACACCGTGGTCGACTCGCCCAGGAATATCCTGAGCGGGCCCGCGCCCAGGGTCAGCCCGGTCCAGGCCAGCACCGTCAGCAGCGCCGCCGCGCCCGCCAGATAAAGCCGCTTAGCCCTCATCGCCTAACCTCCTGCTGCAAATGGACTCGCCTCGGTCCGACCGCATATTCTATAAGCGCCTAACGGTTCATCTCGGCGCCCCTGATCTCGCGCCAGGTCGGCTGGAAAAGAACCTTTTCCCTAATGCCCAGCAAGGTTTCCAGGGACGCCGGCGCCAGGGGGGCCGCGTCCCGGCCTTCATAGAGCGAGCGCAGCACCAGGCTGATCTGCCCGGCCGCCTGGGCCACCACCATGCCCTGGCTCTGGTGGGGGTCCAGGGCCAGGGTCGCCGTGCGCACGCCCTCGCCGCGCCCCAGGCCCGGCGCCCCGGAGGGCATGCCGGTGTAGCTGTCGCGCTTTTCCTTCTCGGCCAGGGTCATGGCCCTGGCGGCCTCGCTCTCGATGCCCAGCGTCTGCCCCACCGCCAGCACCAGCACGTTCTGGAAGATGGTGAAGGTCTTCTGGTTGCTCTGCTTGGCGTCGCCGAACTCGAAGGTGCCCAGCACGTCCACGAAGTTGCCGGGCTTTATCAGGCCGGCCAGGCCGCTGACGTCGTTGACCGCCACCGTCACCGCCCTGAGGCCCTTGGGCACCTTGATGGCCAGGCCGGTCTCCAGGCCATAGGCCACCAGCTTGGTGCCCAGCACCTGCTCGCCCTTGAGCATGGGGGCGTTGGTCACCTGGTTCAGCGCCTCCTTGACCGCGGTCAGCGCCCCCGGTTGCAGATATTGGCGGGGCACCTGCTGCGCCTCCACCACCGTCTCGTCCAGGCGGGTGAGCCGGGGCAGGTTCTCCTTGGCCACCAAGACCGGCACCGGCTCGGCCATCAGGCCCAGGGCCTTCTCGCGGCTGCTGATGTATTGGTAGGTGAGCAGCAGGGCCACCAGGCCCAGGGCCAGGGGGATTATCAGGCCCTTCTTGCCAGCCAGGATGGATTGCGCCACGGTTCGCTTGCCTCCCAGGCGGTTCTTGGCCGCCGCCTATTCGATGGGCTCGGCCAGGGTCCGCATCAGGTCCATGGTGCGCTGCCCCTTGCCCAGTCCGTAGACCAGGCTGTCGGGAAAGGCGGGGAACACCCAGTAGAAGGCGTTCTCGCCCTCGCCGGTGTAGGAGCCGCCGAAGACCGCCAGCCGCCGCCGCACGGTGTATTGATCCGGCGTGCCCTGTTGGTTGAAATGGCCCAGGGCCATGGCCACCCCCGGCAGGGCCTCGATGCTTTTCTCCACCCTGGCCACCCGGTATTGGAAACGCTTGCGCTCGTCGAGCCGGTGGATCTCGGTGGTGGCCTGGCTGTGCACAGCGGCCATGACGTAGGCGGCCAGGTCGGACAGGTAGAAGAGCTGGGCCATCACCACCAGGAGGAGCACCAGCACCGTCACCGCGAACATGGTCTCCACCACCGCCTGGCCGCGGGCGTCCCGGCCCAGGGCGGCCAGGCGGCGGGCGGCTTTTCGGTTCATCCATGTCCTGACGCGCGTCATGCCTGGCCCCAGTCTAATGCAGGTGCTTGCCGCGGTTGGGCAGAAAGGGCACGTCGAACTTGAAGCGGCTGTCCACCGGGGCGAACCGGGCCACGTAATTGGGCTTGCGGTCCTCCACGTTGCCGCCGGTGGGCATGGCCAGGCTGGTGGCCATCACCCGCGGCATGCGGACGGTGAAGCCGTATTCGGGCAGATTGATCAAGGGCTTGGCCGGCTCGCGCCAGACCAGGACCCGGTAGTAGGTGGTGGTTTCGGGGTCGCGCTTGAGATAGGAGTTCCACACCGCCAGGCCCACGCCGGGGATGCCGACCCCGGAGGAGGGCGTGATGGGCATCAGCCGGAAGGGCACGAAGCTGGAGGCCGGCAACTGGCAGCAGATCATGGGGATGATGTGTTCGTAGTCCTGGAAGACCTGGCCCACGTAGTCGATGGCGGTGAGGCGGAAGCCGGGATAGACCGGATGCACCAGGGGGATCATGCGGAAGGGCCGGGATCCGCCGTGCTCGCGGTTGTGCCACTCCAGGACCTTGTAGGCCATGGCATGGGCCGCGCCGGCGTAGACCGTGCTGGTCCCCTGGGCCATGTTGTTGACGATGCTCATGAAGTTGGTGAAATAGCTGACCAGGGACTGGGCCGCGCCGGCGTTGACCCACAACCCGGCCGCCCGCAGCCAGCGTTTGAGGTCCCGTTCCAGGGCGTAATACTCCATGTTCAGGTCGGCGATCTCGTTGAGCCCGGCCGCCTGCACGTTGGCCGCCGACAGGGCCACCATGTCGGCCACGTTCTGGGTCAGGATGCGGTCGTGCACCAGTTGGCCCAGGTTGACCATGAAGGCCAGGAAGCAGACCAGGACCATGGCCGACAGGGCCACGAAGATGGTGGTCTGGCCGCGTTGGTCGGCGAGCAGCCCGCGCGCCGCGCCTTGTCGTGGGCGCCCGGTCATTTGGGCTGGTTGTCCCCATGGAAATCCGGCTCGCGGCCCAGCAAGGTTTCGCGGGCCAGCCAGGCGCGGTCGCTGTCGCCGAACAGGGTGTGGATGGGGAACGCCTCGCGCACCTCGACCATGGCCTTGACGCCCTGGCCCTCGACCACCTCGACCCTAACCTGGCCGGTCCGGCTGGGCACCCAGCCCGCCACCTCGCGCACGGCCTTGTCTTGGTCGGCGTGGGCCAGATAGGCGCGCGCGCCCAGGTAGGACGCGTAGCGCACCAGCAGCAGCTCGGAGCCCAAAAAGGCCAGGGACATCACCACCATCACCACCAAGAGGGTGACCACCATCATCAGCATGAACTCGACCGTGGTCTGGCCTTCGCGCCGCCGGAGCAGCCCGGCCGCCCGCCGGGCGAATCTTCCCCGCGCCGGCCGGGTCCTTGCCGGTGGCTGGCCCGCCATGGCCGGCCCCTCAGCCACGGACCGGCCAGAGGTCGAAAAAGCGCGCCCACAGGGCGCCCCCGGCCAGGCAGACCGCCAGGGGTATGCCGGGGAGCCCCAGGTCGCGCGGCGGCTCGGCCTTCAGGCCCGGAACCACCGCCCCGCGCAACACCCGCCAGAAGTTGGCCAGGCCTGCCAAGAGCCGGCCCTTGGCCAGCATCACCGCCAGGGCCCAGGCCCCCCCCACCAGGCAGCCATACAGGACGGTCTTGAGGGCGAAGGCCGGGCCGGCCAGGGCGCCAACCGCGGCCATGAGCTTGACGTCGCCGCCGCCCACCGCGCCCAGCAGGTAGGGCAGCAGGAACAGGCCGCCGCCCAGGAGCAAACCCAAACCGGCCACGCCCAGGCCGGGCCAACCGCCCTGCCAGGCGGCCAGGACCAGGCCCAGGCCCGCGGCCGGCAGGCTGACCCAGTTGTAGATCAGCCCGCACCAGAGGTCGGTGACGGCGCAGATGGCCAGCACCGCCACCAGCAGCAGGCCGGCGGCGTCAGGCAGGGCGTTCACCGGGGCTACTTCGACTTGAAGCCCTGGCTCAGGGTGTCCTTGATGTTTTTGGCCATGGTGTTCACGCCTTCCTTGAACGGGTCAATGAAGACGTAGGCCGCGGCCAGGATGGCCGCTACGATCACACCGATGATGAGCATGTATTCGGTGGTGGTCTGACCGCGTTCGTCCTTCAGCAGGCGTCGCCAAAACCGCATGATTCTCCCCTCTTGCCATGGCCCGTCGGCAGACTGGCCAGTTGGATTCACAACCGAAAACGGGGCGCATCCAAAATTTTCAGCATTGATGCCGTTGCAGCGGGGTGGGGCATGGCAGCCTGTCCGGGCGTTGTCCATTTCCGACAAACACCCAGTATATTCGGCATTAACATAGTCGGCGGCGGACAGTCAAGCGGACTTCCTGCGGCAGATTAACCACATAGTTTATGAATGTTACAGGCTGGGCTCCGGGCTGGGGGCGTGGCGTGAGGCGCGCATGGATACTCGCGCGCGCAAGGCTGTGATTGGGCGCGGATTTCGATCCGGCCGCCCGCGCCGGAGGTCCGCCGGACCCCGGCGGAGGCGGGCTAATCACAAATGAGATGCATCATGGCCTGGTTCACCACCCGGACCATGGTGGCCAGGTCCGCGCCGGGCTTGCAGATGGAGCGCATGGTGAGGCCGCCGAAAATGGCGCACATCACCTCGACCTTGGCCTCCAGGTCCTTTTCGGGCGCCTCGATGCCCCGCGCCTGGCGGCCCCGCAGGATAAAGGCGGCGATCTCGCGCCGGAAAACCTGGTCCATCTGGCGGATCATCTCGGCCACCCTGGGATTGTGGGCGGCCTCCGACATCACCTCCAGGGCGATGGCCGCCTTGGCCGGGTCGAGCATGCGGGCCACGCCGTGGGCCAGGCCGGCCAGCATGGCCTGGAGCCAGTCGCCGTCCCGCCCCTGCTTCTCGCGGATGAGGTCCAGGGTGTCGTGCATGTCCATGCGGACGATGGCCAGGATGATGTCTTCCTTGTTCTTGAAATAGTGATAGATGTGGCCGGGGCTCATGCGGGCGGCCCTGGATATCTGGGCCATGCTGGTGCCGTGGAAGCCGTGATCGCGGAAGCATTCCTCGGCCGCGGCCAGCACCTGGCGCCGCCGGGCCGCGGCCCGCTCGCCGGGCCTGGCCGGCTTCGCTCCGGGGCGGGTCGCGCCGTCCGGCGGCCGCGCCAGCGCCCGCGCCTTGCGCGGGATGGCGTTCGCGCCTTCGGCGGTTTCGCCGATCACCACCAGCCCGGCTTGCGGCTCCATGGTCATGGCCGCGCCTCCCCGCCGGACGATCCCGGAGCCGCCGCCCGCTCCGCGCCCGCGCCGCCGTCCTTCCAGCCTCCGCCCAGGGCCTTGTAGAGCGCCACCAGGTTGGCCTGGCGCGAATGGCGCACGTTGATCAGGGCCTGCTGGGCGGTGTAGGAGCCGCGCTCCAGGACCAGCACCGCCAGGTAACTGGCCACGCCCTTGCGGAAGCGGATGTCGGAGAGGCGATAGCTTTCGGTGGTGGCCTCCACCAGGGCGCGCTGGGCGGCCAGCTTTTCGTCCAGGGTGGCGCGCAGGGCCAGGGCGTCGGCCACCTCGCGGAAGGCGGTCTGGACGGCCTTGTCGTAGCGCGCCAGTTGCATCTCCCGGTCGGCCTCGGCGACCTCCAGGTTGGCCTGGTTGCGACCGTGGTTGAAGATGGGGATGGTGACGCTGGGCGCGAAGCTCCAGTAGCCGGAGCCGGACTTGAACAGGTCGTAGAGCTCGTGGCTGCCGGTGCCGCCCAGGGCGGTCAGGCTGATGCTGGGGTAAAACCGGGCGCGGGCGGCGCCTATGTTGGCGTTGGCCGCCTTGAGCAGGTGCTCGGCCTGCAGGATGTCCGGCCGCCGCTGCAGGACCGCGGAGGGCAGGCCGGCCGGCAGCTCCGGCAGGGCGGTGAGGGGGCCGCTCAAGCCTTCGGGAACGAGATCGTCCGGCACCGGCGCGCCGATGAGCAAGGCCAGGGCGTTGACGTCCTGGGCCGTCTGGCTGGTGTAGTCCGCCACGTCCACCCGGGCCGCCTCCACGCTGGTCTGGGCCTGGCGCAGATCTAGGGCCGAGGTCACGCCCACCTCGAAGCTGCGGCGGGTCAGCTCGTAGGAGGCCCGTTGGCTGGCCAGGGTGTCCTGGGCCAGCCGGAGCCGCTCCTTGTCCGCGGCCAGGGTCAGGTAGGCGTAGGCCACCTCGGCCACCAGGCTGATCTGGGCGCTGCGCCTGGCCTCCTGGCTGGCCAGGTACTGTTCCAGGGCCTGGTCCTTCAGGCTTTTGACCCGGCCGAACAGGTCCAGCTCGTAGGCCGCGAAGCCCAGGGTGACGGTGTATTGCCGGGCCACCACGTCGCCGCCGGTGGTGGAGAGCCCGGCCGGCAGGCGCTGGATGTTCGCGCCGCCGCCGGCATTGAGGGTGGGCAGCTCGTCGGCGCGCTGGATCTGGTATTGGGCGCGCGCCCGCTCGATGTTGAGGGCGGCCACCCTGAGGTCGCGGTTGCCCGCCAGGGCCAGCTCGATGAGCCGGCGCAGCCTGGCGTCGGCGAAAAATTCGCGCCAGCCCAGTTCGGCGGCGTCGAGCTCGGCCGCGGCCGGGGAGCCCGCCGCATTCTGGGGCCAGGCCGAGGGCGCCGCCAGCGGGGGGCGCTGATAGTCCGGGGCCAGGCCCTGGCATCCGGCCAGGAGAAGCGACGCCGCCAGCAGGCCAAGGAGTATCGCGCGCATGTTTAGCGACCCTCCCCCTCGGCCTCGGCCGCCGCCCGAACCGCGGCTGAGGCCGGGGTCTGGGTTTCTTGCTTGCGCCTGGCCTGGGCCAGCCGGGTGACCAGCACGAAGAAGAGCGGCACGAAGATGACGCCCAACACGGTGGCCGAGAACATGCCGCCCATGACGCCGGTGCCGATGTCGTTCTGGCTGGCCGAGCCGGCCCCGCTGGCCACGGCCAGGGGCAGCACGCCCAGCATGAAGGCGAAGGAGGTCATCAGGATCGGGCGCAGGCGCAGGCGGGCCGCCTCCAGGGCGGCCTGGATCAGTCCCATGCCCCGCTCGTGCAGGCTCTTGGCGAACTCCACGATCAGGATGGCGTTCTTGGCCGCCAGGCCCATGGTGGTCAAAAGGCCCACCTGGAAATAGACGTCGTTGGCCAGGCCGCGCAGGCCGGCGGCGCTCAGGGCGCCCACGACGCCCAGGGGCACCACCAGCATCACCGCCAAGGGCACCGACCAGCTCTCATAGAGCGCGGCCAGGCAGAGGAAGACCACCAGGGCCGAGATGGCGTAGAGCGCAGGGGCCTGGGAGCCGGAGAGGCGCTCCTGGTAGGACAGGCCGGTCCACTCGTAGCCGATGCCGGCCGGCAGTTGGGCCATGATCTCCTCCACCGCGGCCAGGGCCTGGCCGGAGCTCTTGCCGGGGGCGGGCTGGCCCAGTATCTCCACCGCCGGGAAGCCGTTGTAGCGCTCCAGCCGGGGGGAGCCGTAGGTCCAGCGGGCGCTGGCGAAAGCGGAGAAGGGGACCATCTCGCCCCTGGCGTTGCGCACGTACCATTTGTACAGGTCGTCGGGCAGCATCCGGGCGGAGGCCTCGCCCATCATGTAGACCTTCTTCACCCGGCCCTTGTCGATGAAGTCGTTGACATAGGCGCCGCCCCAGGCCGTGGAGAGCACCGCGTTGATGTCGGCCACGGCCAGGCCCAAGGCGCCGGCCTTGGCGTAGTCCACCTCCAGGTGCAACTGGGGGGTGTCGTCCTGGCCGTTGGGCCGCACCGCCATCAGGTTGGGGTTTTGGGCGGCCAGCCGCAGGAACTGGTTGCGCGCCTCCAGCAGGGCCTCGTGCCCCAGCCCGCCCAGATCCTTGATCTCCAGGTCGAAGCCGTTGGCCTGGCCCATCTCCATGACCGCCGGCGGGGTGAAGGCGAAGACCATGGCGTCGCGGATGCCGGCGAAGGCGGCCATGGCCCGGCCGGCCACGGCCTTGACCCCCAGGCCCGCCTGTTCGCGCTCCTCCCAGTCCTTGAGGTTCACGAAGGAGATGGCCGCGTTCTGGCCGCGGCCGGCGAAACTGAAGCCGGCCACCGCCATCATGGCCCGCACCGCGTCCTTTTCGTTGTTCAGCAGGTGGTCCTCCACCTGCTTGATGACCTCCAGGGTCCGCGCCTGGGTGGCACCCACCGGCAACTGGATCTGGGTGAACATCACCCCCTGGTCCTCGTCGGGCAAGAACCCGGTGGGCATGCGCCAGAACAAGAGCCCCACCACCGCCACGATGGCCACGTAGACGGCCACGTAGCGCGCGTTCTTGGCCAAGGTGCGGTCGACCGCGCCCAGATAGGCCTGGGAGCCGGAGTTGAAGACGCGGTTGAACCAGCCGAAGAAGCCGCGCTTGGCCTGGTGGGACTGGCCGTCGATGGGCTTGAGGATGGTGGCGCACAGGGCCGGGGTCAGGATCAGGGCCACCAGCACCGAGAGCACCATGGCCGAGACGATGGTGATGGAGAACTGGCGGTAGATGACCCCGGTGGAGCCGCCGAAGAAGGCCATGGGCACGAAGACCGCCGCCAGCACCATGGCGATGCCCACCAGGGCCCCGGTGATCTGGTCCATGGACTTGCGGGTGGCCTCCTTGGGCGACAGCCCCTCCTCGCGCATCACCCGTTCGACGTTCTCCACCACCACGATGGCGTCGTCGACCAGCAGGCCGATGGCCAGCACGATGCCGAACATGGTGAGGGTGTTGATGGAGTAGCCGCAGGCCTCCAGCACCGCGAAGGTGCCCAAAAGCACCACCGGCACCGCGATGGTGGGGATGAGCGTGGCCCGGAAGTTTTGCAGGAACAGGTACATCACCAAGAAGACCAGGATGATGGCCTCGACCAGGGTCTTGACCACCTCCATGATGGAGACCTTGATGAAGGGCGTGGTGTCAAAGGGGATCGCCGCCTTCATGCCGGGCGGGAAAAACCGGGAAAGCTCGGCCAGCTTGGCCTTGATGCGTTCGGCGGTCTCCAGGGCGTTGGCCCCGGTGGCCAGCTTCAGAGCCATGCCGGCGGCCGGCTTGCCGTTGAAGCGCGACAGGAAGTCGTAGGATTCGCTGCCCAGCTCCACCCTGGCCACGTCGCGCAGCAAGACCGTGGAGCCGTCCTTGTTGACCTTCAGCAGGATGGCCTCGAACTGCTCCGGCGTCTGCAATCGGCTCTGGGCCGAGATGGTGGCGTTGATCTGCTGGCCCGGCACCGCCGGCGCGCCGCCCAGTTGCCCGGCCGAGATCTGGGCGTTCTGGGCCTTTATGGCCGCGCCAACGTCGGCCGGGGTCAGGTTGTAGCTGTGGAGTTTGCCGGGGTCCAGCCAGATGCGCATGGCGTATTGGAAGCTGAACATGTTGATGTCGCCCACGCCGTCCAGGCGGCTTATCACGTCCTGGACGTGGGCCGAGACGTAGTCGGCCAGGTCGGCCATGCCCATGCTGCCGTCTTCCGAATAGAAGCCCAGCACCATGAAGAAATTGCGGGTGGCCTTGGTGACTTGCAGGCCCTGGGCCTGCACTTCCTGGGGCAGCAGGGACATGGCCAGTTGCAGCTTGTTCTGCACCTGGACCTGGGCGATGTCCGGGTCGGCCCCGGCCTCGAAGGTCAGGGTGATGGTGGCCTGGCCGGTGGAGTCGCTGGTGGAGGAAATATAGCTCAGATGGTCTATGCCATTCATCTTTTGTTCGATGACCTGGGTCACGCTGTCCTCGACCGTCTTGGCCGAGGCGCCGGGGTAGCGGGCGTTGATGGCCACCGAGGGCGGGGCGATGGCCGGGTACATGGCCACCGGAAGGTTGTTGATGGCCAGGATGCCGGCCAACATGATGATGATGGCGATGACCCAGGCGAAGATGGGCCGGTCGATGAAGAAGCGCGCCATGGCGGTCTGGTCCTACTGCTGGCCGGGGTTGGCGGGGGGGGCGGCGGGGCGGTCCAGCTCCACTGTCCGGGCCATGGCTCCGGGGCGGATCTTCTGCGACCCCTCGACCACCACCCGGTCGCCGGAGGCCAGGCCGGCGCGGACCAGCCAGTCGTTGCCCACCGCGCGGCTGATTTCTATGACGCGCTGCTCCACCTTGCCTTCCGGGCTCACCACCAGGGCCACCGGCTCGGCCCTTTGGTTGCGGGTCACCGCCCGCTGGGGCACCAGGATGGCCTGCTCGTCGATGCCAGTCTCCAGGGTGGCCCGCACGTACATGCCCGGCAGCAGCTCCTGGCGGGGGTTGGGGAAGACCGCCCGCAGGGTGACGGTGCCCGTGCCCTGGTCCACGGTGGCCTCGGAGAACTGGACCCGGCCTTCCAGGGGGTAGGCCGAGCCGTCCTCCAGGGTCAGCCTGGCCGTGGCCGTGGTCACGCCCTTGAGCTGGCCGCTGGCCAGTTGGCGCTTGAGGCGCAACAGGTCGGCGCTGGACTGGGTGAGGTCAACGTAGATGGGATCGAGCTGTTGCACCGTGGCCAGGCTGGCGGCCTGGTTGGCGGTCACCAGGGCGCCGGGAGTCACCGCCGAACGGCCGATGCGGCCGGCGATGGGCGCGGTCACCAGGGTGTAGTCCAGGTTTATGCGGGCCGAATCCAGGGCCGCCCGCCGCAGGGCCACCTCGGCCTCGGATTGCTTCAGCGTCGCCACCGCGTCGTCGAAGTCCTGCTGACTCACCGCCTTGATGCCCACCAGATCCTGGTAGCGGTCGGCCTTCAGACGGGCCGAGAACAGGTTGGCCTCGGCCTTGACCAGGGCGGCCTTGGCGCTCTCGAAGGCGGCCTGATAGGTGGCGGGGTCGATCTGGTACAGCGCCGCCCCGGCCTTGACGTCCGCGCCTTCCACGAAAAGCCTTTTCTTGACGATGCCTGAGACCTGGGGCCTGACCTCGGCGATGAGGAAGGGGGTGGTGCGCCCGGCCAGCTCCGCGCTGATGGCCACCGGCTGGGCCTTGAGCGTCACCACGCCCACTTCAGGCGTCGGGGGGGCCTGGGTCGTAACGGCCTGGGGCTGGCTGCGGAAGATGAACAACTGCGCGGCCGCCACCGCCAGTCCGGCGACGCCCAACATCACGAGGCTTCTTTTGATGCGCATGAACCGATTCTCCGGCAAAGGAGCGAAGCTCGGCGCCAGCTCGAAGGGCGGCGCGCCCTTGGTCCGCCGTTTCACGACCTGATCGCAGGAGCATGAGAGGGTGGAGGTAGATTGAATGTTCATTCTAATCAATCGTCCGGCGTTGTCAACTTGTGAGCCGCCGCGCCCGATCCAGGGGCTGGGGTGCGGCCACGCCGCGCGCGGCCGGTGGGTCGAGGCTTGGTCAGGGGGATTGACTGGAGGGAAAGAAAAGGCTCCATCGCCAGGGGCCAAGGCCTGCGCCGCCCAACCTGCCCCGCAAAAAACGCGCGCACACCGCCCGGCCGGCGAGACCCGCCCAGGCGCGAGGCTAATGCGGCCGGCGTGGGCGCGCGGGGGCAAGGAAACCACCCGCTCCAGACGCTCCCGTCTCACCCTGCGGTCGGACGGCCGGCGTGGCGGCCCGCCCGATTCTTGCCATTGCCCGCCGAGATCAATATTGGCAGCAGGGCGCTCTCGCTGGAAATATCTTTTACTTACAATATGTTAATCATGTCAGCGTCAGAAATGTACGCAAAAGGCGGATGGGCCTGGTTATCTGGCTAGCTGGGTCGCATGGCGTTTGCCCCACATGTTTCATTTGTTTCAATGGCGGCAAACGATGTTCCATAAAAGGACTATCGGACCTAAATACAACGATAACGATATGTTAAGTGCAAATGAGCACTCGTCCACCCAGGGCGCGGGGCGCCTTCGGGGGAACATGGCTGTTCCAGTAGAGTAACCCAATTCCGGCTATCTCAAAAACAATCAATAAAAATAAGATGATAGACTTTGGCCCTCCCTTTGCAGTCACGACGGGCAAGCGCGGCACGCCGCCGCCACCCGTCACGGCAAGGAGAGGGAGCATGTCCAAACCGCAGGCCTTGATCGACATAGACGAGATCATCGAACGCTATCCCGGCAAGCCCGAATTCCTTATCTTCCTGTTGCAGGACATCCAGGCCGCCTATAACTACATCTCGCCGGAGGCCCTGGAGCTGGTCTGCCAGCACACCGGAGTGCCCTTGAGCACCGCCTACGCCACCGCCACCTTCTATCAGTCCTTCAGCCTCAAGCCCAAGGGCGAGCACAACCTGCGCGTCTGCCTGGGCACCGCCTGCCATCTCAAGGGCGCTCCGCGCATCGTGGAGGATCTGGAGCGCCGCCTGAGCATCAAGGCCGGCGACACCACCGAGGACCTTCAGTTCACCCTGGAGACGGTCAACTGCCTGGGCGCCTGCGCCCTGGCCCCCGTGATGGTGGCCGACGAGAATTATGTTGCCGGGGCCACGGCCAAGAAGGTCGAGAAGATTCTGAAGGACTTGGCGACTTCCTAACGCCGCCCGAAGGGATGGAGGATCATGCAGCTCAGCAATCCTATCTTGGCGAACGCCGGCCGGCTGGGCTCGGCCGAGGCCTTCCTGGCCCTGCGCGAGAGCATCCTGGCCGCCCAGGATCCGGACCGCACCGAGATCATCGTCTGCCACGGCACCGGCTGCCTGGCCAACGGCAGCCCCAAGGTGGCCGAGGCCCTGAAGGCCGCGGTCAAGGCCGCCGGCCTGGACATCAAGGTGCGACCGGGCATCAAGGTCACCGGCTGCCACGGGTTCTGCTCCCGCGGCCCCCTGGTGGTGGTGCGTCCGGCCGGACTTTTCTATCAACGGGTGAAGCCTGAAGACGCCGAGGATGTCTTGCAGTCGGTGCTGGAGGGCGGCCAGCCGGTGGAGCGCCTGCTCTACAAGAGCCCCCAGACCGGCGAGGCCATCGCCCTGGAGAAGGACATTCCCTTCTACGCCCACCAGCAGCGGGTGGTCCTGCGCAACATCGGCAAGATCGACCCCACCGACCTTGGCGACACCATCGCGGCCGGCGGCTACCTGGCCCTGGCCAAGGCCTTGTTTTCCATGACCCCGGAGCAGGTGGTGGCCGAGGTGGAGCGCTCCGGTCTGCGCGGCCGGGGCGGGGCCGGCTTCCCCACCGGCCGCAAGTGGAAAAGCGCCCTGGCCGCCATCAAGAAGAAGGGCTACCCGGCCTACGTGGTGGTCAACGGCGACGAGGGCGACCCCGGCGCGTTCATGGATCGCACCATCATGGAGGGCGACCCCCACGCGGTCTTGGAGGGCCTGATCCTGGGGGCCTACGCCCTGGGGGCCAACCAGGGCTTCATGTACGTGCGGGCCGAATACCCGGTGGCCATCAAGCACCTGACCCTCGCCATGGACCAGGCCCGCGAGCTGGGGCTGTTGGGCAAGGACATCCTGGGCTCCGGCTTCGACTTCGACGTGCAGATCAACCGCGGCGCCGGCGCCTTCGTCTGCGGCGAGTCCACCGCCCTGTTCACCTCCATCGAGGGCCGGGCCGGCGAGCCCAAACCCAAGTACGTGCGCTCGGTGGAGGAGGGCCTCTGGGGCCGGCCCACGGTGCTCAACAACGTGGAGACCTGGGCCAACGTGCCCCAGATCGTGGAGAAGGGCGGCCAGTGGTACGCCGGCCTGGGCGTGCCCCACAGCACCGGCACCAAGGTCTTCAGCCTGGTGGGCAAGGTCAACAACGTGGGCCTGGTGGAGGTGCCCATGGGCACGCCCCTGGCTTCCATCGTCGAGGACCTGGGCGGCGGCGTGCCCGGCGGGGCGCCCTTCAAGGCGGTGCAGACCGGCGGCCCCTCCGGCGGCTGTCTGCCCTATGACATGCGCGAGGTCCCGGTGGACTTCGACTCCCTGACCAAGGCCGGCTCCATGATGGGCTCCGGCGGCATGATCGTCATGGACCGCCGCGACTGCGTGGTGGACGTGGCCCGCTACTTCCTGCGCTTTTTGGAGGAGGAGTCCTGCGGCAAGTGCGTGCCCTGCCGCCTGGGGCTGACCCGCATGCGCGAGATCCTCGACGGCTTCAGCCGCGGCCAGGGGAGCGAGGCGGACATCGACGACCTCATGAGCCTGGCCGGGGCCATCCAGGACGGCTCGCTCTGCGCCCTGGGCGGCAGCGCGCCCAACCCGGTGCTGACCACCCTGCGCTACTTCAAGGACGAGTACCTGGCCCACATCCATGACAAGCGCTGCCCGGCCGGGGTCTGCAAGGATCTCATCACCTACGGGATCGACGCCGAAAAGTGCACCGGCTGCATGACCTGCGCCCGCCAGTGCCCCCAGAAGGCCATCAGCGGCCAGAAGAAAAAGCCCCACGTCATCGACCAGGCCCTGTGCATCCGTTGCGGGATTTGCATGGAGTCGTGCAAGTTCGGCGCGGTCACGGTGGCCTGAGGGGAAAGGGAGAACGACCATGATCAATCTGACCATCGACGGACGCCAACTCCAGGCCGAACCGGGCTGGACCGTCCTGGAAACCGCGCGCCAAAATGGCATCCATATTCCCACCCTGTGCCATCACGAGGCGGTGGAGCCCAGCGGCGCCTGCCGGCTGTGCGTGGTGGAAATCGGCGACGAGAGCTGGTCCAAGGTGGTGATCTCCTGCATGTACCCGGTGGCCGAGGGGCTCAACGTCAAGACCGACAGCCCGCGGGTCAAGAACGTGCGGCGCTGGATTCTGGAGATGCTCCTGGCCCAGTGCCCCCAGAGTCCGGAGCTCAAGACCCTGGCGGCCGAGTATGGCGTGACCTCCACCCGCTTCGTCAGCCACGACCCGGACGAGCTGTGCATCCTCTGCGGCCTGTGCGTGCGGGTGTGCAAGGAGGTGGTGGGGGTGTCGGCCATCTCCACCGTGGGCCGCGGGGTTCACAAGATGATCGGATCCCCTTACGGCAAGGCGGCCGAGGCCTGCGTGGCCTGCGGCTCGTGCGTCACCGTGTGCCCCACCGGGGCCATGGCCGCACGGCTGGACCGCGTCCGGGGCCAGGCGGCCCATCGCCATGCCAAGTAGGAAAGGAGGGGCGCAATGAGTCGTATCGGCGTTTTCTTGTGTGAGTGCGGGCGCCGCATCGCGCCCAGGATCGACCTGCCCCGGCTCCAGGAGCTGGTGGGCGGCGATTTGCTGGTGAACCACGTGCAGGTGGAGCCCTTCACCTGCCTCAATCCGGGCATCGAGGCGGTGCGCCAGGCGGTGGAGGAGCATAAGCTGGACCGCGTGGTGGTCGCCGGCTGCGAGGCCCGCATCATGCTCAAGAAGTTCGAGCAGGCCCTGGAGCCCTGTGGACTGGACCAGGGCCAGATCGACATGGTCAACCTGCGCGGCCATGTGGCGGCGGTCAACGACCTCACCCCGGAACAGGCGGCGGCCAAGGCGGCCAAGCTCATCGCCGCCTCGGTGGCCGGCCTGGACGCCCTGGTGCCCAGCGCGAAGGAAAAGGTGGTCATGCAGGGCCCGGTGATGATCCTGGGTGGCGGCATCGCCACCTACACCGCGGCCCAGGAGCTACTGCGCCGCGGGGTCGAGACCATCATCGCCATGAACACCGACGAGTACCAGGACGAGCTGCGCATGCTGCACGAGCATTACCCCGGCGAGCGGCATTATTACGAGCGCATCGAGGCCATCATGGCCGAGGTGGAGTCCTCGCCGTTGATCAAGCGCATCTCGGTGGGCGAGCTCACCGGCCTGACCGGACGCACCGGCAACTACACCGTAACCTTCGCCATGCCCGACGAGAGCGTGCCGCGCATGTACCAGGCGGGGGCCATCATCGCCTGCCTGGACGGCCAGATGCTCAATCAGGGCAACGATTTCGGCCACGACGGCCGCAACGTGATCTGCCACACCGAGGCCGAGGAGATGATCTGGACCCTGGGCGCGCCGGTCGGCCGGGTGGTCTTCTGGATCAACGACTACGAATCCAAGCAGGAGGATTTCGTCTACCTGTCGGCCCGCTCGGCCTGGTCCATGGCCCGCTACATGCGCGAACACGAGCCCCGCTGCCAGGCCACCATCATGTACAACGACCGCATGCAGATTCCCTTGTCGGCCGGCGAACGCAAGCTGGGCCGCGAGCTGGGCATCACCTGGGTGCCCTATGACGGCGGGCTGCGCCCCACGGTCCAGGCGGGCTTCCTCAACTATCTTTCGCCGCAGGATCACACCGAATACGAGATGCCCTGGGACAAGCTGATCCTCTCGCCTAGGCGCTCGCTGGGCATGGAGACCAACCGGGTGGCCAAGGTGCTGGGGATCAAGCACAAGGAGGGGCAATTCCTGGAGGTCAAGCATTCCAAGGTGCGTCCGGAGATGGTTGGCCGGGACGAATCCTTCCTGGCCGGCTCGGCCCGCTATCCCTGCGACCTGCACGAAGCCCTGCGCCAAGGCCGGCGGGCGGGCATCAAGACGGCCGAGATGATGGAGGAGGCCCGCCAGGGGAGGCTTTACGCCCCACGCATGGTCTGCGTGGTGGATCCCAAGCGCTGCATCGGCTGCGGCCTGTGCAACGAGATCTGCGACTGCGGCGGCATCGAGTCCCCGACCAAGCTGGGCCCCTCGGTGGTGCGCCACGTGGATCCCATGGTCTGCACCGGCGGCGGCACCTGCGCGGCGGCCTGCCCCTATCACGCCCTGACCCTGCAGAACAACACCACCGCGCAGCGCGAGGCGCGAGTGGCCGCCCTGGCCAGGTCCCTGGCCCCCGGCGAGGTGATGGCCTTCGGCTGCGCCTGGGGCGGCCTGGCCGCGGCGGACAACGCCGGGGTCAAGGCCATGGCCTCCGATCCTCGCATGCACCTGTTGCGGGTCAGTTGCATCGGCCAGCTCGACCCCAGCGTCATGGCCAGGGCCTTCCTGGAAGGCGCGCCGGGGCTGCTCCTGCTGGGCTGCCCGCCGGAGGACTGCCACCATTCCTACGGCGTGGACCACACCTGGAGCCGGGTGACCCTGATCCGCAAGCTCCTGGCCCTGTGCGGCATCGACCGCCGGCGCATCGCCCTGGCCCACGTGGACCTGAACCGTCCGGAGCAGTACATCGACAGCGTGGCGAGCTTCGTCAGGCTGGTCGAGCAGCTTGGGCCGCTGCCAAGCGACGCCGAGAGCCGGGAGAAGCTCCAGGGGCTCTACGACACCGTGAACAACGACCGGGTGCGCTGGGTGCTGGGCGCCAGCCTGCGCCGGCCCTGGGAAGAGGTCTACCCCGGCGACCAGCGCCACGCCCTGGCCTACGACCAGGATATGTTGAACGTGGTGCGCGAGGAGTTCACCAAGGTTCGTCTGTTCAGCCTGCTCCAGGGGCGGACCGCGCCCATGGCCATCAACGACCTGGCCCTGGCCCTCAAGGAGGACGAGGCGTTCCTGGTGCCCAACCTGCGCGAGCTGGTTTCCGAAGGCATCATCAGCCGCGTCCATCGCGACGGAGTGGCCCACTACGCCGTTCGCTAGGGTTCATGCCCAGGGAGCGGAACTCCCGTCCGCTCCCTGGGGCCATGGCCCCGCGGAGGCCGCAACCCTTGGCACGGATGCACGGCAACATGGAATTGGACAAGAACAGTTTCCTCACCCACGCCCTGACCCCTTGCAACCTGGGCGTGCTGCCGGACCCGGACGGCATGGCCGCGGCCACCGGCCCCTGCGGCGACAGCATCGAGCTCTACGTCAGGCTCCAGGGCGAGGTCATCGCCGACCTGCGCTTCATGCCCCACGGCTGCCTGCACACGGTGGCCTGCGGCAGCGCGCTCACCTGCCTGGCCAAGGGATTGTCCCTGGGGCAGCTCGGCGCGGTATGCGCCGAGGAGATCGAGCAGGCGCTGGGCGGGCTGGATCGCGAGCACCGCCATTGCGCGGCCCTGGCCGAGGCGGCGCTCAAGGCGGCCGTGCGCGACTGCCTGCGCCGCCGCGCCGAGCCGGCCTGGAAAAGGCTTTACGGCCAGGACGCCTGAGGGAAGGCCTTCGGCCGGGGCCGGAAAGGCGTTGACGGCCGCGGCCGCCGGGGTTATGAAATAGTCAGATATCCGCCGGCGCCGCAAGGCCCAACAGGGAAGACGGTGCGAATCCGTCGCGGTCCCGCCGCTGTGACCGGGGACGAAAGCCGCTTGACTTGCCACTGCCCGTTAATGGGCGGGAAGGCGCGGCCGGTAGGACGATCCGGGAGCCAGAAGACCTGCCGGCCGGAGTGAGCCCGTTTCCGCCGGACGAGCGGCGCAGGCGCGACCCCACGCTCCTGCCGGGCCTCACAGGGGTGATCAAGTCAGACCAGGGTGCAGTCCCCCCGTCCATCGTGGACGGGGTTTTGTTTTTTTCAGCCACGGGAGGCCGATGATGGAGACTCAGTTTGTCGAGGAATGCGCGCGCATGCTGGAGCAGCAGAGCCGGGTCCTGGCCGCGGGCCTGCTGAAGCCCGACGCCCAATTGCCGGTGGTCCGCGAACTCATGCGCGGCATTCTGGAGTGCGAGCCGGAACAGATCATCGCGGCCCTGGAAAGGCAGGCCAGCGACCCCAGGGTGCTCTTGAGCTGGCTGCTCTACGAGGGCGAGAAACTGCCCGGCGTGGATCCCCGCAAGGTGGCGCTGGTGCGGGGCCTGTGGGACCGCGACCGTCGCCTGGGCCAGCGGGTCATGGCCGCGCCGCCGGCCCCGGAAGGCCTGGGCGGGGCGGGGCGGGATCAGTCGATGTGAATGTCCGGCCAACGGTCGTTGGCCGGGTTGTAGGTCAGGCGCACGGCGGCCTCGGCCGGCTGGTCCAGCCGCCAGAGGAATATCTCGTAGTCGGCGATGTCGTGCTCGTGGTCGCCCTCGCTGGCCCCCCAGACCATCCAGCGGCCGTCGCGGGACAGGCGCGGGAAATACTCGTGGCTGTGGGAGCCGGGCAGGTCCATGTGCACGGTCGGCTCCTTGGCCGGATAGGGCGAATCCAGCATCCGGCTGCCGCCCCGGCCGCGGTTGTCCACCCAGAGCACCCGCTTGCAGTCGGGATACCAGGTTATCTCGCAGCCGTCGCCGTAGACCACCTGGCCGCCGCGCTCCAGATCGGCCACCAGCACCCCCCGGAGCTTGCCGCGGGCGGTCAGCGCCAGAAGGCGCGGATCGCCGGGGCACAGCTCCGGGGTCTCGATGCGCCCGCCCACCGAGGACTTCTCGCCGTCGTAGACCACCCGCTCCTCGCCGCTCTTCAGCTCCAGCACCACCACCTGGGAAGCGCGCATGAAGCTGACCCGGCCGGCGTCCACCCATAGCGGGAAGTTGGCGTGCCGGGCCAGGCGGCGCTCCTGCCTGGTCTCCAGGTCCAGCAGGTAGGTGTCCCAGCGGTCGTAGTCGCGCTCGCTCACCCAGGGCTCGGTGCTGCGGGCGAAGACCACCCGCCGGCCGTCGGGCGAAAAGCGCGGGAAATAGTCCACGTGGTCGTTGTGGGTCAGGCGCTCCAGGCGCACCTCCGGCAGATGGAGCAGGTACAGCTCGTGGTTGCCGCTGCGGCTGCTGGACCAGATCACCCTGCCGCGCAGCCCGCCCTGACCCTCCAGCCCCTGGCGGATGGCCTGCTCCTGCTGGGGGGTCAGGCCGGTCTCGACCTTCTCCAGGGCCAGATGGCCGAAGCGCGAATAGACCAGGCGGGGGCCGTACCACGCGGCCAGGGTGGCCAGGACGGCCAGCCCGCCCAAGCCCACGATTAGCCATTTGCCCAACGCCAGGCGCATGCGTCCCTCCTATGCCTTCCCGTCCGGGCGGCGGCGGTTTTTCAGGCTCAGCCTGAGCAGCGCCAGGCTGCCCAGGGTGTAGTCGATGGCCTGGGTGATGAGGTGCACCGTCACCGGCAGCAGCGCGGCCTGGGTGGGGTCCAGGCCGGCCTGGCGCAGGGTCAGCATCATGACGCCCTCGTAGGCCCCGAACCCGGCCAGGCCGCTGATGGGCAGGCTGGCGCTGGCCTCGGCCGCCACCAGGGCGAAGAGCACCACGGCGAAGCTGAGCTTTTCGGTGACGCCGGGCCCCCATTGCCCGGCCACGGCCAGCACCAGCAGATACAACCCCAGGTACTTGCCCAGCCGGATCAGCACCGAAAGCCCCAGCACCGGCCAGAACACGCCCTGGGCCTTGACCTGGGCCATGTCCTGGGCCACGGCCACGGCCTCCTGGGCCACCCGCGCCAGCGGCCGCGCCCAGCCGCCGCGCCCGGCCAGCCACCCCGCCGCCCGGCCGGCCAGCCAGGCCAGGATGCGATCGGCCAGGGCCAGCACCGCCAGGCCCAGGCAGGCCAGCACCACCAGCAACAGCCAGAGCCAGGGTCCGGCCGCGCCGCCGCCGGCCCAGGTGCTGGCGATGGCCAGCAGGATCAGGGGCGCCATGGCCAGCAGGTCGAAGATGACGCTGAAGGCCAGCGAGGAGAAGCAGGCCGCCAGGCGCACCTGGAGCTTTTGGTTCAGGAAGACCACGTAGGCCAGGCTGCCGCTGCGCGCCGGCAGGAGATCCACGAATAGGTTGCTGACCAGGGTCAGGCCGGCCAGGTCGGCCAGGCCGGGGGCCTCGGCCGGGTCGGAGGCGCGCAACAGGGTCTGATAGCGCCGGGCGCGCAGCAGCACGGCCAGAAGGAACAGGCCCAGGTAGGCCAGCACCAGCCGCCAATCCAGCCCGGCCGCCAACGCGCGCCAGTCGGCCAGGGTGGTGTGGGTGAGCAAGTACCAGAACAGGGCGGCGGTGAAGGCGCAGGCGGCCAGAAATGCTATCGCCCTGGTCAGGCGGCGGGCGGGGGAGGGGGCCGGGCGGTGCTGGGACATGGCTGCCTTTCCGCGACGGTCGTCAATATATTACCTGCCGCGCCGGCGCGAAGCCAGCCCGGCCGGGTCTTTGCGGCCATGTTGCAGAATTAAACGCGGAGTGTCACCTGGAGCGAAAACTAATACCTTGATAGGTAAGGATAAATTGTGGTCACACTGATTTGTGTAACAATATGCAACGCGGGTTGGAGGCTCTGTTCGGCCAACCCGTTGAAATATCAATCTATTGCCCCGTCGAGTCTTGGCACGTCATTTTCAATGCAATTGCGCGAGGAGGATCATTTGTTGCCAGGAATGCAGAAAATCCGGGTGAGGCTCCTGCTGGGCTTCGGCACCGTGCTGGTGGCCATGGCCGCCTTTTGGTTCATGAGCTACCGCCACCTCACCCAGATCGAGGACCGGCTGCTCTGGCTGAGCCAGGCCGACCAGGTGCTCAACACCGTGCTGGAGGTCCGGCGCTACGAGAAGAACTATTTCCTCTACCGCCACGAGGAGGACTTCCTGGAGGCCCTGGCCTACCTGGACCAGGTGGAGAAGCTGGTCCGGCACCAGCCGGCCGGCCTGGGCCAGGGCCAGCCGGCGGCCCCGCGCCTGCTGGATCTGACCGGACGCTACCGGAGCGCCCTGGGGGTGATCCATGACCGCCGGCTGCTGACGGCCGCCGGCCTGGCCACGGCCGAGGACGCGCCCGCGGTCATCGCCCTGCGCGGCGCGGGCAAGGAGATGATCGCCCTGGCCGAGCAGATGGCCAGCGGCGAGCGCGCCGCCGTGCAGGGGCGCCTGCGCGATTATCGGCCGCTCCTCTTGGCCTTCATCGCCGGCTTGGGGGTCATCGCCGCCGCGGCCATCCACCTGCTCATCTTCCGTCTGGTCAAGCCCCTGCACACCATCGAGAAGGCCACCCAGGTGGTGGCCACCGGCGATTTCCAGCCCATCGCCTGGCCCCGGAGCGGTGACGAAATCGACTCCCTGGTCGGCGCCTTCAACCGCATGGTGATCCAAATCCGCCGCCACAGCGAGCAGATGGTTCAGAACGAGAAGCTCACCAGCCTGGGCACCCTGACCAGCGGCGTGGCCCACGAGCTGAACAACCCCCTGAACAACATCTCCACCTCCTGCCAGATCCTGCTGGAGGAGATGACGGCGGGCTCTTCCGAGTATCACCGCGAACTCCTCAGGGCCATCGACGAGCAGGTGAGCAAGGCCCGCGACATCGTGGGCTCGCTGTTGGAGTTCGCCCGCCAGCGCGAATTCGCCCCCCGCCGGGAGGACCTGCTGGCGGTGGTGGAGGAAAGCCTGCGCCTGATAAGGGGCGAGATTCCCGCAGCCGTGAGCGTGCGCAAGGCGGTGCCCCAGGGGCTGGTCCTCCTGGCCGACAAGGGCCATCTAGTCCAGGCCCTGATCAATCTCATCCAGAACGCGTTGCAGGCCATGGGGCCGCGCGGCCAGCTCACCCTGCAGGCCTGGGCCGAAAACGGCCAGGCGGTGCTGGAGGTGGTCGACACCGGCTGCGGCATCCCGGCCGAGGTGCTGCCGCGGGTCTTCGACCCTTTCTTCTCCACCAAGGAGGTGGGCAAGGGCACCGGCCTGGGGCTCTCCATCGCCTACGGCATCGTGGAGCGCCACGGCGGCCGCATCGAGGCCCATAGCGCCCCCGGCGCGGGCAGCACCTTTCGCCTGCGCCTGCCCCTGGCCGAAGGCGAGGTGGCGGCATGAAGCCGCGCATCCTGATCGTGGAAGACGACGCGGTGGCCCGCCGCAACCTGGAGCACATCCTGGCCAAGGGCGGCGAATACGACCTGGACCTGGCCGACGGCGGCCAGGGCGCCCTGGGGCTCATGGCTCTGCGCCGCTACGACCTGGTGCTCACCGATCTGCGCATGGACAAGGTCAGCGGCATGGACCTGCTGGCCCATGTGCGCAATAAGCACCCGGAGACCGAGGTCATCATGCTTACCGCCTACGCCTCGGTGGATTCGGCCATCGAGGCCATGAAGCTGGGCGCCTTCCACTACATCGCCAAGCCCTACAAGATCGACGAGGTGCGCGCCCAGGTGGCCCACGCCCTGGAGCGGGCGCAACTCAAGCGCGAGGTGCGCGATCTGCGCCGCCAGGTGGCCGGCGGCCGCCAGCCCGACTTCATCGTGGGCAAGAGCGCCCCGATCCAGGAGCTTCTGCGCCTGATCCGCCAGGTGGCCCCCACCGACGCCGGGGTGCTCATCGTCGGAGAGACCGGCACCGGCAAGGAGCTGGTGGCTCGCGCCCTGCACGATGCCAGCCCCAGGGCCGAGGCCGCCTTCATGGCTTTCAACTGCGGGGCGCTGACCGAGGAGCTGTTGGCCAGCGAGCTCTTCGGCCACGAGAAGGGGGCCTTCACCGGCGCGGTGGGCATCAAGCGAGGGCTTTTCGAGGCGGCCGACGGCGGGACCGTGTTTTTGGACGAGATCGGCGACACCCCGCCGGCCATGCAGGTGAAGCTCCTGCGAGTGATCCAGGAGAAGCTGGTCACGCGCGTGGGAGGCACCAAGCCCATCCCGGTGGACGTGCGCATCGTGGCCGCCACCAACCGGGACCTGAAGGCGCTGGTGGAGGCCGGGCGTTTTCGGGCCGACCTGTTTTACCGGCTCAACGTGGTGACTCTGCCGGTGCCGGCCTTGCGCGAGCACAAGGACGACATCCCGCTCCTGGTCCACCACTTCCTGCAAAAATTCGCCCTGCGCCACGGCAAGGAGGTCAAGGGCGCGTCGCCGGAGATGATGGCGGCGCTCAAGGCCTATGCCTATCCCGGCAACGTGCGCGAGTTGGAGAACCTGATCGAGCGGGCGGTGACGCTGAGCGGCGCGGAGGTGCTGGGGCTCAAGGACCTGCCGGAGGAAGTGACCGCCGCGGCCGACGCGCCGCCTCCGCTCACCGAGGGCGGTCTGCCCACCCTGGAGGCGCGCGAGCGCGAATACATCCTGTGGGTGCTGGAGCGGACCGGAGGAAACAAGAGCCAGGCGGCCGAGATCCTGGGCATAGACCGGGTCAGCCTCTGGCGCAAACTCAAGCGCTACGGAGTGGACGACTAGCCGGCCCGGGCCGAGGCAGCGCCGGGCCGCGCGGGAAAGGAACCATGCTAGCCAGAATCTTTCCCTTCCTGGGTTGGTTCAGGAATTACGACCTGAGCCGCCTGCGGGCCGACGCCGTCGCCGGGCTCACCGTGGCCCTGGTGCTCATTCCCCAATCCATGGCCTACGCCCAGTTGGCCGGCCTGCCGGCCTACTACGGCCTCTACGCGGCCTTCCTGCCCCCCATGCTGGCGGCCATGTTCGGCAGCAGCATGCAACTGGCCACCGGGCCGGTGGCGGTGGTCTCGCTGATGACCAGCGCCTCGCTGGCCCCGCTGGCCACCCAGGGCAGCGAGGCCTACGTGGCCTACGCCATCCTGCTGGCCCTGATCGTGGGCCTCTTCCAGTTGGCGCTGGGCCTGCTGCGCCTGGGCCTGGTGGTCAACTTCCTCTCCCACCCGGTGGTGGGCGGCTTCACCAACGCGGCGGCCATCATCATCGCCACCAGCCAGCTCAGCAAGATGTTCGGCGTCTCCGTGGACACCGCCGAGCACCATTACGAGACCATCTGGCGGGTGATCGAGGCCGCGATCCACTACACCCATTGGCCCACCCTGATCATGGGCGTGGGGGCCTTCGCGGTCATGTACGGCCTCAAGCGTATCAATCCGCGCCTGCCCTACGTGCTGGTGGCGGTGGCGGCCTCGATCGTCATCGCCTGGGTCTCCGGCTTCGAGCACAACCGCAAGGCCGGCCTGGAAGCCATCGAATCGGACCGGGTCAAGGCGCTGGTGGTCCAGTTCAACGCCGCCAACCAAGCCATGAATCAGCTCGCCGACCAACGGGTCAAGCTGGTCCAGGCCGAGATGCAGGCCGCGCATGAGCTGGGGGAGCGCTCCTTGAAAGTGCTTGAGATTCAGCATCGGCAGGCCGCGGTCCAGATGGAGATCGAGGAGGAGACCAAGAAGGCCCGCCAGGCCCGGCGCGAGCTGCGCCAGGTGTTGATGGAGGGCGTTTCCGGCCCGGAGGGCGCCATGCGCTTTTTCGAGCGGGGCCAGGTTCCGGCCGGACAATCGGCCGATGGGCGGACCTGGCGGGTCAAGGTGGGCAACGCGCCCCTGGACCCGGCCGGGCTGATAATGATGGGCGGCGGCGCGGTGGTGGGAACGGTGCCGCCGGGCCTGCCCTCCGTCGGCGTGCCCAGCCTGGACCTGAACGTCATGCTCCAGCTTTTTCCCTATGCGGCCATCATCTCGCTGTTGGGCTTCATGGAGGCCATCAGCATCGCCAAGGCCATGGCGGCCAAGACCGGCCAGCGCCTGGACCCCAATCAGGAGCTGATCGGCCAGGGCGTGGCCAATATCCTGGGCAGCTTCGGCAAGAGCTACCCGGTCAGCGGATCGTTCTCGCGCTCGGCGGTGAACCTCCAGGCCGGGGCCGTCACTGGGCTCTCCTCGGTCTTCACCAGCCTGATGGTGGTCGTCCTGCTGCTTTTCTTCACCCCGCTCTTGTACAACCTGCCCCAGTCGGTGCTGGCGGCGGTGATCATGATGGCCGTGGTGGGACTGATCAACCTCGGCGGCTTCGTGCACGCCTTCAAGGCCCAGTGGTATGACGGCGTGATCTCCGTCATAAGCTTCCTGGCCACCCTTGCCTTCGCCCCCCACCTGGACAAGGGCATCATGATCGGGGTAGTTTTGTCGCTGGGCGTCTATCTTTACAAAAGCATGCGGCCCAGGGTGGCGGCCCTGGCCCTCCACCCGGATTGCTCCTTGCGCGACGCCGAGCACCACCACTTGCGCCAGTGCAGGCACATCGCGGTGGTGCGCTTCGACGGCCCGCTGTTTTTCGCCAACGCGAGCTTTTTGGAGGACAAGATCGCCGAGCGTATGGAGAGCATGCCGGAGCTCAGGCACATCCTGATCGTGGCCAACGGCATCAACGAGCTGGACGCGTCGGGCGAGGACACCTTGTCGCTCTTGGTGGACCGGGTGCGCAGCGCCGGCTACAAGATCAGCTTCTCCGGCATCAAGGAAAACGTTCTGGAGGCCATGGAGCGCACCCACCTTTTGGCCAAGATCGGGGCCGAAAACGTCTATCCCCTGGCCGCGGCGGCGGTGGAGGCCATCCACGCCGACGCCCACCGCGGCTCGGACGAAAGCGACTGCCCGCTCTTGACCGTCTGCCCGCTCGAAGAATACCGCGAGAACCAGGAGAGGAGCTGACCATGCCGGTGGTGACCATTACCAGCGGGGCCTTTTGCCAGGCCGAGGAAGTTGCCCCAGGCGTGGCCCGCGAACTGGGCTGCCAACTGATCGACGACGCGGCCCTGATCGCCCAGGTGGCCGGCCAGGCGCCCTTCTCGGTCGCCAAGCTGCGCAAGGCCCTGTATGAAAAGCCTGGTGTGTTCAATAATTTTTCCCACGAGAAGGAGCGCTGCCTGGCCTGGCTAAAGCTGGGCCTGGGCCGGTTGCTGAACGAAAGCGAGACGGTGTTGTGGGGGCTCACGGCCATGCTGACCCCGGCTGATGTCTCCCACGCCCTGCGCGTCTGCCTCATCGCCGACGCCCGCAGCCGGGCCAAGGCGGCGGCCGGGGCCGGTCTGGGTGAGCAGGAGGCCCTGGCCAAGGTGCACAAGGAGGACGAGGCCGCCTACCTGCTGGCCGAGTCGCTGCGCCGGCGCGGCCCCTGGGAGGCCGACTTCTATGACATCCTGATTCCCATGGACAAGACCAGCGCCGCCCAGGCCATCGCCCTGATCTGCCAGCACGCCCGCGGCCGCCAGTTGCGCACCACGCCCGAATCCCTGGCCGCGGCGGCCGATTTCATGACCGCCGCCCGGCTGGAGCTGGCCCTGTTGGAAAAGGGGCACAACACCCGCGACTTGGCGGTGAGCGTCAAGGCCGGCGAGGCCCTGGTCGCGGTGAACAAAAAGGTGCTGATGCTGGGCCGCCTGGAGGAGGAGCTCAAACGCCTGATCGCCGGGGTCGAGGGCGTCAAGTCGGTGCGCACCGAGGTGGGGCCGGGCTACTATCAGGCCGACGTGTACATGAAGGCCGATTTCGAGCTGCCCAGCAAGGTGCTGCTGGTGGACGACGAGCGCGAGTTCGTGCAGACGCTTTCCGAGCGCCTTTTGATGCGCGATATCGGCTCGGCGGTGGTCTATGATGGCGAGCAGGCGCTCAGCCTGGTGGACCAGGACGAGCCGGAGGTGGTGGTGCTGGATCTCAAGATGCCCGGCATAGACGGCATCGAGGTGCTCAGGCGTCTGAAGCGCGACCACCCCGACGTGGAGGTCATCATCCTCACCGGCCATGGTTCGGCCAAGGACCGCCAGACCTGCCTGGACCTGGGCGCCTTCGCCTACCTGGAAAAGCCGGTGGACATCGACCAGCTTTCCCACGCCATGCGCGAGGCCAACGAGAAGATTAAGGGCCGCAGGGGCTAGCGCGCGGCCGGCTGTCCGCGCCGCGAAAGGAATCGGCCATGGGACTGTGGAGCCGGATCAAACCGCCTTTCTGGGAGCGCCAGGGAGACCCCGGCACCCAGAGCCTCAATTACCGCCGCCTGTGGAAGACCACCTTCGGCGCGGCGGTGGCGGTGTCTCTGCTCCCCCTCATCCTGATGACGGCCATCACCTTCTATCAGTTCGAGCAGCAGTACCGCCTGCAAATGGGCGAGATCGTCAGCCAGGTCCACCGCCTGATAAGCAACACCCGCCTGCAGCTCGGCTTTTTCCTGCAGGAGCGCCAGGCGGCCCTGAGCTACATCGTGCTGGAGAACTCTTTCGAGCAGCTCGGCGACGAACGCCGGCTCTCCGCCATCTTCTTCAACCTCAAACGCGCCTTTGGCGGCTTCATCGACATCGGCCTCATCGACGGCCAGGGCGTGCAGAAAGCCTACGTGGGGCCCTACGCCCTGGAGGGGCACGTCTACAAGGACCAGGACTGGTACAAGGAGGTGGTCATCCGGGGCACCTACGTCAGCGAGGTGTTCCTGGGCCACCGCCAGGTGCCCCACATCGTCATCGCGGTCAAGCACGAGCAGAGCGACGGCCGCTTCTTCGTCCTGCGGGCCACCATCAACACCGCCCGCATCAACGACATCATCGCGGCCATGAACATCCACCCCAGCAGCGACGCCTTCATAGTCAATCACAAGGGCGTTTTGCAGACGCCGTCGCGCTTTTTTGGCAACGCCCTGGAGCAGGCGCAACTGCCCATGAGCCCCAGCCAGCATCAGGCCGACGTGGTGCAGTTGGACGGTCCGGGCGGCCTGCCTCTGGTGGTGGGCTACGCCGGCGTGGACGCCGCGCCCTTTGTGCTGGTGCTGGTCAAGCAGCCGGGCGTGCTCTTGGAAAAATGGGGGCTTTTCAGGCTCAACGTGCTGGTGCTGGCGGTGGTGAGCATCGTGGCCATCCTCTTCGTCAGCTTCAAGGGCACCACCAGCCTGGTCAACCGGCTTTTCCAGGCCGACCTCAAGCGCGCGGCGGTGCTGCACGAGATCGAGTACACCAGCAAGCTGGCCTCCATCGGCCGCCTGGCCGCCGGCGTGGCCCATGAGATCAACAACCCCATCGCCATCATCAACGAGAAGGCCGGCCTGTTGAAGGACATCGTCAGCGCCAGGGAGGACGGTCCCCAGAAGGAAAAGTTCCTGCACGTGGCCGAGTCCATCCTGGCCTCGGTGAAAAGGGTCAGCGCCGTCACCCACCGCCTGCTGGGCTTCGCCCGTCACCTGGACGTCAGCTACGAGACCATCCAGTTGAGCGCCCTGGTCAATGAGGTGCTGGGCTTTTTGGGCAAGGAGGCCGAGCACCGCAACATCGACATCAACGTGCGCATGGACAAGGACGTGCCCAACATAGAAAGCGACCGCGGCCAGTTGCAGCAGGTGCTCCTGAACATCCTGAACAACTCCCTGGCCGCGGTGCCCGACGGCGGCGAGATCAACATCTCGGTGGCCCATCTGCAACCCGGCCGCGTGGCCCTGAGCATCGCCGACAACGGGGTGGGCATCCCCAGGGAGAACCTCAAGCGCATCTTCGAGCCTTTTTTTTCCACGCGGGGCAGCCGCGGCACCGGCCTGGGCCTGTCGATCACCTACGGCATAGTGCAGAAGCTGGGCGGCGCCATACAGGTGGAAAGCCAGGAGGGCGAGGGCACCACCTTCACCATAACCTTGCCGGTCAAGCGCCAGGCCTGAGCGGCCAGACGCGGCCGGGGGAGGAGATAGCCTGATGCGGGTCTTGCTGGTGGATGACGAGGAGGAGCTGGTCTCCACCCTTTCCGAGCGGCTGGATTTGCGCGGGGTGGCCAACGACTACGCCACCACCGGCGAACAGGGCCTGGCCTATCTGTGGGAGCGCGACTACGACTGGGTGGTGCTGGACATGAAGATGCCCGGCCTGGGCGGGCTGGCCACCCTCAAGGCCATCAAGCGCAGCCGACCCGGCACCCGCATCATCGTCATCACCGGCCACACCTCCAAGGAAGACCACGACGCCGGACTGGCCGCCGGGGCCGACCACTACCTGCTCAAGCCGGTGGACGTGGACGACCTGGTGGCCCTGATGAAGGACCAGGCGTGAAAGGCGGCGGCATGGCGCACCCCCTTGGCGACGAGCGGACCCAGGCCCAGCTCCGGTTCTTCGGCCAGGTGACGGCCAGCGTCACCCACGAGGTCAAGAACCACCTGGCGCTGATCAACGAGTACAACGGCCTGGCCGCCGATCTCTTGGCCGCCCACGCCCGCGGCCGGCCCCTGGATGTTCAGCGCCTGGGCGGGCTGTGCCAGGAGGTGCGCCGCCAGGTGCGCGAGGGCGGCCAGGTGGTGGGCCAGCTCAACCGCTTCGCCCACAGCGTGGAAGCCGCGCGCGAGGAAGTCGACCTGGTCGAGCTGCTGGCCACCTTCGCGGCCCTTTCCCGTCGCCGCGCCCAGCATCACCGGGTGGAGATAGCTCTCCCCCCGGCCGCGCCGGCCTTGCGCCTGGCCACCCAGCCCTTCCTGCTGCTCCAGGCCTGTTCCGTGCTGCTGGAGGCCGCGCTCAAGAGATGCCCTGACGGGGGGCGGTTGGAAATCGGCCTGGGCCTGGCCGACGGCCGGGCGGCGCTGACGTTTTGTTGCGCCCAGGCCTCCGGCCCGCGTCCGGAACTGCCCGCGTGGCTGATGGCTGCGTTGGGGGCGGAGCTGGAGGAAGCGCCGGCCGGGGGAGTGAGGCTCACCCTGCCCCTGGCCGGGGCGGAGTCTGCATAGGCCGGCGCCAGGCCGGCGGAAGGCGGGGGACGATGCAAGCTGACGCCGCCAAGGGCAGCGTGCTGCTGGTGGACGATGGGGTGGATTTCGTGCGCATCATGGCCGAGCGCCTGCGCGAACGCGGCTACCAGGTGGCCGAGGCCAGCGACGGCCCCACCGCCCTGGATGCCCTGGAACGAAGCCGCTTCGACACCATCGTCCTGGACCTGGTGATGCCCGGCATGGACGGCATCGAGACCCTGCGCCGCATCAAGGAGAGGGATCCCGCCGCCCGCGTCATCGTGCTCAGCGGCCACGCCTCCGGCCAGTACGTGGTGCAGGCCCTGGCCCTGGGCGCCCTGGACTTCATGGTCAAGCCGGTGGACATCGAATCCCTCCTGGCCCGGTTGGAGGGCCGATAGCTACAGATCATTGCGAAGCGGGGAGCGGAGGGAATAAAAACCAGACGGGCGGGGTTTATCCCCGCCCGTCTTTTGCCGATCCCTTCTGAACCTAAGCCGCCTCCACCCGGCAGGGCACGTAGCGGTGCAGCGGGGTGCCGGCCAGGCGGTCGCGGTGGCCGGCGCTGGTCAGGCGGTTGACGTTAAGGCCATAGACTTGGCCTTCATAGACCAGTCCGAAACCGTGGGGGATGAGCAGCGTGCCGGGGCGCTGGTCGGGGTCCAGCTCAAGCTCGCCCTGCTCGCTGCCGGCGCGGGTGGTCACCCGCACCGTCTGGCCGTCAATGAGGCCCAGGCGTTGGGCGTCCTCCGGGTGCATGGCCACGGTGCAGGCCCGGCGGCCGGCGTTCCAGGCCGGGTCGCGCATCAGGGTGTTGGCGTTGTGGTCGTTGTGGCGTCCGGCGCTCAGGATGAAGGGATATTCCGGGTCGCCGGCCAGGGCGGCCCGCTCCCGCTCCGGGGTGATCTCGGCCAGCCAGGCTTCCATCTCCGGAACGAGCAGGTTCAGCTTGCCGTCGGCAGTGCGCAACGCGGCCAGGTTGTTTTCCATCTCGCAGCGGCCGATGACCACGCCTTCCGGGTGGTCCAGCAGGGCCTTGAACACCGCCTCGCCCTGGAGCGGCCCGGCCGGGAAGCCCGCGCGGACGGCGTTGGCCCGGAACTCCTTGGGCGCGGTCATCACAAGGCCCCACAAGGCGGCCAGGTTGGCCGAGCCCATCTCCTTGCCCAGGGTTTGGGCCAGCACGAAGGGGGCCATGGCCGCGGCGGTGGGTTGGGCCTGGGAATGGGCCATCAAGGCCATGCCGAAGCCCAGGCGGTCGCCCTGGGCGGCCTGGCGCAGGCTGTCCGGGATGTCGGGGATTAGCCCCAGGCGCTCGGCCAGGCGGGTGAAGATTTCGCTGGCCTCCAGGGGCTCGCCCAGGGGCTCCAGCACCGGCCGCCGCAGTTGCAGGAAGACATCGGGCCAGGTCCAGGCGAAGAAGGTGGTGTCCCAGGACTCGTAGGCGCTTTTGCAAGGCAGCACGTAGTGGGAGCACGCCGCGGTTTCGGTGAAGGCCAGCTCGCAGGTGACCAGGAGGTCCAGGGAGGCGAAGGCCTTCTCATAAGCCGAGGTGTCGGCGTAGGAGCGCAGGGGGTTGGACTGGCTGCACAGCACCGCCCGCAGGCGCTGGGGATGGCCGCTCAGAATCTCCTCCGGCACCACGTTGGGCGGGTGGACGCCCATGATGGCCGGAAAATCGCTGGCCAGGGTGCGCCAGGTCTTGGGGTCGCGCTCGTCGGAGTGCGCGCCCATGGGCATCAGATAGCCGGGGATGACGTTGCCGCCCGGCTGGCCGATGCGGCCGCAGACCGCCATCAGCAGAGAATAGAGATAGCTGGTGGCGGTGCTGTGGCGGTTCATGTACACCCCCAGGTCGGGGTGCATGGACCAGCGCTTGGTGGTCAGCAGCCGGCAAAGCCTGGCCACGGTTTCCGCATCCAGACCGCAGACCTCCAGCGCGGCGGCGGCGTCGAAGCCGGCCAGCCAGCCCCGCACCGTCTCGAAGCCGCTGGCGTGGGCGTCCAGGTAGGCCCGGTCCTGCCAGCCCTGGTCCAGGATGATGGCCAGCATGGCCTTGATGAGCAGGGCGTCGGAGCCGGGGCGCGGGGCCAGGTGCAGGTCGGCCCGGCGGGCGGTCTCGGAGCGGCGGGGGTCGATGACCACCAGCAGGCGGTCGGGATCGCGCGCGATGCGCTCCAGCACCCGGCGGGCCTGGGGCATCTGGTGGCTCATCCAGCCGTTCCAGCCCCAGGCCAGCAGGAGTTCGGTGCGCGCCTCGTCCGGGATGGCGCCCAGGTATTGCCGGCCCAGCAGGCGCCCGCCGGCCCAGAAATGGCCGGTGAGCTCCTGGGCCAGGGCGTTGTAGTGATAGCGCGAGCCCAGGGCGCGCAAGAGACGCACGCCGAAGGCCGCCTCCAGATGGCAGCCCTGGCCGCCGCCGCCCATGTAGGCCAGGGCGCGGGGGCCGTGCTGGTCGACGATCTGGCGCAGCCGTTCGGCGATCTCGTCGATGGCCTGCTCCCAGCCGATGGCGTCGAAGCCGCCCTGGGGATTGCGCTTCAGCGGCCTGGTCAGGCGCTGGGCGTGGTGCTGGTGGTGGGCGATGTTCAGCCCCTTGCGGCAGGCGTAGCCCCGGCTGCGGGGGTTGGCCTTGTCCGGCCGGCTTTTCACGATGCGGTTATCCTCGACCAACACCTCCAGGCCGCAGTTCTGGGCGCAGAGCACGCAGCCGGTCTTGCGCCATTCGGACATGGTCGTCCTCCTCCGGGAGCTTGGCTCCCGCTAAAGGTTCTGGTGCCGGTCGAGCTTGGCCATGAGCGCGGCGCGGGTGCGGGCGCGCAGGGCCATGGCCTCGCCGACGTTCTTGGGCACCGTCGGCTGTTCGGCCTTGCGATGCAGGCTGAGCGCGCCGGAGGAGCAGGTGGTGACGCACAGGCCGCAGCCGATGCAGCGGGTGGCATCCAGGCTGGCCAGGCCATCGACCAGGCCGAGCGCCTCCATCTGGCAGCGCTCCACGCAGACCCCGCATCCGATGCAGGCCTCGGCGTCCAGGCTGGCCAGGAAGGGCGAGACCACGATCCGGGCCGGGGTCGGGTGGCGCTTCAGGTGCAACAGGGCCTGGCAGCAATCGCCGCAGCACAGGCAGATGTTGATGATGTCCTGGGCGTTGCTGGGCTGGACCACCAGGCCCTCCTCCTCGGCTTTGGCCAGGATGGCCAGGGCCTCGTCCTGGTTTATCACGCGGCCCAGGCCGTTGCGCTGGTAGTATTCGGCCCCCCAGCCGAAGACCAGGCAGGCCTCAGAGAGCTTGCCGCAGCCTCCGCCCTTGATCTGATGCTCTTTGCGGCAGATGCAGGGGGCCACCAGGATGGTTTCCTGACGGCGGATCAGCTCCTCGGCGGACTCGTAGGCCAACACCTCCGGCGCGGCCTGGATGCTGCGCCCCACCGGGATGGTGCGCAGCTGGGGCAGGGCCTCGAAGGCCGCCTGGGACAGGCGCGGCATGTAGGCCTCGACCTCGCGCACGAACTCCGGGGTCAGCCGGTTGAGGTTGTACTCCCAGATGCCGATCACGAACTGGGCCGCCATGTAGACCGGAGGGCGGTCGGGGCTCTCGATGCTGAAAACAAGGCCCAGGCGCGACATCTCCTGGAGCCGCTTTTCCGCCACCGCCGCATCCAGGCCGGCCCGCTCGGCGATGGCCTCGGCCCGCTCCAGCTTCAGACCCAGGTGCACGGCCAGCTCGGCCTGCTCCGGGGTGAAAAGATGGCGCAGGATGCGCAGCTCCACCCCGTCCTCGGTGGCGGGAAAACCGGAGGGCAGCCGGTCCAGGTGCTCGGCCAGTTTTTTGTAGACGTCCCGCTCCATGTGCCATCTCCTCCGGTTCAGGTTTAGATGTCTTGCATGCTAACTATTATCGCAAAAAAATTTGGTTCTAGCGCAGGTCGCGCAGCAAGCGTTTGAGCAGTATCTTCTCCTCCTGGCTCAGCCCGCCCAACACCGCCTGGTTGGCCTGTTGCCTGGCGTCATGCAGGCTAGCGCCCAGCTCGCGGGCCTTGGCGGTCAGCCGCACCCGCACCACCCGCCGGTCGTCTGGATCGGTTTCCTTGGTAATCCAGCCGCTGTCGGTCATGCGCTCCAGGGTGCCGGAGACCGTGGCGCTGTCCAAAGTCAGCCGCGCGCCGATCTCGCCGGCGCTCAGTCCCTCCTCGCGCTCAACCACCGCCAGGATGAGCTGCTGCAGGGTGGTCAGGCCGAAGTCCTTCAGATGGACCTTCAGGATGCCGTGAGCGCGCTGATAGGCCTTGGCCAGCAGGAATATGATGCAGTCCTCATGATTTTCCATGCGTCGTCCTAATATTTTGCGTGCAAGATAAACCGGCGATGGACGTCTGTCAATGGCAATGCGCCGGGGCCTGGCGCGGCCGGTGGCGATGCCTGTATGCTGGAGCCGAGGCCTCGGCGGGGCGCGGGGCCGGGTCCGCGACGCATGGGCATGGAGGCATGATGGAGGCGGTGGCCGATATCGCGGTGGTGGGTCTGGGCGTCATGGGGCGCAACCTGGCCCTGAACCTGGCCGAGCGCGGCCACGCGGTGGCGGTGCTGAACCGCAGCCCGGAAAAAACCAAGGCGCTTATGGCCGGCGCGGGCGGCCGGCTGGGCCTGCGCCCGGCCTATGCCCCGGCCGAGCTGGCGGCCATGCTCAAACGGCCACGCGCCCTGCTCTTGATGGTGGAGGCCGGCGCGGCGGTGGATGCGCTCTTGGCCGAACTTTCGCCGTTGCTCACGCCCGGCGACGTGGTGTGCGACGGCGGCAATTCCCACTTCCGCGACAGCGAACGACGCGGCACGGCCTTGGCCCAAGCCGGCCTGCACTACCTGGGCCTGGGCGTCTCCGGCGGCGCCCAGGGCGCGCGCCGCGGCCCCAGTCTGATGCCCGGCGGCGCGCCGGAGGCCTATGCCCGGCTGCGGCCGCTGCTGGAGAGCGCGGCGGCGGTGGTGGAGGGCGAGCCCTGCGTGGCCTATCTGGGCCGGGGCGCGGCCGGCCACTATGTCAAGATGGTGCACAACGGCATCGAATACGCCCTGATGCAGCTCATCGCCGAGGCCTATGACCTGCTGCGGCGCGGCCTGGGCCTGGCGGCCGCCCAGGCGGGCGCGGTCTTCGCGGCCTGGGGCCAAGGCCCGCTGGCCTCGTATTTGGTGGAGACCACCGCCGCCGTCTGCGCCGCGACCGACCCGGACACCGGCCGGCCCCTGCTGGAGATGATTCGCGACCGCGCCGGCCAGAAGGGCACCGGCCAGTGGACCAGCCTGGAGGCCCTGGCCCTGGGCGAGCCCACCCCCACCATCGACCAGGCCGTGGTCATGCGCCATCTCTCGGCCCTGGAGGCCGTCCGCGCCGGCCTGGCCGGCCGCCTGGGCGGGCCGCGCGGATTGGCTGCTCCCGCCGAGACGCTCCTGCCGCGCCTGGAAGGCGCGCTCCTGGCCGGCTTCGCCGTGGCCTTCGCCCAGGGCATGGCGTTGCTCGCGCGGGCCGATCATGTCTATGGCTTCGGCTTGGACCTGGCCACGGTGGCCCGCGTCTGGCGGGGGGGCTGCATCATCCGGGCGGCGCTCTTGGGGACGATCATGGCCGCCCACCGCGCCAGGCCGAATCTGGCCAACCTGTTGCTGGACCCGGAGCTGGGCGGGCTGGCGGCGGCGCGGGCGGATGATCTGCGCTCGGTGGTTTCTGCAGCAGCCGGGGTCGGCCTGCCCGCGCCGGGCCTGATGAGCGCCCTGGCCTACCTGGACGCCCTGGCCTGCGGAAATCTACCCACCAGCCTGATCCAGGCCCAGCGCGACTTTTTCGGGGCTCACGGCTTCGAGCGGGTTGACCGGCCTGGCCGCTTCCACCATCCCTGGCCCGCAGATGGCCAAGCCTATACGTGACGTCAAAATTTTGGTTCATGCGGCGAACGGCCGGATGAAATTCTTGGCTATCTCCGTTTTCCGCCCACCGGCAGGCCGCCCCCCGCGTCTCAGCCGGCCGCTTTCGAGGGGATCGGCGCGGCTTGTCAACCCGTGCGCGTCGGGTGGTTCGAGGCCTGGCCAGGGAATGGAGGAAGAAAGCGACTTCATCGCCAGGGGCCAAGGCCGGCGCCGCACCAACCTGCTGCGCCAAAACGCGCGCGGCCGCCCGGCCGGCGAGACCCGCCTGTGCGCGAGGTTTATGCGGTCGACATATGCCTGCGGGCCACGACCCACTCGTCGTTCTGTTCGGCCAGCACCGCGCCCACCAGCCTGACGATGGCGGGACGGTTGGGGAAAATGCCCACCACGTTCGTTTGGCAAACTGTCGCATTTCGCCTGGCAACTTACAGCTACAGCCATGTGGAGCATAGCCAGTTCACGGATGCGATGAGCAAGGTGAGGTCGCACCTTCCCTCCGATGGATGACAAGCCCCGGCAACCCCCAACCCGATTATTGCCAATGTACTGCCTGGCCAAAAAAACAAAGGGCTGGCCGAAGCCAACCCATCGTAATCATTGGCACGCCTGGAGGGACTCGAACCCCCGGCCGACGGCTTAGAAGGCCGTTGCTCTATCCACCTGAGCTACAGGCGCGCGTCGATCTATTTTAGCGCCAGGGCTGGTGATGTAAAGCGCGGTCGGTCCCGGCCCGCGATTATTTGGGGCCACGAGCCCGTCGCCGGAGGCTGGCCGTGGCCCCGATCGGGCCGGCCCAGCCAGGCTCCACGGCCTTGCCCTGCTGAGGTTCTTGGTAGGATTAATAAACAATCATGATGCGTTGACAGTCTTGTAACCGTTGGGTTATAAGGGGGCACCGTCGCTCGCGGGGGTGGGCGGCGCGGGAGGTCGCAGCCGGGGGTGGGTGCTTATCAGGCCAGAGACTATCGGGTGGCGGCGCGCCAAGGGGGATTGGCCGCCTTCACCGTCCGGGTCAAGGAAACCGACCTCTGGATCCAGGCCCAACGTGATTTGAGCGCCGAGGCGCTGGAAAGCGTCCTGCGCCACCGCCGGGCCTTGGAGGCCTACGCCGGGCAGCGGCCCGGATTTTTGTCCGCCCTGCAACCACTGCCTATGGATGACCTGGCCCCGCCCCTGGTGCGGTCGATGCTCGCCGCCGGCCTGGCGGCCGGCGCCGGACCCATGGCCGCGGTGGCCGGCGCCATCGCCCAGGCCGTGGCGGCCGACCTGCTGGCCCACAGCCCGGCCGTGGCGGTGGAGAACGGCGGGGACGTCTACCTGGCCTTGGACCGCGAGGCGGTGGTGGGGGTCTGGGCCGGAGATTCGCCGCTGTCGGGCAAGCTGGGCCTGCGCGTGGCGGCGGCGGCCATGCCGCTGGCGATCTGCACCAGCTCCGGCACGGTGGGGCACAGCCTGTCCCTGGGCCGGGCCGACGCGGCCACGGTGGTGGCGCTCGACGCGGCCCTGGCCGACGCGGCGGCCACCGTCCTGGGCAACCGGGTGGCCAAGCAGGCCGACCTGGGCCCGGCCCTGGATTGGGCCCAGGGCGTGCCGGGGGTGCGGGGGGCGTTGGTGATCCTGGGCGAGCGGTTGGCGGCCTGGGGCGAGATCGAGCTGACCCCCATCCGGGCGGACAAGGGACGATGACCCGCATCGGCGTGCTCAGCGACACCCATCTGCGCGGCTTTGATCCGGCCCTGGCCCAGCGCCTGGCCGGCCCCTTCGCCGGGGTGGACATGATCCTGCACGCCGGCGATTTGGTCAACATCCGGGTGCTGGAGGCCCTGGACGCGCCGGTGGTCATCGCGGTGGCCGGCAACATGGACGACTACACGGTGACCCAGGATCTGCCGGTCAAGCGGGTGGTGGACGTGGAGGGCAAGCGCATCGGACTCATCCACGGCTGGGGGCCGCCACTGGGCCTGGCGGCGCGGGTGGCCGGCGAGTTCACCAACGTCGACTGCATCGTCTTCGGCCACAGCCACCGCCCCATGAACGCCCGCAAGAACGGGGTGCTGTTCTTCAATCCCGGTTCGGTGGGGCGCGGCCTGATCGGCAGCGGCAGCGTGGGCCTCATCACGGTGGACCGGCAGATCCGGGGCGAGATCATCAAGCTTTGACCCGCGCCGGCCCGGAGCCGAAACGCGCGAAGCCGGCCGGCCGCACCGGCGCATCCAGCAAGGAGGAACGATGCAAGCTCTCTGGGCACCCTGGCGCATGAGCTACATCCTGGGCGACGAGAAACCCCAAGGCTGCATCTTCTGCCAGGCCTGCGACGGCAAGGGCTACGACGATCTGGTGCTGGGCGTGGGCGAAACCTGCCTGGCCATGATGAACAAATACCCGTACAATAATGGCCACGTGCTGGTGGCGCCCCGGCGGCACGTGGCCGACCTGGGCGGACTCAGCGAGCGCGAGCAGGCCGATCTGATGCACAACGTGACCCTGGCCACCGCGGCGCTCAGACAGTTGATGAACCCCGACGGCTTCAACCTGGGGCTCAACCTGGGCCGGGCGGCCGGGGCCGGCATCGAGGAGCACCTGCATTTTCATGTGGTGCCGCGCTGGAACGGCGACACCAACTTCATGACCGTGCTGGGCGAGGTGCGCTCGGTGCCGGAGCACATCCGGGCCACCCACGCCAAGCTGGCCCCGTTCTTCGCCCGCATGCGCTGAGCCGCCCGCGGCCGGGCCGCGCGATCCGGGGCGGAGGGCCGCGGCGCACCGGCGACCGCCGGACCAAGGAGTTGCGATGAGCTATATCAAGGCGATTCTGCTGTCGGCGGTGGTGGCGCTGGCCATCATCTTCATGGTGCAGAACATGGAGGCCCTGAGCCATCCCCTGGCCATCCGCCTCAACCTGCTCTTCGTCAAGCTGGAATCATCCCCCTACGCCACCTATCTGGTCATCCTGCTGGCCTTCTTCATCGGCCTCTTCCTGGCCAGCCTGTTGGGCATCGCCGAGCGGTTCCGCCTGCGCCGCGAAATAAAGGCTCAGCAAAAGCAGATCGACGGCCTCAACCAGGAGCTCAATTCCCTGCGCAACCTGCCCATCACCGGCGAGCCGGTGGCGGCCGAAAACCGCCATTTGCCAGAGCAGGAAGACAAGGCGCTATAATAAATGAAACGATCCGCCCCGGACGGGATCGATAATCAGCGGCGCGGGATGGCGTGATGGAATCGCCTTTGTTCAGCATCTTCAACCATCCGGTCGGCCTGGGCCAGGTTCTGGCGGCCGGGGGCGCGGCCCTAGTGGCCCTGGTGCTGGGCTGGCTGGCCGGCCGCTCATCGCTGCGCCGGCCGAGGCCGGCCAAGACCGCCCCCCGCAGCCCTTCCGACGACGCCTTCCTGAAGGGCGTCAGCCACCTGATGGCCGACCACACCGACCAGGCCATCGAGGAGTTCACCCGCGCCGTCACCCTTAACTCCGACACGGTGGAAACCTACGTCGTCCTGGGCAACCTTTTCCGCCAAAAAGGCGAGATCGAACGCGCGGTGCGCATCCGCCAGTCGATCATCGCCCGGCCCCATCTGGCCACGCCGGTGCGCTTGCAGGCTCTCTACGACCTGGGCCTGGACTACCGCAAGGGCGGCCTGTTCAACCGGGCGGTGGAATCGTTCCAGGAGGTGCTGGCCATGGATGCCGGCCATGTGGAGGCCTGCCGCCAAATGGTCACGCTTTTCGAGGAGATGCGCGACTGGGAGAAGGCCTTCGACGCCTTGAAGCGCCTGGACAGGCTCACCGGGCAGGACAGCCGCTCGGTGCTGGCCCACTACAAGACCGAGCAGGGCAAGGAGTTCATGAGCGCCGGCCACCTGGAAAAGGCCGAGGAGGCCCTGGAACAGGCGCTTCGGGTGCACAAGGGCTGTCTGGACGCCTACCTGCACCTGGGCGATCTGGAGCTGACCCGCGGCCGCCAGCGCAAGGCCCTGGGTATCTGGCGGCGGGCGGTCAGGCTGGCCCCCGGCCACGCCCACCTGGTGGTCAACCGCCTGGCCCAGGCCGAGGAAGGCCTGGGGGCCAAGACCGTGCAGGCCTTTTTCGACGAGATCGAGACCGACCAGGCCGACGTCCACACCCTCCAGGCCCTGGCCGAAAGCTACAACCGCCTGGGCAACCCGGTCCGGGCCCTGGAGCTGTTGAACCTGGCCGTGGAGCGCGCGCCGCACCAGTTGGGCGCCCACCGCCTGCGCGGCCAGGTCCTCTTGGCCCAGGGCCAGCGCGACGAGGCCCTGGCCGCCTACGGCGAACTGCTGGCCCAGATCAACGGCAATTGGGACGCCTACCAGTGCGGCCAGTGCGGATTCATCTCCCACCAGCTCACCTGGAAGTGCCCCCGCTGCCACGCCTGGGACACCATCGCCCCCTACCGCCCGGCGGCCTGAGCCCCGGCCTGTCCCAACCTAACCCTTCCGCATGATTGCTTCTTTGCGCGGGCACTCTGGCCTGAAGCCGGAGTTGTTGTTATGGTATATATGACCCGGAGCCCAGGAGCCCAGGCAGGAGGCCATGCCCCCAGACAGCCCGAAAGCCAGCCCGACCAACCCCGCCCCCGCCATGCCGGCCCCGCGGGACACCCCCATGTTCCGCCAATACCTGGAGCTGAAGGAGCAGGCGCCCGACTGCATCCTGTTCTTCCGCATGGGCGATTTCTACGAGATGTTCTTCGAGGACGCCCTGGTGGCGTCCAAGGTGCTCTCCATCACCCTGACCAGCCGCGACAAGGGGCAGGTGGACCCGGTGCCCATGTGCGGGGTGCCCCACCACGCCGCCGACCACTACCTGGCCCAACTGGTGGAGGCTGGCTTCAAGGTGGCGGTCTGCGACCAGGTGGAGGACCCCCGCCTGGCCAAGGGCCTGGTGCGCCGGGAGATCACCCGCGTGGTCAGCCCCGGCATGTTCACCGATCCCCGTCACTTGCCGGCCAAGGCCAACCGCTTTTTGGCCGCGCTCCATTTCGGCAAGGACGGCTTGGGCCTGGCCCATCTGGACCTGGCCAGCGGCGAGTTCAGGGCCTGCCTGCTGCCGGCCGGTCCGGCCCTGGGCCACGAGCTGGCCCGGCTGGAGCCGGCCGAACTGGTGCTGGCCGAGAGCCAGGCCGGCCACCCCGCCCTGGCCGAGCTGGGGCCGCCGTATGGCGACCTGCCCCGCTCCCTCTATCCCGGCCGGCCGCCCAGCGCCCGCCAGGCGGCCGAGATATTGGACGGCCGCTTGGCCGGGGAGTGGGACGAGGAGGCGGCGCCGGCCTACGTCGCCGCGGCCATGGCCTGGTCGGTGGTGGCCGCCACCCAGCGCCAGGCCCCGGAGCACTTGGAGCGCCTGACGCTTTATTCGGTGCAGACCCACCTGCTCCTGGACGCCACCGCCCGGCGCAACCTGGAGCTGTTCCGCTCCATCGCCGGCGGCGGCCGCCAGGGCTCGCTGATCGGGGCGGTGGACCAGACCCGCACCAGCATGGGCGGCCGGCTGTTGCGCGACTGGCTGGGCTTCCCGCTCTTGGACCTGGCCCGGATCGAGGCCCGCCACCAGGCCCTGGACGATCTCTGCCAGGCCCCCCTGGTCCTGGACGCCCTAGGCGGGCTGTTGGCCGGCCTGCCGGACATCCCGCGCCTGGTGGGACGGGCCAGCCTGGGCCAGGCCACCCCCCGCGACCTGGCCGCCCTGCGCGACGCCCTGGCGATCCTGCCCCGCATCATGGCCGAGATCGAGCCCCTGGGCGCGCCGCTCATCGCCGAATGCCGCCAGAGCCTGGGCGGGCTGGAGGGCCTTGCCCGCCGGCTGGCCGACACCCTGGCCCAGTCCCCGCCCGCCAGCCTGGCCGAGGGCGGGGTCATCGCCGCCGGGGTGGACCCTGATCTGGACCGGGCGCGCGGCCTGGCCAGCTCCGGCAAGGACTGGATCGCCGCCCTCCAGGCCAGCCTGAAGGCCGAGACCGGCATCCCCTCGCTCAAGGTGGGCTTCAACAAGGTCTTCGGCTACTACATCGAGGTGACCCGCGCCCATCTGGACAAGGTGCCGGAGAGCTTCATCCGCAAGCAGACCCTGGCCACCGGCGAACGCTACGTCACCCCGGAGCTGAAGGAGCAGGAGGCCGAGGTGCTGGGGGCCGAGGAGAAGGCCCTGGAGCTGGAGCGCAAGCTCTTCGAACAGCTGCGCCACGCGGTGGCCCTGGCCGCCCGTCCGCTGATGGCCTGCGCCCAGGCCGCGGCCTGCCTGGACGTGCTGGCCGGCCTGGCCTCCCTGGCGCTGACGCGGGCCTACGTGCGGCCGGAGATGGTCGAGGAGGGCGAGCTGGTCATCGCCGCCGGCCGCCATCCGGTGGTGGAGCGCATGCTCGGCGAGGGCGAGTTCGTGCCCAACGACCTGCGCCTGGGCGGCGCGGACCAGGTGCTCATCATCACCGGCCCCAACATGGCCGGCAAGTCCACCATCCTCAGGCAGGTGGCCCTGATCGTGCTCCTGGCCCAGGCCGGGTCCTTCGTGCCGGCCGAGAGCGCCCGCGTTCCCCTGGTGGATCGCATCTTCACGCGGGTGGGGGCCATGGACGACCTGGCGCGGGGCCGCTCCACCTTCATGGTGGAGATGACCGAGACCAGCCAGATACTCAAGTCCGCCACCCCCCGCTCCCTGGTCATCCTGGACGAAGTGGGCCGGGGCACCAGCACCTTTGACGGCATGTCCATCGCCTGGGCGGTGGCCGAACACCTGCACGACCTGGACGGGGTGGGGGTCAAGACCCTGTTCGCCACCCACTACCACGAACTGACCGAACTGGCCGCCAGCCACCCCCGCGTCAAGAACTTCAACGTGGCGGTCAAGGAATACCGGGGCGGCATCGTCTTTCTGCGCCGGTTGGCGCCCGGCGGGGTCAACCGCTCCTACGGCCTGGCCGTGGCCCGCCTGGCCGGGCTGCCCGCCCCGGTGCTGGAGCGGGCGCGCCAGATTCTCAAGCAACTGGAGAACGGCGGCGGCCCCGGCGGCGATGGCCGCGCCCCGGCCGGCCCGCCCAGCCCCCAGCTCGATCTTTTCGCCGCGGCCGAACACCCGGTCCTGCGCCGACTCAGGGATCTGGACCTGGGCCGGCTCACCCCGCTGATGGCCCTGAACCTCCTGGACGAGCTGCAACGTGAAGCGCAGGGTTAGAGTCGCCGCCGCCCTGGGGCTGCTCCTGGCCCTGGCCGGGCTGGCCTGCCTGGCCGCCGCCGCCCCGGCCCTGGCCCAGGACGACAAGGCCGTCTATGAGCGGGCGCGCAAGGACTACCTGTGGCTGGCCGGCCACCCCCAGGCCCGCGGGGTGTACCAGAACTGGCAGGGGCTCTACGACCGCTTCGCCGGCATCTACACCGCCGACCCGCATGGCGAGCTGGCCCAGAACTGCCTGTGGTGGATGGGCCGGGTGCGGGCGGGCGTCTGGGAGCAGTTCCAGCGCCAGAGCGACTTCCTGGAGGCGGTGGACCTGCTGCGCCGCTTCACCAACCATTTCCCGCGCTCGCGCCTGGCCGACGACGCCCAGATGCGCCTGGGCCAGCTCTATGAGCGGGCCGGCGACCCCCAGCAGGCCTATCTGGAATACCTGCGGGTCACGGTCAACTATCCCAAGGGCGACATGGTGGTCGAGGCCAAGCAGCGCCTGGACGCCCTGGAGAAGGCCCTGCGTCCGGCCCTGGGCGGCGGCTCCATCGTGGAGCAGGCCCAGAGCCGGGGGGCGCGGCCGCCGGCCAGGCTGCCGGAGCCTGAGACCGCGGCTTCGTCCCCGCCGGCCCCGCCGGCCGCCCCGGCCCTGGACCCCAGCCTGGCGGTCCTGGAGCAGTTGCGCCACTGGTCCACGCCCAGCTACACCCGCGTGGTGCTTAACCTGGACCGGCCGGTGCCCTACAGCGCCAACCTGCTCCCGGCCGGCCAGGAGGCCGGCAAACCCCGGCGGCTTTATGTTGATCTGCGCGGGGCCCAGGTGGCTGGCGGCCTCAAGGACCTGGCGCCGGGGGATGAAGGGCTTTTGTCCACCGCCCGCGCCGGCCAGGCCAACGGCGACACCGTGCGGGTGGCCCTTGATGTCAAGCATCTGGTTTCATACAAGATATTCACCTTGGACAACCCTTTCCGGGTGGTGGTGGACTGCTTTGGCCATGACCAGCCGGTGAAGGTGAAGACCGCCAGGCCCCCAAGGCCGCAGCCCGAATCGGCCGACCAGCCCGCCACCCGCTACGCCAGCCAGGCCCGCAAGGTGCCCCGCGGACGAGCCAAGACCGAGGTCGAGGGGCTGGGCCTGGCCGCCCAGTTGGGCCTGGGGGTGCGGCGAGTGGTGGTGGACCCCGGCCACGGCGGCAAGGACCCCGGCTCCATCTGGCGGGGGGTGAAGGAAAAGGACCTGACCCTGGACATCGCCAAGCGGGTGGCGGACAAGCTGCGCAAGAAGGCGGGGGTCGAGGTGCTCTTGACCCGCAGCAAGGACGTGACCGTGCCCCTGGAGGAGCGCACCGCCTTTGCCAACACCCGCGAGGCCGACCTTTTCGTCAGCATCCACATCAACGCGGCCCCCAGCCCCAAGCTGGCGGGAATAGAGACCTATTTCCTCAATTTGGCCGCCGACGAGGAGTCGGTGCGGGTGGCCGCGCGCGAAAACGCCACCACCCAGCGCTCCATCAACGATCTCCAGCTCATCCTCAAGGACCTGATGCTCAGCTCCAAGATCAACGAATCCAACCGCCTGGCCCACACGCTCCACCGTGAGTTGGTCGGCACGCTGCGCAAGCAGTACGAGGTGGAGGACCTGAAGGTCAAGCAGGCCCCCTTCATCGTGCTCATCGGCGCGCGCATGCCGGCGGTGATGGCCGAGGTGGGCTTCATAACCAACGCCCAGGAGCACCAGCGCCTTACCAACCCCGCCTACCGCGACCTGGTGGCCGAGGGCATCGCGGCCGGCGTGGCCGCCTACGCCAGGCAACTGCGCGGGGGCTCGTGATCCGGGCCGGCCGGGGGAGGCGGGCGGTTTAGCCAGCCATCCGCCGGTCTTGGGCGGCCCCTGCTTTCCTTGACTTGCCCTGGTATCTCGGCTATGAAAGGGTGATTGCATTCCCGCGGGAGGGACCATGCACAGCCGCCGGCTGGCTCGGCTCATGGGCATAATCTGCGACCTCAAGGCCCACCCGCGCCGCAGCCCGGAGGAAATGTGCCGACGCTACGGCATCTCCCGCCGGCAGCTCTACAAGGACCGTGACCGGCTGGCCGAACTGGGCTTCGCCTTTCATCACTCGCGGGCCAATGGCGGGTTCGTGCTGGACAAGGAGCTGACCTTCAACGTCCGGGGCTTAAGCCTGTCCGATCTTTTCGCCATGATCCTGGCCGTGCGCCAGCTCACCCGCTTGAGCGACTTCGCCCTGGCCCTGGGCGCCCTGGGCGGCCTGCGCACCCTGGTGGACCAGTTGCCGGAGCAGGTGCGCGACCAGTTCCGCGACGCCCTGGACCAGGTGGTGGTGGCCGACGGCTTCGGCTGCGAGCCGGCGGTGCTCTACGCCCTGCTGCCGGCCATCGACCAGCGCCGGCGGGTGGTGCTGGTGCTGGGCGGCGGGGCGGAGCAGGAGCTGACCCTGGACCCCAAGCGGCTCTTGCTGCGCGACGGCCGGCTCTACCTGGAGGCCGAGGGCCTGGCCGGCGGCGAGGCCGGCCTGGTGGCCTTGGCCAGGGTGCGGCGGGTCATCCCCACCCCGTTCTTCTCCCCCGCCGAGGCCGAGGACTAACCAACGCGGCCATGATGCCGCGACAAGGAGCGCACACATGAGAGAAGTCGTCATCGTCTCCGCCTGCCGCACGCCCGTGGCGGCCTTCCAGGGGGCCTTCGCCGGCCTGACCGCCCTGGAGCTGGGCGTCATCGCCATCAACGAGGCCATCGCCCGCGCCGGGCTGGAAAAAGCCGACGTGGACGAGGTCATCATGGGCTGCGTGCTGCCGGCCGGCCTGGGCCAGAACCCGGCCCGCCAGGCCATGCTGCGCGCCGGCCTGCCGGTGGAAGTCGGCTGCGTCACCGTGAACAAGGTCTGCGGCTCCGGGCTCAAGGCCGTGATGCTGGCCGCCCAGGCGGTGGCCTGTGGCGACGCCGAGGTGGTGGTGGCCGGCGGCATGGAATCCATGACCCACGCGCCGTATCTGCTATTGAACCAGCGCGGCGGCTATCGCATGGGCAACGGCAAGGTGGTGGACTCCATGGTCCACGACGGCCTCTGGGATCACCTGAACGACTTCCACATGGGCATGAGCGCCGAGCTCTGCGCCGAAAAATACGGCGTGAGCCGGGCCGACCAGGACGCCTTCGCGCTGGATAGCTACGGCAAATCGCTCAAGGCCGACGCCCAGGGGCGCTTCGACGCCCAGATCGTGCCGGTGAGCATCCCCCAGAAAAAGGGCGAGCCCAAGGTCGTCAGCAAGGACGAGGGTCTGCGCGAATCCTCGGCCGAGGCCCTGGCCAAGCTCCGGCCGGTGTTCAAGAAGGACGGCGGCACCGTAACCGCGGGCAACGCTAGCAGCCTCAACGACGGCGCGGCGGCGGTGGTGGTGATGAGCGCGGACAAGGCCAAGGCCATGGGCGTCAAGCCGATGGTCAAGGTGGGCGCCCAGGGCGCGGCCGGCATCGACCCCAAGTACGTGCTGGTGGCCCCCATCCACTCCATCCCCAAGGTCTGCGCCAAGCAGGGCCTCAAGCCCCAGGACATCGACCTGCACGAGGTGAACGAGGCCTTCGCCGCCTCCTCGGTGGCGGTACAGCGCGTGCTGGACCTGGACCCGGCCAAGGTGAACGTCTACGGCGGGGCGCTGTCCATCGGTCACCCCATCGGGGCCTCCGGCGCGCGGGTGCTCACCACCCTGATCTACGCCATGAAGGACCGGGGGGCGAGCCTGGGAATGGCCAGCCTGTGCCTGGGCGGCGGCGAGGCGGTGAGTCTGATCGTGGAGAACGTCTAGTCTGTTGACGCAACATCGGGGCCGGCATCGGCCCCACATCTCAAGCACGACGCGACAAGGGAGTTTAGCGATGTTGAAGGAAGTGGTCATCGTGGGCGCGGCCCGCACGGCGGTGGGGCGTTTCGGCGGCATGTACACCGGCGTCTCGGCGGTGCAGTTGGGCGTTACGGCGGTCAAGGCAGCCCTGGAGCGGGCCAAGGTGGAGCCCGGCCAGGTGGACGAGGTGATCCTGGGCAACGTGCTGGGCGCGGGTCTGGGCCAAAACGTGGCCCGCCAGGTGGAGCTGGGCGCGGGCATCCCCCAGGAGGCCAACGCCTACACCGTCAACAAGGTCTGCGCCTCCGGGCTGAAAAGCGTGATGCTGGCGGCCCAGGCCATCATGTGCGGCGATTCGGAGATCGTGGTGGCCGGCGGCACCGAGAACATGAGCCAGGCCCCCTACCTGCTGCCCGGCGCCCGCTGGGGCCAGCGCATGGGCGACGGCAAGATGATCGACTACATGGTCTTCGACGGGCTGACCGACATCTTCAACGGCTACCACATGGGCATCACGGCCGAGAACGTGGCCGAGAAATACGGCATCAGCCGCGAGGACCAGGACGCCCTGGCGGTCAAAAGCCAGCAGAACGCCGAGAAGGCCATCACCTCCGGCCGCTTCAAGGACGAGATCGCCCCGGTCTACGTGCCCCAGAAGAAGGGCGACCCCAAGGTCTGCGACACCGACGAGCACCCCCGTTTCGGCACCACCGCCGAGGCCGTGGCCAAGGTGCCCCCGGCCTTCAAGAAGGGCGGCACCGTCACCGCCGGCAATGCCAGCGGCATCAACGACGGCGCGGCGGCCCTGGTGGTGATGAGCGCCGAGAAGGCCAAGGCCCTGGGTCTCGCGCCCCTGTGCAGGATCAAGGGCTACGGCTGGGGCGGCGTGGACCCGGCCTACATGGGCCTGGGGCCCATCGCCGCCACCCGCTCCGCCCTCAAGAAGACCGGCATGAACGTGGCCGACCTGGAGCTGATCGAGGCCAACGAGGCCTTCGCGGCCCAGGCCGAGGCGGTCATCCGCGAACTGGGCCTGAACCGTGACATCGTCAACGTCAACGGCGGGGCCATCGCCATCGGCCACCCCATCGGGGCCTCCGGCGCGCGCATCCTGGTCACGCTCATCTACGAGATGATCAAGCGCGACGCCAAGACCGGCCTGGCCACCCTGTGCATCGGCGGCGGCCAGGGCGCGGCCCTGATCGTGGAGCGCTAAGGGAAGAGTCTGCCGGGGGAGCCCTTTTGTGGACAAAAGGGCTCCCCCGGACCCCCTCCCAAAAAACTTTAGCGGCAAGGCGCGCGACGCCTGGCCAATCGCCGAAGTGCCCAACCGGAGCGCAGCCAATCAATCCGGGGAGGATATAAGAGCATGGCGTACGAACTGATCATTTTCGAGGCCGCCGACGGCGTGGCCACCATCACCATCAACCGGCCCAAGGCCATGAACGCCCTGAACCCGCAGGTGGTGGCCGAGCTGGGCCAGGCCATCGCCGAGATCGAGGCCGACGACTCCATCAAGTGCGTGGTCATAACCGGCGCGGGCGACAAGGCCTTCGTGGCCGGGGCGGACATCGCGGCCATGGTGCAGATGACCGCCCTGGAAGGCCGCAAGTTCTCGCTGATGGGCCAGGAGGTGCTGTTCAAGCTGGAGAAGCTGGACCGGCCGGTGATCGCGGCGGTCAACGGCTTCGCCCTGGGCGGCGGCACCGAGCTGGCCATGGCCTGCGATTTCATCTACGCCGCCGACCACGCCAAGTTCGGCCAACCGGAGATCAACCTGGGCATCATCCCCGGCTTCGGCGGCACCCAGCGCCTGACCCGCCTGGTGGGCAAGGGCTGGGCCAAGGAGCTCTGCCTGACCGGGGCCATCATCGGCGCGGCCGAGGCCAAGGAGATCGGCCTGGTCAACCGGGTGTTCCCGGCCGCCGAGCTGATGGACGCGGTGATGAAGACCGCCAAGGGCATCGCGCAAAAAGGCAAGGTGAGCACGCGAGCCATCAAGCACCTGATCGACGCCGGCGCGGACATGGCCCTGGAGCGGGCCATGCCCATGGAGGCCGAGTGCTTCGCCACCTGTTTCGCCAGCCCGGACCAGAAAGAGGGCATGACGGCCTTCCTGGAGAAGCGCAAGGCCAACTTCACCGGCGGCAAGTAGACGGCTCCGGCCTCCCGGCGAACCGGCCCGGTCCGCCGGGAGGCCTTTCTCGGCCGCGCCGCCGTGGGGCGGCCTCCTTGGCCGGCAGGAACGAAACGCCCGCACGACGATTCGTTTTCGGCCCACATCCAAACTGGCAGGTGAATGACATGAACTTTGCCCTCACCGACGAACAGAAGATGGTCAAGGAGACCGCGGCCCGCCTGGCCGACGAGATGCTCAAACCCCAGGCCGCCCAATTCGACGCCAGCCACGCCCACCCGGCCGAGGCCTGCGCCGCCCTGGGCGAGCTGGGCTTCATGGGCATCGCCGTGCCGGATCAGTACGGCGGCGCCGGCCTGGACTACATCAGCTACGTGCTGGGGCTTTCCGAAATCAGCCGGGGCGACGCGTCCGTGGGCGTCATCATGAGCGTGAACAACTCGCTCTACTGCTTCCCGGTGCTGACCTTCGGCAGCGAGGAGCAGAAGCAGAACTTCCTCACCCCGGTGGCCTCCGGCCAGAAGATCGGCTGCTTCGGGCTCACCGAGGCCGGGGCGGGCTCGGACCCCGGCGCCATGCGCACCACCGCCGTGCTGGACGGTAATGAATGGGTGCTCAACGGCGAGAAGAAGTTCATCACCAACGGCAACGTGGCCAGCTACGGGGTCATCGCCGCGGTGACGGACAAGAGCGCCGGGGCCAAGGGCATCAGTTGCTTCGTGGTGGATTTCGAGAACACCAAGGGCTTCTCGGTGGGCCGGGTCGAGGAAAAAATGGGCATCTGCGCCTCCGGCACCAGCGAGCTGGTCTTCGAGGACGCCCGCATCCCCAAGGACAACATCCTGGGCGCGCCCGGCGCGGGGCTCAAGCAGATGCTCACCACCCTGGACAGCGGCCGCATCGGCATCGGCTCCCAGGCGCTCGGCATCGGCCGGGCGGTGCTGGAGGAGGCGGTGGAATACGCCGGCACCCGCGAGCAGTTCGGCAAGCCCATAAGCACCTTCCAGGCCATCCAGTGGAAGCTGGCCGACATGGCCGCCGCCCTGGACGCGGCCGAGCTGCTCCTTTTGCGCGCGGCCTGGATGGAAGACCAGCACATGCATTTCGAGATGCAGTCGGCCATGGCCAAGATGTTCGCCTCTGATGCGGCCATGAACGCGGCGGTGGAGGGCGTGCAGATACTGGGCGGCTATGGCTACTGCAAGGAGTACCCCATGGAGCGCCACATGCGCGACGCCAAGATCACCCAGATCTACGAGGGCACCAACGAGATCATGCGCCTGGTCATCGCCCGCAACCTGCTCAAACGCAGGTAGGGGCATGGACCGAGCGCGGGCCGGGGCCCTGGCCGCCCCGGCCCGCGCTGTTTTGGCCGCGCCAGCGAGGGTTCTCATTTGAACGACGTGGTTTTCATGATCCTGGACTCCTGCCGCCACGACACCTGGCTGGCGGCGGCCACCCCCAACCTGGACCGCCTGGGGCCGGTGCAGAAGCGCTGGTCCTACGCCTCCTGGACCTCGCCCTCCCACCAGGCGCTATTGATGGGGCTGATGCCCCACGCCAGCCCGGCCGGGGTCTTCGCCTCGGATGTCTACCGGGCCGAGCTCCTGGGCTGGCGCGAGCGCCTGGGCGCGCCCGCGCTGGACTTCGCTGCTTTCCTGCCCCAGCTCAACCTGCCCAGCGCCCTCAAGCGCCTGGGCTATCGCAGCGTGGGCCGGGTGAGCCTGCCGGTGCTGAACCAGCACACCATCTTCGCCACCGGCTTCGACGATTATCGCCTCATGGCCAGCCACGCCGATTTCGCCGGCATGATCGACGAGATGTATTTCGAGCCCGGCAGGCCGGCCTTCTATTTCCTCAACCTGGGCGAGACCCATTACCCTTATCTGCTGCCACCGGATTCCGCGCCGGTGGTCCATGGCATGCACGGGGTGGTCAAGGGCCTGGGCGCGGACGCCGGCCCGGCCGGGCAGGATTTTTTCCCGGCCGGGGAGATGGCCCGCCTGCGCGCGGCCCAGGTGCGGGCCTTGGAGCAGGTGGACGCCCTGCTGCCGGCCTTGTACGCCAAGCTGCCGCCGGAGACCTGGCTCATCGTCACCGCCGACCACGGCGAGCTTTTCGGCGAGGACGGCTATTTCGGCCACGGAGCGATCATGCATCCCAAGGTGTTCGAGGTGCCTTTCGTGGAAGGCCGCGCGCCGGCCTAGGCCGGGCTCACCAACCGCCCGGCATGTGCTATAAATAGGGTTGCCGGCCGGGGGCTTGAACCCGGCCATGACGTAGGGAGGCCATGACCAGCCCCAGCCCAGCCGAGACCGCCGGGCGCATCCTGGCCGGGGACGTGCGCGCCGCCGCGCGCCTGATGCGGGCCATCGACGACGGCCTGCCCGGCGCGGCCGAGGTTCTGGCGCTGTTGCACCCCCACACCGGCCGGGCTTGGGTGCTGGGCATAACCGGGTCTCCTGGCGTCGGCAAGTCCACCCTGACCGACGCGCTCATCGCGGCCTATCGCCAGCGCGGGCTCGCGGTGGGCGTGGTGGCGGTGGACCCCACCAGCCCCTTCTCCGGCGGAGCCATCTTGGGTGACCGCATCCGCATGCAGCGCCACGCCTGCGACGAGGGCGTCTTCATCCGCAGCCTGGCCACCCGCGGCCAGTTCGGCGGGCTGACGGCCAGCACCAGGGGGGTGGCCGCGGTGATGGACGCCATGGGCAAGGACGTGGTGCTGGTGGAGACGGTGGGGGTGGGCCAGGACGAGGTGGACATCGTTCGCCTGGCCGACACCACCCTGATCGTGGTGGTGCCGGGCCTGGGCGACGACATCCAGGCCATCAAGGCCGGGGTGCTGGAGGCCGGCGACGTCTTCGTGGTCAACAAGATGGACCGCGAGGGCGCTGGCCGCACCGCGGCCGAACTGGAGGCCATGCTCGGCTTGGGCGGGCGCGGAGGCGGGCGCGACGAGGGCTGGCGGCCGCCGGTGGCTTTGACCTGCGCCAGCGACGGCCGCGGCGTTCCGGAGCTGATGGCGGCGCTGGATGGCCACCGCGCCCACCTCGCGGTCGAGGGCGGCCGGCGCCTCCTTGCCCGCCGCCGTCAGAGCGCCGAGATGGAGCTGGTGGAGCTGGTCAAGCAGGGGCTCGCGGCGCGGGTGCAGGCCATGCTGGACCGGGCCGGCCTCGCGGGGCTGGCCGAGGAGATCGCGCAAAAACGCCGCGACCCCTACGGCGCGGCGGCGCAGGTGCTGGCGGCCGCCTTCGGGGGCGGAGAGGAGGATCCATGGCCCGCAACGTGAGAAGGATTTCGGTGGGTCAGCGCGTCAAGCGCCTGCGCGCGGCGCGGGGGCTGAGCCTGGAGACCCTGGCCAACGAGACCGGTCTCAACCTGGACCAGCTCAAACGCATCGAGAGCGACGCCATGATCCCGCCGGTGGCGGTGCTCCTGACCCTGGGGCGCGCCCTGGAGGTGGACTCGGCCGAGTTGCTCAAAGACGAGGACGAGGCCCAGGCCGTGGAGCGCCGGGCCGAGGCCGTGCGCAAGCGCACCGACCATTACTCCTATCGGGTGCTGACCCCGGAGGGCCGCCACAAGCACCTCAAGGGCTTTTTGGTCAGCATCGACCCGGAGAGCGACCTGGAGGGTCCGGGCTATCAGCACGAGGGCGAGGAGTTCGTCTACGTGCTCAAGGGCCGGGTGCGGATCAAGGTGGGCGAGAACCAGAACGACCTCGACGCCGGCCAGTCCCTGCACTTCAACTCCAGCCTGGTGCACAAGCTGCGCAACGTCGGCGACGAGCCTTGCGAGCTGCTGGTCGTCCTCTATGTGCCTTGATGCGGCCGCGGTTGCAGCCGAAGGGAGGCGATAATGGCCTTTGTGCTGAGCGAGGAGCAGGTCATGATCCAGACCATGGCCCGCGACTTTGCCCGCGAAGTCATCCTGCCCACCGCCGGGGAGCGCGACCGCACCAGGGAGTTCCCGGCCGAGAACCTGCGCCAGATGGGCGAGCTGGGCTTCATGGGCATGATGGTGCCGGAGGCCTATGGCGGGGCGGGGGTGGACTGCGTGGCCTACGCCCTGGCCCTGGCCGAGATCGCCTACGCCTGCGCCTCCACCGCCGTGGTGATGAGCGTGCACAACAGCATCTGCTGCGAGTCGGTGCTGCATTTCGGCAACGAGGAGCAGAAGCGCTTCTGGCTGCCCAGGATGTGCACCGGCGAGTGCATCGGCGCCTTCGCCCTGACCGAGCCCCACGCCGGCTCCGACCCGGTGAGCCAGCGCACCACCGCGGTGCTGGATGGCGACGAGTGGGTCATCAACGGCAGCAAGCAGTTCATCACCACCGGCAAGAACGCCGGCGTCATCATCGTCACCGCGGTAACCGACAAGAACAAGCGCCATCGCGGCATCAGCGCCTTCCTGGTGCCCCAGGGCGCGCCGGGGCTCATTATCGGCAAGCCAGAGGAAAAGCTGGGCCTCAAGGCCAGCGACACCGTGCCGCTCACGTTCGAGGACCTGCGCATCCCGGCCGAAAACGTGCTGGGCCGGTTGGGCGAGGGCTTCAAGGTGGCCATGCAGGCCCTGGACTGCGGCCGCATCGGCATCGCGGCCCAGTCGGTGGGCGTGGCCCAGGCCTGCCTGGACGAGGCGGTGGACTACATGCAGAACCGCGAGCAGTTCGGCAGCCGCCTGACCGACTTCCAGGGCCTGCGCTGGCGGCTGGCCGAGATGGTCACCGAGGTAGAGGCCGCCAAGCTCTTGTGCCTCAACGCGGCCAGCCAGAAGGACCTGGGCCGGCGCTACACCATGGAGGCCTCCATGGCCAAGATGTACGCCAGCGAGATGGTGAACCGGGTGGCCGGCCAGTGCCTGCAGATGCACGGCGGTTATGGCTATTGCAGCGAGTACGCCATCGAGCGCCACTACCGCGACGCGCGGGTCTTCACCATCTACGAGGGCACCAGCGAGATCCAGCGCGTGGTGATCAGCAACAACCTGCTGGGCCCGCTGACCAGGGCCTAGGAAATATCGAACCGGGCGCTTAACTGCAAGCGAGGTGGATGATGAGCGAGACGGCGAGCCAAGGCGGCGCGATCAAGGTCGCGGTGGTGGGGGCCGGCTACTGGGGCAAGAACCTGGTGCGCAACTTCCACCAGTTGGGCGCGCTGGCCCTGGTCTGTGACCGCAGCGAGGAGCTCTTAGCCCAGACCGCCCAGCAATACTCCGGCGTGGACACCTGCCTGGCGCTATCGGAGGTGACCGGCCGCAAGGACATCGCCGCGGCGGTCATCGCCACCCCGGCCGAGACCCACTACGCCCTTGCCAAGGAATGCCTGCTGGCCGGCAAGCACGTGTTCGTGGAAAAACCGCTGGTGCTGCGCGAGAGCGAGGGGCAAGAGCTGATAGACCTGGCCCAGGAGAGGGGCCTCGTCATCATGGTGGGACACCTGCTGCAATACCATCCGGTGTTCGTGCGCCTCAAGCAGATGGTCAGCGCCGGCGAGCTGGGGCGCATCAACTACATCTATTCCAACCGGCTAAACCTGGGAAAAATTCGGCGCGAAGAGAACATCCTGTGGTCTTTCGCGCCGCACGACATCTCCATGATCCTCTCCCTGGCCGGCGAGCTGCCGGAGGTGGTCTTCGCCACCGGCGGCAACTACCTGCACCAGCGCATCGCCGACGTCACCACCACCCACCTGGAGTTCCCCAGCGGCCTGAAGGCCCACATCTTCGTCTCCTGGCTGCATCCCTTCAAGGACCAGCGCCTGGTGGTGGTGGGCGACGGCAAGATGGCGGTCTTCGACGACACCCTGGCCTGGGCGGACAAGCTGCTCATCTACCCGCACCAGATCAAGTGGGATCGCCAGGTGCCCATCGCAGCCAAGGCCCAGGCCGAGCGGGTGGACATTCCCCAGAGCGAGCCTCTCAGGGCCGAGTGCGAGCACTTCCTGGCCTCGGTGGCCGCCGGCAGCCCGCCCTTGACCGACGGCCGCGAGGGCCTGAACGTGCTCATGGTGCTCAACGCGGCCCAGCGCTCGCTCACCGACCGGGTGGGGCACATCCCCGGCGAGGAGCGCAGCGACCTGGCCAAGCTGGTCAAGGGCATGGCCGAGGAGATCGCGCCGCCCTATTTCGCCCACGAGACGGCCATCGTCGACGACGGATGCGAGATCGGCGAGGGCGCCAAGATCTGGCACTTCAGCCATGTGCTGAAGGGCAGCCGGGTGGGCAAGGGCTGCAACATCGGCCAGAACGTGGTCATCGGCCCGGACGTGAACATCGGCGAGGGCTGCAAGATCCAGAACAACGTCAGCGTGTACAAGGGCGTGACCCTGGAGGACGACGTGTTCTGCGGGCCGTCCATGGTCTTCACCAACGTGCACAACCCCCGCGCTTTCATCCGGCGCATGGACGAGATTCGCCCCACCCTGGTGCGCCAGGGGGCGTCGCTGGGGGCCAACTGCACCATCGTCTGCGGCCACACCGTGGGGGCCTACGCCTTCGTGGGGGCCGGGGCGGTGGTGACCAAGGACGTGCCCGACCACGCCCTGATGGTGGGCAACCCGGCCCGGCGCATGGGCTGGATGTGCCGTTGCGGGGTCAAGCTCGACGCCGAGCTGGCCTGCGCGGCCTGCGGGGATAAATACCAGGAAACCGCGACGGGCCTGGTCCGGCTCTAGGACCGCCGGCGGATTTGGGGAAGTCATGAAGGGCATCATCCTGGCCGGGGGCAGCGGCACCCGGCTCTATCCCACCACCAAGGTGGTGAGCAAGCAACTGATCATGGTCTACGACAAGCCCATGATCTACTATCCGCTCTCCACCCTGATGCTGGCCGGCATCCGCGACATTCTCATCATCACCACCCCCCACGAGCAGCACCTTTTTCAGCAGCTCCTGGGCGACGGCGCGTGCTGGGGCCTCAGCCTCAGCTACGCCGTGCAGCCCAGCCCCGACGGATTGGCCCAGGCCTTCGTCATCGGCCGCGAGTTCATGGCCGGCCAGGGCGCGGCGCTGATCCTGGGCGACAACATCTTCTACGGCCACGGCATGGTGAAGATGCTCCAGGGCGCGGCCCAGGGCGGGCGAGGAGCCACCATCTTCCTGTATCCGGTGCGCGACCCCGAACGCTACGGCGTGGCCGAGCTGGACCGGGAGGGCAACCCGGTGGCCATCGTGGAAAAGCCCAAAGAGCCGCGCAGCAACTGGGCGGTGACCGGGCTGTACTTCTATGACGAGCGGGTGGCCGACATCGCCGCCGCATTGAAGCCCTCCTGGCGCGGCGAATACGAAATCACCGACGTGAACAACGCCTACCTGCGCATGGGCTCCTTGGGCGCGGTGCGCCTGGGCCGGGGCTACGTCTGGCTGGACACCGGCACCCCCACCGCGCTGGTCCAGGCCGCCCAGTTCGTGCAGACCATGGAGGAGCGCCAGGGGCTCAAGATCGCCTGCCTGGAGGAAGTTGCCTGGCGCATGGGCTTCATCGACGCCGAGCAGGCCCTGCGCTGCGTGGAGAGCTTCAAGAACAGCGACTACGGCAAATACGTGGCCAAGCTCATCCAGGAAGAAGGCCAGTTCTGCTAACCCGGCCCGCGCCGCCACCCGGAAACAACCCATGACCGCCGACTCCTTCGATATACCCCTGTCCGTGCCCCATCTGGGTGGGCGGGAGCGGAAATTCATCGCCGATGCGCTGAAACGCAACTTCGTCGGCCCCCTGGGGCCGGTGGTGGAGGCCTTCGAGGCCGAGCTGGCGGCGGCCGTGGGCGCGCCAAAGGCCCTGGCCGTGGCCTCTGGCACGGCGGCCATGCACTTGGCCCTGTGCCTGGCCGGGGTGGGCCGCGGCGATCTGGTCCTGGCCTCCAGCCTGACCTTCATCGGCAGCGTGGGGCCGGCCCACCACCTGGGCGCGGATCTGGTCTTCATCGACAGCGAGCCGGCCACCTGGAATCTCGACCTTGACTTGCTGGCCGAAGAACTGGCCGCCTGCGCCCGGCGGGGCCGGCTGCCCAAGGCGGTCATCCCCACCGAGCTCTACGGCCAGCCCTGCGACCTGGAGCGCCTGACGGCCATCTGCGGTGAGTACGGGGTGCCCCTGGTCATGGACTCGGCCGAGTCCCTGGGCTCCACCTGCCGTGGCCGCCAGGCCGGGGTGGGCGCGGATTTCACGGTGCTGTCCTTCAACGGCAACAAGATCATCACCAGCGGCGGGGGCGGGGCGCTCATCGCCCGCGAGCCCGGCCGCCTGAACGAGGCCCAAAACCTGGCCACCCAGGCCCGCGACCACAGCCGGCCCTACTACGAGCACCAGCGGGTCGGCTTCAACTACCGCCTGAGCAGCCTCCAGGCCGCCCTGGGTCTGGGGCAGTTGCTGGTGCTGAAAAGGAGGGTGGAGCAGCGGCGCAAGGTGTTCCGCTATTACCAACGGCATCTGGCCGGGGTGCCTGGCATCAGCCTGATGCCGGAGGCGGCGTTTGGCCAGAGCAACCGCTGGTTGAGCGTGATCCTGGTGGAACCGGAGGCATGCGGCCGCGACAGCGCCGCCCTGCGCGAGGCATTGGCGAGAGAGCGCATTGAGAGCCGCCCCTTGTGGAAGCCCATGCACGTGCAGCCGGTGTTCAGGGATTGCCGGGTGGTGGGCGGCGCGGTGAGCGAAGGCCTGTTCGCCCGCGGGCTGTGCCTGCCTTCGGGCAGCCAGTTGGCCGGGCGGCCGGCCGACCTTCAGCGGGTGGTGGACGTGATCCGCTCCCTGGCCGGCCGGGGCTAGGACCGGGGCTATTCCAGCGGCTTCTGGCTGTAGCGGTAGGCCCGGAGCAGCTTTTTCGCGTTGTCGAAGGTCAGGTAAAGGCGCTCGGTGATGAGCCCGGAGGAGCGCTTCTTTTCCCAGAAGGCGGTGAAGAGCTGGTCGCCGCGGTCCAGCGAGGCCGGCTCGCCCCAGCGGTCCACCGCGTCCTCATAGCTCAGCTTGCCCAGATCGGCCTCCAGACCCTTTTCAACGTCGCCGAATCGGCTTGGCCCCACGCAGCCGGCGGCCAGGGCCAGGACCAGGGCCAGGAACAGAATCCGCAGGGTTGCGGTCGGACGGCGCGCCATTTATCGTCATTCTTTCTTCGTAGGGGCGGGGTTTATCCCCGCCCTGTATTTATGCGGTCAAGCCAGGACGGGCGGGGATAAGCCCCGTCCCTACGAAAACAAATTCAGCAAAGAGACAACGGAAGATTGCTTCGCTGCGCTCGCAATGACAGCTATTGTTTTTGATTCCTTTCTCCTCGGGCGCTGGATTTTCGCGCCCCCCGAGCCGTGACCGCCTCCCGCCGCCGCCCACCCCCAGGCCAAAACGCGCAGCGCTTGGCGCGGCCTTTGGGGATGGAGCGCACCCGCAATCTAATTTTATAGCTCGCCGGCCAGGACCGGCTCCACCACACCATGGCCGAAGAGCTGGTTGACCTGCTCCATCAGCTCCGGGGCCGGGTCCACCCGGTATTGGGCCGGCAGGGCCAGCACCGCCTCGCCCTTGCCGGGCACGGTCAGGTGCAGGCTCACGCGGCAGTTGCCGGGGTGCTGGTTCAAGGCTTGCCTGAGCAGGACCAGCTTGTCGCGGGTCAGCCCGGTGGCCATCAGCCGCAGGCGCAAGCGGGTGGTGAGCGAATGGGCGGCCAAATCCAGGGGCATGATCTTGGTGGCCTTGAGCTTCACCCCGCGCTCGTCCTTGTCCACGGTGCCGCTGACCAGGATGGGCGCGTCGCCGCTCAGCCACTGGCTGCCCTCGGCGAAGCAGTCGGGGAAAACGATGGTCTCCACCGCGCCCTTCAAGTCCTCCAGGCGCACGAAGGCCATGCGGTCGCCCTTCTTGGTGATCTTTTCCTTCTTCTCGGTGACCATGCCGGCCACCCGCACCAGCGCGCCATCGGCGGCCGATTGCAGGGCCACGGTGTCCTGGGTGCCCAGGCGGCGGATCTCCTGGCGGAAGCTTTGCAGGGGATGACCGGTTATGTAGAAGCCCAGGGCCTCCTTCTCATAGGCCAGCAGATCGGCCTCGCTCCACTCCGGCACACCCGGCAACGGCGGCGGGGCGGGCTTGGCGTTGGCTGTTCCCATCAGGTCGAAGATGCTGGCCTGGCCACCCTCGCGGGCGCGGGCCTGCTTTTGGCCGGCGTCCAGAGCCTCGTCCAGCACGGCCATGAGCTGGGCGCGGTGGGCGCGGGTGGTGTCGAAGGCTCCGCACTTTATCAGGCTCTCCAGCACCCGGCGGTTCACCTTGCGCAGGTCCACCCGCTCGCAGAAGTCGTAGAGCCCGACGTAATCGCCGCCCTCGGCCCTGGCGGCCAGGATGGCGTCCACCGCGCCCTCGCCCACGTTCTTGATGGCGGCCAGGCCGAAGCGGATGGCCTCACCCTTGACCGTGAACTCGCGCTCGCTCTGGTTGATGTCCGGCGGCAGCACCTTGAGGTCGCGCTCGCGGCACTCGCCGATGTGGCGCATCACCGCGTCGGTGTTGTTCACCTCGCTGGTCAGGAGCGCGGCCATGAACTCGTGGGGATAGTGGGCCTTCAGGTAGGCGGTCTGGTAGGCGATCAGCGCGTAGGCGGCCGAGTGGGACTTGTTGAAGCCGTAGCCGGCGAACTTCTCCATCAGGTCGAAGATGACCGTGGCCTTGTTGGGATCGATGCCGCCGGCCTTGGCCCCCTGGGCGAAGCGCTCGCGCTGGCTGGCCATCTCCTTGGGGTCCTTCTTGCCCATGGCCCGGCGCAAGATGTCGCCCTCGCCCAGGCTGTAGCCGGCCAGGACGCGGGCGATCTCCATCACCTGCTCCTGGTAGACGATGACCCCGTAGGTCTCCTTTAGGATGGGCTCCAACTGCGGCAGCAGGTATTCGACCTTGCGCACGCCGTGCTTGCGGGCCACGAAATCGTCGACCATGCCCGATTCCAACGGGCCGGGGCGGTAGAGGGCCACCAGGGCGATGACGTCCTCGAAGCACTCCGGCCGCATCTTGCTGAGAAGCTCCTTCATGCCGGAGGATTCGAGCTGGAAGACGCCGGTGGCGTCGCCGCGCGAGAGAAGGTCGTAGGTCTTCTTGTCGTCCAAGGGGATGTCGGCGATGGCGAACTCCGGGTCCTTGCCGCCGCCGCGGATCATCTTCACCGCCAGGTCGATCACGGTCAGCGTGCGCAGGCCCAGAAAGTCGAACTTGATCAGCCCGGCCTTTTCCACGCACTTCATGTCGAACTGGGTGACGGTCTCGTCCTTGGACCCCTTGTACAGCGGCACCACCTGGTTCAGGGGCACGTCGCCGATGACCACCCCGGCGGCGTGGGTGGAGGCGTGGCGGGGCATGCCCTCCAGGGCCTTGGCCACCTCCACCAGACGCAGCACCCTGGGGTCGGAGTCCATGCGCTCCTTCAGGCGCGGCTCCTGCTCGATGGCCTTTTCCAGGCTGATGCCCAGCACCGAGGGCACCAGCTTGGCGATCTGGTCCACCTCGTTGTAGGGCATGTCCATCACCCGGCCCACGTCGCGGATGACCGCGCGGGCCTGCATGGTGCCGAAGGTGATGATCTGGGAGACGTGGTCGCGGCCGTATTTCTGGCTGACGTATTCCAGCACCTCGCCGCGGCGGTTGAAGCAGAAGTCCACGTCGATGTCGGGCATGGACACCCGCTCGCGGTTGAGGAAGCGCTCGAAGATCAGCGCGTAGCGGATGGGGTCCAGGTCGGTGATGCGCATGGACCAGGCCACCAGCGAGCCGGCGGCCGAGCCGCGGCCGGGGCCCACCGGGATGTCGCGGTCCTTGGCCCAGTTGATGAAGTCGGCCACCACCAGGAAGTAGCCGGCGAAGCCCATCTCGCACAGCACCTCCAGTTCATAGGCCAAGCGCTGCTCATACTCGTCGCGGTCATAGCTCAGGCCGTGGCGGGCGAGCTCGCGGTAGCGCTTGTCCAGGCCCTTCCTGGCCTCGGCCCGCAGGCGGTCCTCGGCCGTCTCGCCATTGGCCAGGGGATAGACCGGAAAGCGCAAGCGGCCCAGCGGCAGCTCGAACTCGCAGCGCCGGGCGATGTCGGCGGTGTTGGCGATGGCCTCCGGCCAGTCCGGGAAAAGCTGGGCCATCTCCTGGCCGGACTTGAAGTAAAGCTCCGGCGGCAGCTTCATGCGGTCCACCTCGGCCAGGGTCTTGCCGGTCTGGATGCACAAGAGCGCGTCGTGGGCCGCGTGATCCTCGCGTTTGAGGAAATGGCAGTCGTTGGTGGCCACCAGGCCCAGGCCCAGGCGGTTGGCGATCTCCACCAGGCCGGGGTTGACCTTCTTTTGTTCGGGGATGCCCGCGTCCTGCAATTCGATGAAGAAGTTGCCCTCGCCCATGATGGCGGCCATCTCGCGGGCCGCCTCCAGGGCCGCGTCGGCCTGCTCCTTCATCAAGAGGCTGGGAATCTTGCCGTGCAGGCAGGCCGAGAGCGCGATGAGGTCCTGGTGGTGCTCCTTGAGTAGCTCCAGGTCGATGCGGGGCTTGTAGTAGAAGCCTTCCATGAACCCGGCCGAGACCAGGCGCACCAGGTTGGAGTAGCCCTGGGCGCTGGTGGCCAGGAGCACCAGGTGGTTGGCGGTCTCCGTGCCGGGGCGGTGTTCGCGCTCACGGCGGTCGCCGGGGGCCACGTAGACCTCGCAGCCGATCAGCGGCCGGATGCCGGCCTTCTTGGCGTACTGATAAAAATTCACCGCGCCGAACATGTTGCCGTGGTCGGTCATGGCCACGCTGTCCATGCCCAGCTCGGCGCAGCGCTTAAAGAGGTCGCCCAGGCGGATGGCTCCGTCCAGGAGGCTGTAGGCGGTGTGCACGTGGAGATGGGTGAAGGTTGTCATGCTCGACCAGACCGGCTCCATTCCGTACGGGACCAGCGGGAGGAATAGCTAACTAGTCGGTTCGGCCCCATTGCCGGCGGGGCGCCGAAATCTTGCGGCGACCGGATGGTCGCGGTGCGAGTCAATCCTTGCCGGCCGGCTTTTCGACGCTGGGCCTACTCCCACTCAATCGTCGCCGGCGGCTTGGAGCTGATGTCATAGACCACCCGGTTGACCCCGGCCACCTCGTTGATGATGCGGCTGGATATCTTGGCCAAGAGCTCGTAGGGGACCCGCGACCAGTCCGCCGTCATGGCGTCCACGCTGTCCACGATGCGCAGGGCGATGACGTCCTCATAGGTGCGCTCGTCGCCCATCACCCCCACGGTCTTGACCGGGGCCAGCACCGCGAAGCTCTGCCAGACTTTTTCATACAGCCCGGCGGCGCGCATTTCTTCCAGCACGATGGCGTCGGCCGCGCGCAGGGTGCTCAGGCGCTCCTTGGTCACCTCGCCGATGATGCGGATGGCCAGGCCCGGTCCGGGGAAGGGCTGGCGGCTGACGATGGTCTCCGGCAGGCCCAGCTCGCGCCCCACCTCGCGGCCCTCGTCCTTGAAAAGCTCGCGCAACGGCTCCACCAGCTTGAGCTTCATCTTCTCCGGCAGCCCGCCCACGTTGTGGTGGCTCTTGATGGTGGCGCTGGGGCCCTTGAAGGAGACCGACTCGATCACGTCGGGATAGAGCGTGCCCTGGGCCAGGTAGTCCACCTGGCCGATCTTGGCCGCCTCGGCCTCGAAGACCTCGATGAAGGTGTGGCCGATGATGCGCCGCTTCTGTTCGGGATCGGTGACGCCGGCCAGGCGGCTCAGGAAGATGTCGGCCGCGTCCACCACCACCAGGTTCAGGCCGAAGGCGTGACGAAAGAGCCCGGCCACCTCGCTCACCTCGCCCTGGCGCAGGACGCCGTTGTCCACGAAGATGCTGGTCAGGTCGCGGCCAATGGCCTTGTGCAGCAGAAGCGCCACCACCGAGGAATCCACGCCGCCGCTCAAGGCGCAGATGACCTTCTTGCCGCCCAGGCGGGCCTTGAGCTCGGCCACGGTGGCCTCGACGAAGTTGTGCATGGTCCAGTTGGGGCCGCAGCCGCATTCCTCCAGCACGAAGGCGGCCAGCATGGCCGCGCCCTGAGGGGTGTGGGCCACTTCGGGATGGAACTGCACGCCGTAGACGCGCCGGTTGGGATCGCCCATGGCCGCCACCGGCGAGTTGTCGCTGACCGCCAGCACCCCGAAGCCCTCCGGCAGGCGCTCGATGCGGTCGCCGTGGCTCATCCAGACCTGGGTGGGCTCGGCGGGGTCCAGATCACGGAAAAGACCCAGCGGCTTTTGGATGCTGAGCTTGGCCGGGCCGTACTCGCGCTTGGCGCCCCTGGCCACCACGCCGCCCATGAGGTGGGTGATGATCTGCATGCCGTAGCAGATGCCCAAGACCGGCACGCCCAGGCCCAGCACGCCGGGGTCCAGGCCGGGCGCGCCCTGGGCGTAGACGCTGGCCGGGCCGCCGGAGAGGATTACGCCGCGGGGGTTGAAGGCCCGCACCTCGTCCAGGGGCATGGTGCAGGGATGGATCTCGCAGTAGACCCTGGCCTCGCGCACCCGGCGCGCGATGAGCTGGGTGGTCTGGGATCCGAAGTCCAGGATCAGGATCTTCTCGGCGTGGATGTCGCTCATGGAACCCCTCGCGGCGGTTGAGGGCTAGTGCCTGTCGGAAAAAGCCGTCCCTGGCTTTTTCCGACGTTAACTTGCCGGAAGTGAATTCCGGCAAGTTATGCAAATTGCTCGCCCCCGCTGGGGGCTCCCAATTTGGCGGGCCATCATCTCCGGGGTCCCCAAGCAATCGCAGATTGCTTGGGGTGAATCCATGGCCCGCCTAGGCGCCTAGACGCTTTCGATGCGGTAGTTGGGCGCTTCCTTGGTGATGGTCACGTCGTGGACGTGGCTTTCGCGCAGGCCCGCGGCGGTGATGCGCACGAAGCGGGCCTTTTCGCGCAGCTCCACCAGGTTGGTCGCGCCCACGTAGCCCATGCCGGACTGGAGCCCGCCCACCAACTGGTAGATGGTCTCGGCCAGGGGCCCGCGGAAGGGCACCCGGCCCACGATGCCCTCCGGCACCAGCTTCTGGGCCGGGTCCTCGGAGCACTGGCCGTAGCGGTCGCCGGAGCCGGCGCGCATGGCGTCGATGGAGCCCATGCCGCGATAGACCTTGTAGCGCCGGCCCTGATAGAGGATCGTCTCGCCGGGGCTTTCCTCGGTGCCGGCGAAAAGCGAGCCGATCATGACCACGTTGGCCCCGCCGGCCAGGGCCTTGGTGACGTCGCCGCTGAACTTTATGCCGCCGTCGGCGCAGAAGGGCACCCCGGCCGGGCGGCAGACCCCGGCCACGGCGAAGATGGCCGTCATCTGGGGCACGCCCACCCCGGCCACCACGCGGGTGGTGCAGATGGAGCCAGGCCCCACGCCGACCTTCACGCAGTCCACCCCGGCCTCGATGAGCGCGGCCGCGCCCTCGGCGGTGGCGATGTTGCCGGCCATGAGCTGGCAATCCGGGAAGGCGCGCTTGATCTCGCGCACCGAGTCCAGCACGTTCTGGCTGTGGCCGTGGGCCGAATCCACGCAGAGCACGTCCACCCCAGCCTCGATCAGCGCCTGGGCGCGGGCGAGGCCATCAGGGCCGACCCCCACCGCCGCCCCCACCCGCAGCCGGCCCAGCTCGTCCTTGGCGCTCAGGGGGTACTTGCGCACCTTCTCGATGTCCTTGATGGTGATGAGCCCGCGCAGGTTGAAGTCCTTGTCCACCACCAGGAGCTTCTCGATGCGGTGCTCGTGCAGGATGGCCTTGGACTCCTCCAGCGTGATGCCCTCCAGGGCGGTGACCAGCTTGTCCTTGGTCATCACCCGGCTCACCGGCTGGTCCAGGTTGGTCTCGAAACGCAGGTCGCGGTTGGTGATGATGCCCACCAGCTTCTTGCCCACCACCACCGGCACCCCGCTGACCCGGTAGCGGTTCATCATCTCCACCACCTGGTGCAGGCTGGCCTCCGGCGGCACCGTCACCGGGTCCACGATCATGCCCGATTCGGACTTCTTGACCTTGAGCACCTCGGTGGCCTGGTGCTTGACCGGCATGTTCTTGTGGATGAAGCCCAGGCCGCCCTGGCGGGCCAGGCTGATGGCGGCGTCGGCCTCGGTCACGGTGTCCATGGCCGCGCTGACGATGGGTATGTTGAGCTTGATTTTTCTGGTGAGCCAGGTGGCGGTGTCCACCTCGCGCGGCAGCACCTGGCTTAGGCCGGGCTGCAGGAGCAGGTCGTCGAAGGTGAGGCCCAAGGGAAACTCGTGATCCGGCATGACCGTTCTCCCCAAAAAAATTATCCGGCGGCGCGAGGGGCGCCCGTGCGGCGGCGCAATGAAATGTTTCCGGCCGAGCCCGTTGCGGGCGGCCTATGCCCCGGTCTGGGCCAGGTCGTCCAGGAGGATGCCCTCCAAAAGTCCGGCGTCCATGACCGTCAGTTCGTCAAGCTCCAGCGCGGCCAACAGGCCGGCCAGGATGGCCAGTCCGGCCGGGATGATGTCGGCCCGCTCCGGCTCCAGGCCCGGCGTCCGGCGGCGCTCGGTCAGGGGCAGGGCGGCCAGGCGGCGCATCTGGCCGGCCAGTTGCCGGCGGTTCACCACCAGGTTGTTTATCAGTTCCGGCTGATAGCTGGTCAGCCGCAGCACCAGGCTGGCCAAGGTGGCGGCGGTGCCGGCGCTGGCCACCAGCCGCCGCGTCCGCCCGCCGGCCAGGCCGGCCAGCCCCCGCGCCACCGCCGCCTCCAGACCGGCCAGCTCCTCCGCCGTGGGCGGGTCGGAGCGCAGATGGGCCTCGGCCAGGCTGACCGCGCCCAGTTCCAGGCTCATGCCCGGCGCGCCCTCCTCGCCCAGGTCGATCAGCTCGGTGGAGCCGCCGCCCACGTCGGCCAAGAGCGCGCCCTGCGCCGGCCCCTCCAGCCGGCTCAACACGCCCAGGCGCGAGAGCCGGGCCTCCTCCTGGCCGCTGACCACCCGCGCCCGGTCCAGGCCCAGATCCTGGGCCAACTCGGCCACGAAGGCCGCGCCGTCAAGGGCCTTGCGGCAGGCCTGGGTGGCGGCCAGGGCCAGGCGTTGGGCTCCCAACTCCTTGGCCAGGGCCACGAATTTGGCCGCGTGGGCCGCGGCCGCCGCCTTGGCCGCCGGGTCCAGCCGGCCGCCGGGGACGAGTCCCCGGCCCAGGCGGGGCGTGGCCAGGGCCCGCTTAAGCGGACGCCAGGCGCCATGGTCCACCTCGGCCACCAATAGCCGCAGGGTGTTGGAACCCAGGTCCAGGGCCGCGGCGCGCGGCAAGGTGTTCTCCAATTAAGCTGCTGAAATACAGTGAATAGTGCCGAAATGGCCCTGCCGGCAGGCCCGCTGACGGCCTGCCTCCTTTCTAGCAGACCGGCCAGGGCTTGGCAAGCCCCGGCCTAGCCTCGCCGCACGATGCACACAGTATGGTGGGTGCCTGATGCGCCTGGCCACCACACGTTGGGCGGTAACTTCTCTCGGCCCGGCTGGGGAGGATGCCCGGCCGGCGCGGTTGTGCTATAGTGCCTGGCCATGAGCTGGTGGGATTTAAAGGCGGTTTGGGAGCGGCTGGCCGGGGCCGGCGCGGCGGCGGAGGCGGCCGCCGCCCTGGGCGGAGCCCAGGCCTGGGCGGACATGCTGGCCGAGTCGGGCTACGCCGGCCAGCCCCAGGCCTTTCTGTCCCGCTTGGCCGACGACTTGCACAAGGGGCTGCCCCTGCATCTGGACCGCGGCGCGCGAGCGGCCTTCGCCGAGCATTTCGACGCGCCGGGCCGGGTGGCGGCGGCGCGCCAGGAGGCGGCGGCGGACTATCCCGGCGGCGGGGAACCGCGCCCGGCCAGCCAGATCAGCCTGCATCCGGAGGAAATGGCGGCCCTGCGGCCCTGGCTCAGCGGCCAGGTTTTCCTGCGTCTGTGCCGCGCCCATTTTCTCACCGGCGACGGCGAGCTGGTCCACGCGGCCCTGGCCGGCCTGGCCCAGGTTTGCCAGGCCAATCCGCCTTTCATGGGGCCGGGCTGGACCAACCCGGCCCTGATGGCCACCCGCGCGCTCAACTGGCTGTGGGGTCTGCGCTTTATGGGCGAAATCTCCGGCCTGGCGCCGGAGCGGCTCTCGGCGGCCTTGGTGCACCTGCGCCTGATCGGCCAGGCCTTGGGCCAGGCCCTGGCCGAGGCCGGCGGCGAGCCCGACCCGGCCCAGGCCGCCCCGGCGGCGGCCTTGATCCACCTGGGGCGCTCCCTGGCCTGTCTGCCGGAGGCCGAAACCTGGCTGCGCTCCGGGGCGGCCGCCTTGGGGCCCGCGCTCATGGCCTGGTCCCGACCGGGCGGCCAGCGCCCCACCGCCGCCCTGGCCGCGGCCTGCGAATGGGGCGGCCTGGGCCTCTGGGCCGGCGGCGGGGCCGGGGTGGAGCTGCCGGGGGTAGTGGCCGGCCTGGGCCGCCTGGCCGGGGCCTGCCGCGCCCTGTCCCCGCCCTGGGGCGCGGGCTCCTATTGGGGTTGGGAGCCGGGTGCGCCGGCGCTGGGCTGCGAGCCCCGGCCGGCCTCGCTTTTCAGCGGCCCGGCCAACCTGGCGGCGCTGCTGCTCAACGAGCCGGAGCTGCGCGCCCGGCGCGAGCTGGACGAGCGCCTGCTCTGGCTCTACGGCCCGGCCGCCCTGGAGCGGCTGCGCCAACTGGCCGGCGCGGCCGACCCGGAGCCCCTGGAATCGGCCGGGGCGGGCCTGGTGCGGCTGGTGGGGCGCTGCCGGGATCACCGCCTGGGCCTGACCCTGCGCCTGGCGCCCGGTCCGGCCGCCCTGGACCTGCTGATCAGCCTGGATGGAGGCGAGGTCCTGCTGCCGCCCGGCCCGGCCGGGACGGGGTCCTTGGCCCAGCACCTGGGCCAGCGGGCGGCCCACAACGCGCTCAGGGTGGACCTGGCCGAGCCCGCCGGGGGGGCGGTGAGCCTGGAAGCCCTGGAAGCCAAAGAAGATCATCTTTTCATCTCGGCCAGTTATGACGGCTACCAGGGCCTGGACGACCCGGTGGGCGTCCGCCGCCGGGTCTACGCCGACCTGAAGCGCGGCATCGTGGACGTGGTGGACCAGGTGCAGGCGCAGGCCGAGCACCTGGCCGAGCTTTTCTTCCGCCTGCCGCCGGGCACCAGCGTGGACACCCTGGAAGGCGGCGTCCTGGTGCTCAATGGCCCAGCCGGACGGATGCTGCTGCGGCCAGAGGCCAAGGCCAGGGTCAGCCTGCTCCTGGGACGCACCGAGCCCGCCCTGGGCTGGCGGGCCTTGGAGCCGGGGCGGGTGGAGCCCGCCCCGGTGGTCCGGGTGCAGGCGCTGGTGCTGGGGGCGGCCCGCCTGACCACCAGCCTGGTCCTGCCCCAGGGAACGGGCTGAACTTGCGCCTCTCGCCGGAATGGCTATCTTGGTATATGATTGGAATGGTAGAGTTTAGCTGCGCACATCCCGGCTTGCCTTGACGCCGGCCTCGGCGGCAGCCTAGGATTATCGAACCAGCAACGCCAAGCCCTGCTCACGGAGGCTTTCATGTCCGACAACGCATTGGTGGGCAAATTCAAACAAGGCTACGCCAGCCTGTTCGAGCAAAACTGGCCCCTCTGGACCGGGGCCATCCTCATCGGCCTGCTGGCCGTCATGGCCGCCATGACCGGCCGTCCCTGGGGCGTGGTGGGCGGCATCCGGGTCTGGGGCGATTGGATGTGGTATGGCCTGGGGGTGCTGCCCCAGCCGGCCAACCACCTTCTGCTCAGCGACCCCGCCATCCTGACCTGGGGCCTGCTGGCCGGGGCCTTCGGCTCGGCCCTGCTCAGTCACCAAGTGGCCTGGACCATGGCCCCCGCCTGGGAGCTGGGCAAGGGCTTCTTTGGCGGCATCCTCCTGGGCATCGGTTCGGGCATGGCCGGCGGCTGCAACGTGGGCGGCTTTTACAGCGCCCTGGCCGCGGGCTCGGTCAGCGGCTTCGCCATGCTGGTGGGCCTGACCGTGGGCGCGGTCATCGGCCTCAAGTACCTGCTCTGGGAGATCGAGCATGTCAAGGTGAAGGCCCCGGCGGCCAAGGAGAAGACCGGCGGGGTGGACTGGGGCAAGATCCAGCCCTGGCTGGGAGCGCTGTTCTTCCTGGGCCTGATCCTGTTCGCCTATTATCTTTCCTTCCGGGCCTACACCCAGACCGGCCTGCTGCTGGTCATCGCCGCCGGCATCGGCCTGGTCATCCAGCGTTGCCGCTTCTGCTTCGTGCGCGCCTTCCGCGATCCCTTCATGACCGGCGAGTCGGTGGCCACCAAGGCCGTGGCCATCAGCACCCTGGTGGCGGTGCTGGGGGTGCTCCTGCTCAAATGGACCGGCAACCTGGGCGAGAACGTCTACGTCTACCACAACTGGATCGGCGGCCTGGTGGGTGGCGCCATCTTCGGTTTCGGCATGCTGCTCACCGGCGGTTGCGGTTCGGGCTCGGTCTGGCGGGCGGGCGAGGGCCAGGTGAAGCTGATCCTGGCGGTCGTCGCCTTCAGCCTCAGCAACAGCCTGTTCCGGGCCTGGGTCTGGAAGCCCTCGGTGGCCAAGGCCTGGGGCACGCCCTTCTTCCTGCCCGACCTGGCCGGCTACTTCTGGGCGGTGGCGCTGATCGCGGTGGTGATGCTGGGCTGGTGGGCGCTGATGGCCTGGAACGAGGAGACGGACAAGTTCACCATGTACTAAGCCGGCCGCTCCGGCCCGGCGCGCCCGTCGCCGGCCGTTTGGCCATCGCACTGGCATTGAACCCGGAACCAAGGAGAGACGAATAATGGCCGAATACAAAGCTGACGTGGTGCTGGACGCCCGCGGGCTGAGCTGCCCCATGCCCATCCTGCAGACCAAGAAGAAGCTCAAGGACATGGCGTCGGGCCAGATCCTGGAGATCCAGGGCACCGACCCCGGCACCAAGAACGACCTGCCGGCCTTCACCTCCCGCTCCGGCGACGAGTACCTGGGCATGGAGCAGCGCGACGGCTACATCAGCTTCTTCCTGAAAAAGAAGTAGCCTCGCGGCTGTCGGCGACCGGTTCGCTTCTGTTCTTCTTGGGGGCGGGGTTTATCCCCGCCCTCTTGTTTTACCGCATAGATACAGGGCGGGGATAAGCCACGCACCTACGAGGAGTTTGGATAAGCCAGCCATGGCTGCCATGGCGTTGAGGCCAGGTTCGCGTCACCGCTGCGCCGTCTGGTCTTCATATAGGTACAGATGGGTGTGCTCCTTGCCCAGGAAGAACGTGGTCTGCCGCACCTTGTCGGCCCGTTCGGAGAAGGTCACCACGATCTTGTGCGGGCACTCCACCCATTCCAGGGCCTTTAGCTGGGCCAGCTCCACCAGGGGGCTGACCGCGAAGGCCAGCTCCACCTGGGGCGGGTGGCTGCCGGGGGCCACGCCCACCAGGTCGATGCGGTCGCGGGTGGAGCGGGGCGGCTTCCAGGACGGCACCGGGATCAGGCCCATGCCGCGCACGGCCTGGTAGAGCAGGCAGATGATGGTCTGGCGCTGGACTTCCTCCTGGACCAGGGCCGGGGGCAGGCCGGCCAGCTCCACGCGCAGGGCCTGGGCCAGGGCCGCGAACTTGTCTTGCATGTCTTCCTCCTGCGCGAGCCAGGGCGTGGTATCCTGGGCCGGCGGTCGCCTGCCGCCGCCTTCGCTCATGTTTTCGCCAGGCTAGCGCATGAACGCCCCGCAGTCAAAGCCAGAAGCCGATTCCCGTGACCGCCGCCGCCTGGCCTGGCGCGCGGCCTACGCCCTGGCCGCCCTGGCCCTGGCCCTGGGCCTGGCCCTGGTCTGGTGGCAGGAAAGCCACCGGCCCTGGCAGGAGGAGGTGCGGGCCATCAACCAGGAGCGCGGCCGCCGGCTGGAGCGGCGGCTTTTGGCCGAGGGCCTGGCCCCGGAGCGGGCGGCGGCCCTGGCCGCCCAGGAGACCGCCGCCCCGCCCAGGGTGATCGAGATCGTCCCCCGCGCCTTCGGCCGGCCGGAGCGCTGTCTGACCTGCCACCAGGGCATCGAGACCATCAGCCCCTCCCACCCGCCGGAGGCGCTTGGCTGCGTGGCCTGCCACGGCGGCCAGGGCCTGGGGCTGACCAAGGCCCAGGCCCATCGCGGCCTGCGCAGCCGCAATCCCTCCGACCTGGCCACGGCCCAGGCCTCCTGCGGCGGCGACGGCTCGGCCGCCCAGGCCTGCCACGCCGGCCGCGGCGACGAGCACGCCAACATCGTCTACCGGGTCGAGCGCGGCATCATGGCCACCATGACCGGCGTGATAACCAGCCTGCGCGCGGCCTGGGGCGCCCAGGCCGATTTCACCTCCCGCCTGGCCACGGCGGCCATCGCCGATCCCCTGCGGCCGGCGCCGCCTCCGCCGGGCAGCCTGGCCGCGCTGACGGCCGTGCCCGGCGGGGAGCCCATCGGACCGGGGTTGGCCAATCTGGCCGACGAGCACTGGCGCAAGTTCTGCGCCCGCTGCCACCTGCGGGCCGAGCGCCAGGCCGGCCCCAGCGTGCACGGCGCCGGCTGCGCCGCCTGCCACGGGGCGCGGGTGGAATCCGGCCGCTACCTGGGCCAGGACGCGGCCATCCCGGCCGACCAGCCCGGCCACGCCGCCTATCATCGCCTGGCCCCGGCCCCGCCGGAGGAGAACTGCCGGCGCTGCCACAACCGCTCCGGCCGGGTGGGGCTCAACTACCGGGGTTGGATGGAGGACGAGGGCGGCCGGGCGCCCTGGGCCGACGGCAACCCCCGCCAGGAGCTCTCCGGCGGGCGCAGCCATCGCCAACTGCTGCCGGACGTCCACGCCGAGAAGGGCTTGACCTGCATCGACTGCCACAGCGGCCGGGAGATCATGGGCGACGGCCGCATCTATGGACGCATGCGCCAGCAGACCGAGGTGCGCTGCGAAACCTGCCACGGCGGACCGGCCGGCCCGCCGGACCTGGGTCCGCCCGACGCCGCCGCCCGTTACGAGGCCGCTTACGGGCCGCTCAAGGACGCGCCGCCGCTCGTGGAGGGCGAGCGCCTGGCGCTGTCGGCCAAGGGCCGACCCCTGGCCAACCTGCGCCGGACCGGCAACGGCCTGGTGTTGCTCTCGCGCTCCCAGCCGGGCAAGCTCCACCCCAGCCCGTCCATCGCCGCCGATCCCCGCCACCGCCAGCCCGGCCACGCCCGCCTGGCCTGCCAGGCCTGCCACAGCCGCTGGACGCCGCAGTGCTTCGGCTGCCACGACTACCGGCGGGGCGACTTCAGCCAGTGGGACTACGCCGCGCAAAAGCCCACGCCGGGGGCCTGGCAGGAGGCCCGCGACCTCTACCGCTTCGCCGACCCCGTGCTGGGGGTGGATTCCCGCGGCCAGATCAGGCCCTTCGCCCCCGGCTGCCAGGTGCTCCTGACCGAGCTGGACGACCAGGGCCGGCCCATCGCCGGGCGGGCGTTGCAGGCCCAACGGGGTGGAGCGACGGGCAACGGCTTTGTCTCCACGCCCATCTCGCCCCACACCACCCGCACCGAGGTGCGCCCCTGCGAGGATTGCCACGCCAACCCCCGCGCCCTGGGCCTGGGCGACGGCCCCCGCCGTCTGGGCAAGCCGGCCGGCGAGGCCCTGAGCGATCTTGGCGCGGCCGGCTGGCCGGCGGACTGGTCGGCGCTGAGCGACGCCACCATCGAGCCCATAGCCGGCCAGACCCACGCCGGCGCGCGGCCGCTCGACCGCCTGGAGGTGGCCAGGGTGCTGCGCTTCGCCCGCTGCCTGCCCTGCCACCGCCGGCCCCAGGACCCGGTGTTGGCCGACCCGCGCAAGGCCTACGCCCGCATCGCCCCGGGCGGGGACCACTACTTGAAGCACCAGGCCCAGGTGGAGGGGGCGCTGCGATGAGACGGTGGCTGGCGCTGTCGGCCCTGGCGCTGGCCCTGGCCCTGGGCGCGGCCCTGGGCTGGGCCGCCGGGCCGGCCCAGGGCCCGGACGCCGGCTGCCGGGGCTGCCACCCGGACATGGCCCCGGCCATGCCGCCGGCCGGCAAGGGCCACGCCCTGGCCTGCGTGGCCTGCCACCAGGGCGACGGCGCGGCCACGGACATCCAGGCCGGCCACGCCGGGCTGGCGGCCAATCCGGCCGCCCTGGACCAGGCCCCGCGCGCCTGCGGCCCCTGCCACCCCGGTTGGCCCCAGCGGGTGCGGCGCTCGCCCATGGCCACCAACGCCGGGCTGATCAACCAGACCCGCTATCTCTTGGGCGCGCAGGATTCGCTCGAACCGCGCTTCGGCGTGCGGGCCGAGGGCGGCCTGGCCGCCATCCCGGAGCCGGCCGCCTCCGGCCAGGCGGTGGACGACTTCCTGCGCCGGCGCTGCCTGCGCTGCCATCTCTGGTCGCCGGGGGCCGACTTGGACGGCGCGCGGCGCTCGGCCGGCTGCGCGGCCTGCCACCGCCCCCGCGACGGGGCCGGCCGCCCGGCCGCCGGCCACGGCCTGACCCGCAGGGTGCCGACCAGCCAATGCCTGACCTGCCACGGCGGCGGCTGCGGGGCCGGCGCGGCCTTCGTGGGCCGGGTGGCTCGCGACGACGACCCGGCCGCCCGTTTCCTGGAGCCCGATCCCGACCGGCCAAGCCTGATCCAGGCCCGCGCCTGGCGGCCCATGCGCCCGGATCTGCACCACCGGGCCGGCCTGGCCTGCATCGACTGCCACACCCAGGCCGAGATCATGGGCGACGGCCGGATCCGGGCGGCCGGTCTGCTGCACGTGGGGGTGCGCTGCGCCAGTTGCCACGGCGAGCCGGGCCGGCCGGCCAGGGAGGCCCGCACCGCCCACGGCGAGAGGCTGGCCCACGTTCTCGCCGGCAACGAGGGGCTGGTAGTCTGGGGCAAGCTGGACGGCAAGTTGCGGCCGGCGCCCGGTCTGCGCGGCGGCCCGGCCCAGCCGGTGGCCCACCAGGTGGCCGAGCACGCCCGCGTGGCCTGCCACGCCTGCCACGCCGGCCTAAACCCGGCCGACTGGGGGACCATGGTCCAGCTCGAAACCCGGCCGGCCCATGACCAGTGGCTGCCAATGGCCGCCCAGGGCGACCCCCAGGTGCTGGCGGCGCTGGGCGGGCAGGCGGCCCTGTCCCCAGACCAGCGCCGCCCGCCGGCCAGCCGCGACTACCTGAGCGGCCAAGAGCGGCCCGGCCTGTGGCTCATGGCCCCCTGGTTCCGGCGCTTCGAGTGGCGGGTCTATGGCCAGGGGCCCGACGGCCGCACCTTTCTGCTGGCCCCGCGCTTCCAGTACGTCGTCACCCGCCTGGACCAGGAGGGGCGGCTGGTCGAGCGGGCGGCCGTGCCGCGCACGGCCGGCGGCCTGCCGGGGCTGGGGCTCACGCCCTGGAACCCGCACGCCACCCAGCGCCCCACGCCGGGCTGCGCCGGCTGCCACGGCAACGCCCGCGCCCTGGGCCTGGGGCTGACCTTCGCGCGCGAGGGCAAGGACGGCAAGGCCGGCAACGCCAGGCCAAAGCTGGCTCCGGGACTGTGGCGGCCCAGGGGAGAGGGGCTTGCGCTGGACCACGACTGGCTGGCGGCGCTGGACCCGGCCGGCCGGCCCCTGCAGGTCTTCCTGGTCCCCGGCAGCCGGCCCTATCCGGCCGCGCTGCTGGACCAGCTTCTGCGGCCGGGCAAGGCCTACACCCGCTGGCTCTTGCCGGCCCTGGAGCAGGAATGGCCGGGGCCGGCGGACGAGCCGCGGGGGCGCTAGCGGTTGGTCCAGCCCAGCCAGGTCAGCGCCGCCCAGGCCAGCAGCACCAGCCAGGCGGCGTATTCCCAGGGCCGGGGGCGGCGGGCGAAGGAGGGCAGGGCGGGTCCGTTCCCGCCGGCCAGCCAGGGCAGGGCGGCCAAGAGGCCCAGGCCCAGGCCGGGCAGGATGAGCCCGCCCCAAAGCGGCGGCATATGGCGCAGGAGCTCCTGCAGGCCCAGGAAAAGCCAGGGGGCCGGGGCGGAGGCGGTGCCGGCGGCCGGGCCGACCTCCACCGGGGCCAGGGGCCACCAGGCGGCGGCCAGCACCAGGCCGGCCAGGATGACCAGGCCGGCCAGGCCTTCCTTGGCCAGGAGCGTCTGGCGGGTGGTGAGGCGCGGGTCCATGCTCCAGTCTAGCCCGGCCGGGGCGCGGCCACAAGCGGGCTTGCCCGCCGGCCGGCCGCGCCGGTAAGCTAGTCGTCATGTGCGCCGAAACCACCAGCCAGCCCCGCCGCCGCGCCCTGCTCTGGGGCCTGGGGGCCGTGGCCTGGGGCGGCCTGGTGGCCTCCCTGGGCCTGGGCCTGGGCGCGGCCCTGCGCCTGGCCGGGGCCGGCGGCGGGGCCCAGGCCAGGCCGCGGCTGGACCTGGGGCCGGCCGCCGCCTTGGGGCCGGGGCAGGTGGCCAGCCGCGAGGACGTGGCCCTGATCCGCGACCAGGACGGGCTCTACGCGCTGAGCCTGGTCTGCCCCCACCTGGGCTGCCGGCCGGCCTGGCAACAACCCCAGGCCCGCTTCCTCTGCCCCTGCCACGGCTCGGCCTTCGCCCTGGACGGCCAGCGCCTTTTCGGCCCCGCGCCCCGCGGCCTGCGCCACCTCTGGGTGGAGCTGGACGCGGGCGGCCGGGCCTGGGTGGACCCCAACCGACCGGCGGAGGCCTCCCGCCGCCTGCGCCTGGGCTGAGCCATGCCGCGCCAGGGTTTTTTGGAACACCTGCACCCGCCGCTGCTGCCCAGCGCGCGGGCCAGCCTGCGCCACACCTTCTGCCTGGGCGGGGCGGCCTTTCTGTTCTTCCTGGTCCTGGCCGGCTCCGGGGTGGTGCTGATGTTCCAATACAGCCCCACCCCGGAGGGCGCGGCGGCCTTTTTCGCGGCTGAGGCGGGCGACATGCCTTTCGCCTGGTTCTTCCGGCGTTTGCACTATCTGGCCGGCCAGGCCATGGTGGTGGCGGTGCTGCTGCACCTGGCGCGGGTGCTGGCCAGCGGGGCACATCTGCCGCCGCGCGCGGCCAACTGGCTCATCGGCCTGGGCCTATTGCTGCTGACCCTGGCCCTGGATCTCAGCGGCTACGTGCTGCGCTGGGATGGCCCCACCCAAGCCGCGGCCGCGGTGGTGGGCGGCGTGCTGGGCGAGACGCCGGCGGTGGGGGGGCTGTTCAAGCGCCTCCTGCTGGGCGGCGAGGCCCCCGGCGAGGCCAGCCTGCTGCGCTTCTACGTGCTGCACTGTCTGGGCCTGCCGGCCGTGGCCCTGGTGCTGGCCCTGGTGCATTTCTGGCGCATCCGCAAGGACGGGCGGCCCACGTCCGGCCTTTAGGGGCCTGGCCAAGCCATGGCCCGTCCGGCCGCGGCGGCGCGAAAACCTGGTTTGGGCCGGGCCGGGGCGTGGTAGCATGGCCCGGCGTCCGGCGTCGGGGTCCGCGCCCAGGAGCCCGGCCGGCGAGCGGAGGTGAGCATGAGCATTGCCTGGCGATCGATCCCGGCCCTGTTGGCGCTGGCCGGACTGTTGGGCGCGGCCGGTTGCGCCGGCCAGCAGCAGTGGTGCCACAAGGTGGCCACGCCTGAGGAGACCAGGAAGTACGACGAGATGTGCCTGGAGGAGGCCATGGTCAAGGTGCGCACCCGCACCCGGGCCGACGAGCCCACCACGGTCCATCGCGAGCATGGGAGCTGCATGCGCGGCTACGGCTTTTTCCCCTGCCGCTGAAAAGCGCCGCGCGGCCCTGTTTACCGGCCGACCGGGGCGTGGGATCATGAAGACATGACGGCGACGATCCCAAACCCAGGAGGGAAACCATGCTGGCTTTAAAAGCTGGGCGCGTGGCGGGCCTGATCGTCCTGCTGGCCCTGGCCGGCTGCCTGGCGCCCATGGCCGACCCCGGCCCCAACCCCGGCCGCCTTGACCTGAGCCTCAAGGCCATGGTCGACGACGAGCAGGTGCGGCGGGCGGTGCGCGAAGACCCCCTGCAGCCGGTGGGCCGGGCCACCCGCGGCGGGGTGCTAGGCCCCAACTGGCAACTGGAGGTCCATGTGGTGGACGGCCAGGGCCAGGAGCGGCGCCTGCCCTTGGCCGCCGGCGCCGGGTTTTCGCCGCCGGCCGGCAACGTCCTGGATCAGCGGGTGAGCTATCTGCTGCCGCCTGGTCAGCAGACGGTGCGCCTGGCGCTGCGGGCCGAGGTGACCCACGCCTGGCAGGAGCAGGTGGGGCCGGACGCGCCGGTGCTCACCGCCCAGGGCCAGGCGGCCTATTATGAGCAGCCGCAGTGGCGGCAGCGCAGCTCCATCGTGACGGTCAAGGAGTGGCGGCGCGAGCTGCGCCTGAACCTGGCCCCGGGCCAGGCCCAGGACCTGAGTTGGCCCTAGGCCGCCCGCGCCGGCCGCGGACGCCTTCCCGCCTGGCGGCGGCGGTCCTGGCCCTGGCGCTCACGGTCCTGTCCGCGGCGGCCGTGGCCGCGGCCGAGCCGGAGGCCTGGTCCCTGTCCGACTGGGACGCGGCCTGGCAGATTCCGCCGGCCGCCGGGGTGGAGCGCGCCGGCCGGGTGACGATGGCCTACCTGGAGGCCCCGGCCCTGCGGGCGGCGGTGTTCCCCGGCAGCGACCAGGAGCCGGGCCTGTTGGTCAGCCGGCCCCTGCCGCTCAAGCCCGGCGCGGTCTACGAGCTCAGCTTCGAGCTCATGCGGCCCCAGTTCGTCAACGGCCACTATCTGAGCGTCGATCTTTGGGGTCACGAGACGCTCCTGGACCAGCATTGCACCGCCGGCGGGTGGCAGGCCTTCCGGGTGCGGGCGGCATATGCGGCCGGGGATCGGCCGGTCATCGTTTTTCGCAACGACACCCCGTCGCGTTTCATGCTGCGCAACCCCAGCCTGCGGGCCGTGGCCGGCCATCCCGCCCCGCCGGGACGCTTCGCGCCGCCCGCCTCGCGGGGGCCGGGGGCGTTGCCCATCGGGGTCTACGGGGCCGCGCGGCCGGACTGGCCCCGGCTTCGGGAGTGCGGCTTCGACCTGGCCACCGCCAGCCTGGCTCCGGCCGAGGCGGCCGGGCTGCTGGCCGAGGCGGCCGGCCTGGGCCTGCGCCTGATCCCGTTTTTGCCAAACGACGCCGCCAAGCTGCTGGCCTGGGGCCAGGGCCTGGCCGGCCTGGCCCCGGAGCTGCGCCCGCCTTTTTTTTACCTGGCCGACGAACCTGAGCTGCGCTCCCTGGATCCCGCCCGCCTGGGCCGGCTCCGCGACGAACTGCGCGCGAAGCTCCCCTGGGCGGCCTTGGCCACGGCCATGGTGCGGCCTCAGTTGGTCGAAAACTACGCCGGGGTCTATGACGCGGTCTTCATGGACCAGTATCCGGTGCCCAACCAGCCCTTGAACTGGCTGGCCGACTCGGTGGCCCAGGCGCGGGCGGCCCTGCCCGGCGACCGCCAGGTCTGGGCGGTGGTGCAGGCCTTCGCCCTGCCCAAGGACGGCTGGCCGCGTCTGCCGGATTACGGCGAGATGCAGGCCCTGGCCTTCTCTGCCCTGGCCGAGGGCGCCCAGGGCGTGATGTTCTTCACCTGGCGGCAGATGAAGGACGACCCGGCCCACCGCGCCAACGTCTGCCGGCTGGTGGCGCGCCTGCGGGGCCTGGAGCCCTGGCTGCCCCTCCTGCCCGGCCCCGGCCCCGGCCTGGCCCTGACCCTGGCCGGCCGAGTGCGGCAGACCCCCAGCGGCGGGGCGGCGGTGCGGGCGGGGCATGGTGTGCGCCAGGGCCGGCGCCTGGTGCTGGCGGTCAACCAGACCCCCTATCCCGTCTCGGTGCGGCTCGCCGGCCTGGAGATGGGTCCGCTGCGGGTCCAGGAGCTTTTGTCCGGCGGGGTGAAGGCGGCCCTGGCCGGGGAGCTGCGCGAAACCATCGAGCCCCTGGGCGCGCGGGCCTGGCTTTTGCCAGCCCCGGCCGCGTCCGGCCGCGCCGGCTAGGCGCGGCTTGGCAGGGGCCGGCCAAGGCTGCTACACTGCATCGCCGCTGCGACTGATCTAGCCAGGGGGACCGTGGGCGTGCCGGACTACACCGTCTTCATACCGGTGCTGGACGAGGAGGCCATCCTTGAGGCCAACCTCGCGAGCTTGCTGGATTTCCTGCGCGGGCTCGGCCGCGGCTTCGAGCTGATCGTCGGCAGCAACGGCTCCCGCGACCGCACCGCCGCCCTGGGCCAGGAGCTGGCCCGCCGCCACCCCGAGCTGCGGTTCTTTCACCTGCCGCAAAAAGGACCGGGCCGGGCCTTCGCCCACGCCCTGGACCTGGTGACCAGCGACCGCCTGCTGACCCTGGACATGGACCTATCCACCGACCTGGATTTCGTGCCCAGGGCCCTGGACCTGCTGGAGGATCACGCGGTGGTGGTGGGCAGCAAGCGCCAGGGTCGCCAGGAGCGCAGCCTGACCCGCGTCCTGGGCAGCGGCGCCTACATCTTCTGCGCCCGCCTGCTGCTGGGCATGCCTTACGAGGACTATTCCATCGGCGGCAAGGGCTTCCGGGTGGAGCTGCTGCGCCTCTACGCCGCGGCCATCGACTGGAACACCGCCTACGTGGGCAACCTGATCTATTGCGCCCACCGCGCCGGCCTGCCGGTGATAGAGATTCCGGTGACCTGCCACGACACCCGCGTCTCGCGTTTTCGCCTGGGCCACGAGGGCTTCTACCGCTTCGCCTGGCTGGGCCGCCTGTTCTGGCGGTCCCGCCTGCTGGGCCGGCCGGTGGACGGCGGCCTGGGCGCGAAGGCCTAGGGCTTTTTCAGCTCGTTATTGATGTCGTTGACGCGATCCTTGGCATAGCCGGCCCAGGCGGTCTGGGGGAAGCGCGCCATGACCTCGCGGTAGGCGGCCAGGGCCGGCTCCCAATGCCGGAGGTGGCGGTAGCTCTGGCCGATGTGATAGATCGCCTCCGGCGTCACCGGGTCCTCCGGGTATTCCAGGGCCAGGCGGCGGTAGATGGTGATGGCCTCCGGATATTGCTGGCGCAGGTAGTGGCACAGGGCCCAGTGGTTCATCACCTGGCCGATGACCGGCGAATGGGGCCATTTGGTGGCCGAGTAGCGGAACCAGGGCTCGGCCCCGGCATAGTCCTTGGCCCGGTAGAAGTCCAGGCCGCGATGGAAGGCGATGGCCGAATCCACCTTGCCGCCTGCGTGGAGATAGATCGCCAGGAGGCCGGCCAACGCCAGCGCCCCGGCCAGGCCGAAGCTGACGGCGTGGCGGCCCAGGAAGGCCAGCGGCCGCGCGCTCCAGAGCTCCAGCCGGCGCGTGGCGGCCTCGAAAGGCGCGCCCGCCAGGGCGCGGGCGGCCCGGGCCGGGGCCAGGCCGCGCACGCCCGGCAACGAGGCCAGCAGGCACAGGCAGGCCAGCACGGTCAGGGCCTGACCCAGGTGGTTGGGCCAGGTGAGGCCGAACCTGAGCACCACCCGGTCGGCCTCCGGATAGACCACCAAGAAGGCCGGCGAGGCCGGATAGGCCCGGCCGCCCTCCACCAGCCAGTTGGGGTGGTAGCTCATTTTGACCAGGAGCGGGTTGCGTCCGCTGGTCTCGATCTCGATGCGGTCCAGGCCGACCTTCTCGCTCAGGGGGGCCGGCGCGGGCAGGGGCGCGCGCGGCAGGGCGGCCGGGGCGCGGTCGAGCACCGCGGCGAAGCGCAGGCGGTCGCCGGGCTCCTCGCGGCCGAAGACCAGTGGCGCCGCGAAATCGCCCCGCCGGAACCACTGGAAGGCCTGCTCCTTCCAGTCGCCGCCCAGCACCTTGACCGGCTTGAAGCGCAACGGCTCCACGTAGCGGCCGGGGTTGCCCTCCACGCGGAACACGTGGTAGGGACCGATCTGCTTTTCCAGCCGATAGCCTGGCGTGGCCTGGGCCGCGGCGATGGTTTTTTCGGACACGGCCACGAACTGGCCGATGTTGTAAAGCGTCAGGCGGGGATGGGCCGCGGCCAGGTCGAAACGGGAGTAGTTGATGCCCGGCAGCGGGGTGGTGGGGGTCTGGCTGGTCTGGGACTGGATGTAGAAGACGTAGGGCGAGTTGAGCGAGGACTGGATGTAGAGGCCCTCCATGGTGGCGCGGCCGGCGAACAGGAAGAGGTTCTCGAAGGCCCGGCTGGTGCCCAGGCGCTGGTGCACGTCGGCGTGCTCGTGCAGCACCCTGGGGTCGGCCGCCGTGCCGCGCAGATAGTCGTTCAGGCGCTTGAAATCGGCCCAGCCCGGGGCCAGCTCGTAGCCGCGGTAGTTCCACTGCGCCCAGTTGGGGATGAACTTCACCCAGTGGTCCACCCAAAGCAGGGCCAGCACCAGGACCAGGACCGGCACGAAGATCCGCCCGGCCAGGGCGCGGCTGAGGTCGTCCACGGCCAGGGCCGCCCAGACCGCCAGGGCCAGCCAGGCGAAGGGGAAGAAGCGGATGTCGATGACGTTGAGGTGGTAGGCCACCAGAAACAGCGCCAAGGACAGCGCCACCCAGCCCAGCATCAGGCCGGCCCCGCCCAGGCCGGGCAGGCCCCGCCGCCGGCGCCACAGGCCCCAGCCCAGGTGGATGAGGCAAAGCGCCATCGGCGGCATCAGGATGGGCGGGACCACCTCCTGCCAGCGCTCGATGATCCAGACCATGTTGTGGGTGGAGTTGTAGGGCGCGAAGATGATCAGCGGCACGATCCAGAAGCCCATCAGGCAGAAGGCCAGGGCGTAGACCTTGAATACGTAGACCCCGCGCGCGACGACGTCGCGGTGGAAAAGCCAGACCACGCCGGCCAGCACCCCGAAGAGCAGGGTGCAGCCGTGGGCCAGGCCCACCAGGGTGAGCAGGATGGCGTTCCTGACCAGGTGGCGGCGGGCAGCGATGTCTCCCTGCATGGCCCCCAGATAGATGAGCAAGAGGCCCAGGCCGATGGAGTAGCCGATCTCCCCGGCCAGCAGGCTCAGGATGTTGCCGCCCCACATGGAATTGGTTTCGTTGCACAAAAAAAGCAGGCTGAAGGCGGCGGCCAGGGCCGGGGCCGGGAAGGGCCGGCCGGCCAGGCGCAGGCCCAGGTAGGCCCCCAGGGGCATGATGAACGCGCCGAAGGCCGAGACCAGCTTGAAGGCGATGGTGAGGTTCAAGCCAAGATAGGACAGTCCGGCCATGACCAGGAAGGGCAGGGGAAAGTAGAACTGGAACAGGGGATAGCCGGCCAGGTTGGCCGGGAACCAGCCCACCACCCGGCCCTGGGGCAGCAGGTGGCGGGCCAGGTAGTCGGCGGTGATGAAGTGGCTGCCGGTGTCGCCGCCGGTGGTGATGGTGTCCAGAAAGAGCAGGTCGGGCGGGAAATAGTGCAACAGCAGAAAAAAGCAGCCCAGCAGCACGGCCGCGTCCACCGCCGGTTGCGGCCAGGCCAGATTCCCGCGGGCTTGGGATGCGCTCATGCCGGCTTGCGCCGCCGCCATTGCAGCCAGGCCAACAGGGCCACCAGCAGGCCGGCCGCCAGGTACAGATAGGGGGTGAGCCGGGTGATGAAGCTGGGCGGCGGGGCCAGGCTGACCACCGCCACCGCCACCGCCGAGTGGTGGAGGCCGTCTTGGTCGTATTCCAACAGGGCCAGCACCGGGTAGCTGGCCCCCACCAGGGCGGTGAAGTTCTTGATCGGCGCGCTCACGGTCTGCCTGCTGCGTCCGGCCAGCTCCAGCTCCAGGCGGTCGCGGCCCAGGCTGAGCTCCTGGGGGGCGAAAAGGCGCACCGCGACCTTGAGCGGCGATTGGTCCAGGGCGGTGATCTCGTAGCTCACCTCGCCCTCGCCAGCCACCTGGCTGGGCAGGCCCCGCCCCGACACCTGGGCGAAGGTGGGCCGCTGGTGGAAATACAGGGCGTTGGCCAGGCTGGTGAAGGGGTAGCCGTTCAGGTCGTGGAAGCGCACCTGGACCACGGCCGGGTAGGTGCCGGGCAGCTTCGGCTCCACCGGCATGGCCAGGGTGGTCTGGTTGGGCTGGTTGGGGGCCAGGACCGCGGGTCCGGGGACCTCGATCTGCTGGCCGGCGCTGATGAGCTTCAGGCTCAGGTTCTGGGCCGCCTCGTCGCCCTGGTTCACCAGGGACAGGTTCACGCTCAGGCGGCCGTTTTCCAGCGTGGCCTGGGCGGTGGCGGTGATCTTGATGGTGCCGGCCGCGGCGGGCGCGGCCAGGCCCAGGGCCAGCAGGACTGCGAGCATTAGGCGCAGGTTTAACGGCAACGGCTTCTCCCTCGTGGCTGGCCGGGCAGGCCAGGCCTGACGGCGCGGTCATTATAAAACACCCCGGCCGGAATGCCAAAGAGTAAGACCACCCTCTCGCCTTGGCTGGACGGCGGCGGTGGTCTATCATGGCGGCAGGCCGACGCCACCGCCAAGGAGCCGCCATGCTGGAAAAGATGCTGGGATTGATCCGAACCCAGGGATTTTGCGCGCTGGCCACGGCCGACGCGACCGGGACGCCTCACTGTTCGCTGATGTCCTACGCCTGGGCGGACCAAGGGCGCGTCCTCTGGCTGCTCACCCCGGCCGCGACCCGCAAGTTCGCCAATCTGGCGGCCAACCCGGCGGTGAGCATCTTGATCGACACCCGCGCCGCGCCCGCGGCCGGCGATCCGGTGGCGGCCCTGACCATCGGCGGCCGGGCGCGGGTGGTGCCCGCGGGTCCGGAGCGCGAACGGGCCTTGGCCGCGCTTCTGGCCCGTCATCCCGGCTTGGAGCCCATCGCGACCCGGCCCGACGCCCAGGTGGTGGCAGTGGCGGCCAAGGATCTGCAACTGCTGGAGGGACCCAGCCAGGCCCATCACGTCCGCCTGGACTGAGCCGCCCCGCTTGACAGCGCCGGCCGCCCGGCGTAGATTTTGCATGCTCTGTCGGGGACAACTCCCCGGATGAACGTGATATTTTGCCAACGGCCCCCGCGGCCCCCCAACCCGGAAGACCATAACCGTGCAGCGCAAGCCCCCCCCGGTGCCCCCGGAGATCGCGGCCCTGGTGCCCTACCAGCCCGGCAAGCCCATTGAGGAGCTGGAGCGGGAGTTGGGCATCAGCGGGGCCATCAAGCTGGCCAGCAACGAGAACCCCCTGGGGCCGTCGCCCAAGGCCCTGGCCGCCATGCAAGCCGCCCTGCCGGGCCTGCATCGCTATCCCGACGGGGCCGGTTTCGAGCTGCGCCAGGCCCTGGCCAAGAAGTTCGGGGTGGCTTTCGCCCAGACCTGCATCGGCAACGGCTCCGACGAGATCATCGAGTTCCTGGCCCGGGCCTACATTCGCCCCGGCCAGGCGGCCCTGGCCGCCGCCCCCAGCTTCCTGATGTACTCCAAGCTGGTGCAGGTGGCCGGCGGCCGGCTGACCGAAACCCCCCTGGACGCCGACTACCGCATCGACCTCCAGGCCATGCTGGCTGCCATCACCCCGGACACCAGGCTGATATTCCTTAACAACCCCGACAATCCCGCCGGCACGGCGGTGAGCCGGGCGCAGCTCAAAGACTTTCTGGACCGGGTGCCGGAAGGGGTGCTGGTGGTGCTGGACGAGGCCTACATCGACTTCGCCAGCGACCCCGATGTGGGTCAGGGCCTGGATTTCCTGGACCACCCCACGCCGGTGGTGGTGATGCGCACCTTCAGCAAGATCGCCGGCCTGGCCGGCCTGCGCATCGGCTACGCCCTGGCCCCGGCCGAGGTCGTCAGCGCCTTCGACCGGGTGCGCCAGCCCTTCAACACCAGCATCCTGGCCCAGGTGGGCGGCCTGGCCGCCCTGGACGACGAGGAGTTCTACCGGAAAACCAGGGAGCTGGTCTGGCGGGGGCTGGCCGGTTTCTACCGGTGCTTCGAGGAATTGGGCCTGTTCTACGTGCCCAGCCAGACCAACTTCGTGCTGGTGCGGGTCGGCGCCCGCGCCCCGGCCGTGGCCGACGCCTTGCTCAGGCGCGGGGTCATCGTGCGGGGCATGACCTCCTACGGCCTGCCGGAGTTCCTGCGCATCAGCGTGGGCCTGGACGCGGAGAACGCCCGCTTCGTGGCCGAGTTCAAGGACATCCTGGCCGGGGGCGGGGCGTGATCGTCACCATCGACGGCCCGGCCGGCGCGGGCAAGTCCGCGGTCAGCCGCCGCCTGGCCGCCGAGCTGGGCTTCGCCTTCCTGGACACCGGCGCGCTCTACCGCGCCCTGGCCCTGGCCGCGCTCGCCGCCGGCCGCGCCGACGACGACGAGGCCGCCCTGGCGGCTTGGCTGCCGGGGGTTGATCTGACGGTCGGGCTGGAGGGGGGCCGCTTCCTGGTGCTCCTGGACGGCCGCGACGTGGAGCCCCTGATCCGCGACGAGGCGGTGGCCGGCGCGGCCAGCCGGCTTTCGGCCCTGGCCCCTGTGCGGGCGCGGCTATTGGGCCTGCAACGCCTGGCCGGGGCGCGGGGCGACCTGGTGGCCGAAGGGCGCGACATGGGCAGCGTGGTCTTTCCGGACGCGCGGGCCAAGTTTTTCCTGACCGCCAGCGCCACCGAGCGCGCCCGCCGCCGTCTCGCCCAGTTGGCCTCCGCTCGACCCGGCCTGACGCTGGAGACGGTCATGGCCGACATGGCCAGCCGCGACCAGCGCGACGCCCGGCGCAGCCTGAGCCCGCTGAAGCCGGCGCCCGACGCCCTGGTGGTGGACACCACGGAGCTGGACGAGAACGCGGTGGTGGCGCTGTTGGCCCGGCGGGTGCGCGGGTTGCAACCGGGCCAATCTTCGAATGAATCCTTGTAATCCCCCTGGGATTCTGGTACGTAATCATAGTTTGTAGGGTTGCCGGCCCGCCCCGCCAGAGGGGCGAGGTGGGGCGGCTTGTTCAATTGACAACCTAACTTCAACAAGGCACTGGTTAAAATGGTAGACAACGATCTGAACAAGGACCAGGCGGCGGCCGAGACCGCCACCGCAACCCCCGCTGAGCCTTCCGCCCCCACCGCGGCCCTGGCCGAGGACGACGACATGGACCAGGAGGAGCTGGCGAAACTCTACGAGCAGTCCTTCCGGACCATCCAGGAGGGCGAGGTGGCCAAGGGCACCATCGTGGCCGTGGAAAACGACTACGTGGTGGTGGACATCGGCTACAAGTCCGAGGGTCAGATCGACATCAACGAGTTCAAAGACCCCGAAGGCAACATCGTGGCCGAGGTGGGCCAGCAGGTGGACGTGCTGCTGGAGCGGGCCGAGGACGAGGACGGCACCATCATCCTGAGCAAGGAAAAGGCCGCCAAGATCAAGGTCTGGGACGAGATCAGCCGGGTCTACAACGAGGACGGCGTCATCACCGGCGCCATCGTGGGCCGGGTCAAGGGCGGCATGAGCGTGGACATCGGGGTGCCGGCCTTCCTGCCCGGCTCCCAGGTGGATCTGCGCCCGGTGCGCAACCTGGATGCGCTGATCGGCCAGACCTTCGACTTCAAAATCCTGAAATTCAACAAGAAGCGCGCCAACATCGTGCTTAGCCGCCGGGTGCTGCTGGAGAAGGAGCGCGAGTACAAGAAGCGCGACACCCTGAAGGTGCTCGAAGACGGCCGGGTGATGCGGGGCGTGGTCAAGAACCTCACCGACTACGGCGTGTTCGTGGACCTGGGCGGCATCGACGGCCTGCTGCACATCACCGACATGAGCTGGGGCCGGGTGGGGCACCCCTCCGAGATGTTCAAGATCGGCGACGAGATCGAGGTCAAGGTCCTGCATTTCGACCGCGACCGCGAGCGGGTCAGCCTGGGTCTCAAGCAGCTCAAGGACGATCCCTGGAACAACGCCTCCGAGCGCTATCCGGTGGGCACCCGCGTCTCCGGCAAGGTGGTCAGCCTGGCCGACTACGGCGCCTTCGTGGAGGTCGAGGAGGGCGTGGAGGGCCTGATCCACGTCAGCGAGATGTCCTGGACGCGCAAGGTGCGCCATCCCTCCAAGATCGTCAACGTGGGCGACACCGTGGAGGCGGTGGTGCTTTCCATCAACCCGGAGGCCAAGCGCATCAGCCTGGGCATGAAGCAGGTGGAGCCCAACCCCTGGGATCTCATCGCCGAGAAATACCCGGTGGGCACCATCATCGCCGGACGCATCAAGAACATCACCGACTTCGGCCTGTTCATCGGCATCGACGAGGGCATCGACGGCCTGGTCCACATCAGCGACATCTCCTGGACCAAGCGCCTGAAGCATCCCGGCGAGATTTTCAAGAAGGGCGACGAGGTCAAGGCGGTGGTGCTCAACATCGACCGCGAGAACGAGCGCTTCAGCCTGGGCATCAAGCAGCTTGAGGCCGATCCCTGGGACGACATCCCCAACCGCTACCGGGTGGGCACCAAGGTCTCCGGCGTCATCACCAACGTCACCGACTTCGGCCTGTTTGTGGAGCTGGAGGAGGGCGTGGAGGGCCTGGTGCACGTCAGCGAGATCAGCCAGGACAAGATCAAGACCCCGGTGGGCATGTACAACGTCAACGACACCATCAGCGCCAAGGTGGTCAGCGTCAGCCGCCGCGAGCGCAAGATCGGCCTTTCCATGCGCCGGGCCGACGAGGAGGACGAGCGTTCCTCCTACAGCGAGTACTTGAACAGCACCCAGGCCGCCACCAGCAACCTGGGCGAGCTGCTCAAGGAAGGCTTGGCCCAGAAGGAGGCCGAGATCAAGACCGAGTCCGACGAGTAAAGAGCCTCGGTAGGGCGCATGCGCAAGCACCCACTGGCCGCCGCGATCGGGATCAGCCTCCTGGTCGTGGCGGCCTTTGGCTTGGGGGTGGCGCTATTGGGCCCCAGCCAGCCCGGCCGCGCCTTCTTCGGCGGCCAAATTGGGCTGGTGGAGATCAAGGGGGCCATCAGCGACGCCCGGCCGGCCCTGGCCGCCCTGGACGAGTTCCGCCGCGACGCCGACGTGGCCGCCATCCTGCTGCGGGTGGATTCCCCCGGCGGGGCGGTGGGCCCCAGCCAGGAGATCTACCGCGAGGTGCAGCGCACCGCGGCGGCCAAGCCGGTGGTGGCCAGCCTGGGCACGGTGGCGGCCAGCGGCGGCTACTACGTGGCCGCCGCCTGCACCAGGATCGTGGCCAGCCCCGGCACCATCACCGGCTCGGTGGGCGTCATCTCCAGCATCCCAGACCTGGAAGGCCTCCTGGCCAAGCTGGGCATCCGGCTCCAGGTCATCAAGAGCGGCGAGATGAAGGCCGCCGGCACCCCGGAGCGGCCCCTGAACGAGGCCGAGCGGGCCATGCTGGAGGCCATGACCAAGGACCTGTACAACCAGTTCCTGGGCGACGTGATTGAGGCCCGCAAGCTGACCAACGACCAGATCAAGGCCATCGCCGACAGCCGCATCCTCTCCGGCCGCCAGGCCCGCGAGGCCGGACTGGTCGACGAACTGGGCAATTTCAACGACGCGCTCGCCCTGGCCGCGCGCTTGGGCAATCTCCAGGGCCGGCCCAGGCTGGTGGAGCCGGAGCCCAAGGCCGGGTCGTTTTGGCGGCGCTTCTTGCGCGACGAGGGCCGCGCCTTGTTGGCCGAGCTGATCGGCGAGCTCCACGCCAGCGCAGCGCCCCGGTATCTCCTGAGCCTGCCGGCGCGGGAGCCCTGAGGACGCGCGTGTCCGCCTGGCTCTCTTCCGGCCCCCTGGGCGGGTTCTCCGCCCCGCTCAAGGCCCTGGGCTTTGTCTGGCGCCACGGCCGCCTCTGGCCCCTGGCCATCGCGCCCTTCCTCATCAACCTGGCGCTGTTCGCCCTGTTCTTCTGGTTCAGCTACACCCGTTTCAACCAATGGCTGGACGCCCTGTTGCCGGTGGGCGAGGGCTGGTGGTGGCTGATTCTTTACTACCTCCTGGCCGTGCTGGCGGTGCTGCTGCTCCTGGTGGTGCAGGTCTATCTGTTCGCCGTGGTGGGGTCGGTGGTGGCCGCGCCCTTCCTGGAGGCGCTCACCCAGCGGGTGGAGGAGTTGGCCGCGCCAAACCAGGCCGCGGATTGGACCTCCCGCGGCATTTTTAGCGAAATCCTGCGCGTGGCCGGCCAGGCGCTGAAGAAACTCCTGCTCTACGCCCTGGTCATGGGCCTGCTGCTCTTGCTGAATCTTTTCCCCGGCCCCGGCACCGCCCTTTACGCCGTCCTGGCCTTCCTGGCCACCTGCTATTTCCTGGCCCTGGAGTTCGTAGACTACCCCCTGGACCGGCGCGGGCTCACGCTGGCCGCCAAGCTGGGCTACGTGCGCCGCCTGGGTCTGCGCGGCCTGGCCTTTGGCGCGGCGGTCTTCGTCCTGGGCCTCGCGCCGCTGGTCAACCTGGCGCTCTTGCCCCTGGCCGCGGTGGGCGGCACGTTGCTCTACCTGGATGAGCCCTTGCCCAACGCAAAAGGGGTTGGCCCGGAAAGCGGCTCCCGCTGAAGCTCTCCTGACGGAAGAACAGAAAAATGGATTGGAAGGGAGGGTGGCTGGCTTTTTCTTGGCTGGCCCTGAGAGTTTTGTTGTCAGGGCCAGCCAAGAAAAGGCAAGGTCGCCGGGCGTGGGCCTGGTCTTTTTCCGGGTGGCCCAGACGGCGTAAGCCGTCTGGGCGCCGAAGGCGCAAGATGTTACTGCGGGGCGCTGTGGTCATGGTGGGCGTTGGTGCGGGGCGCGGCCGCGCCGAAACCTCTTGCCGCCACGCGACCCGGACAGCGTAGCTGTCCGGGCCAGCCGGAGAAAAGCGAAAAAGCAAGAAGAGATTGCTTCGTCGCCTTAGGGCTCCTCGCAATGACAAGATAGACAGAAACCCCCTTACATCGCCTCGCTCCTGGGGCGCGGGCGGGCCAGGGAGGACGGGCGATCAGGCGTCTAGCGGGTGAGGGCCAGGCAGTTCAACCTCGGAACTCATCCACCGGGCCGGCGCCCTCGCGGACGATCTCCGGCACGTCGTCCACCAGGCTGATGACGCTGCTGAGCAGGCCGGGCACCGGCCCGCCGTCCACGATCAGGTCGAGCTGCCTGCCCAGGGCCTGCTCGATCTCCCAGGCCCCGGCCAGGACGCGCCCCTGGCGGTCGGTGGCGCTGGTGGACAAGAGCGGCCGGCCCAACTGCTGGATGATGGCCACCGGGATGGGATGATCCGGCACCCGGATGCCGGCGGTCTTGCGCCGGGTCAGCATCATCTTGGGCACCTCGCGGCTGCCTTCCAGGATGAAGGTGTAGGGGCCGGGCAAAAGCCGGCGCAGGGTCTTGTAGGCGTAGTTGGTCACCCTGGCGTAATGGCTCAGCTCCTTCAAGTCCGGGCAGATGAAGGAAAAGGGCTTGGACTCCGGCTGGTTTTTGATCTGGTGCACCCGCTTGATGGCGTGCTTGTTGAAAATGTCGCAGCCCAGGCCGTAGACGGTGTCGGTGGGATAGGCCACCACGCCGCCCTCGGCCAGCACCTCCACCACCTTGGCGATCAGCCGTGGCTGGGGGTTCTGCGGGTTGATGTTCACGACCATGGGCTTGTTCGCCTTTCTGCGGCCAAGGTATCCCAGGCCGGGGCCAGCGTCAAGGCGGGGCGGCTTGACCGTGGCGGCGCGCCAAGGGTAAGCTTGGCCGCGGTGCGGCAAAGCCGCAGCCCGCGCGCCATCCCCACGAAGCGGCCGAGGCATGCTCACCCTGCTGCGCATCACCAACTTCGCCCTGATCGAGCGCCTGGAGCTGGAGCTGGGGCCGGGCCTGACCGTGCTGACCGGCGAGACCGGCGCGGGCAAGTCCATCATCCTGGCGGCGGTGAACCTGCTCCTGGGCGGGCGGGCGGCGGCCGATCTCATCCGCGCCGGCGCGGACCAGGCGGTGGTGGAGGCCCTCTTTGACCTAGCCCCGGAGGCGCCGGCCGCGGCCCGGCTGGCCGAGGCCGGCCTGAGCCCGGAGCCGGGCGAGGAGTTGCTCCTGCGCCGGACGGTCAGCCGCGAGGGGCGCAACCGGGTGGTGGTGGCCGGGGCCATGAGCACCCTGGGGCTGTTGGCCGAACTGGGGCCGGAGCTGGTCAGCCTGGTGGGCCAGCACGCCAGCCAGGCCCTGTTGCGCCCGGAGGAGCACCTGGACCTCTTGGACGCCTTCGCCGGCCTGGAGGACGCGCGCCAGGCGGTGGCCGCGGCCGTGGGCCGGGTGCAGGCGCTGGACCGGGCCATCGCGGACCAGACCGAGCGCCTGGCCCGGCGCGAGGAGCGCCGCGCCTGGTTGGGCCAGGTCATCGCCGAGATCGAGGCGGCCAATCTGGACCCGGACGAGGAGGAGGCGCTCAAGGCCGAGCGAAAGGCCCTGGCCAACGCCGAGCAACTGGCCAGGCTGGCTCAAAACGCCCATCAGGGCCTGTATGCCGCCGACGAGAATCCAGTGCTGGAGGTGCTGGGGCGGGTGCGGGGGCTGGTGGCGGACCTGGCCCGGCTGGACGAGCGCGCCGCGCCCCTGGCCCAGCGCCTGGAGGAGGCCTATTACGGCCTGGAGGACCTGGCCCGCGAGCTGGACGATTATGCCCGGCGGGTGGTGCTGGACCCGGCCCGGCTGGACTGGGTTGAGGGGCGGCTCCTAGCCATCCAGCGCCTGGCCCGCAAGCACGGCGGCGGCGTGGAGGCGGCCCTGGCGGCCTTGGCCGACGCCCGGCGGGAGCTGGCCGAGCTGACCGGCGGCGAAGAGCGTCTGGCCGAGCTGGTCCGCCAGCGCGAAGCGGGCTTGGCAGAGGCCCTGGACCTGGCCCGCGCCCTCTCGGCCGGCCGGCGGCAGGCCGCGCCCCGTCTGGCGGCGGCGGCGGCCAACGAGCTCAAGGACCTGGGGCTGCCCCACTGCGCCTTCGAGACCCGCCTGCAACCGCCAACCGGCCAAGCCCTGGCCACGCCCGCCGGCCCCCTGGCCCGCGGCGGCCTGGAGACGGCCGAGTTCCACATCGCCCCCAACCCCGGCGAGGGCTTCCGCCGCCTGGCCCGCGTCGCCAGCGGCGGCGAGCTTTCCCGCCTGCTCCTGGCCCTCAAGACCCTGGTGGCGCAGCGGGCCGGCGCGCCCACCCTGGTCTTCGACGAGGTGGACGCGGGCATCGGCGGGGCGGTGGGCGCGGCGGTGGGGCGCAAGCTGGCCCTTCTGGCCCGCCAGGCCCAGGTGCTGGTCATCACCCACCTGCCCCAGATCGCGGCCTGGGCCGACCGGCATTGGACGGTGGGCAAGCGGGTGCGGGAGGGGCGCACGATAACGGTCATCGAGGCCCTGGACGAGGCCGGCCGGGTGGAGGAGCTGGCGCGCATGCTGGCCGGCCTGGACGATCTGGCCAGCGCCCGCCAGCACGCCCGCGAACTCATCGCCGCCGCCCGGCGGGCCAGGCCCGGCTAGCCGGCGCGCGCCCCAAAAAACCAACGGACGGCCCAACGGGACCGTCCGCGTTGTTTTGCCGGCGATAGTCTCTAGCGGGTGCGCACGTACTGGCCGGGTTCGAAGGCCAGGGGAGCCGGGGGCGGGGTGGGTGGGGCCGCCTTGTCGTCCTTCTTGTCCTTGGCCTCCTTGGGAGCCGGCGGCTTGGCCCGCTCCACGATGACGGCCCAGGAGTTGCGCGCGCCCAATTCGGTGAGCTGTATCTTGCCCACCGCCGGGCCGGGCAGGACGATCTCCTGGCCGGTGCCGGCCTTGATGCGCTCGCCCAGGGAGTAGACCGTGAGCACCGATCCCACCGGCAGGCCGGTGTCGCGGCCGGCGGTGATTAGCACCTTGTCGCCCTCGACCTTGAGGATGGCGCCGCCCCAGGGTTGGGCGGCGATCTTGTTCGCCACCCAGCTCTCGGCGTCCTTGGTCACCTGGGCCAGGAGCTTGTTCACCAGGTTGGGGTCGGGCTTGGCCCCGCTCATGGTGATGCCCTCGGCCTCCACGTCGCTGATGACCTCCTGGCGGCGGAAGGATTCCTGGGCCAGGACGGTGCTGGTGGTCATGTCCAGCAGCCGCAGCTCCACCTCCAGGGCGAGGAAGGGGGCGTTGTCCCGAAAGCCGTAGATGCCCTTCATCTGGCGCTGGACGGAGAGGTCGGTGATGTTGCCGGCCAGCACCGCGTTGAGCCCCAGGAGACGGCCGGCCTCGTAGGCCCGGTCCTCCGGGTTCTGGACGCTGGCGGGCACCTTCTCGGCCTCCTGCTCCAGGGCGGCGAAATCCAGCACCACCACGCCACCCTGCTGGCCCAGGGTTTTGGCGATGGCCATCTGCAGCGCGGTGGCCTGGGCCTTCATGTCGGGCAGGCTGCTGGTGAAGGGGGCCACGGACACCCGCTTGCGCAGGCCGCCGTCCTTGCCATCCCAATAATCCACGACCTTGTTCTTGACCTCGGCGGTGAAGCCGCAGCCGGTCATCAGTATCGCCGCCATGAGCAGCAGCAGGCCGGCGGCCTGGCATGATTTCGCGCGGGGTCGGAGTCGCAGCATGGACCGCTCCCATAGTGGAGGGTGCAGCGGGACGGGGATTTCCATCCCGACAAGCGAGTATATCAAACCTGGCCCAAAACCCAAAGTGGGTCAGTGGCGGACGCTGAAACCCTCCAGCTGCGGGTCCAGGTCGCCCCAGCTCACCGCCACCTCGCTCACCGCCGCCGAGGGCGGACCCTGGTGGCACCAGGCGATGGCCCGCTCCACCTGCTCGCGCGGGCCCTGGAACACCGCCTCCACCCGCCGCAAGGGCAGGTTGCGCACCCAGCCCTTGAGTCCCAGGGACTCGGCTAGGTCGCGGGTGTGGGCGCGGAAAAACACGCCCTGCACCCTGCCTTTTATCAGCAGCGTGGCCCTGACCTCGTCCATGCTTGAGCCTCCAAATACTTAAAACAACGACCCTTGCCCCTTTGGCGGATCGGCCAACGACGCGGCCTCGCCGCCCGCGCCGGCCACTCGGCGCAGGAACTCGGCCTCGTCGATGATCTCCACCCCCAAGGCGCGGGCCTTGTCGGCCTTGGCGCCGGGGTCGGCCCCCGCCACCACCAGGCCGGTCTTCTTGCTCACGCTGGAAGATGCCTTGCCACCGGCGATCCGCACCAGTTCCTCGGCCTCCGGCCGACTCAGGCTTTTTAGCGCGCCGGTGAGCACCACGCTCAGGCCCTGCAAGGGTCCCTGGCGCGGCCGCGCGGAAGCGGGCGCGGGCTCCGGGGCCGTCAATTCCGCCAGGCGCTGGGCCGTGGCCAGGGTTTCCGGGCGGTCGAAAAATTCGCGAATGCTCTGGGCCACCACCGGCCCAACTCCGTCCACGGTGGCCAACTCGGCCGGGCTGGCGTTCAGGATGGCCTCGAAGGTTCCGAAATGGTTGGCCAAGTCGCGGGCGGTGGCCTCGCCCACGTTGGGTATGCCCAGGGCGTAGACAAACCTGGCCAGGGGCTTGCCCCGGCTGGCGGCGATGTTGCGCAGCAGGTTGGCGGCCGAAAGCTCGCCCCAGCCCTCCAGGGTTTCCAACTCGGCCTGGTGCTCGGCCAGGCCATAGAGGGAGGGCAGGTCGTCGAGCAGGCCGGCCTGGCGCAACTGGTCGATGCGTTTTTCGCCCAGGCCTTCGATGTCCATGGCCGCGCGGCTGGCGTAATGCTCCAGCGCGCCCTTGACCTGGGCCGGGCAGCCCAGGCGGTTCTGGCAGCGGTGGTTGGCCCCCTCCTGCACGATGGCGGTGGCGCAGACCGGGCAACTGGCCGGAGCCGCCAGCAGCTCGCGCCGGGGCTGGCCGGGGCGCTCCACCTCCACCACCTTCGGAATCACGTCGCCGGCCCGCTCCACTCGCACCCGGTCGCCCACCCGCACGTCCAGCCGCGCCAGTTGCTCGAAATTGTGCAGGGTCGCCCGGCTGACCGTGACCCCGCCCACGTCCACCGGGTCCAGGAGCGCCACCGGGGTGAGCTTGCCGGTGCGCCCCACCTGGACCGCGATGCCGCGCACGGTGGTTATCTCCTGGCGGGGCGGGAACTTCCAAGCGATGGCCCAGCGCGGGGTGCGGCTGCGCGCGCCCAGGGTCTCGCGCAGGGCCAGATCGTCCACCTTGACCACCAGGCCGTCGATCTCAAAGGGCAGCTCGTCGCGGCGGGCCAGGTAGTCGGCATGGACCGCCGCCATCCAGGCCAGGTCGCGGCCCTGGTGCAGATGGTCGGCCCCCACCGGGAAGCCCCACCGGCCCAGGCGCGTCAACGACTCGCTATCGCTGGCTAAACCCAGATCGGCCGCGTTGACCAGCTCGAAGGGGAAGAACTTCAGCGGCCGGCCGGCGGTGACGTGGGGGTCCAACTGGCGCAGGCTGCCGGCGGCGGCGTTGCGGGGGTTGGCGAAAGGCTCCTGGCCGCGCTCCACCAGGCCCCGGTTCAGCTCGTCGAACCCGGCCCGGTCCATGTAGACCTCGCCGCGCACCACCACCAGGGCCGGCGCGGCGTCGAGGTGGGCCGGGATGTCGGCCACGGTGCGCAGGTTGGGGGTGATGTCCTCGCCGGCCACGCCGTCGCCGCGGGTGGAGCCAAGCTTGAACAGCCCGGATTCATAGACCAATTCCACGCTGAGCCCGTCGATCTTGGGCTGGGCCAGCAAAAGCGCCCCGGCCGCGCCGGCCTGTTCCAGGCGGCGCAGAAAATCCTGGGCCAGGGCGGGATCGGCCTTGGATTCCAGGCTGAGCATGGGCCGGTGGTGGGTTACGGGCGCGAAGCTGGTCCGGGGGGCAGCGCCCACGCGCTGGGTGGGCGAATCCGGCCGGAGCAGGTCGGGGTAACGCGCCTCCAGGTCCTGGAGTTCGGCCAACAGCGCGTCATAGGCCGCGTCGCTGATCTCCGGCCGGTCTTGGGTGTAATACAGGCGGTCGTGCCGCCGGATCTCGGCGGAGAGCTCGGCCACCCGGCGGGCGGCGTCTTGGCGGGCGTTGTCTGCCATGCCCCCCAAAATACACGACAAGGCGGGCGATGGCAATCGGGACGGGTGGCTCTGCCGGCGCTTGTCTCTCTCCGGGTGGCCCGGACAATTCATTGTCCGGGTCGCGCCAGCGACAAGAGGCCCCGGCGCAACCCCGCCCCGGCACCAACGCCAGACCAAGCCCCGAACGCCCCACCGCAACCTCTTGTGCCTTCGGCACCCAGACGGCTTGCGCCGTCTGGGCCACCCGGAAAAGGCCAGGGCCGGACCGAGCCGCCGGCGCTTTCCTTCCTGCCCTTAATTCCCCCTCACCCTCCCCTCTCCCCCAAAGGGGCGAGGGTGGATCAGGGAAGGGCCTCCCGGTGACCTTGCCTTTTCTCGGCTGGCCCGGACAGCCCGCTGTCCGGGTCGCGCAGCGACAAGGGGCCTTGACCCAAGATCGCGAAAACGGGGCGAGGGGAGCCGCGTGGCGCTTCGATGGCCTCAAGAGGCGGACTGAGGAGGCGGGCTTAGCGGTTCTCGGCCCAGGCCCGGGCCGCGGCCGCCAGGCCGAAGCAGCCGGAGAGCATCACGTCGCCATGGGGCGCGGCCACCCGCCAGCCCAGGCCGGCGGCCAGGGCCCGGCGGGGGCCGGTGAGCGCCACCGGCCAGTCCTGGCCCGTGGGGGCCTCGGCCCGGCGGGCGCAGCCATGGCCCTGGCTGGCGAAGACCTCGGCGTCGCCCAGGGCTCCCCGGATGAAGCGGGCGACGTGGTCGGCCAGGGTGGGGGCGTCCAGGCAGCCGGTGTGGTGCTCGTAGACCCCCAGCACCAGGCCGGCGCGCACCAGGAGCGCCACGGTGTGCATGTTGCCGAGGTTGACCACGCAGACGCCGTCCTGGGCCTGGCCGGCCACCACCGGATCCTCCAGCGCGCCCCAGGCCGCGGCTGCGGCGGTGTCCATGACCAGGGCGGCCGGGGCCTGCTCCTTGAGCGCGGCGAAGCGGGTCAGGCTGGGGTCCGGGCGGTCGGTGATGAGGTCGGCCAGGCGGCCGCCCCGGGCCAGGAAGCGCTCCCACATCTGGAAGCGGAACTTGCGGTTGCTGAAGCCGGGGCTGTGGCCGTGGTCGCAGACGGCCAGGGCCAGGCGCTGGGGCAGCTCCACCTCGAACAGGCCGCAGGCCTGGCGCAGGGCCACCAGATCCAGGTCGGTGGTGAAGACCGCCGCCGCGCCGGGCGGGGCGGTCTCGGCGATGCTCACCCCCTGGGCGCGCACCCGCTCCAGGTCGTCGGCCAGGCTGGCGGCCGCGGCCGGGGTGGCGCTCACCCCCAGGCCGGCGGCCAGGTGCTCGGAGACGGCGCGGTGCATGGCCCCGCCGCCCATGAGAAAGCCGTGCAGATGCACGGCCTTGCCGCGGGCGCGGGCGGAGCGGATGCGCGCCGCCACCACCTGGGTGGGCGAGGGCAGCACCATCTTGACGGAGTTCTCCACCGCCTGGTCCGCGCGCCAGATCAATAGGTCCTGGGTGCCGCCGCCCACGTCCAAGGCCATGAGGGATGAAAGCTGCATGGCCACTTGTTATACCAACATTTGCCGGCAAAGCCAGCCTTCGGGCGGCGGCGGAGGGGCGGATAAAAAATGGCAAACACCGGGTTTAACCAGGATTTGCCTGCCTGGGCGGTTGTTTGCTATATTTCACAAGGAGACATTGGCGGGCATTCAACCTGGGCGTCGGTTGACGCTCCCGGCCGCGTCCCTTATAATCCGATAGTTTACCGGCCGAAACCGGCCCCGGGGCCCCTGGCGGCGCCAGCGGATGCGACTGTAGCGGAATCCTGAGCCATGTTCGACCACCTGAGCGACCGCCTGGCCGACACCTTCAAGCGGCTGAAAGGGCACGGCAAGCTCTCCGAAAAGAACATAGCCGACGCCTTGCGCGAGGTGCGCCTGGCCCTGTTGGAGGCCGACGTCCACTACAAGGTGGCCAAGGACTTCGTGGAGAGCGTGCGCGGGCGGGCCGTGGGCCAGGAGGTGATGAAGAGCCTCACCCCGGCCCAGCAGGTGATCAAGATCGTGCACGAGGAGCTGGCCGCCCTGATGGGCGGGGACAACCAGCCCCTGGCCATGGGCGGGCGGCCGCCGCTGATTTACATGCTGGTGGGCCTGCAGGGCTCCGGCAAGACCACCACCAGCGCCAAGCTGGCTCTGGCGCAGAAAAAACGCGGCCGACACCCGTTCCTGGTCCCGGCCGACGTGCAGCGGCCGGCGGCCATCTTGCAGCTCAAGCGCCTGGGCGGCCAGATCGGGGCGCCGGTCTTCGACACCGATCCGGCCATGAACCCGGTGGACATCTGCGTGCAGTCGCTGGCCGCGGCCAGCCGCGCCGGTGCGGACCTGGTCATCCTGGACACCGCCGGCCGCCTGCACGTGGACGAGGCCCTGATGGCCGAACTCCAGGCCATTCGCGAGAAACTGCGCCCGGTCGAGGTGCTGCTCGTGGCCGACGCCATGACCGGCCAGGACGCGGTGAACGTGGCCAAGGCCTTCCACCAGCGTCTGAGCCTGAGCGGGGTGATCCTGACCAAGGTGGAGGGCGACGCCCGCGGCGGCGCGGCCCTGTCCATCCGCGCGGTGACCGACGTGCCCATCAAGCTCCTGGGCGTGGGCGAAAAGCTCGACGCCCTGGAGGAGTTCCATCCCGGCCGCATGGCCGGGCGCATCCTGGGCATGGGCGACGTGATGAGCCTGGTGGAGAAGGCTTCCCAGGCCTACGACCAGGAGAAGGCCCAGGAGATGGCCAAGAAATTGGCCAAGAACGCCTTCACCCTGGAGGATTTCCGCGATCAGCTCCAGCAGCTCAAGAAAATGGGCTCCCTGGAGTCGATCCTCGGCATGCTGCCGGGCATGGGCAAGCTCAAGCAGCTCAAGAACATTCAGCCCGACGAGAAGGAGCTGAAGCGCACCGAGGCCATCATCAACAGCATGACCATGGCCGAGCGCAAGGACGCCAACATCCTGAACGCCTCCCGCCGGCGCCGCATCGCCCTGGGCAGCGGCACCACGGTGGCCGACGTCAACCGCCTGCTGAAGAATTTCCAGCAGGCGCGCAAGATGATGAAGAGCATGACCCGCATGGGCGGTAAAAGGGGGCTGGGGCGCATGATGCCCATGTAGGGACTTTGGCCCCGCCTGAGACCACCTATCAACCAAGCGAGAAGGAAGAAGATGGCCGTAAAGATCAGACTGACCCGGATGGGCGCCAAGAAAAAGCCCATGTACCGCATCGTCGCCGCCGACTCCCAGGCCCCCCGCGACGGCGCTTTCCTGGAGATCATCGGCGCCTACGATCCCCATCAGGACCCGGCCCAGGTGACGGTGAAGGCCGAGGCGCTGGCCAAATGGGTGGCCAGCGGCGCCCAGGCCACCGACACGGTCTACAGCCTGCTGAAGAGCCGCGGGCTTTGGCCCCAGGCCCCGGTGGCCAGCTAGGACCGGCGCGGCCGCGGCAGACCGTTGCCCGCCTCGCCCAGGCTGGGGGTATAGATTAGGCTCCCACGGCCCGGGCGTGATGGCCCATACTGTGACGAGGGCAGGCGAGAGCCGGCCAGAGGGCAGAAGTAGGTCTCGCACCCGCTACGCAACGGTCTCACTCTCAGGTGGAGGTGCCGCATGAAGGAGTTGATCAAATACATCGCCCAGGCCCTGGTGGACCACCCGGAGAACGTGGAAGTCAACGAGATCGAGGGCGAGCAGACCTCGGTTATCGAGCTGAAGGTGGCCAAAGAGGACCTGGGCAAGGTGATCGGCAAGCAGGGGCGCACGGCCAGGGCCATGCGCACCATCCTCAGCGCGGCCTCCACCAAGATCCGCAAGCGGTCGGTGCTGGAGATCATCGAGTAGGCGAACATGTCCCGGCCCGACCTGGTTCTAATGGGTCGGGCCTCGGGCGCTTTTGGGGTCAAGGGCGAGATCAGGATTTTCCTCCACAGCCAGGACCCGGAGGTGCTGGCGCGCTCGGAGCCGATCTACCTTGGTCCCAACCCCGAGGCCGCGCGCCCATTGACGGTGGCATCCTACCGGACCCACTCCGGACGGGTGCTGCTGACCGCCCGCGAGGTGACCACCCGCGAGCAGGCGGCGGCCCTGGCCGGTCAGTGGGTCTATGTGCGTCGCCAGGCGTTGGCCCCCCTGGCCGAGGGCGAATACTATTGGTTCCAGCTCAAGGGCGCGCGGGTGGCCACCGTGGCCGGGCGCGAACTGGGCCAAGTGGTGGCGGTGGGCAACCCCGGCCCCCACGACATGTTGCTAGTTAGGGCCGCGGATGGTAAAGAGGCCCTTATCCCGGTGGTTGACCAGGTGATAGCCGAGATGGACCTGGACGGCGGCCGGATCATGGTGGATTTGCCCCTGGGGCTGCTGGCGGCCCAGGGCTGGGACGAGGAAGGCGCGGAGGAGGACGCGGAGGAAGGGGACCGCCGGTGATCTTCGACCTGGTCACCCTTTTTCCGGAGGTCTGCCAGGCCTATTGCCAGGCCTCGATCATGGGGCGGGCTCAGGCGGCGGGGCTGATCCGGGTGCGGACCACCAACCCCCGCGATTTCGCCCGCGACCGCCACCGCACCGTGGACGACGTGCCCTATGGCGGCGGCGACGGCATGGTGATGATGCCCGGTCCGCTGGCCGAGGCCCTGGAGAGCCTGCGCGCCCCGGAGGCCGGCCCGCCGGCCTGGGTGATCCTGCTCTGCCCCCAGGGCCGGCCCCTGGACCAGGCCCAGGCGCGCGAGCTGGCCGGGCGCGAGCGCCTGGTGCTGGTCTGCGGGCGCTACGAGGGCGTGGACGAACGGGTGCGCCCCCTGGTGGACCAGGAGCTGAGCCTGGGCGATTTCGTGCTCAGCGGCGGGGAGCTGGCCGCCCTGTGCGTGGTGGACGCGGTGAGCCGGCTCATCCCCGGCGTGCTGGGGGGGGCGGACTCGGCCACGGCCGACAGCTTCATGGACGGGCTTTTGGAGCACCCCCACTACACCCGGCCGGCCGAGTTCCGCGGCCAGGCGGTGCCGGAGGTGCTCCTGAGCGGCAACCACGCCGCCATCGCCCGTTGGCGGCGCAAGGAGTCCTTGCGCCGCACCCTGCGCCGGCGGCCGGAGCTGATCGGCCGGGCGCGGCTTGGCGAGGAGGACCGCAAGCTCCTGGCGGAGCTGGCGGAGGAAGGCGAACCTGACGGCCCCTGGCGGCCGCAGACATAGCTGGCTGTTTTTTATCTGGACGGACGGGCCGACGCCGGATTTAGCGGCAAAGCGGCGAGGAGAGAACTCATGGACGCCAAGGAAATGATCGCGCGCGAGCAGATGCGGGTGGACATCCCCCTGTTCCGCGCCGGTGACACGGTCAAGGTGCATGTGCGCATCAAGGAGGGCGAGAAAGAGCGCCTCCAGGTGTTTGAAGGCGTGGTGCTGCGCCGCCGCGGCGAGGGGCTGGGCGCCTCCTTCAGCGTGCGCAAGGTCTCCTATGGCGTGGGCGTGGAGCGCATCTTCCCGCTGCACTCGCCGGTGATCGACCGGGTGGAGCTGATAACCGAAGGACGCGTGCGCCAGGGCCGCATCTACTACCTGCGCAACCTGCGGGGCAAGGCCGCGCGCATCAAGGAGAAGCGGCGGGTCTAGGGCCGTGCCCCGGCCCCGCGGCGCAAACGCCGCCAGGCCCGGCGACGAGCTTGAGCGGGGCCTGCGCGGCCAGGGTTTCGCCCGGCCGGCGGGGGTGGACGAGGTCGGCCGGGGTCCGTTGGCCGGGCCGGTGGTGGCGGCGGCGGTCATCCTGCCCGCCGACTGGGCCGACCCCGGCGTGGCCGATTCCAAGGCGCTGAGCGAGGCCCGCCGGCGCGAACTGGCGCCGCTCATCTGCGCCGGCAGTCTGGCCTGGGCGCTGGGCTGGGCCGAGGCCGCCGAGGTGGACGGCCTCAACATCCACCACGCCAGCCTCGTGGCCATGCGGCGGGCGGTGATGGCCTTGGCCCCCGCCCCGGACTGCCTGCTGGTGGACGGGCGCTTCTGCCTGCCGATGGCCCTGCCCCAGCAGGCGGTGGTCAAGGGCGACGCCCGCTGCCGATCGGTGGCCGCGGCCAGCATCCTGGCCAAGGTCCACCGCGACAGCCTGATGGACCATTTGCACCGGCGCTGGCCGGTCTATAATTTCGCGGCCAACAAAGGCTATGCCACCGCCGAGCACCGGCGGGCCCTGGCCGATCACGGCCCCTGCCCTGAGCACCGCAAAAGCTTCGGGAGCGTGGCCCAGTTGGGGCTTTTTGGCGCCTAGGGACGCCATCCCGCCGGCCCAGGCCCGCGGACGGCAGGCGGAGGATCTGGCCTGTCTGGCCCTGACCCAGGCCGGGCTGCGGGTGGTGGGGCGCAACCTTCGGCTGGGCGGCGGCGAGCTGGACCTGGTGGCCTGGGAAGGCCCGACCCTGGTCTTCGTGGAGGTCAAGGGCCGGGGCAAGGGCGGGCTGGGCGCGGCCGAGGAGTCCATCGGTCCGCTCAAGCGCCGGCGGCTCGTCGGCGCGGCGGGCGCCTATCTGGCCCGGCTGGAGGGGCCGGAGCCTCCTTGCCGCTTCGACGTGGTGACGGTGGAGTACGACCGGGGCCGGCCCCGGCTCAAGCATCTCAGGGACGCCTTTCGTCCGGGAGATTAGCGCATGGCCCGGCTTTGGGTGGTGGCGACCCCCATCGGCAACCTGGAGGACCTCACCCCCAGGGCGGCCCGGATATTGACCCAAGCCCCGGTGGTGGCGGCCGAGAGCGTGGCCAGGGCCAAGAAGCTTCTGAGCCACCTGGGCCTGAAGGGCAAGCGCCTGATCTCCTGCCGCGAGGCCAACCGCCGCCAGGCGGCGGCCCAGGTGCTGGCGGCCCTGGACGCCGGCCAGGACGTGGCGCTGATCAGCGACGCCGGCACCCCCGGCGTGAGCGACCCCGGCGTGGCGGTGGTGCAGGCGGTGGCCGACAGCGGCCACGAGATCAGCCCGGCGCCCGGCCCCAGCGCCCTGGCCGCGGCCCTGTCGGTGGCCGGGGTGGCGGCCGCGCCGCTGGTCTTTTTGGGTTTCGCGCCGGCCAAGCCCGGCCCCCGCCGCCAGCTCCTGGAATCCGCGGCCGCCACCGGCTGGCCGGTGGTGCTTTTCGAGGCCCCCCACCGCCTGGCCGAGACCTCCCTGGACTTGGCCGAGGCTTTCGGGGCCAGCCGGAGGGTGGTGCTGGCCCGCGAGCTCTCCAAGGTGCACGAGGAGGTTCGCCACCTGACCGCCGGCGAGCTGGCCGGGCTGGCCGCCACCCAGGCCGCGCGGGGCGAGATCACCCTGGTGGTGGCCGGCGGCAAAGAACCCCAGGCCGCGGAGGCGGCCGAGGAAAAGGCCGACGGCCTGCTGCGGGCCGGCCTGGACCAGGCGGGCGAGAGCCCCAGCGCCCTGGCCCGCAAGGTGGCCCATGCCACCGGGCTGGCCCGCGAGACGGTGTATCGACGGCTGCTGGCCCTGCGCGAGGCGCGCCAGGCCCACGGCGAACAGACAAGGACCGAGGAAGTGGAACCTTCGGAAGCCATCGACAGCGTTGAACCCATCCTGCGCTGCGAACTGACGGTGGGCAACAGCCTGGGCCTGCACGCCAGGGTCGCGGCCCGCATCGCCGAGACCGTGCAGCGCTTCGACAGCCAGGTGGTGCTGGGCAAGGACGGTCTGGAGGCCGACGGCGGCAGCGTGCTCTCCATCCTGGCCCTGGACGCCCCCCAGGGCAGCCGGCTGAGCGTGCTGGCCAAGGGCGCCGAGGCCCAGGCGGCCGTCGACGCCCTGCGGGCCCTGTTCGCCAGCGATTTCGGGGAAAGCTAGTGACCGCCAAGGGGGAAAGAATCCTGCGCGGCGTGGGGGCCTCGCCGGGCATCGCCATCGGCCGCGCCCTCTTTGTGCCCCGCCACCCGGTGCAGGTGGCCTACCGCCCCCTGGCCGACGCCAAGGAGGCGAAAGCCGAAGTCGCCCGCCTGCGCGCCGCCCTGGCCTCCACCAGCGCCGAGCTGACCGCGGCCAAAGAGGGCCTTAACGAGGGCCTGGGCGACTACTCCTACATCATCGACGCCCACCTGCTCATCCTCAAGGACCGGATGATAAGCGAGCGGACCGAGGAGTTGATCCGCACCCAGCTCATCAACGCCGAATGGGCGCTGACCCAGGCCGTGGCCGACGCCAAGGCCTTTTTCCAGAAAATCAAGGACGACTACATCCGCTCGCGCTTCGTCGACGTGGAATACGTCACCGAGCAGGTGCTGCGCCATCTTTCCGGCCAGGAGCTGGGCGCCATCGCCCAGATACGCGAGAAGGCCATCGTGGTGGCCCACGACCTGAGCCCGGCCGACACCACCCAGATGGACCTGGACTGGGTGATGGGCTTTGTAACCGACATGGGCGGCCCCACCAGCCACACCGCCATCATGGCCCAGGCCAAGGCCATCCCGGCCGTGGTGGGGCTGGAGCGGGTCAGCCTGGAGGTGGCCAGCGGCGACTTCATCATCGTGGACGGCTCGGCCGGCCTGGTCATCGTCAACCCGGAAGAGGAGACCCTGCACGCCTACCGCGACAAGCAGGAGGCCTACGAGCTCTACGCCCAGGAGATCCTGGCCCAGGCCGGATTGGCCGCCCACACCGCCGACGGCGACCAGGTGGCGGTCTGGGCCAACATCGAGCTGGCCGAGGAGGTGGGCACGGTGCTGGGCTACGGAGCCGAGGGCATCGGCCTGTACCGCACCGAGTTCTTCTACCTGGCCCAGAAAGGGCTGCCCAGCGAGGAGGAGCTTTTCGCCAACTTCCGGGCCGTGGCCGAGCGCCTGGACGGGCGGCCGGTGAACATCCGCACCCTGGACATCGGCGGCGACAAGTTCGCCAGCTCGGTGAACCTGGCCCCGGAGGTCAACCCGGCCCTGGGGCTTAGGGCCATCCGCTTCTGCCTCAAGGAGCGGGAGCTGTTCAAGGACCAGCTCCGGGCCATCCTCCGGGCCAGCGCCCATGGGGCGGTGCGGGTCATCTTCCCGCTTATCTCCGGGGTGGACGAGCTGTTGCAGGCCAAGGAGATACTGGCCGAGTGCCGGGCCGAGCTGGCGGCGAACGGCCAGGCCATGAGCGAGAAACTGCCGGTGGGCATCATGATCGAGGTGCCCTCGGCGGTGGCGGTGGCCGATCTGCTGGCCCGCCACGTGGATTTCTTCTCCATCGGCACCAACGACCTGATTCAGTACACCCTGGCCATCGACCGGGTCAACGAGCACGTGGCCCACCTGTACCAGCCCCTGCACCCGGCGGTGCTGCGCATGATCAAGTCGGTGGTGCAGGCCGGCCACCTGGTGGGCATCCCGGTGGCCATGTGCGGCGAGATGGCCGGCGACCCCCGCACGGTGCCGCTCTTGCTCGGCCTGGGCCTGGACGAGGTCTCCATGACCGCCCTGGCCATCCCGCGGGTCAAGCAGATCGTGCGCCTGACCAACCGCGCCACCTGGCGCGCGCTGGCCGAGCAAGCCCTGACCTTTCCCACCGCGGCCGAGGTCCGGGCCTTCATCGACCATGAGCTCGCCCGCCACTTCCCCCAGCTTTTCGGCGCGCGGGCCGCGGCCTGAGCGTCCGCGACCGGGAGCCTTGCATGGCGCGCGAATCCACCAAGCTGATCGCCAAGAACAAGAAGGCGCGCTTCAACTACGAGCTGGGCGATCGCTTCGAGGCCGGCCTGGTGCTCACCGGCACCGAGGTCAAGTCCATGCGCATGGGCAAGGCCAACCTGAGCGACTCCTACGCCAAAATCAAGGAGGGCGAGGCCTGGCTGATGGGCTGCCATGTCAGCGCCTATCCCTTCGCCTATTACGACAACCACGAGCCCGAACGGCCGCGCAAGCTCCTGCTGCACAAGCGCGAATTGCGCAAGCTGGCGGGCAAGCTGGGCGAGCAAGGCTACAGCCTGATCCCGGTGGCGCTCTATTTCAAGGACGGCCGCGCCAAGGTGGAGCTGGCCCTGGCCAAGGGCAAGAAACTATACGACAAACGCCAGGATCTGAAGAAGCGCGACCAGGAGCGGGAGATGGAGCGGGGGTTCAGGCGCGGCGACTAGGCGGCCGCCAGGCGGGCCAAAAACGGCCCTGGCCGCGTTGACAATGGCACCCATACCCGATATATTTTATTCTCCCTATTCACCACGGCCTTTGTATGGATTCGTGGTGGATTGGAGCGAGCGGTGGCCAGGCTGGCGGTTGCCCTGAGCGGAGGGGTGGATTCCAGCGTGGCCGCCTGGCTGCTGCGGGAGCAGGGGCACGAGGTCGTCGGCCTCAGCCTGCGCCTGGGCCAAGGTCCGGACCTGGCCTGGCGGGCCGGGGCCGCGGCGGCGGCGCAGTTGGGCCTGGCCCACCGGGTGGTGGAGGCGGCCGAGGCCTTTAGCGCGCGGGTGGTGGCCCCCAGCGTGGCCGCCTACGCCGCCGGGCGCACCCCCAACCCCTGCGCCTGGTGCAACGCCAGGGTCAAGCTGCCGTTGCTGCTGGCGATGGCCGCCGAGCTGGGCTGCCGTGCCCTGGCCACCGGGCACTACGCCCGCCTGGTCCTCGGACCAGACGGGCCGATCCTGGCCGAGGCGGCGGACGCGGCCAAGAGCCAGGCCTATTTCCTGGCCAGGGTGCGGCCGGAGCTTTTGGGGCGGTTGCTTTTCCCCCTGGGAGGGCTGACCAAGCCCCAGGTGCGGGAGCTGGCCGCGGGGGCGGGGCTCATCGCGGCCGAGCGGCCGGAGAGCCAGGATGGCTGCTTCTTGCCGGCGGGTGGCTGGGACGAGTTGATGCGGCGCCATGGGGCCGTGCGTCCCGGGGTGATCGAGGATGAGCGGGGGCGGGTTCTGGCCCGCCACCGGGGGGTGCACGGGTTCACGATCGGCCAGCGGCGCGGGCTGGGCGTGGCCTTGGGACGGCCCGCCTATGTGTTGGCCCTGGATGGAGAAAGGGCCGCGGTGCGGGTGGGCCGCCCCGAAGGGCTTTGGGCCGCGGGGCTGCTGGCGGACGCGCCCATCTGGCGCCTGCCTCCGGAGGACTGGCCGGAGTTGACGGTGCGCATCCGCTACGCCCACGGCGGTGTGGCCTGCCGGGTCGCCCAGGGGCCGGAGGCGGTGCGGGTGGTTTTCGAGACGGCTCAACGTGCGGTCGCCCCGGGCCAGTTGGCGGTTTTCAGCAGCCGCGGGCTGGTGGCGGGGTCGGCCTGGATATCACAGGCAATAGCCAAGACGAACGGGATTACATCATGAAGCTATCCACCAGAGGACGTTACGGCGTGCGCGCCATGTTGGAACTGGCCATGAACTCCGGCAAGAGCCCGGTGCCCTTGCGCGATCTGGCCAGCCGCCAGGAGATTTCGGCCAAATACCTGGAGCAACTGCTCATACCCCTCAAGGGCGCGGGCCTGGTCAAGAGCGTGCGCGGGGCGCGCGGCGGCTACATGCTGGCCGTGGACCCCACCCGCATCAGCCTCTATGACATCGTGCGCAGCCTGGAAGGCCCCCTGGCCCCGGTGGAGTGCGTGCAGGACGCCACCTACTGCGACCGGGTCGGCGGCTGCACCGTGCACCTGGTCTGGGGCGAGATGGGCAAACTGCTGGTTGATTTCCTGGAAAACCTCAGCCTGGCCGACCTGATGGCCCGCCAGGAGGAGAAAGACCGCATCTGCCTTCCCCCCGCCGCCGAGGCGGCCGCCGCCGGTTAGGCCCGCCCGCGGCGAGGCCGCCCCGCCCAAGCCCGGCCAAACGCGGGCAGGGGCATGGTCCACGCGGGCCGCTGGTCCGCGCGGCCGTGGATTTTTCCGGGTTGCCTTGCCTGCGGCCGTGGGGCATAATTGATCAAGGCAACCCCACGATAACCATGGGAACAGTAGTGATTAGCGAGGGCGCATGACCAGGACCATCGAGGAGATCAACGCCAAGATCAAGGCCGGCAAGGTGGTGGTGTGCACCGCCGAGGAGGCGGTCGGCCTGGTGAGGGAAAAGGGCGTCAAGCAGGCCGCGGCCGAGGTCGACGTCGTCACCACCGGCACCTTCGGCCCCATGTGCTCCTCCGGCGTCTATTTCAACATCCGCCAGTCCACCCCCAAGATCAAGTGCGGCGGCGGGCGGGTAACCCTGGGCGGGGTGCCGGTCTACGCCGGCTGGGCCGCGGCCGACCTCATGCTGGGCTGCACCGCCCTGCCGGACGAGGACCCTCGCAACGCGGTCTACCCCGGCCTGTTCAGCTATGGCGGGGCGCACGTGATCCAGGGCCTGGTGGCCGGCGACAAGTTCAAGCTGGTGGCCCACGCCTACGGCACCGACTGCTACCCGCGCAAGGAGTACGAGACCGAGCTGGGCCTCGCGGACCTTAACAACGCGGTGCTGTTCAACCCCCGCAACGGCTACCAGCTCTACAACGTGGCCGTGAACCTGGGCGAGCGCACCATATACACCTACATGGGGGTGCTCAAGCCCAGGCTGGGCAACGCCAACTACTCCACGGCCGGGTCCTTGAGCCCGCTGCTCAAGGATCCCCTGCTGCGCACAGTGGGCATCGGCAGTCGGGTGTTTTTGGGCGGGGCGGAGGGCTACGTCATCTGGCCCGGCACCCAGCACGTGGCCAAGCCGGCGCGCATGCCCAACGACCTGCCCCAGACGCCCTCGGCCACCCTGGCCCTGATCGGCGACCTGAAGCAAATGAACCCGCGCTACCTGCGCGCCGCCTCCATCACCGGCTACGGCACCACCCTGTCGGTGGGTTTCGGTCTGCCCATTCCGGTGCTGGACGAGCAGGTGATGGCCCACGCGGCCCTGCCCGACGATGACATCACCTTCCCCATCGTGGACTACGCCGAGGCCTATCCCCTGGGGCGCCCCGGCGGGCTGGGCCGTGTATCCATGGCCGAGCTGATGAGCGGCCACATCGAGATCGACGGCAAGAAGGTGCCCACCGGTTGCCTGGCCAGCCGGGTGATGGCCCGCCAGGTGGCGGCCGAGCTCAAGGCGCGCATCCAGTCCGGCGGCTTTTTGCTCAGCCGGCCGGTGGCCCCCCTGCCCGGCGCGGAGCTGGCCCAGGGCTGACGGATCAACGGGCCGGGCGCTTGCCGGCCCTCATGCTAATAAGCGAGGTAAGGCCGTGGCCACCAAGAAGGTCGTACTCAACTTCCCCCCCCGCCTGATCCAGGAGCCGGTGACCTATCACCTGGTGCGCGACTACAATCTCCAGGTTAACATCCTGCGCGCCCTGGTGCGCCCGCGCGAAAAAGGGCGCATGGTGCTGGAGCTGGTGGGCAATAAGGCCGATATGGACAAGGCCTTCGACTACCTGGATCAGGCCGGCGTGCACGTGGACGCCCTGGTGCAGGAGCTGCGTTACCATTCCGACCGTTGCGTGCACTGCACCGCCTGCACGGCGTTCTGCCCCACCGGAGCCTTGAGCGTGGACCCGGAGACCCGCGAGGTGGTCTTCGACGCCGCCCAATGCATCCTGTGCGAATCCTGCATCCCGGCCTGCGGCTACAACGCCATCGAGTGCCAGTTCTAGCCGCGTCGCCACCGCGAACCAGCCCCGCCCCGGCGGCCGGTCCAAACCGGCCGCCGGGCGGCGTTTGACACCAAGCTGCGTTCGAGTCAATAAAGCCCCCTCACCCCGCCCTCTCCCCCAGAAGCTGGGGGCGAGGGAGACGAAAGATGACGCCTCTCCTCCAGAAGCTGGGGGCGAGGAGCGGAGGATGACGCCGGGCCGGCATAGAACGCCCCTTTTTCAGCCCGTTCCCACCGCTTGGCGGGGGAGAGGGGAGGGCCGGGGGGCTGGACGCTTCATCCGGGGCCGCGGCTTGGTTTGAGCCAGCCTCCCTCACCAGCCTTGACAGCATGGCCGCCCGGCCATTAGCCTTGGCCAGTAACCCAGGCTAACTGGACAAACGCCTTGAAGATATCAGCCCACATCCTGCCCCGCCGGGTGATCCTGGCCCTGATCCTGGCCCTGGGCTGGGGGCTGCGCTATTGGGGCCTGGCCTGGGGGCCGGACCCGGCGGCGGCCACCCATCCGGAGGAGTGGACCTGGCAGATCATCGACGCCCTGTCCTTCGGCTCCCCCACCTATCCCGGCCTGTGGACCCAGGCCTTCTACAGCCTGGCGGCCTTGGTGCGCGGGGCCATCTCCACCGCGGCCGGCTGGCTGGGGGTCTGGCTGGGCGAGGTGCGCACCAGCACCGAGCTGATCCTGCCGGCCAAGCTGGCCGGCCGGGTCACCGTGGCCTTCCTGGGCGGGCTCCAGGTCTGGATGGCCTACATGGTGGCCAGGCGCTATTTCGACAGCGTGGCCACCGGCCTGTTGGCCGCGGCCGCGCTGGCGGTCAGCCCGGTGCTGGTGGCCCAGAGCCACTTCCTGGCCCTGGACATCCCCCTGGGCCTGGCCGTGATGGGCTGCCTGTGGGCGGCTTGGTGGCTGGCGAATGCGCCGGGGGCGGCCAGCCTGGCCGTGGCCGGCCTGGCCCTGGGGCTGACCATCACCACCAAGGCCAGCGGGGTGCTGGCCGCCCCGGTTCTGGCCGGGGCCTATGTCCTGGCCCACCGCCGTGGCCTGCCGGAGCGCTGGCAGTGGGCCGCGGCCTGGCCTTTGGCCTTCCTGGGCGGGCTGCTGGGCGGCCTGCTCCTGGGCTATCCCGGCTTCCTGGTGCGCCTGCCGGAAGTCGGCGACGTCATCAGCGCCTCCTTCGGCTCGGCCGGGGCGCCGGAAGGCGGCTGGTGGACGCACCTGGCCGAACGTTGGCGACAGGTGACGAACCTGCTTGGCCGTGCGGTGGGCCTGGATCTGATAGGGTTGTGGATCATCGCGGCCGGGGTGGTGCTCTGGCGGCGGCAATGGCAACGCCTGTTGTTGCTGGTCTTCCCGCCGCTATACCTGTTGGCCGGCTTGCTGCTGTTGAAGGGCTCGGTGGAAGGCCAGCAGGCGGTCTGGCTGCCGGTGGCGATCATGGCCGCCTGCTGGCCCCTGGTGCTCTTGGCCCGCCGGCTGCCCGGCCGCTGGCTGCCGGTGGTGGCGGTATCCACCCTGGGATTCCTGCTCTGCGTCTTGCCGCTCTGGCGCTCCCTGGGGGTGGGCTACCTGTTCTGGCAGCAGGACACCTTCAGCGCGGCCCGCTTCTGGCTGGGGGCCAACCTGCCGGCCGGGGCCGAGGTGCTGGCCGTGGGCCAGAGTCCGCCAGGGCTGTTCCCCGGCCAGCGCCACCTGGGCCGGGACGAATCTCCGCCGGCCCTCCCCGCCGGCAGAGTTTACCTGCTGACCAGCGCCCTGGGGCCGGACGGCGATCCCTGCCAGGACGCCCAGGGCGCGGCCCCGGCCGGCTCCGGCTGGCAGTTGCTGCAAGCCTTCGACCTGCGCGCCGGCCTGGGCGGCGGACAGGCCAAGGCCCCCTGCTTCCCCCGCTGGGTCAGCCCGCGGGTGGAGGTCTACGCCACCCTGCCCAGCCGGCCGGTGACCCAGCCCCTGGCCTTGTGGCGGCCGGGAGTGGGCTCCGACCGCGGATACGCCTTGGTGCATGGCGACCACACCCATTACAGCCGAGCCGAGAACAATTTCTGGCTACAGGGGCCGGGCCTGGCCCAGCGGGTGCTGCGCCTCTGCCGGCCGCCGGAGGGCCTGGACCTGGAGATGCACAACGCCGGCCAGGACCTGGCCTTGGTCCAGGTCAGCCAGGGGCTGTTGCCCGGCCGATTGGTGACGATCTATCCCGGCCAGGAGCTGCGCCTGCCCCTGGGCGCCCTGAACTGGCCGCCCATGGCCCAGGGCTTCTACCCGGTGCGGGTGGTGTTGCGCCGGGGGGGCGGGGTGCTGGCCCGCCTGGAGTGGGACCCCCTGCTGCGCGGCCGGCGGGCGCTGGAACACGGAGCCTTCGCCCTGGCCGCGATCCAGTTGCAGCGGGCGGCGCGGCTGTATCCCGACTCTTTCGAGGCCCAGGCCATGCTGGCCGGGGCCCTGGCCCGCCTGGGGCGTCATGAACAGGCCGGCGCGGCCCTGGCGGCCTTGAGCGCCTCGGAGCCGGATCTGGCCCGGACCTACCTGGCCCTGGCCGACGGCCCCCAGCCCGGAGGCCAGGCGGCCTGGGAGGCCCGGTTCAGCGCCTTCACCGGCTACCATTATGCGCTCCTGCGCCAGGCCACCAGCCTGACCTATCGCGTGGGCGGACCTGCCTGCCAATCCGAGAGCGGGGTGCTGCCCCTGGCCGGCGATGGCTTCCACGGCAGCCTGGACCGGCCGGCGGCGGGTCAGGCCGGTGGCTCCCTGCGTCTGTGGCTGGAGGAGCCCCTGCCCAGCGGACGCTTCGCGGTGGAACTGGACCTGGCTCTCAAGGGGGCGGCGCCGGCCGGCGATCTGGCCCAGGTGGAGGTCTGGGGCCAGGACCAGCAGGGCAGCCGCCGCCTGGCGGCGCGGGTGGTGCGGTCGGCCGATCTGGCCGGCGAGGACGGGGCGGGGCGGGTCCGCCTGCCCATCGCCCTGGAGGGCGCCGCCACCCGCCTGGAGTTGCGCCTGCACTACCTCGGACCCCAGGACCTGCGCCTGATGGATCTGACGGTGGGGGCCGACCTGCCGGCGCACCTGCGTCAGATCTCGCGCTGGTACCATGACGCCTGGGGTCGCGTGGCCCTGGCCGCCGGCCGCCACCAGGCGGCCGTGGCGTCCTTCGAGGCGCTGTTGGCCCTGGACCCCGGCTTCAGCGCGGCCTATCTGCCCCTGGCCCAGGCCCTGCTCAGCGCCGGCCGCCTGGAGGCCGCCACCCGCCAGGCGTTCAAGGCCGAACAGTTTTTCGCCGACCAGCCGGAGGAGCTGATCCTGGTGCGCGACCTCTACGCCCTGCTGCAACGTCCGGCCGACCAGGCCAGGGTGGAGCAGCGCCTGGCCGACCTGCGCCCCTCGCTCAAGCGCGAGGCCCGCTTCGCCAACGGGCTGTCCCTGCTGGGCTATGATCTCAGCGCGGGCGAGGCGCGCGCCGGCTCCAGCCTGGACCTGGGATACTATTGGCAGGTCTGGTCGCAGCCGCCGCTCAATTACTACATCTTCGTCCACCTCAAGGGCCAGGACAAGATACTGACCTTCGACCACCTGCTGGACCACGGCCGGCGAGACATGACCGGCCTGAAGCCCGGCCAGGTGGTGCGCGAGAACTACCGCGTCACCATCCCGGCCACGGCCCGGCCGGGACGTTATCAACTGCTGGTGGGCATGTGGGATCCGCGTTACACCGGGCAGCGGGTGCCGGTGGCCGAGGGCGAGGGCGAGGGCTCCGACGAGGTGCTGCTCGCCACCTTGGAGGTCAAGTAGGCGCAGGGAGCGCCCGCACGGCCCTTGTGGCCATTTCTGGCTTGTGGTAGTGATTTTGGCCAGGGGCGGCGGTTGCGCCGCGCGCTGGAACCGGCGGAGGTGACGGGCATGAAGGTGGTGATTCTGGCCGGGGGTTTCGGCAGCCGCCTGGGCGAGGAGACCGACGTCAAGCCAAAGCCCATGCTGGAGATCGGCGGTCGGCCCATCCTCTGGCATATCATGAAAATGTACTCCCAGCAGGGCTTCAACGAGTTCCTGATCCTGCTGGGCTACAAGGGCTATTGCATCAAGGAGTATTTCGTCAACTACTTCGTCCACCACGCCGACGTGACGGTTGACCTGGCCGCCAACCGGCTGGATGTGCACGCCTCCCGCTGCGAGCCCTGGCGGGTGACCCTGGCCGACACCGGGCTCGCCACCATGACCGGTGGACGCATCAAGCGCGCCCGGCCCTACCTGGGCGAGGAGACCTTCCTGCTCACCTACGGCGACGGGGTGGCCGACGTTGACCTGGCCGCGCTCATCGCCTTCCACCGCTCCCACGGCCGAGCCTGCACCCTGACCGCGGTGCAGCCCAGCGGCCGGTTCGGGGCCTTGACCCTGGCCGAGGGCGGGCGCATCGTCCGCTTTTGCGAAAAGCCCCAGGGCGACGCCGCCTGGGTCAACGGGGGCTTCTTCGTCTGCGAGCCCAAGGTCTTCGAGTACATCGACGGCGACGCCATGCCCTGGGAGGACCAGCCCCTGGCCCGGCTGGCCGCCGAGGGTGAGCTTTTCTCCTATCAGCACCACGGCTTTTGGAAGTGCATGGACACCCTGCGCGACAGGATCGAGCTGAACCAGCTCTGGGAAAGCGGCCAGGCGCGATGGAAGACCTGGGACTGAGCCGGCACTTCGGCGGGGCCTACGCCGGCCGCCGGGTGCTGCTCACCGGCCACAGCGGGTTCAAGGGATCCTGGCTGGCGCTCTGGCTACAGGCCTTGGGGGCCGAGGTGCTGGGCCTGTCCCTGGACCCGCCTTCCGACCCCCACCACCTGGCCCTGCTGGGTCTGGACCTGCCCGCGCTGCGCCTGGATTTGCGCGACGCCCCGGCCCTGGAGCGGGCGGTGATGGATTTCGCGCCCCAGGCGGTCTTCCACCTGGCCGCCCAGCCCCTGGTGCGCGCCTCCTACGCCCAGCCGGCCGACACCTTCGCGGTCAACCTCATGGGCACGGTCAACCTGCTGCAAGCCTGCCGCCGGGTTCCCGGCCTGCGGGCGGTGGTGGTGGTCACCAGCGACAAGTGCTACGAGAACCGCGAGTGGACCTGGGGCTACCGCGAGAACGACCCCCTGGGCGGCCACGACCCCTACAGCGCCTCCAAAGGCTGCGCCGAGCTCGCCACCGCCGCCTACCGCCGCTCGTTCTTCCACGCCGGGGCCGGTGGCCATCCGGCCCTGGTGGCCAGCGTGCGGGCCGGCAACGTCATCGGCGGCGGCGATTGGGGCGCGGACCGGCTGGTGCCCGACCTGGCGCGCGCGGCCGCGGCCGGCCAGACCGCGCTGATCCGCCACCCCCAGGCCGTGCGTCCCTGGCAGCACGTGCTGGATCCCCTGGCCGGCTACCTGCTGCTGGCCTGGCGGCTGATCCAGGGCCGGGCCGAGCTGGCCACGGCCTTCAACTTCGGCCCGGCCGGCGAGGGCAACCTGAGCGTGGCCGAGTTGGCCGCGCGCATGGCCGCCGAGTGGCCGGCGGTGCGCTTTGCCATCGATCCGGACGGGCAGGGCCTGCACGAGGCGGCCAGCCTGCGGCTGGATTCCAGCCTGGCCGCCGTCCGGCTGGGCTGGCGGCCGGTCTGGGACGAGGCCGAGGCCGTGGCCCGCACCGCCCAGTGGCACCGCGCCTGGCACGAACAGGGCCTCGTCCTGAGCGCCGCCCAACTCAAGGACTATTGCCGCCGGGCCTCCCAACTGGGCCTCATCTGGGCGGCGGCGTGAGCGTCGTCCTCATGACCGGGGCCACCGGCTTCCTGGGCGGCCGCCTGGCCGCCCGCCTGGCGGGCGAACATGAGTTGGTGCTGGTCAAGCGAAGCGCATCCGACCTTTCCCGCCTGGGCCGCCTGGCCCATGACCTGCCGGTCTACGACCTGGATCGCGACGGCCTGGAGGCGGCCCTGGCCGCCCACCGGGTGGAAGTTATCATCCACGCCGCCACCGACTATGGCCGCACCGGGGACATCGAGCCGGTGTTAATGGCCAACCTGCTCCTGCCGGCCCGGCTGGCCGAGGCCGCCGCCCGCGCCGGGGCGCGGGCCTTTATCAACGCCGACACCGTGCTGCCGCGCTTGCTGAGCCCCTATGCCCTGGCCAAGGCCCAACTGCGGGAATGGTTGGAGTTGCTGGCCCCTGGGCTGACGGTGGTCAACCTGGCCCTGCAATCCTTCTACGGCCCCGGCCAAGGGCCAGAGGCCTTTGTCACCCGCACCCTGGCCGGGCTCATGGCCGGCGACGGCAGCCTGGCCTTCACCCCCGGCGAACAGTTGCGCGACTTTGTCTACATCGACGACGTGGTGGAGGCCTTCGCCGCGGTGCTGGCCCACCTGGACGATCTGGGGCCGGGGAGCCACGCGGTGCAGGTGGGATCGGGCCGGGCGGTGAGCATCCGCCAGTTCGTGGCGTTGGCCAGGGAGCTGACCATGAGCGCGGTGCGGCCGGATTTCGGGGCCTTGGCCTACCGCGCCGGAGAGCCCATGCGCTGCTGCGCCGACATTGGCCGCCTGGCGGCCTGGGGCTGGCGGCCGCGGGTGGAGCTGGCCGAGGGGCTCGCGCGCACCATCGCCCATTTGCGCGCCGAGGGAGGGGGCGCGGGATGAGCCGCCTGGATGAACTCAAGACCGATATCCTGGCCAAGATGGCCGAGTACGAGCGCCTGCGCCAGGCCGATGAGAGCCGTCCCTTCCGGCCGGGGGTGGACCGGGTGAACTACGCCGGCCGTTGGTATGGTCCGGAGGAGCTGGTGAGCCTGGGCGAGGCCGCCCTGGAGTTCTGGCTGACCTACGGCCGTTTCTCGCGCCGGTTGGAGCAAGACCTGGCCGCCCGTCACGGGGCGCGGGCCTGCCTGCTGGTCAACTCCGGCTCCTCGGCCAACCTGCTGGCCCTGGCCAGCCTGACCTCGCCGCTGCTGAAGGACCGCGCCCTGCGCCCCGGCGATGAGGTCATCACCACCGCCTGCGGCTTCCCCACCACCTGCGCGCCCATCGTGCAACTGGGCCTGCGGCCAGTCTTCGTGGACGTGGCCCTGCCAGGGGCCAACCTGAACCCGGCCCAATTGGAGGCCGCGCTCGGCCCCCGCACCCGCGCGGTCATGGCCGCCCACACCCTGGGCAACCCCTTCGACCTGGCCGCGGTGAGCGAATTTTGCGAGCGCCACGGCCTGTGGCTGGTCGAGGACAACTGCGACGCCCTGGGCGGACTCTACGCCGGCCGGCCCACCGGCTCCTGGGGGCATCTGGCCAGCTTAAGCTTCTACCCGGCTCATCACATCACCACCGGCGAGGGCGGTGCGGTGCTGATAAATGACGGCGCGCTGAAAAGGCCGGCGCTGTCGCTGCGCGATTGGGGCCGCGACTGCTGGTGCGATTCCGGCCGCGACGACACCTGCCAAAAGCGCTTCGGCCAGCAGCACGGCAGCCTGCCCTTTGGCTACGATCACAAGTACGTCTACAGCCATTTCGGCTACAACCTGAAGATGACCGACCTGCAGGCGGCCGTCGGCTGCGCCCAGATCGAGCGCCTGGACGAGGTTGTCCGCCGGCGGCGCGAGAACCACGCCTATCTGCACGCGGCCCTGGCCGACTGGCAGGACTATTTCATCCTGCCCCAGGCCACGCAGGGGAGCGAGCCTTCCTGGTTCGGTTTCCTGCTCACGGTGCGGGCCGCCGCTCCCTTTGGCAAGCAGGAACTGGTGGAGCACCTGGAGGCCGGCCTGATCCAGACCCGCCAGCTCTTCGGCGGCAACCTGGTGCGCCAGCCGCTGTTCAGCGACCTGGCGGAGGGCCGCGACTACCGCCTGGCCGCGCCCTTGCGGGTCACCGATCGCATCATGCACGACAGCTTCTGGATCGGGGTCCACCCCGGCCTGGACCGGCCGCGCCTGGATTACATGATCGCGCGCATCCGCGCCTTTGCCGAAGGGAGCGGGGCATGAGATACCTCATCACCGGCGGCGGCGGCTTCGTGGGCAGCAACCTGGCCGCCGAGGCGCTGGCGCGCGGCGGTGAGTTGACCGTCCTGGACAACCTGTCGCGGGTGGGCGCGGCCGAGAACCTGGCCTGGCTCAGGCGGCGCGGAGCCTTCAGCTTCATCCACGGCGACGTGCGCAGCGCCGAGGACCTGGATCGGGCGGTGGCCGCGGTCCGGCCCCAAGCCGTCTTCCACGTCGCCGGCCAGGTGAGCATGCTGGCCAGCCTGGAGTATCCCCGCCTGGATTTCGAGGTCAACGCCCTGGGAACATTCAACCTGCTGGAGGCGGTGCGCCGGCATTGCCCGGAGGCGGCGGTGCTCTATTCCTCCAGCAACAAGGTCTACGGCGACCTGGGCTGGCTGCGGCTCGTGGAAACCTCCACCCGCTGGAGCGCCCCTGACCATCCCCAGGGCCTGGGCGAGGACATCCCCCTGGAGTTCCACTCGCCCTACGGCTGCTCCAAGGGCGCGGCCGAGCAGTACCTGCTGGACTACCACCGCATGTACGGTCTCAAGACGGCCGTGTTCCGCCACAGCTCCATGTATGGCCCCGGCCAGTTCGCCACCTTCAGCCAGGGCTGGGTGGGCTGGTTCTGCCAACAGGCCGTCGCGGCCAAGCGCGGCCAGGCCGGCCTGCCCTTCACCATCAGCGGCGACGGCAAGCAGGTGCGCGACCTGCTCTACGCCGAGGATCTGGTGGCGCTGTACTTCGCGGCGGTGGAGCGCATCGACGCGGCCCAGGGCCAGGCCTTCAACATCGGCGGCGGCATGGTGAACAGTCTGTCCCTGCTGGAGCTGTTCGCCTTCCTGGAGGCCGAGCTGGACGTGCGGCTGGATTACCGGCGCCTGCCGGAGCGCATCAGCGACCAGCGCTTCTTCGTGGCCGATAACGCCAAGGCCGCGCGAGTGCTGGGCTGGTCGCCCAGGGTGGGCAAGGAAGCCGGTCTGCGGGCCATGCTGGCCTGGGTGGGCGATGGAACCCGCCCGGCCTGAGCTCAGCGTCATCCTGCCCGCCTACCGCGAGGAGGAGAACCTGCGGGTGCTCCTGCCCCGGCTCAAGCAGGTCCTGGCCGGCCTGGACGGCGGCGGCGAAGTCCTGGTGGTGGACACCATGACGGCCATGGACCTGACCCCAGATGTCTGCGCCCAGGAGGGCGTCGCCTACCTGAACCGCGCCGGCGGCAACTCCTACGGCGACGCGGTGCGCACCGGCATCGCCCGGGCCGCCGGCCGCTACATCCTGTTCATGGACGCCGACGGCAGCCACACCCCGGAGTTCATACCCAGGCTGTTCGCCCGGCGCGACCCCCGCGCGGTGGTGGTGGCCAGCCGCTACGCGCCCGGCGGCCACACCGAGAACCCCAGGAGCCTCATCCTGATGTCGCTGATGGTGAACCTGGTCTACGCCCTGGTGCTGGGCATCCGCTGCAGGGACGTCTCCAACAGCTTCAAGCTCTACCCGGCCGATCTGATCAAGCCCTTGCGGCTCACTTGCCCCAACTTCGACGTGGTGGAGGAGCTGTTGTTCAAAGCCGTGCGCGCCGAGGCCGGCCTGGACATCGTGGAGCTGCCGTATGTGTTCAAGAAGCGCATGTTCGGCCAGACCAAGCGCAACCTGCCGTTGTTCATGCTCACCTACCTGTGGTCGCTCATCCGCCTGCGTTTCGGCAAATAGGCCGGGGCCATCGCAGCCGTCTTGACAGACCGCGCTTGGACGTTCAAGGTTGGGCCAACCTCAGCCGGAGCGGGGTATGGGCGCACAAACAGCGCGCGGGGCGGTGACGCCGGACCAGGTGAGCGTGGTGCTGCCCACCTATAACGAGGCGGGCAACATCGCTCTGTTGATGCGGGGCATCCTGGAGGCCCTGGGGCCGGCGGTGGAGATCATCGTGGTGGACGACGCCAGCGGCGACGGCACCGCAGACGTGGTGCGGACCTTCGCCCAAGCGCATCCCCAGGTCCGCCTGGTCTACCGCGATAACGAGCGCGGTCTCACCTCGGCCATCTGGCGGGGCGTCACCGAAAGCGACCGGCCGGTGGTCTGCTGGATGGACTGCGACCTCTCGATGCCCCCCGCCGACTGGCCCCGCATCCTGGCCGCGCTAGAGGGCCACGACCTGGCCCTGGGCTCGCGCTACGCCCCCGGCGGCCGGGACGAGGGCCACGGCTGGCTGGGTCGGACGCTCTCCCAGACCATCTGCCGGCTGTCGCGTCTGCTGCTGGGCGGGCGGGTGCTGGATTTCACCAGCGGGTTCATGGCCGTGCGGCGTCCGGTGCTCATGGAGCTGGGCCTGCGCGGCGACTACGGGGAATACTGCATCGATCTGATCCACCGCGCCCAGCGCCGGGGATATCTCGCGGTGGAGGCGCCCTATGTCTGCGCGCCGCGCCACAGCGGCGAATCCAAGACCAGCGTGGGCATCGGCGGCTTCCTGCGCCGGGGGCCGGGCTACCTGGCCGCGGTCTGGCGGCTCTGGCGCAACGAGGGCCGGGTGCGCGGCTAATCCGGCCGGGCCGGCAACAGCGTCAGCCGGGCCAGGCTCCAATGCTGCACCGGGTGGCTGCCGGTCTGGGTCAGGCGGATGCCACGCACCTTCTGCGGCGTGAAGCGCGCGGCCAGCACCCCGCCCCGGCGCAGAACCCGCCCCCCGCCCCAGACCGGCGCGCCGCCCACCAGGCGCAGGCCCGCCGGCTCGCGCCAGAGGCCGTCGCCGGGGTCAGTCTCCACCCTGAGCCCGCGCGGCCAGTCCAGGGGCCAGTCCCCCACCTCCAGGCGTATGCCCGCCAGATAGGGCGCCTCGCCCAGGTCCAGCTCCAGCCACTGGCCGGGGGCCTGGGGCAGGCCGGGGTGCCAGCGGGTGTCGGCGCGGCCGTCGATGGCCTGGCCGGCGTCCTCGGTGCGGTGCGAGGCCTTGACGCGGCTGCCGGCCGGCGGCGGGCTCCAGGGCTCGGCCGGGTTGGGGCGCAGGCCGCTGACGATCACCTGGCCCCCCCGGCGCGCGATGCTGGGCGGGCCGGCCAGGAAGCCCTCCAGGATGGCCAGGCTGGCCGGGGCGGCCTCGGCCGGCAGGCAGAGCGCCGGGTTTGGCGCCAGCGTCAGGTCCAGGCCGCCGGCCGGGGGAGCGAATTCGGGCGGTAGCCGGGGATCGCTCAGGCCGGCGCGGTTTTCCGGCAGGCGGGCCAGGAGCGGCGGCGGGCCATAGACTGGCGCGGACTGGGCCAGGCCGGGGTCACGGGCCAGCTCGCCGGGCGCGGGCTCGGCCTGGGCCTGGCCGGCGGCCCGGAACAGAAACAGCTCGGCCACCGACCACCAGGACTTGAGCCGGCCGCTGGTCTGGACCAGCTCCAGGTAGCGGGCCGGCCGGGGGGCGAAGGCGATCTCCAGCCGGGCCGGCCGCACCCGGACCAGGGGGCGGTCCAGGGACCAGAACACGGGCGCGAAGGGCGCGGCGTGGCGGGCCGCCGTGGCCCAGGACATTCCGTCGGCCGAAACACGCACCTCGATGCCGCCGGGAAAGTCCTCGTAGCGGCCGGGCATGATCTCCAGCCGGCAGAGGTCGGGCTGCACCCGGCCCAGGTCGATCATCAGCCGCTGGCCGGGACGCTGGGGCTCGTGGGTGGTCCAGCGGGTGGTGATGTCCCGGTCCCAGGCCTCGGCCGCGCCGGGCTGGGGGCTGGTCCATTCCCAGGGGTTGATCTCGCTCACCGCCGGGCCCGCGCGGCGAAAATCATCGAAGACCACGTAGCGGCCCAGGGTGGTGGAGCGGGCCGTTATCCCGGCCAGCTCCAGGCTGCGGCCAAAGTCCACCGCGCGGGTGCTCAGCACGTAAGCCGGCCGGTCGGCGGCGTCGGCCAGGCGCAGGTGGCGGGGGAAATGATTCTGCGCCTGGTCGGCGAAGGTGATCTGGCCCTGGGCGGCCAGGGTCAAGGGCAAGGCGTCCCAGAACCCTTGGGCGTAGACGTGGCGGCGGCCCTCGCGCTCCAGCCAGGCGATGAGATCCCGCTCCATCTGCCGCCGCGCCTGGTAGACCTCCCAGTTGCGCGCCCTCAGCGCCGGGGCCAGCTCCAGGCTGCCCCAGAGGTTGAACAGGATGGCCAGGGCCGCCAGGACTCCGCCCAGCCAGGGCCGCCAGGACCAGGCCAGGGCCAGGGCCGCGCCGACCAGGATGGGGGCCACGGCGTAGAGCGGGCTCAGGTGCCGCCAGGCGCGCGCCGCCGCCGCCCCGCTGACCAGCCAGAAGGCCAGGAAGAGCGGCAGGAAGATCAGCGCCAGGCGCACCAGGGCCATCTGGTTTGAATCGCGCGTAAATATCTCGCGACCCCGCCGCAGGATCAGGGCGGCCAGCCCCGCGCACAGACCGGCCAGGACAATCACGCGCAGCCCCGGCCACCAGGTCGGGTCGGGCAGGCGATGGGCGGGCAGCAGGCCCAGGAACATTGGCAGGCCCTGGCGCCAGAGGTCCAGAAGCGGGCCGGCCAGCTCCAGCCGGCGGCCCTGGCCGGAAATGATTTCCTCGCTGAACAAACCCTGGGGCAGGCTGATGAGCCACAGGGGCAGGGAGCCCAGTAAAAAACCGGCCAGGGCCAGGGCCGCCTGGCGGCCGAGAAAAAGGCGCGGGCGTTGGATGAGGACCAGGAGCGCGCAGGCGGCCACGGCCGGCAGCATGAGCAGGTGGGTCCACAGGCCCAGGCCGGCCAGGAGCCCCAGCCACCAGGCGCTCCAGCCCGGCCGGCCGGCCGGATGGGCGGATTGGCGCAAAAGCCGCAGGGTCAGCCCGAAGCAGGCCAGGGCCAGCAGCGGCACCTCGACATAGGCGCCCTTGGGCTCCCAGCTCTGCTGCATGAGGAACCACGGCCCCAGCCCGGCCCAGGCCATGGCCGTCAGCCCGCCCACCGGCCCCAGCTCGGCCCGGCCGATCCGCCAGACCAGCCAGACCAGGCCCAGCGAGACGCCCACCGGCGCCAGGCACAGCACCCGCGGCCCGGCCCCGAAGACGGCGAACAACGGCGCGGCCAGCCAGGCTTCGAGGTTGCCGCCAAAAAGCTCGCCGGCGAACAGGAAGGAGAAGCGGCCGGCCAGGATGTCCAGGGCCTGCACCCCCCACATGGCCATGTCGCCGTCCAGCTCCGGCAGCAGCCAATAGAGGGCGCGCAGCCCGGCGGCCAGGAGCAGCACCAGCCAGGCCAGGCGGCCGGGCCAGGGGCTGGGGGCCATCACGGCCGGCGGCGCGGCCTGGCCAGGCCCGGCGGCGGACGCATAAGGCCCGGCCGCGCCCATGGGCGGATTTTCCTGGTCGTTGGCGGGTTTGGGCAGCAAAACCAAGCGCCTCCCGATGCGAGCCCCCGGCCAGGGCAAGTTAGCACGCCCCCGGCGGTCGGTCAACGCGCCCCGGCCGCACCAGCCCCGAACCCGCTTGCATTTGGCGGCCGGGTTCATTAACCTTTGGACCGGCTCCGGCCGTCGGCTCCGCCCGGCGGATGTGGCCTGTGTCAAGAGTTGCATGTAAATTCAACGGCATCCCGTGTGATGGGGTGGGCTGCCGGCGGTCTGGTATGCTTGGCGCGAGCGGTCGGCCGGCCTGGCGGCGGCCGGCCCGCCTGTTTTATGTGCCGGCCTCGGCCCAGAAAAGGGAGCGGCAGACTATGCGCGTATTGGTCACCGGCGGCACCGGCTTCACCGGCTCCCACCTGGTGCGCCGCCTCCTGGCGCGCGGCGACAGCGTGCGGGTGCTGGACAACCAGCCCGGCCTTTTCGCCGAGGAGCTCAAGGCCCTGGGCGCGGAGCTGACCCTGGGCTCCATCACCGACGCGGCCCTGTTGCGCCGGCTGGTGGACGGCTGCGAGATCGTCCACCACCTGGCCGCCGCCTTTCGCGAGGTCAACCGCCCCCAGAAGGTCTACTGGGAGGTGAACGTGGAGGGCACCCGGCGGCTGTGCCAGGCCGCGCTGGCGGCCGGGGTGCGCCGCCTGGTCTACTGCTCCACCCAGGGCGTGCACGGCAACGTGGACCACCCCCCCGGCGACGAGGACACCCCCATCGAGCCGGAGGACTATTACCAGTACACCAAGTACCAGGGCGAGGTGGTGGTGGGCGAGTTCGTGCAGCAGGGGCTCATGGCCACCACCCTGCGCCCCATGGCCATCTTCGGCCCCGGCGACCCGGCCCGTTTTTTGATGATCTACCGCCGGGTGGCCCAGGGCCGCTTCGTCATGGCCGGCCCGGGCGACGCCTTCTATCATCCGCTGTACATCGACAACCTCATCGATGCCTTCGAACTGGCCGAGACCGCCCCGGAGGCCATCGGCCGGGCCTATCTCATCGGCGACGCCGAGTACGTGACCATCAAGGACCTGGTGCAGCGGGTGGCCAAGGCCCTGGACGCCCCGGTCAAGATCGTGCACGTGCCCTTCTGGCCGGTCTACATCGCCAGCGCCATCACCGAGGTCATCTTCAAGCCCCTGCCCTGGGAGCCGCCGCTCTTTCGCCGCCGGGCCGACTGGTTCCGCCAGAACCGGGCCTTCAGGATCGACCGCGCGCGGCGGGAGCTGGGCTATGACCCCAAGGTGGGCCTGGACGAGGGCCTCAGGCTCACCGGCCAGTGGTACCGGGAGAACGGTTACATCTAGCCCGCCGACGGGCTGTGGAAGGGGATGAGCGCGCGTGTGCGGCATCTGCGGATATAGCTGGCCGGACGAGGGCCTGGCCCAGGCCATGTGCGCCCGCCTGCGCCATCGCGGCCCCGACGCCCAGGGGAGTTTCGCGGGACCCCAGGCCAGCCTGGGCCACACCCGGCTCTCCATCATCGATCTTTCCGAGCGCGGCCGCCAGCCCATGCACAACGAGGACCGCACGGTCCACATCGTGGTCAACGGCGAGATATACAACCACCAGGACCTGCGCCGTGAGCTTATCGCCGCCGGCCACGTTTTCAATTCCAACTCCGACTCCGAGGCGGTGCTGCACGGCTACGAGCAGTGGGGGCCGGCGGTCATCGAGCGCCTCTACGGCATGTTCTGCTTCGCGGTCTACGACGAGAACAAACGCTGCATCATGCTGGGCCGCGACCGCCTGGGCATCAAGCCGCTCTATTATTGGCGCAGCGGCAAACAACTCATCTTCGCCAACGAGATCAAGGCCATGTTGGAATGGCCCGGCCTGGAGCGCCGGGTGGACTTGGCCGCGCTGTATCAATACCTGGGCTGGGAGTTCACCCCCGCGCCGCGCACGCTCTTCGAGGGCGTCAAGAAGCTGCGCCAGGGCCACTACGCGATTTTTGACCTGGACACGGGCGACTGGCGCGAACAACGCTACTGGGACCTGAAGTTCGCCCCGGCCTTCGCCCGGCCGGAGGAGGCGGTGGAGGAGCTTAGGAGCCTCATCCGCACCTCGGTCAAACGCCGGCTGATGAGCGACGTGCCCCTGGGGGTGTTCCTCTCCGGCGGCCTGGACAGCACCACCGTCACCGCCCAGATGCGCGAGCTGGGGGTGGACCCGCTGCACACCTTCTCCATCGCCTATCCCGACAAGAGCTTCAGCGAGCTGGAATACGCCAACGACATGGCGGCCCATTATCACACCGACCAGACGGTGCTGATGATCGAGGGCCTGACCATCGAGGACCTGGAGACGGCGGTCTACCACCTGGACGAGCCCATGACCGACCTGTCGGCCATCCCGCTGATGCTCATCTGCAGGAAGGCGCGGGAAAAGGTCATCGTGGTGCTCTCCGGCGAGGGCGGCGACGAGGTCTTCTGCGGCTACGACCGCTTTTTGGCCGCCAAGGCCGCCGGCTGGCTGGAGGGCGTGCCGGGGCTGCGCCCGCTCTTGCATGCCCTGGCCTGCCGCCTGCCCGACCAGCCCCAGAAAAAGGGCGTCATCAACATCTTCAAGCGCTACGTGGACGGGCTTTGCCTGCCGGCCGAGGGCCGCCATCTGCGCTGGCAATACTTCCTGGCCCCCGGCCAGGCCGAGGCCCTGTTCAACCATGCGGTGCGCACCGCGGTGGACTTCGATCCCTTCGCGCCCGTGCGCGACATTTTGGCCAACTGCAACAGCGCTGATCGCCTGGACCAGGAGATCTACGCCGACTTGAAGCTGGTCATGGCCGACAGCGTGCTGATGAAGGTGGACAAGATGAGCATGTCCACCGCCCTGGAGGTGCGGGTGCCCTTCCTGGACCACGAGCTGGTGGAGTTCACCGGCCGCCTGCCGGGCTGGTTCAAGCTCAAGGGCTTCACCACCAAGCACATCCTGCGCATGGCCATCCGGGGCCTGGTGCCGGACCGGGTGGTGGACCGGGGCAAGCAGGGCTACTCCCTGCCGGTCAAGAACCTTCTGCGCGGCCAGCTCCGGCCCCTGATGCAGGAGCTTTTGACCAAAAGCCCCCTGGTGCAGGACTACCTGGAGCCCAAACAGGTGCGCCTGCTCATGGACCAGCACCTGGCCGGCAGCCACAACCACAACCACGTGCTCTGGGCCCTGATGAACGCCGCCCTCTGGCACCGCCGGTTCATGGAAAGTTAGGTCGCGCGCCGCGGCGGCCATGGCGGGTCGGGTGACGCCCGGCTGCGCACGCACCTCGCCCGCTTCCGTAGTTTATTTTTGGTTTTTGATGTAGGGGCGGGGGTTTATCCCCGCCCTTCTTGTGGTCCCAGAACCAAACCAAGAGATTGCCACGTCGCAGCCCTGTCGGGTCGCTCCTCGCAATGACGGCATGAGGCGGGCTATCCTGGCGGACGCGGGCGGCCCGCCTGTCTGACCGCCCGGACCACGCCAAACGGTTGACCTTCCAGGCCTGCTTTCCCCTGTTGCCCAAGGCGTGGCCGGTTTCGGCTGCGATGTAGTATATTGATGCCGGCCGCCGGCCGCGGCGGCTGGGATGCATGATGCGGGGATGCCAGCATGGCCCAAGGCGCGGGGTACAAGGTGGGCAAGGCGCTCAAAGGCGGTGGCGGGCTCCGGGCCTACCAGGACCTGGTTTTGGGCAGCCGCTCCCTGGGCTATCTCCTGCTCTACGAGCTGGTCATGCTCACCAGCCAGTGGGTGCCCGGCGCGCTGGGCATCTTCCTGCGCAAGTTCCTGTATCCGCTGCTCCTGGGCCAGTGCGGCAACGGTTGCCTCTTTGGCCGGGGAGTCAGCCTGCGCCACCCGCGCAAGATCCGCCTGGGCCTGGGGGTGGTGGTGGATGACCACGCCTTGCTGGACGCCAAGGGCGAGGCCAACCAGGGCCTGGAGCTGGGCGACGGGGTGTACATCGGGCGCAACTCCATCGTCTACACCAAGGGCGGGGACATCGTGCTGGCTCCGGGCGTGAACGTGAGCCACAACTGCGAGCTGTTCAGCAGCAACCTCTTGACCGTGGGCCGGGGGACCTTCATCGCGGCCTACAGCTATCTGCTCAGCGGCGGCGAGTATGAGCTGGACACGAATACGCCCCTGGCCGAGCAGAGCGGCACCCATAGCCGCGGCCCCACCGTCATCGGGCAAAACGTCTGGATCGCGGCCCACTGCGTGGTGGCCGACGGCGCGGTGATGGGCGACAACGCGGTGCTGGGCGCGGGCAGCGTGCTCATGGGCGAGACGCCGGCCGGGCATCTGGCCGCCGGAGCCCCGGCCAAGGTGGTCCGGGCCTTGGAACGCGGGGCATGACCGGCGCGGCCCGCCTCACCCGCCAGCTCTATGATTTCCTGCGCCGGCGCGAGCGCCCGGCCTGCCCGCCCTTCCGCCTTTGGGTGGACCTCACCAGCCGCTGCAACCTGGCCTGCGCGGCCTGCGCCCAGCGCATGCTGCCCGACCACCAGCGCCGGCCCATGTCCGACACGCTCTTGGAATCCATCGCCGAGCAGGTGGCCGGCCTGGGTTGCGAGGTGAACCTCTTCCACCGCGGCGAACCCCTGATGCACCCGGAGTTCGCCCGCTGGCTGGCCCGCTTCCGCCAGGCCGGCGCCCGGCTGATTCGCCTGCACACCAACGCCACCCTGCTCAGCGCCGAGCGGGTGAGCGAACTCATCGCCGATCCGCCGGACCTGCTCACCCTATCGGTGGACACCCTGGATCCCATCGCCTACGCCGCCGCCCGCTCCGGGGCGCATCTGGAGCACACCCTGGCCGGGGTGGGGCGGCTTTTGGCCGCCCGCCGGGCGGCGGGGGCCGCGTTGCCGCGCATCACCCTCTTGCTCATGGGCGCCCAGCACTGGGGTCCGGCCGAGAAGGCGCGCCTGGCCGGCTTGCAGGCGGCCGGGCTGGACCGGGTGGTGCATCGCGCCTCCCACAACTGGGGCGGGGCGGTGCCGTCGCGCGGGGCCGCGCCCCAGCGTAGCGCCGAGGGCCGCCTGCACGCCTGCACCTTCCCCTGGTACGGCCTGGCCGTGCTGAGCGACGGCCGGGTGACGCCCTGCCCCCAGGACTTTTTCGGCGACATGACCCTGGGCCGGGCCGACGAGGCCCCGCTCCTGGAAATCTGGCGGGGCCAAGCCGCCCGCTGGCTGCGCCGCGCCCACGCCGCGCTTGGCCTGGAGCGCTATCCGGTCTGCGCGGCCTGCGACCGCCCGCGGCGCCCCACCTTCCTGGGCCTGCCGCGGGAGCATTTGAAAAACCTGCTGGTGGAGTCTATAGTTAGCACGCCGGGCCGGGGCCGTCCCCGCCAATAGCGCCATGGCCAACACCCGCGGAGGCTGCCGCTCCGCGCCGAGGTTCCTGGGTTTTTATGAAGATACTAGGCATCGCCCCCACCCCGTTTTTCGCCGATCGCGGCTGCCACATGCGCATCCTGGGCGAGGTGCAGGCCCTCCAGCGCCGCGGCCACGAGCTGTTGGTGGTCACCTACCACCTGGGCCGCGACATCGAAGGCGTGCCCACCCTGCGCACCAGGCGCGTAGCCTGGTACGACAAGCTGGAGGCCGGCCCGGCCCTGGGCAAGTTCTACCTGGACCTGCTCTTGCTGCGCAAAAGCGTCGCCGCCATCCGCAGCTTCAGGCCCGACGTGATCCACGGCCACCTGCACGAGGGCGCGGCCATCGGCATCGCGGCCCGGCTGCTGGCCGGCTCAAGCGCCCCGGTGGTCTTCGACGTGCAGGGCAGCCTCACCGGCGAGCTGGACTCCTACGGCTGGCTGGACAAGGCCCCCGTGGCCCGGCCGCTGTTCCGCCTGGCCGAGCGGGTGATCAACCGCTTCTCCCACCAGTTGGTGGGCAGCAACATCGCGGTGAGCGAGTTCCTGGTGGGCGAGATGGGCCTGCCGGCGGAGCGGGTGTGCACCATAATCGACGGCGTGCACATGAATTTTTTCGAGGGCAGCCGGGGCCGCGACCTCAAGGCCGAGCTGGGCATCGATCCAAGGAGGCCAGTCGTGCTCTACACCGGGGCGCTCTTGGCCAGCAAGGGCGTGGAGAACTTCTTCCGCGCCATTCCGCGTGTTTTGGCCAAGCAACCCGACGCCCTGTTCCTGGTGGTGGGCTATCCGGTGGAGGAATCGCAGAAGCTGGTGCGCGAGCTTGGCGTGGCCGACCAGGTGCTCTTCATGGGCCAGGTGGACTACTTCGAGCTGCCCGATTACCTTCGCATCGGCGACGTGGCGGTGGACCCCAAGGTGGAGGCGGCCGGCGAGGCCAGCGGCAAGATCATCAATTACATGGGCGGCGGGCTGCCGGTGGCCTGTTTCGACAACGCCAACAACCGGCGCTTCCTGGGCGACACCGGGGCCTTCGCCCCCACGCCCGACCCGGCCGGCCTGGCGCAGGCCATCCTGAGCCTGTTGGCCGATCCCGCCGCGCGCCGGGCCAAGGGCGAGGCCGCCCGGCGGCGGGTGGAGGAGGAGTTCTCCTGGGAGGCCGGCGGCCGCCAGTACGAGGACGTCTTCCGGCGGGCGCTCGGCCAGGTGGGGCGGGGGTAGGGCGGGCCGTGCCAACCCCGCTGGGGCACGCCCTGGCCGGGCTCACCCTGGGGCCGCTATTGGCCTGGCGACGGCCGTTCATCGGCCCCGGCTGGGACATCCTGCTCTTCGCGGGCCTGGCCCAACTGCCCGACCTGGATTTCCTGCCCGGCGCGTTGGCGGGCCGGCTCGACGCCTTCCATCACGGACCCAGCCACTCGCTGGGGGCGGCGTGCCTGGCCGGGTGCCTGGCCTGGCTCTATGGCCGCCGGCGGGGCGACGCCTGGCGCTGGGGGCTTTTGGCCTTCGTCCTGGTGCTGGCCCACGCGCTCGTCGACGCCCTGGGCCGCGACTCGCGCCCGCCCTATGGCGTGCCCCTGGCCTGGCCCCTGGACGGGAGCTATGTGATGGCCGATTGGGCCTTTTTCCTGGACGTGCGGCGCGGCCCCCTGGGCTGGGACGTCATGTGGCATAATCTGAAGGCCATGGGCCTGGAGCTGGCGGTGTTGGGTCCGCCGGCGGCCCTGGTCTTGTGGCTCCGAACGCGCCGCCAGGCGGCGCCGGCGAGGTAGGGCCGTGGACCTTTCGGTGGTCATCCCCATCTACAACGAGGCCGAGAACATCCCCAACCTGCACGCCGAGGTGACCGGCGCGCTGGCGGAATTGGAGCTCGACTACGAGATAGTCTACGTGGACGACGGCTCGGTCGACCAGAGCTTCGCCCTGCTCAGGCAAATCGCCCAAGCCGACCCCCGCGCGGTGGTGGTCAGCTTCCGGCGCAACTTCGGCCAGACCGCGGCCATGAGCGCCGGCTTCGACCACGCCCGCGGCCACATCATCGTCACCATGGACGGCGACCTGCAAAACGACCCCCGCGACATACCCAAGCTGCTGGCCAAGCTGAACGAGGGCTATGACATCGCCGCCGGCTGGCGCCTGGATCGCCAGGACGCCTACCTGACCCGCAAGCTGCCCTCCCAACTGGCCAACCGGCTCATCAGCCGCATCACCCAGGTGCACCTGCACGACTATGGCTGCACCCTCAAGGCCTTCCGGCGGGAGGTGATCGAGAACATCCGCCTCTATGGCGAGATGCACCGCTTCATCCCGGCCATCGCCTCCGGTGTGGGGGTGCGCATCGCCGAGATTCCGGTGAACCACCGCCCCCGCCGGGCCGGCAAGAGCAAGTACGGCCTGGGGCGCACGGTGCGGGTGGTGCTGGACCTAATCACGGTCAAGTTCCTGCTCACCTACTCCACCCGCCCCATCCAGATTTTCGGACTCTGGGGGCTCATGGCCGGCGGCCTGGGCTTCCTGCTGGCCCTGTTCTACGCCTTCCAGCGCCTGTTCATGGGCGTGCCCCTGGGCAACAAGCCGGGGCTCCTCCTGGCCGTGCTGCTCATCTTCATCGGCGTGCAGCTCATCAGCATCGGTCTTTTGGGCGAGATGCAGGTGCGCACCTACTACGAGACCCAGGCCAAGCCCACCTACCTGGTGCGCGAGGTGCTAAACCGCGAGCCGCCAGCCCCCCAGGCTTGAGGCCGGGGGCGCGCGCCATGCAGCCCCTGGCCCGGGCCGGACGCAACCTGGTCCAGAAGGGCGTGGGCGAGATCCTGCCCCGCCTGAGCATGATCGTCCTGTTCGTCATCGCCGCCCGCGGCCTGGGCTCGGCCGATTTCGGCCGCTTCAACTACGCGCTGAACCTGGCCGGCCTGGCCCTGGTGGGCATGGACCTGGGGCTGAACCTGCTCCTGGTGCGCGAGGTGGCCCGCCAGCCGGCCGAGCTTGGCCGCTGGCTGGGCAGCCTCTTGGTCATCAAGCTCGGCCTGGCCGGGCTCGTCATCGCCGGCTTGGCCTTGGCCCTGGCTCTGCTGGGCGATTCCCAGGCCGGCCTGGTCCTGGCGGTGACGGGCATGCAGGCCCTGTGGGGCTTGTGCGAACTGGGCGCGGCCGGCCTCAGCGCCCGCGAGGCCATGGGCCAGGAGGCGGCGGCCAAGATCGCGGCCCGGCTCACCGCCCTGGTCCTGGCCGGCGGCCTGCTATGGGCCGGGGCCGGGCTGTGGGGCCTGGTGGCTGGCCTGGCGGCGGGCAATCTGGTGGCCGCCCTGGGCTGCCTGGGCCTGGCCCGGCGGCTCATGCCCTGGCGGGTGACGCTGGACCGGCAGTTTCTGGCCCGGCTGTTTCGAGGGGGCCTGCCCCTGGCCCTGACCGGGGTCTTCACCCTGATCTATTCGCGGGTGGACGTCATCATGCTCTCGGCCCTGGGCCGCCCCTGGCCGGAGGTGGGCTGGTACACCGCCGCGGTGCGGGTCACCGACGCCCTGGGCATGCTGGCCGGGCTGGTGGCCGCGGCGCTCTTGCCGGTGCTTTCAGACCTGGCCGGCCGCCGACCCGTCGAGTTCGACGCGCTCTATCGCAAGGGCATGACCCTGGCCCTGCTCGTGGGCCTGCCCGCGGCCGCCGGGCTCCTGGCCGAGCGCGCGGCCATCACCGACCTGGTCTATGGCGGCCAGTACGCCATGACCGCTTCGGTTTTCCTGTGGCTGGCCCCCTGCCTGGCCCTGGTCTTCGTCAACTATCTCCAACTCACCGCCCTTTACGCCCTGGGCCGCCAGCGCCTGACCGCCCTGGCCGCCGGCGCGGCCCTGGCGGTGAACATCGTCCTGAACTGGCTCCTGATCCCGGCCTGGGGCCACCTGGCCGCCGCCGCCGCCACCTTGGCCTGCGAGCTGGTCCTGCTGCTGGTCAACGCCTGGTTTTTGCGCCAAGCCGCCGGCCTGCCCGGCCCCTGGCGGCTGGCCGGCCGGCCGGCCGCGGCCACGGCGGCGATGAGCCTGTTCCTGCTGGTCCAGCCGGGCTGGGGCCTGGGGCTGGTCATACCCCTGGCCGCGGCGGTCTACGCCGGCGCGGCCCTGGCCCTGGGCGCGTTGCGGCCGGCCGATCTGCGCGCGCTGGCCGCCGGCTGGCGGGTTCGTGGGGGCGGGGCCGGGGGGGCGGCCTGATGCGGGTGCTGGTCATCGACCCCAACGCCGCGCGCCTAAGCGAGCTGGGCAAGGCCGAGGCCCTGGCCGCCTGCGGGCTGTCGGTCACCCTGCTGGCCCCGGCCGCCTGGCGCGAGAACTACCGCCGCCTGTCCGCCCCGGCCGCCTGGTCCGGCTCCTACCGCCTGGTGCGGGGCTTCGCCCTGGGCAAGCCGCCCAACCGGGCGGTGCTGCTGGGCGGTCTGGCCGAGGCCCTGCGCCCGGCCCCGGAGGCGATCCTGGCGCTCAGTGACGAGAACTTCTGGCTCACCGGCCAGGCGCTTTTGCTGCGGCGGCTGCTGGCCCCGCGGGCGCTGTTCGTCTGCCATTCCTGGCGCAACCTCTGCTTCGGCCGCCGCTGGCACCCCCAGCCCTCCCTGGCCCTGTACGCGGCCGACACCTGGCTGGAGCGCCGGGTCTTCGCGGCCAGCGCGGCCATCATCGCCCGCAACCGGGCGGCGGCCGGGGTTCTGCGCCAGAGGGGCTTTCGGGGGCCGGTGGTGTATATTCCCTGGGCGGTGGACACCCACCATTTTTGCCCGGCCGCCGGGCCGCCGCCGCCGGCCAGGCCTTACACGGTGGGCTTCGTGGGCCGCTTCAGCCCGGAAAAGGGCCTGGACACCCTCATGGCGGCCAGCGGCCTGATGCGCAGCCCCCACCGGCTGGTGCTGGTGGGCGGCGGTCCGCTGGACGGCCTGGTGCGGGAGCGGGCGGCGCGGCTGGGGCCGCAGCGGGTGGAGGTGATTCCCTTGGTGGACCAGCGCGACATGCCGGAACTGTATCGGCGGCTGGACGTGCTGGTCCTGCCCGCGCGCCGGGCCGGGTTCGAGCTGGAGCAGTTCGGCCGGGTGCTGGCCGAGGCCATGGCCTGCGGCGTGGCGGTGGCGGGCGGGGACGCCGGCGCGGTGCCGGAGGTGATCGGGCCGGCCGGGCTGGTCTTTCCGGCCGGCGACGCCCCGGCCCTGGCCGCGGCCCTGGACCGCCTGGCCGAGCCCGGCCCGCGGGCCGAACTGGCGGCCAGGGGGCTGGCGCGCGCGCGGGAGCGCTTTTCCTGGCCGGCCTGGGCCCTGGCCACGGCCAACCTTTTGGAAACCCTGGCCGCCGGCCGCCGGCCGGGAGCGCACTTGGAGGCATGGTGAGGGCAGCCATCGACGTGCGCACGGTGACGCCCATGCGTTCGGGCATCGGCAACTACGTGCTCAACCTCATGCGCGGGCTGCGGCGGGTGGCCCCGGAGGACGAATTCCTCATGATCGGCCGCGGCCCCAACCTGGCGCTTCTGGCCGAGGCGGCGCGCCCCGGCCAGACTATCCCCACCCGCGTCTCCCACGAGAGCCATCCCCTGGGCGATCTTTGGGAGCATTGCTGGCTGCCGCGCGTCCTGGACCGGGCGGGGGTCCAGGTCATGCATGGCCCGGCGGTGCTGCTGCCCCTGGGCCGGGACGGCTTCGCCCGCGTGGCCACCATCCACGACCTGGTGGCCTTTCTATATCCCGAAACCATCCCGCGAAAATACGCCCTGTACATGCGCTGGCTTTTGCGCCGGGTGGTCAAGCGGGCCGAGCGGCTGGTCAGCGTCAGCCAGAGCACCAAGGACGACCTGGTGCGGGTCCTGGGGGTGGACCCGGCCAAGGTCACGGTGGCGCCCCTGGCCGCCTCGCCCACCTTTCGGCCGGCCACCGACCCGGCCGCCCTGGATGCGGTGCGCCGCCGCTACGGCATCCGCAAGCCGTTCTTCTACCACGTGGGCAACGTGGAGCCGCGCAAGAACCTGGTGCGCTTGGTCAAGGCCTACCTGGAGCTGCGCCCGCGCCTGGCCGGCCGCGCCCAGTTGGTCATCAGCGGACAGAAGGGTTGGCTCACCGGCCCGTTGTTCAAGGAATTGGCCGGCCTAAACCTGGCCGACGACGTCATCTTCACCGGCTTCGTGCCCCAGGCCGACCTGCCGCTGTTGATGAGCGCGGCCCGCGCCTTCGTCTTTCCCTCGCTCTACGAGGGCTTCGGCCTGCCGGCCCTGGAGGCTATGAGTTGCGGCGCCCCCCTGGTCACCAGTAACATCAGCTCATTGCCGGAGATCGCGGGCCAGGCGGCGCTGTTGGTGGAGCCCACCGAGGTGGGCGAGATCGCGGCGGCCATGTGGCGGCTTTTCAGCGACGACGACCTGCACGCCAGGCTGAGCCGGGAGGGGTTGGCGCGGGCGGCCCAGTTCAGTTGGGACGCCTGCGCCCGCCAGACCCTGGCCGCCTACCGGGCTGCCCTGAAGGAGCGACAAGCAAGGTGAGAATCATCTACGATCTGCGCACCCTGGAGCCGCGCATGCACGGCATGGCCCGCTATGGCCTGGAGCTTCTGCGGGCCATGCTGGCCGAGGCCGGCGACGAGGTGGCCTTCGGGGTGCTGGTGCGCGACCGCGCCTCCACGGCCCGGCTGCCCAAGGACCCGCGCGTGCTGGCCATGGTCTTCGGCTACGCCCCCTACGGCCTGATGTCGCAACTGCTGCTGCCCAAGGTGCTCCAGAGCCTCAACGCGGGCCTCTACCACTGCACCTTCTACGCCCCGCCGGCGCGCTTCGACGGGCCGATGCTCACGACCGTCCACGACCTGATCCACCTGCGCTTCCCGGCCGATCACGGGGCCAGGCACCGGCTGTTCTACCGCTGGGTGGCGGGGCCGGCCGCCCGCAAGAGCCAGGCCGTGTTCACGGTCAGCCAGCACAGCAAGCGCGACATTGTGGAGCTGTTGGGCGTGGAGCCGCGCCGGGTGGTGGTGACCCCCAACGCGGCCGGCGAGGCCTTCCGCCCCCTGGCCGCCGCCGAGCGCGCGGCGGCCGCGGCCGGGCTGGGCCTGCCGCCGGCCTACGTCCTGGGCGTGGGCAACCCCAAGCCCCACAAGAACCTCGCGGCCCTGGTCCAGGCCCACGCCATCCTGCGCGCCGCGCCCGACGGTCCGGGGCGCACCCCGCCCCTGGTTCTGGTGGGGGTGGCGCCGGGCCAGCTCAAGGGCGTGGAGCCCTCCGAACACCTGCGTCTGCTGCCCCACCTGGACGACGCCGGCCTGGCCGTGGCCTACGCCGCCGCCACCGCCGTGGTCATCCCCTCGCTTTACGAGGGCTTTGGCCTGCCGGCCCTGGAGGCCCTGGCCTGCGGCGCGCCGCTGGTGGCCAGCGACCGGGCCTCGCTGCCGGAGGTGGTGGGCAAGGCCGCGCTCTTGGCCGAGCCCCAGCCCCAGGCCCTGGCCGAGGCCCTGGGCCGGCTTTTGGCCGACGCCGACCTGCGCGCCCGGTTGGCCGCCGCCGGGCCGGCCCAGGCCAGCCGCTTCACCTGGGCCGAGTCGGCCCGCAGCGTGCTGAAGGTCTACCATCGGGTGCTGGAGGCCCCCCGGACATGAGCGGGACCCCGCTGCCGGCGGCCCTGCGGGGCCTCAGGGTGGTGCTGGTGCACGACTGGCTGACCGGCATGCGCGGCGGCGAGAAGGTGCTGGAATCCTTCTGCCGCCTGTTCCCGCAGGCGCCGCTCTACACCCTGCTGCACGTGGAGGGCTCGGTCAGCCCGCTCATCGGCGACCGCCAGATTGTCACCAGCTTCCTGCAGCGGGCGCCGGCCAAGGAGCGTTACTACCGCCACTGCCTGCCCCTGTTCCCCCTGGCGGTGGATTCGCTCAGGCTGCCGCCCTGCGACCTGGTGCTTTCCACCAGCCACTGCGTGGCCAAGTCCGCGCGGCCGCCCCAGGGCGCGGTGCACGTCAGCTACGTGCACACCCCCATGCGCTACGTGTGGGACCTCTACGACCAGTATTTCGGCCCCGGCCGGGGCGGCGCGGCCCGGCTGGTGATGCCGCTGTTGCGCAAGCCCCTGCAACGCTGGGACGCGCGCACCAGCGGCCGGGTGCACCATTTCGTGGCCAACTCCGAGCACGTGGCCCGGCGCATCGCCCGGCACTACCGCCGGCGGTCCACGGTCATCCACCCGCCGGTGGAGGCCGAACGCTTCGCGCCGGCGCCGGCCGCCCAGGTGGAGGACTACTACCTGGTGGTCAGCGCCCTGGCGCCCTACAAGCGGGTGGACCTGGCCGTGGCCGCCTGCGCCCGCAGCGGCCGGCGGCTCAAGGTGGTGGGCATCGGCCCGGAGGAGGGCCGGCTCAGGTCCCTGGCCGGACCCACGGTGGAGTTCCTGGGCTGGCAGCCGGACGAGGCCCTGCCGGGGCTCTACGCCCGCGCGCGGGCCTTGCTTTTTCCCGGCGAGGAGGATTTCGGCATCACCCCGCTGGAGTCCATGGCCTCCGGCCGGCCGGTGCTGGCCTATGGCCGGGGCGGAGCCCTGGAGACGGTGGTGGGGCCGGAGGATCCGGCCGGGCGGGCGGCTACCGGCCTGTTCTTCGCCGAGCAGACGGTCGAATCCCTCATGGCGGCCATGGCCGAGCTGGAGGCGGGCTTGGCCGATTTCGACCCCCAGAGCCTGGCCGCCCATGCCGCGGGCTTCGGCCGCCGGGGTTTCGAGGAGCGCGTCGCGGCCTTCCTGGCCCGCACCCTGGCCCCCGGCCAGGGCGATTGACCCCCCAGGGGGGGCGTGGTAGCTTCCTGCCAGGACTGGATCAACCGGCGTTCTCGGCCCGCTGGCGGGCCATGGGGCGAACATGCAGATCCTCATCATCGGGGCCGGCGAGGTAGGCTTCCACACCGCCCTGCGCCTTTCGCGCGAAGGCCACCGGGTGGTGGTGCTGGACAAGGACCCGGAGCAACTGCGCAGGGTCAACGAGCGCATGGACGTCAACACCCTGCTCGGCCCCGGCTCCAGCCCCAGCATGCTAAAGGCGGCCGGCATCGACCAGGCCGACATGGTGGTGGCGGTCACCGACAGCGACGAGGTGAACCTGCAAGCCTGCCGTTTCGCCAGGCTGCTCAGCCGCTCGGCCACACGGGTGGCCCGCATCCGCGACGCCGACTACCTGGATTTCTGCGAGGAGCACGGCAGCAAGGCCCTGGACATCGACACGGTCATCAACCCTGAACGGGAGGTGGCCCGCCAGATACTGCAATTCATCAGCGTGCCGGCCGCCTCCTCGGTGGCCGACTTCGCTGAGGGCCGGGTGAAGCTCCTGGGGCTCAAGGTGCCGGCCACCAGCCCCCTGGTGGGGCGCAGGCTGATGGACCTGCGCGCCCCCGGCGGCCCGGATTTCCTGGTGGCGGCCATCGAGCGCACCGGCCACGTGGTCATCCCGCGCGGGCCGGACGCCATCCACTATGACGACCTGGCCTACGTGGTGGTGCGCAAGGAGCAGATCGACGCCGTGGTGCGGGCCTTCGGCCTGGCCGCCGACCCGGTGCGCAACCTGGTGGTGGTGGGCGGCGGGGCCATCGGCCGCCTGGTGGCCGCGGACGCCATCGCCCGCGGGGTCAAGGTGCGCATCATCGAGCGCGACGAGGAGCGCTGCCAGCGCCTGGTGGACCGCCTGGAGGGCGTGCTGGTGCTGCACGGCGACGGCACCGACCTGAACCTGCTGGAGGAGGAGAACGTCGGCGGGGCCGATGTCTTCTGCGCGGTGACCGACGACGAGGAGGACAACGTCCTCATCGCGCTCTTGGGCAAGAAGATGGGAGCCAAGCGCACCATCAGCCGGGTGGCCCACCTGGGCTACGTGCCGCTGGTCAGCACCCTGGGCCTGGACATGGTGGTCAGCCCGCGCTTCGCGGCGGTGGGGGCCATCCTGCGCTACCTGCGTCGGGGCAAGGTGCTCAACGTGGCCGCCTTGCGCGACGAGGGGGCCGAGGTGATCGAGGTGGAGGCCCAGGCCACCTCCGGCGTGGTGGGCCGCCCCCTGGCCGAGGTGAAAATGCCAGCCGGCGCCCTGGTGGCCGCCCTGGACCGCGGCGGAGTGGTGGACATCCCCAGCGGCTCCACCGTGGTCCAGCCCGGCGACCGCCTGGTCATTTTCTTGCTGCGCTCGGTGCTGGCCAAGGTCGAGAAGCTGCTCACCGTCAGCCTGGAATACTTTTAGGCCCGGCCATGGGAGCGCCCTACGTCATCGCCCTGCTGGGCCTGCTCTCCCTGGGCCTGGGCCTGTGCATGCTCCTGCCCATGGCCGTGGCCCTGCTCTATGGCGAGCCGGCCTGGAACGCCTTCCTCATCGGGGCCGTGGCCTGCTGCGCGCCCGGCGCGGGGCTCTACTACGCCCTGCGCGACCACCAGCCCAAGGAGATGAACCACCGCCAGGGCATGGCCGTGGTGGGGCTGGGCTGGCTCATGGCCGCGCTCCTGGGCGGGCTGCCGCTGCACCTCTCCGGCGAGTTCGCCGGTTTCGCCGACGCCGTCTTCGAGGCGGCCAGCGGCTTCACCACCACCGGGGCCAGCGTGCTCACCGACGTGGAAAAATGCAGCCACGCGGTGCTTTTTTGGCGGGCGCTCACCCATTGGCTGGGCGGCATGGGCTTCATCGTGCTCTCGCTGGCCATCCTGCCCCTGTTGGGGGTGGGCGGCATGCAGCTATACAAGGCCGAGGTGCCCAGCCCCACCCCCGATCGCCTGCAGCCGCGCATCGCCGACACCGCCAGCGTTCTCTGGAAGGTCTACGCCTTGCTGACGGGCTTGCAGGTGCTGTTGTTGATGCTGGGGGGCATGGATTGGTTCGACGCCGTCTGCCACGCCTTCGCCACCCTGGCCACCGGCGGCTTTTCCACCAAGAACGCCAGCATCGCCGCCTACGGCAGCGCCTACATCGAGTGGGTGGTCACCATCTTCATGGTCTTGGCCGGCATGAACTTCTCGCTGCACTACTGGCTGCTCAAGGGCCGCACCTGGGCCTGGTTCAAGGACGAGGAGTGCCGCTTCTACCTGGGCCTGACCGTGGCGGCCTGCCTGCTGATCGCGCTGGGGCTGATCGCGGCCGGCGGCGGCGTCGAGTCCAGCCTGCGTCTGGCCGCCTTCCAGGTGGCCACCATTCTCACCACCACCGGCTTCGCCACCACCGACTACTCGCTATGGCCGCCCCTGCCTCTGGCCTTGCTGATCGTGCTGATGTTCGTGGGCGGCTCGGCCGGCTCCACCGGCGGCGGGCCCAAGGTCATGCGGGTGATGGTGGTGCTCAAGCAGTCCTATTACGAGTTCCTGCGCCTGATCCATCCCCGCCTGGTCACCCCCCTGCGTCTCAACGGCCGGGCGGTGGACCGCCAGGTGGTGGCCTCCATCTGGTCCTTCATGGGCCTCTACTTGACCTGCTTCGTCGCCACCGGCGTGGTCCTGACCGCCCTGGGCGTGGACGTGACCACCAGCCTAACGGCCGCCATCGCCTGCCTGGGCAACATCGGCCCCGGCCTGGGCCAGGTGGGCCCGGTCGGCAACTACGCCGAGATGCCGGTTCTGGGCAAATGGGTGCTCTGCCTGGCCATGATCGTGGGCCGCCTGGAGATATACACCGTGCTCATCCTACTGGTGCCGGAGTTCTGGCGGCGCTGAGCGCCTCCGGCGCCGGCCGCGCGCCAGCTAATATTAGTTTTATTTCAACCACATTGGTCTGGGTTGAAATGCGCTGGCGGGGGCTGTCCTCGCCCGCGCATTTCGGGCGACGCGACCGGGCTATCTGTCCGGCACCAGGGCCAGCACCGGAGCCAGGTCCAGGTGCTCGCGCGTGGCCGCCTCCAGCTCCGCCGCCGGCGGGCAGCCCTGGAGGTCCTTGGCCAGCCAGAGCAACTGACCCAGGAAGGGCGCCCCGGAGAAGTCGGTGATCATCTCGGCGTTGTAGGGGATGGCCGGGTCCGGGGGCAGGGCCGGATCGGGTCCGGAAAAGACGAAGCCCACCACCTTCAGGCCCCGGTCGCGCACCGCCCCGATGGTGAGCAGGGTGTGGTTGATGGTGCCCAGGCCGGGCCGGGCCGCCACCAGCACCGGCAGGTCCAGGTCCACCATCAGGTCCAGGAGGATCAGGCGGGTGGTCAAGGGCACCATGACGCCGCCCACCCCCTCCACGATGGTGAACTGGTGCTTGGCCAGGGTCTCGCGCAGCAGCTTGCGCACGTCGGCCACCGAGATGTGCACGCCCTCCAGGCGGGCGGCCACCAGGGGGGCCAGGGGCTGGCGCAAGCAGATGGGATTGACGCGTTCGGGCGGGTCGGTCAGACCGGTCACCTGCCTCATGAACAGCAGGTCCGGGCTGACCAGGCGGCCGTCCTGCTCCACCCCGCCGGTGCCCACCGGCTTCAGGTAGCCGGCGTCCACGCCCTGGCCGCGCAGGGCCAAGAGCAGCGCCGCGCAGAGCATGGTCTTGCCGACCTCGGTGTCGGTGCCGGTGACGAAGATGCCGGGGGCCTTTTTCATGAGCCTGCCTCCTGGGACGCGGCCAGGAGCGCCTGGGCCGCGGTTTCGAGGTCCTGTTCGTCGTGGGCGGCGGTGACGGTCAGCCGGATGCGGCTGGTGCCCTCCGGCACCGTGGGCGGGCGCATGGCCGGGGCCAGCACGCCGCGCCGCAAGAGCCCGGCCGCCAGATCCAGGGCCGGCTGGGCGCCACCGACCATCAGCGGCACGATGGGGCCGGCCGGGCTGAGCAGGCTAAAGCCCATGCCCTCCAGGCGGGCGCGGAAACCGGCGCAGAGCTGGCGCAGCCGCTGGCGCCGCCAGGCCTCCTCGTCCACCAGGGCCAGGGCCGCGGCCGCGGCCGCCACCTGGGCGGGGGGCGGGGCGGTGGTGTAGAGGAAGCTGCGGGCGTTGTGCACCAGGCTGTCGATGACCGCCGTCGCCCCGGCCACGAACCCACCTAGGCCGCCCAGGGCCTTGCTGAAGGTGCCCACGGTGACCAGCTCCGGGGTGGGGGCCAGGCCGAAATGGTCCAGGCTGCCGCGGCCGCGCGGCCCCCAGACCCCGGTGGCGTGGGCGTCGTCCACCACCAGGAGCGCGCCATGCCGTCGGGCCGCCCCCAGCAGGGCCGGCAGGGGGGCCATGTCGCCGTCCATGGAAAACACGCCGTCGGTGACCAGCAGTTTGAGCGCGCCCTCCGGGGCCTCGGCCAAGAGCTCGGCCGCGCGCGCCGCGTCGCAGTGGGGGTAGACCCTGAGCGTGGCCCGCGCGAGCCGGCAGGCGTCGATGAGGCTGGCGTGATTCAGGGCGTCGCTGACCACGTAGTCGCCCCGGTCGGCCAGGCCGGCCACCGCGCCCAGGTTGGCCATGTAGCCGGTGGCGAAAAAGAGCGCCGCCTCGGTCCCCTTGAAGGCCGCGATGCGCTTCTCCAGGTCCTGGTGCAGCTCCAGGGTGCCGGAGACCAGGCGGCTGGCCGCGCTGCCGCTGCCGTGGCGGGCCGCGGCCTCGGCCGCGGCGGCGGCCAGGCGCGGATGCCTGGCCAGGCCCAGGTAGTCGTTGCTGGCCATGAGCAGCACCCGCTGGCCGTCCACGCTCACCCAGGGGCCGGAGGCCGGCCCCACCGGCCGCAAGACCCGGCCCAGGCCGCGCCGGCGCTTGTTCTCCAGGCGCTCGCGCAGCGTCTCCAGGGCGGTAGACCCGCTCACGCGCCCGCCTCCGTCACCTCCACGATGGCCGCCTCCACCGCCGCCAGCAGGTGGTCCAGCTCCGCCTCGCCGCTGGCCAGGGGCGGCATCAGCACCACGGTGTCGCCCAGGGGCCGGATGATAACCCCCCGCCCCCGGCAGGCCATGATGACCCTATGGCCCATGCGCGAACCCGGGTCGTAGGGCGTGTCGCTGGCCTTGTCCGCCGTCAGCTCGATGCCGGCCATCAACCCCTGCTGGCGCACCTCGCTCACGTGGCTGAGCTGGGCGATGCGTTTGAGGCCATCGGCCATCTGCGCGCTGCGCGGGGCCAGGGAGCCCACCAGGTTGGTCTCGGCCATGAGCCGCAGGTTGGCCAGGGCGGCGGCACAGGTGATGGGGTTGCCGGTGTAGGTGTGGCCGTGGAAGAAGGTCTTGAACTCGGCGAACTCGCCCAAAAAGGCGTCATAGACCCGCTGGCTGGCCAGGGTGGCGGCCAGGGGCAGCGTCCCACCGGTCAGCCCCTTGCCCAGGGCCATCAGGTCCGGCCGCACGCCCTCCAGCTCGCAGGCGAACATGGCCCCGGTGCGACCGAAGCCGGTGGCCACCTCGTCGGCGATCATGAGCACGTCGTGAACCTTGGCGATCTCCCACAGCCGGCGCAGGTAGCCCGCGGGCTGCACGATGATGCCGTCGGCCCCCTGCACCCTGGGCTCCACGATCAGCGCGCAGATTTCGTCGCCGCGCTCGTTCAGCAGCGCGTCCAGGGTCTCGGCGCAGGCCAGGCCGCAGTCCGGGTGGGTCAGACCCAGGCGGCAGCGGCGGCAGTGGGGCTGGGGCAGGCGGTGCACCGGAAACAGCAGGGGGCCGTAAACCTGGTGGAAGAGGTCGATGCCGCCCACGCTCACGCTGCCCAGGGTGTCGCCGTGATAGGCGCCCTCCAGGCTGACGAAGGTCTTTTTCTCCGGCCGGCCGGACTGTTGCCAGAACTGGAAGGCCATCTTGAGCGCTATCTCCACCGCGGTGGAGCCGGACTCGCTGTAGAAGACCTTGGCGAGCCCCGGCGGGGCGATGCGGATTAGCTCGGCGGCCAGGGCGATGGCGTTGGGGTGGCTCAGCCCCAGCAGGGTGGAGTGGTCCAGGTCGTCCAACTGGGCGCGGATGGCCTGGTTGATGGCCGGCACGTTGTGGCCGTGCACCGTGACCCACAGCGAGCTGACCCCGTCGAAGTAGCGCCTGCCTTCCAGGTCGATGAGCCAGTTGCCCTCGGCCCGCGCGATAATGAGCGGCGGCTCGCCGGGCCACAGCCGCATCTGGGTGAAGGGGTGCCACAGGTGCTGGAGGTCGGCGGCGATGAGCTGATCGCGGTCCATGGTCCTAGCCCTCCCGCGCCACCGCCCGGAGCCCCAGGGCGGCCAGGTCGCTGAAGTCGTCGGCCGGCTGGCGGCCCTCGGTGGTCAGGTAGTTGCCGATCATGGTGGCGTCGGCCCCGGCCAGGTACATCAGCGGGGCCAGGTTGCCCAGCACCTGCTGGCGCCCGCCGCAGGTGCGGATGCGCGCCTTTGGCAGCATGAGCCGGAAAACCGCCACCGCGGCCAGGGCCTCCAGGGGCGTCAGCGGCTGGAGATGGCCCAGGGGGGTGCCGGGGATGGGGTTCAGGAAGTTGATGGGCACGCTCTGGGGGTTGAGCTCGGCCGCGGCCAGGGCCAGCTCGGCCCGCTCGCGCGGACTCTCGCCCAGGCCCACGATGCCGCCCACGCAGACTTCGAGCCCGGCGGCCTGGGCCGCGCGCACGGTGGCCGCCCGGTCGGCGAAGGCGTGGCTGGTGCAGATGCGCGGAAAGTGGCTGGGGCCGGCCTCAAGGTTGTGATGATAGCGCGCCAGCCCGGCGGCGGCCAGGCGGCGGGCCTGGTCCGGGGCCAGCAGGCCCAGGGAGGCGCAGGGGCTTATCAGGCCCTCGCCGCGTATCCGTTCGATGGCCCGGCAAATTTCGTCCAGACTCCGGCCGGCGGGGCAGCCCTTGCCGCTGGTGACGATGCCGAAGCGCACCGCCCCGGCCGTGGCCGCCATCCGCGCCCGCGCCACGATCTCGTCCGCCGTCATGAGGGGATAAACCTCGGCCGTGGTGTGGTGGCGGGCGCTTTGGGCGCAGAAGGCGCAGTCCTCGGAGCAGCGGCCGGAGCGGGCGTTGACGATGGCGCAGAATTCCACCGCGCCGCCGTGGGCGGCCTGGCGGGCGCGGTTGGCCTGGGCCATCAGCTCGCCCAGCTCGGCCAGGTCGGCCGGTTGGAGCAGGCGGGCGGCCAGGTCCAGGTCGGTCAGGGGAGCTGGTATGGCGGTCATGGGGTCTCCCGGAAACGTCAACCAAGAATGAAAACCGGTTGACAATCTAGCAGAGGCGGGCCGGGGCGGCAAGCCGCCGGGGCGTATTTATGCCCAGGCCGCGGCCGGGCTGTATTAAACTGGCCCCAGTGATCGCCAGGGAGAAGGCCGCCATGAAAACGAAAGATTGGCTCGGATGGATACTGGCCGGACCGGCGGTTCTGGTCATCTGCCTGGCGCTGGGCGCCTGCGCCGGTCTGACGCGCACCGCCGCCGGCCCCGCGCCGGAGGGCATGGTCCTGGTGCCGGCGGGCGAATTCATGATGGGCAGCCGCGACAGCATCGAGGAAATCATCAGGAAAGGCGGCGGCGAGCCCCAGCATTATCAGCGCGAGTTTCCCCGCCACCGGGTGATAATCAGCAAGCCCTTTTATCTCATGGCCCGCGAGGTGAGCAACGACCAGTTCGCCGCCTTCGTGGCCGCCACCGGCCGCGTCACCGACGCCGAGCGTCATGGCTATGGCCACGTCTGGAGCAAGGGGTTCGTGCAAAAACGGGGGGCCAACTGGCGCCATCCCCAGGGGCCGGGCAGCGACATCATTGGCCGGGGCGATCATCCCGTGGTGCAGGTGAGCTGGAGCGACGCCCAAGCCTATTGCCGCTGGCTTGGCTCCAGGGACGGCCGCCGTTACCGCCTGCCCAGCGAGGCCGAATGGGAATACGCCTGCCGGGCCGGCACCACCACGCCTTTCGCCTTTGGCGAGACCATCAGCGCCGACCAGGTGAACTATTTCGCCAAAAAGCCCTATCCTGGCGGCGAACCGGGGGTGTACCGGGCCGGCACCACCCCGGTGGGCAGCCTGGCGGCCAACGCCTGGGGCCTTTACGACATGCACGGCAACGTGTGGGAGTGGTGCCAGGACCGCCTGGATGTGGACTATTACTCCTATTCGCCGGAGAAGGATCCCCAGGGGCCGCCCGATGGCGCGGAGCGCGTGGTGCGCGGCGGGGCCTATAATTTCTCGGCGGTGGGAGTGCGCAGCGCCCGGCGTTGGGGAAGACCAGCCGACCAGGGCTACAGCCAGGTGGGTTTCCGGGTGGCGGCCGACGAATGACCGTGGCTTGGTTGTGGACATGGCCAGGTAAAAACGATTATCATTAAATTTCATGACGAGGCCCGGATAAACCGTGCCCCTGGAGCCTGGAGATTAACGGATGCGCAAACAGGGCTTGATTCACCTAACCCTGCGTTGTCTGGCCCTGTTGGGCGTTCTGCTGGCGGCCCTGGCCGCGGCCCCGGCCCCGGCCGCGGCGGCGGGCGGTGGCGGCATCCTCAAGGTGGGCGTGCCGGAGGAGCCCAAGAGCCTCAACCCCTGGCTGGCCACCGACGCCTGGTCCAGCCGGGTGGTGCGCCTGATCTACGAACCGCTCTACATCCGCGAACCCAAGAACCTGGACCTCATCCCCTGGCTGGCGGCGGAGATGCCCGCCTATGACCAGGCCGCCCTGACCTACACCATCAAGCTGCGCCAGGCCAAGTGGTCCGACGGCAGCCCATTGACCGCCGACGACGTGGCCTACACGGTCTGGCTGATCCAGTCCTTCAAGATTCCGCTCTACTACGATCTCTGGGACACGGTGAGCAAGGTCGAGGTGCTGGACCCGGCCACCATCCGCTTCACCCTGAGCGGCCCCCTGGCCACCTTCGTCAGCCGCTCGCTGGCCACGCCCATTGTGCAGCGCGCCCAGTGGGAGCCCATCGCCGACAAGGCCAACCAGGCCGACAAGCCCCTGGCCAAACTGCGCGAGGCCAAGCTGGACAAGCCGGTGGGCACCGGCCCCTTCAAGCTGGCCCAGTGGCAGAGCGGGACCATGATGCACCTGCTGGCCAACGAGCACTTCTGGGGCCGCGGCCAGGAGATCGCCGGCTGCAAGCTGGGACCCCACATCGCCGGCATCCTGATCAAGGTGTTCGGCACCGCCGACGCGGCCGTCCTGGGCCTGCGCAAGGGCGACATCGACTTCTACTGGAACGCCATCCTGCCCGGCTACCTGGCCGAGCTGGAGAAGAACCCGCAGATCAAGCTCTATCACGGCAAGAAGAGCGCCCTTTATTACCTGGGCTTCAACCTGCGCCGCCCGCCCCTGCACGACCTGGCCTTCCGCCAGGCGGTGGCGGTGATGGTCGACAAGGGCTTCATCGTGCAGCGCATCCTGCAGGGGGCCGGCGAGGCCATGACCTCGGTGGTGCCGGAGGGCAACGTCTATTTCCACAACCCCGGCCTCAAGGACCTGGGCCAGGGCCTGGACAAGGCCCAGCGGATCAAGGCGGCCTACGAGATACTCAAGAAGGCCGGTTATTCCTGGCGGACCCCGCCGGTGGACGCCCAGGGCAACCCCCAGCCGGGGGCGGGCCTGCGCGACCCGGAGGGTTTCCCGGTGCGCGAGCTGACCGTGCTCACCCCGCCCAGCGACTACGACCCCAACCGGGCCATGGCCGGCATGATGGTGCAGGAGTGGCTCAAGGAGCTGGGCATACCCATCACCGCCCGGCCCATGGCCTTTTCAGCCATGCTCAAGCAGGTCAAGAACCGGCACGACTTCGATCTGTTCGTGCTGGGCTACGGCCGGCTGAACCTGGACCCGGACTACCTGCGCAGCTTCTTCCACTCCAAGCAGGACAAGACCGACGGCTGGAACATGAGCGGCTATAAAAACCCCGTCTATGACGAGCTGGCCGACAAGTCGGAGACCGAGATGGACCCGGCCAGGCGGCGCGAAATTCTCTTCGCCATGCAGAAGATGATCTGCGACGACATGCCGTACCTGCCTCTGTACAACCCGGCCCTGGTGGAGGGCGTGCGGGCGGATCGCTTCACCGGCTGGGTGGAGATGGTCGACGGCATCGGCAACGTCTTCAGCTTCTGCGCCATCAAGGCCAAGTAGGGCCGACATCGGCGCGATGAGCGCGCGGGGCGGGCTCTAGACGGGGCCCGCCCCGGTCACTTTGGCCAAGAACCGGCCCAAGGCCCCGCCGCGTCCGGCGCGATCATCCACCCAGGCCACCAGCCTGGCCAGCCGTCGGCCGGCGGGCGTGGCCGAGCGCAGGAAGCGCTGGCGCAGGAGATGGTGCCAGAGCCGGCCCAGGGGGTCGCCGCGCCGCCGGCTCTGCTTCATGCGCAGCAAAACGCCGCGCAACTGCTTGACCTCGCTGGTGGTCAGGCGGTAGCCCTCGGTCCAGGGGATGGCGAGATCCGTGCCGCCCCAGCGGTCCAGGGCCTCCCAGTCGGCCAGGCGGGCCGGCCGGGCGAAACCGCGCGCCACGCACATCTCAAACAGCGGCGTGCCCGGATAAGGCAGGAAGAAGCCCAGGGTGAAGCCCACGCGGGGCAGGCTCTCCAGGCAGTGCAGCACCAGGCGCAGGGTGGCCTGATACTCGGCCAGGGTCTCGCTGGGCGCGCCCACGATGAAGGAGAGCATCACGAAGCCGGGGAAGGTCTTGAGCATCTCGACCACCCGCCGGGCGTCGGCCGCGTGGAAGCCCTTCTGCAATAGATCCAGCACCCGGTCGGAGCCCGACTCCATGCCGATGAACAGGCTGCCCACCCCCCGACCGGCCAGGTCGGCCAAAAACTCCGGGCTCAGGTAGTCCACGCGGGTCTCCACGTGCAGGCCGCCGGTCTTGAGCCCCTCCAGCACGCTCAGCGCCCATTTCTTGTTGGCGGTGAAGTTGTCGTCGTAGAAAAACACTCCGCCCAGGTCGTATTGACGCTTCAGGGCGTCGATGTCCGCGATGACCTTTTCGGGCGATTGCTTGCGCCAGGTGCGTTGGTTGAAGAAGTGGTTGTAGCAGAACCCGCAGGCGTGGGGGCAGCCCCGGCTGGCCACGTAGCCGAAGAGCACCCGGCGCACGCCCTCGTATTCGGGCGCGATGTATTTTTCCACCGGGATCAGCGACCAGTCCATGTCGTGCTGGTCCAGGTCCTTGATCAGCGGCGGGCGGGGATTGACCACCGGCCGGCCGTCGCGCTTATAACCCAGGCCGGGGATGTCCGCCACCGGCGCGCCGGCGGCCAGGGCCAGGGCCAGGGCCACGGCGGTCTCCTCGCCCTCGCCCAGGACCACGTAGTCCACCGCGTCCTCGGCCAGACACTGGGCCGGCTCCACCGTGGCGTGCACCCCGCCCAGGACCACGGCCACGCCGGGCAGGGCGGCCTTGAGTCGCTGGGCGCAGTCCAGCACCAGGGCCAGCGGATCGCCGGTGATGATGGACAGACCCACCAGGAACGGCCGCTGGGCGATGACCGCCGGCAGGCCGGCCAGGGCCTCGTCCTTGGTCCAATGGTAGACCTTGACCGCGAAGCCGGCCTTCTTGAGCGCCGCGCCCACGAAGAGCAGCCCCATGGGCGGCCGGGGCGGGTCCAGGGTGCCGTGCCAGATCTTGATCAGGGCCACCTGGTTGCCGTCCAGCCCTGGAGCCGGGCCCGGCGGCGCGGATTTGGTTTGCGCGGTCGCGGTCATGGCGCACATCATAACCCTTGGGGGCGATTGCGTCCACGCCGGCGGCGCGGGGCGCGCGCCATAATGACCGCAGCCAAAGAGCCGAACCCAGGAGGCGGGCATGGGCAAGCAGATGGCGGACCTGGAGGGCTATTTCCGGGGGCTAACGCCCGCGCGCGACGGCCTGCTGCTGGAACTGGAGGCCGAGGCCGCGACCGAGGGCATTCCCATCGTGGGGCCGGTGGCGGGGCGGCTGCTGACCATCCTGGCCGGCCTGGCCGGCGGCGGGGCGGTGTTGGAACTGGGCGCGGCCAGCGGCTATTCGGCCATCCACCTGGGCCGAGGCATGCGCGCGGGCGGACGTCTGGTGAGCATCGAGCGGAGCCCGGCCATGGCGGCGCGGGCGCGGGCCAACCTGGCGCGGGCCGGGCTGGCCGTGTCCTGGTCGGTCCTGGAGGGCGGGGCCGACGAGCTGTTGCCCGGCCTGGACGGCCCTTTCGACCTGGCCTTCCTGGACATCGACAAGGCCGGCTACGCCCCGGCGCTGCCCCACTGCCGCCGCCTGCTGCGTCCGGGCGGCCTGCTGGCGGCCGACAACACCAGCTTCGGCGCGGCGGCCGATTTCATCGCAGCGCTGGCGGCCGATCCGGCCTGGCGGGCGGCGCACCTGCTCTGCTTTTTGCCCGGCCACTCGCCGGAGCAGGACGGCCTGAGCCTGGCCCTGCGCCTGCCCGATTAGTCCACGGAGAGCACGCTGACGTCGCCGTGGCGGATCAGGCTGACGACGCCCGGCGTTTCCTCCAGCATGAGCGCGCCGTCGGCGGCCACGCCCCGGGCCACGCCGGTGCGGATGGCCTCGCCGTCCCGCACCCCCACCCGCCGGCCGGCCAGCCAGAAGCGCTGGTTGTACTGGGCGGTCAACTCGGCCCGCTCCCCGGCCATGAGGTCGGCGTAGAGGGCGCGGCACTCGCGCAGGATGGCGGCCAAAACCTCGGCCCGGTCCCAGGCCCGGCCGCTGGCGGCCAGGAGCGAATTGGCCGGGGCGGGCAGGGCGGCCAGGTCGGCGGGCGTCAGGTTGACGTTGAGCCCCACCCCCACCACCACGTAGTCCACCCGCTCGGCCCGGGCGGTGAACTCGGTCAGGACGCCGGCCAGCTTGCGGCCGTCCAGGTACACATCGTTGGGCCACTTGATGGCCGGAGTCAGCCCGCAGAGGCCCTCCAGCGCCCGGCACACGGCCAGGGCCATGAGGTTGGTCAGCCCGAAGACCTCTCCCAGGCCCAGGCCGGGCCTGAGCAGCAGCGAAAAAAGCAGGCACGCGCCGGCCGGGGCGCTCCAGCGTCGGTCCAGACGGCCGCGTCCGGCGCTCTGGTGCTCGGCCACCAGGCAGGCCCCGTGGGGTGCGCCGGCCTCGGCCCGGCGGCGAGCCTCCAGATTGGTGCTGTCGATGTCGTCGAAGTGCACCAGCGGCAGCCCCAGGCCGGGCTCGGCCAGGCGGGCCTCGATGCGCGCCGGCAGCAGCCGGTCGGGCTCGGTGACCAGGCTGTAGCCGGCGCGGCTGCGGGCCTGGATCACGCAGCCCTGGCCGCGCAGCGCCTCCACCGCCTTACCCACCGCGGCCCGGCTGACGCCCAGCCGGCGGCCCATCGCCTGGCCGGAGACCGGGCCGGGGCCGGCCAGCAAGAGGCCCAGCACCCGCCCCGGCAGGGAGGATTCGCTCATGGGCGCGCGACCTCGTCCAGCAGGCCCAGCACGGCCTGGTTGAAGCCGGCCGGTCCGGGCAGGGTGGTGCGGGTCAGGCCGGGCAGGTCCAGGGGCGCGTGGCTGCCGTCGGGCTTGGCCACCAGGAAGGGCCGGTCCACGGCCCTCAACAGCGGCGCGTCGTTCATGGCGTCGCCCAGGCCGGCGGTGACCAGATCGGGGTGCAGGCGACGGTAGAGCCCGGCCAGCAGCGTCACCGCCCGGCCCTTGTCCGCGCCGGAGAGCACGTGCCAGAAGCGGCCGCCGCGGGCGGCGGTCAGGCCCGCGGCTTGGGCCGCGGCGGCGAAGTCCGCGCCCTGGCTACCAGGGTCGGGCAAGAGCACCGGCTCGTCGAACTCGCGCCGGCGGGCCAACGCGGCGGCGGCCAGGTCCAGGCCGGTGAGCCCGGCAACCTCGGCGTCGGTCATCTGGCCGAAGCCGCGCGCGCCAAAACGGCCGGCGAAGGATGCCAGACGGCGGCGGACCTCCAATATGTCCAGGCTCAGGGCCAGGCCCAGCCAGCCCTCCCCGGCCGGCCGCCAGGCGGCCAGCGCGGCCAGGGCGTGGCCCGCGGGCAGGAAGACGCCGCCGCCGTTCTCGCTGACGAGCGGGCCAGCGAGGCCCAGCTCCCGCCAGAGCGGGACCAGCTCGGCCCTGGTCTTGCTGGAGCAGGGCACCAGCGCCGCCCCGGCGGCCTTGAGCGCCGCCAGGGCCGGCCGGGCCGGGGCGTGGGAATAGGTGTGGTGGTCCAGCAGGGTTCCGTCCAGGTCCGTGAAGACCACCAGGGACACGGGCTAGTCCCGGCCCTCAGGATAGAAATAGTCGCGGATCAGCCGCACCGCGCAGAAGCGGCCGCACATGGTGCAGACCTCCTCCTCGGCCGGCGGGCTTTGCGCGCGGATGGCGCGGGCGGTCTTGGGGTCCAGGCACAGGTTCAGCATGGTCTCCCAGTCCATGCGCCGGCGGGCCTCGGCCATGGCCAGGTCGCGCTCCCAGGACTGCCGGCGGCCGCGGGCCAGGTCGGCGGCGTGGGCGGCGATGCGGGTGACCGCCACGCCCTCGTAGACCTGCTCCGGCCCGGGCAGGGCCAGATGCTCGCTGGGGGTGACGTAGCAGAGGAAGTCGGCCCCGGCCCAGCCGGCCAGGGCCCCGCCGATGGCGCAGGCCACGTGGTCGTGGCCGGCGGCCACGTCGGTGACCAGCGGGCCCAGCACGTAGAAGGGCGCGTTGTGGCACAGCCGCTTCTGGATCTGGATGTTGGCCTGCACCTGGTCCAGGGGCACGTGCCCCGGTCCCTCGATCATCACCTGCACCCCGGCGGCCCAGGCCCGCTGGGTCAGCTCGCCCAGGGTGACCAATTCGGTGATCTGGGCGCGGTCGGTGGCGTCGGCCAGGCAGCCGGGCCGGAGCCCGTCGCCCAGGCTCAGGGTGACGTCGTGGGCGCGGGCGATCTCCAACAGGCGGTCGTACTGCTCGTAGAAGGGGTTCTCTTTGCCGTTGGCGATCATCCAGCAGGCCAGGAAGGCCCCGCCCCGGCTGACGATGTCGGTGACGCGCCCCTCGGCCTTCAGGCGCTCCAGGGCGTGGCGGGTCACGCCGCAGTGCACGGTCATGAAATCCACGCCCTCGGCCGCCTGCTCCTCGATGACCCCGAAGAGCTCGTCCGGGGTCAGGTCGATGATGCCGCGCTCCTCGCTGGTGGCCTTGACCGCCGCCTGGTAGATGGGCACCGTGCCCACGCAGACCGGGCTGTTGGCCAGCACCTGGCGGCGCATGGCCTTGAGGTCCCCGCCGGTGGATAGATCCATCACCGCGTCGGCCCCGGCCTCCAGGGCGGCCCGGAGCTTGGCGATCTCCTCGGTCGGGTCGCAGCGGTCAGGGCTGGAGCCGATGTTGGCGTTGACCTTGACCCTAAGCCCCTGGCCCACCCCGCAGGGCGTCAGGCATTCGTGGGCCGGGTTGGCCGGGATGGCCACCACGCCGGCGGCCACCATCTCGCGCAGGCCCTCCGGGTCCACGCCCTCGCTCTCGGCCACCACCCGCATGGCCGGGGTGATCCTGCCCTGGCGGGCCGCTTCCATCTGTGTCGCCATGTCGCTATTCCCCGTCGCCGGCCAGTTCCCTGACCATGCGGACAATGTGTGCGGGATCATTTGCCAAAACGCGCAGCACCGGCTCCTTGCCAGCCTCGCCGCGGTCGAAGATCGCCTCTGGCACCCGCCCCAGGCGGCCAATGACCCAGGCCGTGCCCCACTCCAGGGTGGAGCCCTCCATTTCCTTGACCTCGGCCGGCTCGTCGGCGCGGGAGAACTCGCCCACCAGCCAGCCCAGGGCGCGCGCCCGGGCCACCAGCTCGTCGCTGTAGCGCAGGGCCATGGCGGCGCGCTTGTTGGGGTCGTGAGCCATGGCGGTGAGGATGATCTTGGCCACGTGGGCGCTGGCTCCGGGCAGGATGGGCCCGGCCGCCTTCATGCGCCCGCCCACCGCCGTGATGCGCCCGGCCACGGCCAGCACCTGGGCCGGCATGGCCGCGCCGGGGGTGGCGTAGCCCAGTTGGCTGCGCACCTCCGGCACCAGGCGGCCCAGGCCGGGGGAGCACTCCACCTGCTCCAGGGCGGCCTGGAGCTCTTCAAGGCAAGCACCCAGCTTGAGCTTGGGCTCCAGGTCGGCCAGGGCGTGGACCGGGCCATGGCCCCGGCCCAGGGCCAGCCCGCCGACGATGGCCCGGCGCACCAGGATGCGCGCCCGCTCCACCGCCGCCACCACCCCCCAGCCCTTGGCCAGCAGGGTGGCCGCGGCCGAGGCCAGGGTGCAGCCGGTGCCGTGGGTGTGGGGGGTGTCCAGGCGGGGGGCGCTGAACTCGTGGATCTGGCGGCCGTCATAGAGCACGTCCACCGCCACGTCTTCCAGGTGGCCGCCCTTGACCAGCACCGCGGCCGCGCCCAGGGCCGCCAGGTCCTGGGCGGCGGCGGCCATGGCCTCCGGGTCGCGCACCCGCCGGCCCAGGAGGGCCTCGGCCTCGTCCAGGTTGGGGGTGAGCAGGCTGGCGCGGGGGATGAGGCGGGTCTTGAGCGCCGTGACCGCCTCCTCCATCAGCAGGCGGTCGCCGCCCTTGGCGGCCATCACCGGGTCCACCACCACCGGCAGGTTCAGGTCCTTGATGAGTTCGGCGGCCAGACCCACCAGCTCGGCCGAGTGCAGCATGCCGATCTTGATCGCGTCCATGCCGATGTCCTCGGCCACGGCGCGGAACTGCTTCATCACGAACTCGGCCGGCACCGGCATCACCCCCTGCACGCCCACCGTGTTCTGGGCGGTGAGCGCGGTGACCACGGTGGCCGCGTGCCCGCCCAGGGCGGCCACGGCCTTGAGGTCGGCCTGCAGGCCCGCGCCGCCGCCAGAGTCGGAGCCGGCCATGATCAGCACCCGCGGCAAAGACATCGGCTTCCTCCCGCTCGCGCCGGCCGCGCCGGGGGCAACGCCTGGCGGGCGCGAAAAAAGTACGGGCCGCCCGGCTGGGCGGCCCGCCTGGGGCGGCCCAAAGGCCGCCGTCCTGGGCGTGGAGTCCAGCCGTTCCCTTCGCCGGTATTACCCGGATCAGGTTCAAGGGGTTGCCCCGGCCACATGGGGCGGGGCTCTCAGCCGCTTCCGGACACCCCCCGGCGTCATTAAACCTAGCAACCAGGGGCCGGATAGTCAATAAAAGGCCATCAAACCACCCAGCTTCGTTTCTTGACGCCTCGCGCCCCTGCCTCTATAGTGGAGCAAGCGCCCGGCCTGCCACGCAATAACGGCCGGGCGCGTGTGGCGGGGAAGAGAGTCATGGTCCTGGGCAAACCGCTGGAAATGGTCGGTGGCGCGGTGATGCGCGGGCTGGAGGAGGCGGGGGAGTTGCTCCTGCTCTTCATCCAGACCTGCCTGTGGCTGCTGCGTCCGCCCTGGCGGCTGCACCTGATCTTCCGTCAGATGGAATTCGTGGGCATCAAGTCCATCAACGTCACCGTGCTCACCGGCGCCTTCACCGGGGCCGTCTTCGCCTTGCAGAGCTATCACGGCTTCAGCCTCTTCGGGGCCGAGAGCCTGGTGGGCTCCACCGTGGCCCTGGCGCTGACCCGCGAGCTGGGGCCGGTGCTCACCGCGCTGATGGTCACCGGCCGCGCCGGCAGCGCCATGGCCGCCGAGCTGGGCACCATGCGGGTGACCGAGCAGATCGACGCCCTCTACGTCATGGCCGTCAACCCCATCCAATACCTGGTGCTGCCCCGCGTGGTCGCCTCCATCATCATGCTCCCGCTGCTGACCATCGTGGCCGACTACGTGGGCATCGTGGGCGGCTACGTCGTGGGCGTGCACCTGTTGGGCATCAACTCCGGCATCTTCGTGGCCAAGATCATCGAGTACATGGAGTTCTCCGACATCTCCATGGGCCTGATCAAGGCCGGCGTCTTCGGGCTGATCCTCTCGCTGGTGGGCTGCTACAAGGGCTTCTACGCCAGCGGCGGGGCCGAGGGCGTGGGCCGGGCCACCACCGAGGCGGTGGTGCTGGCCTCGGTCTCCATCCTGGCCGCCGACTACGTGCTAACGGCGCTGATGTTTTAGCCATGGCCGCCACCGACGCCATAATAGAGCTCAGGGAAGTCTACAAGTATTTCGGGGCCCAGAAGGTCCTGGACGGGCTGAGCCTCAGGGTGCCGCGGGGCAAGACCACGGTCATCATCGGCCGCTCCGGCGGGGGCAAGAGCGTCATCCTCAAGCACATGATCGGCCTGATCAAGCCCGACCGGGGCCAGGTGCTGGTGGACGGCCGGGACCTGAAGCCCCTGGACGACCGCGAGCTCAACGACGTGCGCAAGCGCTTCGGCATGCTTTTCCAAGACGCGGCCCTGTTCGATTCCATGAGCGTGTACGAGAACGTGGCTTTCCCCCTGCGCGAGCACACCCGGCTGGGCGAGAAGCAGATCGGCCGGATCGTGGAGGAGAAGCTGGCCCTGGTGGGCCTGTCCGGTCACGAGGCCAAGATGCCCAGCCAGCTCAGCGGCGGCATGCGAAAAAGGGCCGGCCTGGCCCGGGCCATCGCCCTGGAGCCGGAGATCATTCTTTTCGACGAGCCCACCACCGGCCTGGACCCCCTGATGACCGACGCCATCAACCGCCTGATAAAAACCACCCAGGAGCGGCTGGGGGTGACGGCGGTGGTGATTAGCCACGATATCCAGGGCGCCTACGAGGTGGCCCACCAGATGGCCATGCTCTACCTGGGCCGGATCATCGCGACCGGGCCGCCGCACGAGATCAGGGACAGCCAGGACGCGGTGGTGCAGCAGTTCATCCACGGCCGGGCCGAGGGGCCCATCGAGGTCTTGTAGCCCGGCCGGGGCGGGTTGGGTATATACTGGACGGCAGACGGACCCGGACCCCCGCCAGCGGGCAAGGGACGGCGGCCGGGCCGACGGAGCGATCATGGCGGGATTTTCCACGGAAGCCAAGGTGGGCGTCTTCGTGCTGGTGGCGCTGGCGTTGCTCACCTACATGACGCTGCGCCTAGGCAAGTTCCAGTTCGGCGAGCCGGAGGGCTACCGGGTCTGGGGCGTGTTCGAGACCGCCACCGGCTTGAAGAAGAACGCGCCGGTGGAGATGGCCGGCATCCAGATCGGCACGGTGGACGCCATAGAACTGGACCGGGGCCAGGCCCGCATCACCCTGCGCATCCACCCCGAAGTCAAGCTGACCGCCGACAGCGCGGCCTACGTCCGCACCCGCGGGGTGCTGGGCGACAAGTACGTGGCCGTGGAGAGCGGCAGCGCCGCCGCCCCGGAGCTCAAGGACGGCGAGCAACTGGCCAAGGCCAGGGTGCCCACCGACCTGGACCAGGTGATGGGCCGCATCGGCTACATCGCCGACGACATCAAGGAGATCACCGCCTCGCTCAAGGTGAGCATCGCCTCGCCGGAGAGCCAGAAGAACATCAGCGAGAGCCTGAGCAACCTGAAGGATCTGACCGCCACCCTGAAGGTGGTGGTGGCCGACAACCAGGAGCGGCTGACGAGGGTGGTGGAGAACCTGGACCGCTTCACCAGCGACGTCAGCCAGATCACCGGGGACAACAAGCAGGCCCTCAACGAGACGATCAGGAACTTCCAGGTGGTCAGCGCCCAGCTGAACCGCACCATCTCCGGGCTGACCTCGGTGGTGGAGAAGATCGACAAGGGCCAGGGCAGCATCGGCGCTCTGGTCAACGAGCGCAAGACCGTCGACGACCTCAACGCCACCCTGGCCTCGCTCAAGGAAATCACCGGCAAGATCGACCAGGGCAAGGGCAGCATCGGCAAGCTGGTAAACGACGACAGCACCGTGACCAAGATCGACGAGGCGCTAACCGGCATCAACGACTACCTGGGTCGGGCCGACGCCTGGCGGGTGTACGTCGACTACCGCGGCGAATACCTCTTTGGCGAATCCGCCCTGCGCAGCACCCTGAACCTGCGCCTGCAGCCCAAGGCCGACAAGTTTTATCTGATCGGCATCGTGGACGACCCGGTGGGCAAGCGCACCGACAAGGAGACCACCACCACCGTTCACGAAGGCGGCACCAGCTATCAGCGCACGGTCAAGCAGACCACCATCGACCGCGACGAGCTGAAGTGGAACGCCCAGATCGGCAAGCGCTTCTACGACGTCACCGCGCGGGCCGGCATCCTGGCCAGCCGCGGCGGCTTCGGCATCGACTATCACATGCTCAATGACCGGCTGAAGCTGACCCTGGAGGCCTACGACTTCCGGGTGGACAGCAACCCCCACCTCAAGTTCGGGGTGGACTACAGCTTCTGGAAATACTTCTACCTGACCGGCGGCGTGGACGACATCATGAGCCAGGACGACCATGCCACCTTCTTCCTGGGCGGCGGCGTGACCTTCTATGACGACGACCTGAAATTCCTGCTCACCAGCGCGCCCAAGCCCTAGACCGAGGAGGCGGCCATGGCCTTCAAGCAGATCGTGGTGGCCAGCGACTTCTCAGAGGGCGCCGACCTGGCCTTCGCCACCGCCCTGGAGCTGGCCCGCCTGGGGCGCGCCCGCCTGAGCGTGGTCCACGTCATCCCGCCCCTGGTGGCCCCTTCGCCTTTGTTGGACGACATGATGGTCAGCGAGGTCAACCTGCGCCTCGCGGGCAACCTTTCCGAGACCTCCCTGGCCGAGATGGAGCGGCGCTACCTGAGCCAGGCCAAGGACGTTCAGACCCAGGCCCTGGTGCGCGAGGGCGATCCCGTGCGCGAGGTGATAGACTTGACGCGGGAACTGAAGGCGGATCTGCTGGTGGTGGGCTCCACCGGCCTGTCTGGCCTGGCCGAGGCCTTCTTCGGCTCGGTGGCGGCCAAGGCCGTGCGCCGCGCTCCATGCTCGGTGATGGTGGCTCGCCCCCAGCCCGGGGCCTAGCCCGCCCGGCGCCTTCCGCGACGGCCAACCCCAGATTTAGGATGAAGTCCAGCCTTGTTGTTGCCTGAGTTTTTCCAGCAGGTGTCCGCGGCCCTGGCCGGCGGCCGGCCCCTCTGCCTGGCCACCATCGTCGCCCAAAGCGGCTCGGCCCCCCGCCCCCTGGGCACGGTCTTCGCCGTGGACCAGAACGGCGGGCTCATCGGCAGCATCGGCGGCGGCCGGCTGGAGGGCGAGGTGATGACCGCCGCCGCCCAGGCCCTGGTCTCCGGCCAGGCCGGCACGATGGATTTCAGCCTGACCGGCCGCGAGGCGGCGCAGATGGAGATGATCTGCGGAGGTCAGGTCCGGGTCTATCTGGAGCCCCTCATGGCCGGCGACGGGGAGGCCCTGGCCTGGGCCAGGGACGCGGCGGTGGCGGCCAAGGAGGGCCAGGGCCTGATCTGGACGCTGGTGCGGCCCGGAGCCATGGCCGGCCTGGCCGGACGCAAGGGCCTCTGGCGGCCTGGTGACGATTTTAGCCGTATTCCCGAACAGTTGTCCGATAGGATCGCCGAGGCGGCCGGGAGCCCGCGCCCGCTATGGCTGCCGGCCGGCCCCGGCGGGGGCGAATATTTTTTGCAGCCCCTGGTCGGCCAACCGGTGGTATATTTGTTTGGTGGCGGGCACATTTCCTTGTACCTGGCCCCCCTGTTGAGCCTGGTCGGCTTTGGCGTGGTGGTGGTGGACGACCGGCCCGAATTCGCCGGCCGCGACCGTTTCCCCCAAGCCGACCGACTCCTGGCGCGCTCCTTCACCGCCGCCCTGGATGGCCTAGCCTTGGACCAGCGCTCCTATGTGGTGATCGTCACCCGCGGGCACCTGCACGACAAGGAGGTGCTGGCCCAGGTTTTGCGCGCGCCGTCGGCCTATGTGGGCATGATCGGTTCGCGCCGCAAGAAGGCGCTGATCTACCGGGCGCTCATGGACGAGGGCTTCACCCAGGCCGAGTTGGAGCGGGTGCACGCCCCCATCGGCCTGGACATCGGCGCCGACACCCCGGCCGAGATCGCCGTGAGCATCGTGGCCGAGCTGATCGCCGTGCGCGCCGGGCTGGTTGGGGCCGGCGGGCATCTCAAGCACCAAATGCACGCAACGGAGATTTAGATCATGTCCCGCAGAATGAGCCTTTGGTTGCTGGCTTTGATCGTCGCCCTGGCCTCTGGCTGCGCGGCCAACGCCAAGGACCAGATGGAAAAGCTCAAGGTTGGCATGCGCCCGGCCCAGGTGCAGACCGTGCTGGGGCCGCCGGAGGAGGTTAAGCAGGTCAAGTTCAAGGGCCACGACGACTACTACGAGGTCTGGCAGTACCAGATGGTGCCGGAATCCCCGCTCTGCCCCAGCGAGGCGATTCCCCGTTTCGTGACCGGCATGGCCACCGTCGGCCTGAGCGAGATCGCCTGGAGCCACGCCAAGGCCACCGCCCATTGGATCTATTTCCTGGACGGCGAGTTGGTCTACACCTCCCCGGCCTTCGACTGCCTGGACGGTGAATTCTGCCTGGTGCGTCGGGGCCACGTGGGCAGGCAGAGCCAGCTTAGACCCTAGCGCGTTTGCAGCAACGGGGGGCGGAAGGTATATTGCTCCGTCATGAACGACATAACATCTAAGGATTCGCCCCCGGACGCCGGCCGCGAGGCGCTGGCGCCACTGGCCGCGGGCAAGGCCTTCGCCGAGTTCGACCTGCCGGAACCGCTCATCAGGGGCCTGCACGATTCGGGCTATTTCAACTGCACCCCCATCCAGGAGCAGGCCATCCCGCTGGGCCTGGCCGGGAGGGACGTGGCCGGCCAGGCCCAGACCGGCACCGGCAAGACGGCCGCCTTCCTGGTGCCCATCCTGGCCCACCTGCTGCGCGACAGCCAGCGCAAACCCGGCCAGCCGGCCTGCCTCATCATCAGCCCCACCCGCGAACTGGCCGTGCAGATCTACCAGGACGCCGAGGCCATCGGCCGCCACTGCGGCCTGACCATGACCGCCATCTTCGGCGGGGTGGACTATGGCAAGCAGGCCCGCACCCTGCGCGAAGGCGTGGACATCGTGGTGGGCACGCCGGGGCGGCTCATCGACTACATGAAGCAGCGGGTCTTCGCCACCCGCGACATCAAGTTCCTGGTCATCGACGAGGCCGACCGCCTGTTCGACATGGGCTTCGTGGCCGACCTGCGCTGGATCATGAAGCGGCTGCCGCCCTATCACCAACGCCAATCCATGCTTTTCTCGGCCACCCTCAACTACCGGGTGCTGGAGCTTACCTACGAATACATGAACCTGCCCCAGAAGATCGCGGTGGAGCCGGAGCGGCGCACCGTGGAGCAGGTGACCCAGGCGCTCTACCACTGCTCCAAGTCCGAGAAGCTGGGCCTTTTGCTGGGGCTTTTGAAGCGTGAGGACTGGGCGCGGGTGATGATCTTCGTCAACACCCGCTGGGCGGTGGACTGGCTGACCCACAAGCTCCAGGGCAACGGCTATCCGGCCGAGGGCATCTCCGGCAACCTGGACCAGCGCAAGCGCCTTCAGCTCATGGAGCGCTTCAAGAACGACGAGCTCAAGATCCTGGTGGCCACCAACGTGGCCGCCCGCGGCCTGCACATCGAGGAAGTCAGTCACGTCATCAACTTCGACGTGCCGGCCGACCCGGAGGACTACGTGCACCGGGTGGGGCGCACCGCCCGCGGCGGGGCGGTGGGCAAGGCCATCACCATCTGCTGCGACGAGTACGCCACCCACCTGCCCTTCGTGGAGCAGTACCTGGGCCAGCAGATTCCGGTTTGCTGGGCCGAGGACGACTGGTTTTTGCCCGACCAGGCCGGACCGTATCGCCCGGTGCGCCGCCGCCCGCCGGAGTTCAGGCGCGAGGAGCGCCGCGACCCGGCCCCCCGCGAGCGCCGCCGGCCCGTCCGGCCCTCCCGCGAGCGCGAAGAAGCAGCCCCGGCCGCCGAGACCGCGCCCGCGCCAACGCTGGAATCCCCGGCCCCGGAGGCCGCGCGTCCGCCGGCCGTCGCGGCCGAGGCCGCCCAGACCAGCCCCAAGCCGCGCCGCCGCCGCCGGCCCCGCCGGCGCAAGCCGGCCGAAGGCCCGGCCCCCACGCCCAACGAATAATCCGGCAGGCCTCCGATGCCCCGCCCGCCCGCTCCGGTCCGCCTCCCGCTGGCGGCCGGGGCCTTGGGCTGGTGCACCGGCCTGGGCCAGGTCGTGCTCCTACGCGAGCTTCTGGTCGTCGCCGGCGGCAACGAGCTGGCCCTGGCCGTGGGCCTGGCCCTGTGGCTGGGCCTGAGCGGGCTGGGCAGCCTGCTCGCCGGCCGCTTGACCCGGCGCGACGGCCTGACGTTGGCCCTGGCCTTGGCCGGGGCGGGACCCCTGGCCGGCCTGTGCCTCGCCCGCCTGGCCCCGGCCTGGATGGGCCTCACCCCCGGCGCGGCGCCCGGCCTGCTCGGCCTGGGCGGCCTGGGCCTCA
>JBMORH010000033.1:0-62957 GCA_049322275.1 Thermodesulfobacteriota bacterium
ATTCCCCGGTGTGCTCCGACACCAGCCGAACCGCCCGCTCCCTTACCTCTGGTGAATATCTGCTTTGCTTGCCCATGACCCCATCCTCTCAAGAATCGGAGTCTCCGGCAATCCCGGGGCGGTTCACTCCATTGCAAGGAACGGGAATCCACACGTAAGATTGAGCGGAAAAGCCCTTAGGCGGGGTGTCGCGAAGTCATCTTACTCAACGGCGATTGACAACACCATATCTGAAGGGAAGGTCCGTGAGATTTTCCGGGCACTGGAAGTTATTGGCGCGCTTCGCAAGGAGGGTGAGCCGAACCGCGATGGCACGCCATTTCGTGTGCTTACGCCCGATGAAATTCCCGCATGCCGGGAGTACAGAAGCCAGCGCCTTCTAATAGAGCAGCCAGTCGAAGTCGTACCGAACGATGTTGATTTCTACAACGTCAGAGAGAACAGGTTACGGGTCTTTGAACGGGATGAGTACAAGTGTCGATACTGTCAGAAGCAACTAACCCGCTTTACCGCGACATTGGATCATGTTATGCCCGTGGCGGAAGGCGGCGACAACAGCTTCGACAATCTTGTCACCGCTTGCCTTAACTGCAATTCGCAGAAGCACCGCCGCCCACTTTCAGATTTCCTTGCCGAACGCTGACGCTGTATGCGTCAAGTATATAATTGCCCTAGCAAGAGTTTCCCGGCCTCGCGCGCAACCGCCTGTCGCTGACGCGGCCCGGACAGACGAGCTGTCCGGGCCGTTCCCATCGCCCCCCCCAAGGGGGCGGGGGGCAATCACCGCCGCCGCAGCGCGCGGGCGGCGCGGGCGCTCAGCCGCCCAGCCCGGCCGGCTGATACAGGCACAGGGGCTCCTCGGCCATTTCGTCGCCGCAGGCCTCGTAGGCCCGCGCGCGGCAGCCCCCGCAGACCCGGCGGTATTCGCAGGCCCCGCACTTGCCGCCCAGGCGGTCGGGGTCGCGCAGGCGGATGAACAGCTCGCTCTCGCGCCAGATGCGGCTGAAGGGCGTCGTCTTGATGTTTCCGGCCACGAGCTCAAGGTAGCCGCAGGGCTGCACGTCGCCCACGTGGCTGACGAAGGCGAAGCCCTGGCCGCCCAGGCAGCCCTTGGTCACCGCGTCCAGGCCGTGGGTCTCGAAGGACAGCCTGACCCCGCGGGCCTTGGCCTCCTGGCGGATGATGCGATAAAAATGCGGCGCGCAGGTGGCCTTGAGCTCCAGGGGCGCGCCGGCGAACTTTTTATCCGCGAACCAGTGCAGCACGTCCTCGTATTCCTGGGCGGTGATGATCTCGCCGGTCAGGGCGCGCCCGCGCCCGGTGGGCACCAAGAGGAAGATGTGGTGGGCCGCCGCGCCCTCGGCCACGGCCAGGTCGAAGATGCGCTCGATCCAGGGCAGGTTGGTGCGGGTCACGGTGGTGTTGATCTGGAACTGAAGGCCGGCCGCGCGGGCGGCGGCCATGCCGGCCAGGGCCCCGGCGAAGGCCCCCGGCTGGCCCCGAAAGGCGTCGTGGCTTGGCTCGTCCGGTCCGTCCAGGCTGATGGAAAGGCGCTGGATGCCGGCTTCTTTCAGCCTCCGGGCGATCTCCGGGGTGAGCAGGGTGCCGTTGACGGCCATGACCATGCGCAGACCCAGGTCGTGGCCGAAGCGGGCCAGGTGGAAGATGTCGGCGCGCAACAGCGGCTCGCCGCCGGTGAGGATGACCACCGGCCGGCCCAGGCCGGTCAGGTCGGTGAGGAAGGCCTCGCCCTGGGCGGTGGTCAGCTCGCCGGGATAGTCGGCGTCCAAGGCCCCGGCCCGGCAGTGGACGCAGGCCAGGTTGCAGCGGCGGGTGGTCTCCCAGGCCACCAGGCGCAGGGCGGGGACGCCGTCGGCCGCCTCGGCCGGTGGGCGGCCGATGTGGCCGGGGTGGCCGGGGGCGTGCGGACCGGGGTGGCCAGGGTGGCCGGGATGGGGCATGGTTCTCCTCGCGTGTTCTGGCTCAGGCCTGGCGGTCGGCGCGGGCCAGCACCGCCCAGAGGGTGTGCCGGCCCAGGCTGGCCAGGTCCAGGCTGGGGTGCAGCAGCCGGCGGGTGAGCCGCCGGCGCAGGCGGGCCTTCCAGTCCTGGGCCTGGTCGCCGCCGTGATAGTCCAACTCGACGACATCCCAGCCGTTTCTGGCCCCGCGCCGGCGCAGGAACTGTTCGGCCTGCGCGTCGCTGAAAAACCAGCGGCGGCGGTCGGCCGGAGGCTCCAGCGGCAGGCCGTAGAATTTCAGGGCCTTGGCCCGCTGGCCAGGTTCCAGGCGCAGGCTCTGGAAAAACGCCGCCCAGGCGTTGGGCAGGGCCACGATGAGGTGGCCCGCCGCCACCCGGCAGCACTCGTCGAAAACCCGGTGCAGGCTCTCCAGGTGCTCCAGCACGTCCAGGCAGAGCACGGTGTCGAACTCGCGGTCGCCAAAGGGCAGCACCCCGCCCTCCAGGTCCAGCTCCTGGTCCGGCTCCCCGCCCAGGCCCACGCCCCAATAGTGGGCGGCCGGGTCCAGGTGGCGGGCCAGGTGGCGCTGGTCGGCCCCCACGTCCAGGATGCGCCTGCCCTCCAGATAGGGCCGGTAGCGCCGCCAGACAAAGGCGGCCTTGCCGGGCCGGTCGCTATAGCCCTCCGATTCCCGCTGAGTTGCGGTCATGCTCCCCCCCGGTTTCGATTTCCATCCCGCCGGTTTGCGGTTTTTGGGCCAGTAGGCAGACGCTGGTGCCCAGGGGCAGGTCGTGGTTGCGCAGCCAGCGGGCCTCATGGGCCATCAGGCCCAGCAGCAGGCGGTTGACGGCGTCGGGCGGCCGGCGCACGTCCGAGGCCGGCGGGTCCGGCCGGGGGCCGCGCAGGCGGTCCAGCCACTTGGCCGCGAGCCGCAGGGCGATCAGGCCGGGGGCCAGCAGGGCGTTGCGGTAGCCGGCCCGGAGCACCGTTAGGCCGGCCCGCTCCACCCGGACCCTGAGCCCGGATTTGGTGAAGCGCCGGGCGGCGTGCATGGAGCGGTCGTGGGGGCCAAGGAGGCCTTGGTAGGCCGCGTCGAAGACCAGGAGGTAGCCGCCCGGCCGGAGCACCCGCCGGCACTCGGCCAGGGTGGCGGCCACGTCCACCCCCTGATGATAGAGCATGTCCATGACCGTGACCAGGCCGGCCGCGCCGGCCACCAGCGGCAGGGCGTCGGAGCGGCCGCGCACCAAGACCGGCCCCACCCGCCGCGCGCAGAGGCCGGCGGCCAGGGAGTCCAGCTCCACCCCCACCGCCGGACCGCGCCCCAGGTGCTCGCTCAAAAGCGCGCCGGTGCCCGCGCCCACATCCACCCGAAGCCCGGCGATGGGCTCCACCCCCCGCAGCAGGGCGGCGGCGGCCAGGCGCTTGCCCACGAACCACCAGTGGGTCAGCTCCAGCTCGTACATCAGCTCGTATTCGCGCGCCTCCATGGCCACCTCCGCCTGGCCAGTTTGGCCCAGGCCGGCCGCGCCGTCAAGCCAGCGGGGCGGGCCGGGTTCGGCCATGGGTTGGTGCGAGTTGCGGGCGGATGAAAAGGGGAGGGGGCGACGGTTTTCGCCCGGCCGCTAGCGGGAGCGGTCCGGGGCCAGGGGGCCCAGCAGGTTGCGCAGCGCCTCCGGCGAGGGGGCGAAATCGCTCTGGGCCAGGTATTTGGCCTGGTCGCCGCGCACCGCGCCCTGGTCCTTCCTGCCCACCCGGTACAGACCCACCACGCCCTCGGAGAGCAGGCCCTCCATGGTCTGGAGCTGGTTGGGGCAAGGCGGCCCCACCTGGAGCAGGAACACGCTGGCCGCCCGGATGCGCTCCACTCGGTCCGGCTTGCAGTTGGCGACCCAGTCGTTCTTGCTGGCCAACTAAACACCTCTCACCTGGCCGGGATGCCTGGGGCTGGCGCCGGCTCATTTGTCTGATCGGCATCCCCGGCCGGATTCTTGAGGGCAATTTGACGCCCATGGCCCCGGCCGAGGCCATGGCATTAATATTATTTAATATTAGTAGTTTATTCCTGGCGCCCCGCTCACGTCCGGCTGGGCTTTTCCAGCAGGGCCAGGCCCTCGCCGGGGTACACCTGGCGCTGATCGGCCGGGGTGGGCCGGGCGGCCGGCCAGCGCGCCGGCCGGGGCCGGGGGCCTTCCCGACCGGCCGGGCCGGGGTCGCGGTCCACCAGGCGGGGGGTCGCGTCCAGGTCCAGGGCCGGGGAGGGACAGGCGAACTCGATGGCGATGCCGTTGGGGTCGAAGCTATATATGGAATGGATGAAGGCGTGATCGATGGGCTCGCTGGCCCAGAACCCGGCCGCCTCCAGGCGGTCGCGCAGCTCCCAGAGATCGTCCGCGTGGGCCACCCCGATGGCCAGGTGGTCGAAGGCGAAGGGGCCGGCCACCGGATAGCCGTGGTCTTTTTCCGGGATGGGCTCCACCCCCGGCCATTCGAAGAAGCCCAGATAGCACCCTCCGCCGACCGCGAAGAAATACTGGCGCGCGCCGGGCTTGCCCAGGGCGGCCGCCAGGGGCAGGCCGACGAGGTCGCGCCAGAAACGGATGGTGGCCTCCAGGTCGCCCGTGGCCAGGGCCAGGTGGTTGAAACCGGTGAACGTGGCCATGGGCCGCCTCCCGATAGAGTCCAGACTTTGCCGCCATTTTAGCCCAGGCCGCCGGCTCTGGCCAATCGGCCGGCCGCCCTTGACAGATTGGCGGGGCCTACCGCAGAATGGGGCGGCTGTCCGCCCTTGGGCCTCTCCCGGCCAGGCGGCGGCGCGGCCGGGGCGGGGCCTCGCTGGGGAGCGACGGCGGCCGTGGGGGGGATTTTTATGGAGCGCAAGCCGGAGCCGGGCGCAAGACGCTTGACGCGCCTGGTGGGGTGTGCTAACTATGTGCCACTGTAGGCTAAGCGCTAACTACTTCATAGCACTGACATTTGTCTCTAAAAGCCCTGGATGGCCCGCCGGGGCGGCGCAGGCGAGGCGCCGCCAGGGGCCCGACGGGCGAATTAGGGCGTGGTGGAGGCCGGCTTGAGCCTGGTCGAACTGCTGAAGGCCAACCAGAGTGGCCTGGTCAAGAAATGGATCGACGAGGCCCTGGGCGTCTATCCGTCCGAGTCCGCGCAGTTTCTGCGCAGCAAGAAGGACCGTTTCCACAACCCGGTGGGCAGCAACCTGGCCGAGGCCCTGGAAGAGCTTTTCGGCCAGCTTTTGACGGGCCTGGACCGCGGCCAGGCCGAGCCCCTGGTGGACCGCTGCGTGCGCATCCGGGCGGTGCAGGACATCCCGGCCGGCGCGGCGGTGGGCTTCATCTTCTCGCTCAAGCACTTCATCCGCGAGGCCCTGGCCAGGGAGATCAAGGAGAAGCCCGCCCTGTTGGCCGAGCTTTTCGTCATCGACAACCAGGTGGACGCCCTGGCGCTGATCGCCTTCGACGTCTACATGAAGTGCCGCGAGCAGATTTACCACCTCAAGGCCGAGGAGGTGAAACGGCTGTATTACCAAGCCATCCGCCGCTCGGACATCTTTTGCGTCATACCCGGCCAGGAGGAGCCCGACCTCAAGCCCGCCCAACCGGCCGAGGTGATAAGTATAGACAGCAAAAAAGAGAGCCAAACATGAAACGAGGTAGCCGTAAATGATCGCCCTTCTCTTTTCCGCCTTGGCAGTGACGGCCCTGGTCTTGGTGGCCTTCTTCGGCGTGGCGGTCTTGGACCTGCGCGTGCTCTTCGGGATAGTGGTGCCCTATGCCGCGGTGGTCACCTTCTTCGTGGGGGTGGTCTACCGGGTGCTGGTCTGGGCCCGCTCCCCGGTGCCGTTCAGGATTCCCACCACCGCCGGCCAGCAGAAGACGCTGGACTGGATCAAGCCGAACAAGATCGACAACCCCTCATCCACCGGCGGCGTCCTGCTGCGCATGTTCTTCGAGGTGTTCCTGTTCCGCAGCCTGTTCCGGAACACCAAGATCGACTACCGCCAGGGTCCGGTGGTGCGCTACGCCTCGGCCAAGTGGCTGTGGCTGTTCGCCCTGCTTTTCCATTGGGCGTTCTTCGTCGTTCTCTTCCGCCACCTGCGCTTCTTCACCGAGCCCATTCCCTGGCTGGTCAATGCGGTGGAGAAGTTGGACGGCTTTTTGGAGGTCGGCCTGCCCATCCCCGGACCGGACGGCCTGGCCTTTTTCCAGCCGGCCCTGTTGCAGTCCGGCGTGATCCTGCTCACCTTCGCCGCCCTGCTGCTCATCCGCCGCATCGTGGTGCCCCAGGTGCGCTACATCAGCCTGGCCAGCGACTGGTTCCCCCTGCTGCTCATCATCGCCATCGCCAAGACCGGCATCCTCATGCGCTACCTGACCAAAGTGGACGTGGTGGCGGTGAAGAAGCTCACCATGGGCCTGGTGACCCTGCACCCGGTGATCCCGGCCGAGCCCATCGGCGTGCTTTTCTACATCCATCTTTTCCTGGTCTCCTGCCTCTTCGCCTACTTCCCCTTCAGCAAGCTGATGCACCTGGGCGGCGTGTGGCTCTCCCCCACCCGCAACCTGGCCAACAACAGCCGGGTGAAGCGGCACATCAACCCCTGGAACCCGGTGGTCCACTTCCACACCTACGAGGAGTATGAGGACGACTTCAGGGAGCAGATGATCGAGGCCGGCATCCCCGTGGAGAAGGAAGCGTAAGATGGCTAGCCAACTACCCAAGCCCCAGGAGATAGCCAAGATCGACCACCATCCGCCGGCCACCGGCTGGATGGACACCCCAACCGTCATCCGCCCCGGCATGTACTGCCACCCGGTCAAGGTGGACAGCCTGAAGGGCATGGGCGGGGCCTTCCCCCGCGAGTGGAACCCCACCGACGCCGACTGGAAGCTGCCGGCCGACTGGAAGGGCATCGTCAAGGAGGGCATCAAGGACCGCCTGCAGCGCTTCCGCTCCTTCCAGGTGTTCATGGACATCTGCGTGCGCTGCGGGGCCTGCGCCGACAAGTGCCACTTCTTCATCGGCACCGGCGACCCCAAGAACATGCCGGTGCTGCGCGGCGAGCTCTTGCGCAGCGTCTATCGCGGCGAGTTCAAGACCGCGGGCAAGATCCTGGGCAAGATGGCCGGCGGGCGCAAGCTGACCGAGGACGTCATCAAGGAGTGGTTCTACTACTTCTTCCAGTGCACCGAGTGCCGGCGCTGCTCGGTCTTCTGCCCCTACGGCATCGACACCGCCGAGATCACCATCATCGCCCGCGAGATACTCAACCTGCTGGGCTTGCAGATCGACTGGATCGGCACCCCGGTCAACCAGTGCTATCACATCGGCAACCACCTGGGGCTGAAGCCCCACACCTTTAAAGAAAACATCGAGTACCTGCTCAGCGACATCGAAGAGAACGTGGGCATCACCATCGAGCCCAGCTTCAACCGCAAGGGGGCCGAGATACTCTTCGTCACCCCCTCCGGCGACGTCTTCGCCGACCCCGGCATCTTCACCTGCATGGGCTACCTGATCCTCTTCGAGCACTTGGGGCTGGACTACACCTGGTCCACCTACGCCAGCGAGGGCGGCAACTTCGGCTTCTTCACCAACAACGAGACGATGAAGCGGCTGAACTACAAGATGTACGCCGAGGCCAAGCGCCTGGGGGTCAAGTGGATCCTGGGCGGCGAGTGCGGCCACATGTGGCGGGTGGTCAACCAGTACATGGACACCATGAACGGCCCGGCCGACTTCCTGGAGGTGCCCAAGAACCCGCTGACCGGCACCGTGTTCGACAACGCGGCCAGCACCAAGATGGTGCACATCACCGAGTTCACCGCCGACCTGATCAAGCACGGCAAGCTGAAGCTGGACAAGAGCCGCAACGACCACTACTCGGTGACTTGGCACGACTCCTGTAACACCAGCCGCGGCATGGGCCTTCTGGAGGAGCCGCGCTACGTGCTAAACGCGGTGTGCAACAACTTCTACGAGATGCCCGACACCACCATCCGCGAGCAGACCTTCTGCTGCGGCTCCGGTTCGGGCCTCAACGCCGGCGAGAACATGGAGCTGCGCATGCGCGGCGGCCTGCCCAGGGCCAACGCGGCGCGCTTCGTGCACGAGAAGTTCGGCGTGAACATGCTGGCCTGCGTCTGCGCCATCGACCGCGCCGCCCTGAAGCCCCTGATGGACTACTGGGTGCCGGCGGTCAACGTCTGCGGCCTGACCGAGCTGGTGGCCAACGCGCTCATCATGGAGGGCGAGAACGCCCGCAGCACCAACCTCCGCGGCGAGGAGATCAACGACCTGCGCGAGGAGGCGGGTCTGCCTCCCATTGACTTCCCCAGCGGCGACGATGAGGAAGCCGGAGAGGAGGGTGAGGAGTAATGAACGACAAACCCGTAATTTGGTTCGGGATCATCGTCTTCCTGGCGATCTTCACCTTCCCGATCTGGAACGCCAGGCTCAAGGCCGCGCCGGTGCCGGAGATCCAGCTGCCCAAGGACCAGAAGCAGTGCGTGGCCTCCAAAGAGTACATGCGCTCGTCCCACATGCAGCTTCTGGACGAGTGGCGCGACTCGGTGGTGCGCTCCGGCAACCGCGTGTACGTGGCCGCCGACGGCAAGCGCTACAACATGAGCCTGCAGAACGAGTGCATGACCTGCCACAACGACAAGGCCAAATTCTGCGACCAGTGCCACAACTACACGGGAGTGGCGCCCTACTGCTGGGATTGCCATGTCGCGCCGAAGGAGGTCAAATAATGGGCGTCAACCGTAGAGACTTCCTGAGGATGGCTGGGCTGGCCGCCGCCCTGGGCCTGGGCGGCAAGGCGGCCTACGAACTGATGTTCCCCGGCCAGTTGGAGGCCGCCGAGGGCGGCATCGAGGGCTGGTGGAAATCCAAGACCCCGGAGAACCCGCTCTATCCCGGCGACAAGGCCCCCGGCAACGAGGTGCCCAACCCCAACGCCCTGACCGCCCGGCGCTGGGGCATGGCCCTGGACATGCGCAAGCTGGACGCGGCCACCCGCAAGGCGGCGGTGGACGCCTGCCACACGGTGCACAACGTGCCCACCATCCCCGGCAAGCAGGACATCAAGTGGATCTGGGAGACCAAGTTCGTCAACGCCTTCCCGGACCTTGAGCAGGAGTACATGGACCACGAGGTGCACGAGACGCCCTTCCTGGTCCTGTGCAACCACTGCGACAACCCGCCCTGCGTGCGGGTCTGCCCCACCAAGGCCACCTTCCGCCGGGCCGACGGCATCGTCATGATGGACATGCACCGCTGCATCGGCTGCCGGTTCTGCATGGCCGCCTGCCCCTTCGGCTCGCGCAGCTTCAACTTCTCCGATCCGCGCCGGTTTTTCCCCAAGGGCGAAGCCCCGACCCCGGATTACCCCACCCGCACCAAGGGCGTGGTGGAAAAATGCACCTTCTGCACCGAGCGCCTGGTCAAGGGCCAGTTGCCCGCCTGCGTGGAAGCGACCAAGGGGGCCATCCTCTTTGGCGACATGGCCGACGCCGGCGCCCCGGTGCGCCAGGCCCTGCGCAACCGTTACGCCATCCGGCGCAAAAACGAACTGGGCACCCATCCCCAGGTCTACTACTTAATTTGAGGTAGCCATGCTTGAGAAGGCACTAAAAGGACAACCGAGATACTGGGGCTGGCTCATCTTCCTGCTGGTGGTTATAGGGGCCGGTTTCGGCGCCTACATGGCCCAGTACACCGAGGGCCTGACCATCACCGGCATGAGCCGTGACGTAACCTGGGGCTTTTACATCGCCCAGTTCACCTTCCTGGTCGGCGTGGCCGCCTCGGCGGTGATGCTGGTGCTGCCCTACTACCTGCACCATTACAAGGCCTTCGGCCGCATCACCATCCTGGGCGAGTTCCTGGCCGTCAGCGCGGTCACCATGTGCTTGCTCTTCATCGTGGTGGACCTGGGCCGCCCCATGCGCCTGCTCAACGTCCTGCTGTTCCCCACGCCCAACTCGATCCTGTTCTGGGACATGGTGGTGCTCAACGGCTACCTGTTCATCAACATCATCGTGGGCTGGACGGTGCTGGGGGCCGAGCGCAAGGAGCTGCCCCCGCCCAAGTGGGTCAAGCCGCTCATCTACCTGTCCATCCCCTGGGCGGTCAGCATCCACACCGTGACGGCCTTCCTCTACGCCGGCCTGCCCGGCCGCGGCTTCTGGCTCACCGCCATCATGGCCCCCCGCTTCCTGGCCTCGGCCTTCGCCGCCGGCCCGGCGGTGCTGATCATGCTGGCCATGCTGGTCAAGAAGCTGACCAAGTTCGACGCGGGCAAGGACGCCATCGAGAGTCTGGCCAAGATCATCACCTACGCCATCATCCTCCATCTGTTCTTCTTCTTCCTGGAGGTCTTCACGGTGGGCTACAGCCAGATTCCCGGCCACCTGAGCCACCTGCAATACCTCTATTTCGGCCTGCACGGCCACGCCAGCAACGTGATGCCGCTGATGTGGCTGGCGCTCGTCTGCGGCTTCACCTCCATCGCGCTCTTGATCAACCCCAAGTGGCGCCAAAACCATAAGATCCTGCTCCTGGCCGTCATCCTGGTCTTCACCTGCACCTGGATCGACAAGGGCATCGGCATGATCTCCGGCGGCTTCGTGCCCAACCCCCTGCACGAGATCACCGAGTACGCCCCCACCGGCCTGGAGCTGATGATCACCTTCGGCGTCTACGCGGTGGGCGCCCTGGTGCTGACCGTGCTGTACAAGGTCGCCATCTCGGTGAAGCAGTACAAGGAGCTGGCCTAGGCCAGCGGCTGACGATCCCGGCCTGACGCGGCGCCGTCCGGAACCTCCGGGCGGCGCCGCTCTTTTTTTAAGGAGGCGCGCATGGGCGAGGAGCGGATTCGCATCGCGGTGGACGCCAAGCTGAGCCTGGAGGGCGTGCTGAGCCGGCCGGCCGGCGCTGAGCGGGGGGCGGCCCTGGTCCTGCATCCCCATCCCCTCTACGGCGGGTCCATGGACAACAACGTGGTGGCGGCCCTGGTCGCCGGAGCCCTGGCCGCCCATTGGGCGGCGCTCAGGATAAACTTCCGCGGCGTGGGCCAGAGCGGCGGCCGCCACGACGGCGGAGTGGGCGAACAGGCCGACGCCAACGCGGCCGCGGCCTGGCTGCGCCAGGCGCTCCCCGGCCCCCTGGCGCTCACCGGTTACAGCTTCGGTGCACGGGTGGCCAGCCTGGCGGCCGCGAGCATGGGCCCGCTGGCCGGCGGGGTGCTGGTGGCCCCGGCCCTGGTGTTGGGGGAGCTTGGGGCTTGGCCACCAGATGCGGGGCCTCTGCTGGTCATGGCCGGGGACCAGGACCCCTACACCAGCCTGACCGGCTTGCGGGGCTATGTGGCCGGGGCCGGTGCACGGGCCAGGCTGGATGTCCTCAGGGGGGCGGATCATTTCCTGTGGGGGCGCGAGAGTGCACTGACCGCCGAGACGGCCAAATGGCTAAGCGGGCTGGCGGCCTGAACAAACGCCATGCTAATCCAATATATGGTATGCCAATAAAAAATATTACCCATATATAGTTTTGGGCTTGACAAGGGAAGAAGCGGGCTGCTAGGGTTGTAACCGGAGATGGATGCACCCTTAGTTCTGCCCGCAACCGCTCTGAGCCGTCTCACGCCGCCCAATCCGAGGTGGGTGGCCAGGCCGCAGAGCGACCACTCCCCAGAAGGGCGCGGCCCTTCCCCCTCCCCGTGCAGGGTCGGTCCCCAAGGCCGGCCCTGCCCTTTTGATCCACGCCACATCGGCTTGCCCGTCCAGATTGGGCGTGCTACAAAGAAATCAAGTTCGCTTGGCATCCCACCGACACTCCGGCGGAGAAAGTGAGCCACCCTGAGCAGATGAACGACGTGCACGAGCTGGCCCAGGAGCTGGAGAAGTACCGCCAGATCGTGGAGACGGCCAACGACGCCGTGGTGAGCATCAACGAGCACCACGAGGTGGTCTACATGAACGCCGCCGCTGAGCGCATGTTCGGCTTCCAGCGCAGCGAGGTGCTGGGCGGCGATTTGGCCCCGCTCATCCCCTCCGAGCACCGCCGCGCCCATCGCCACTACGTGGAACGCTACATCCGCACCCGCCGCGCCCGCCTGGTGGGGCATTCGGCCGAGCTGGAGGCCGAGCGCCGCGACGGCACCCGCTTTCCCATCTCCATCAGCTTCTCGGTGGCCGACGCCCCCGGTGGCGGGCTGCTCTTCACCGCCATCATGCGCGATCTCACGGCCGAGCGCGAGCTGGCCGAGCGGGTCAAGCGCAGCGAGCAACTGGCCCTGGTGGGGCAGATGGTGACCACGGTCAGCCACGAGATACGCACCCCGCTCTCGCTCATCGGCGGGTTCGCCCGCCAGTTGCAGAAGGAGCCCGGCCTCAGCGACAAGGGCCGCCACAAGCTGGACATCATCGTGGGCGAGGTGGCCCGCCTGGAGGGCGTCCTCACCGAGCTCAACGACCTCTCCCGGCCCCAGCAATACACCTGGGCCGAGGTGGACCTGGCCCAGGTGGTGGAGCAGGTGGCCGAGCTGATGACCTCGGAGCTGGCCGACCAGGAGATCAAACTGATCGCCCGGATGGCCCCTGGCCTGCCCCTGGTGGCCGCCGACGCCAACCGCCTGCGCCAGGTGCTCATCAACCTGATCCAGAATGCGGCCCAGGCCAGCCAGCCCGGCGACGAGGTGGTTCTTAGCCTGGAGCGCGGCCTGCACGGCGGCCTGCTGCTGACCGTGGCCGACCAGGGCTGCGGCATCCCGGCCGAACACCTGGACCAGGTCTTCAAGCCGTTTTTCACCACCAAGCAGCGGGGCACCGGCCTGGGCCTGCCGGTGGCCCGGCGCATAGTGGAGGAGCATGGCGGGGCCATCAACCTGGCCAGCCACCTGGGCCAGGGCACCACGGTCAGCGTGACCCTGCCCGCGCTGAACCCGGCCCCGCCCGGCCCCCGGCCCGCCGCCGGGGCCTGATCCCCGGCCTTGACCGGGACGGGCGCGGCGGGCTATCACATCCCCAGCTCAACCCAGCGCGGAGGAGGCCATGGCCGGGGTGGAGATCATCGCCGAGGTGGGCTCGGTGCACGATGGCAGCTTCGGCAACGCCCTGCGGCTCATCGCCGCCGCGGCGGCGGCCGGGGCCGACACCGTCAAGTTCCAGACCCACATCGCCCAAGCCGAGACGCTCAAGGACGCGCCCATGCCGCCCTATTTCCAGGGCGAGCCCCGCTACGCCTATTTCGAGCGCACCGGCTTCCAACTGGAGCAGTGGCGCGAGCTGGTCGCCGCCTGCGCCGAGGCCGGGGCGGGCTTCCTCTCCTCGCCGTTCTCGGCCCAGGCCCTGGAGCTCTTGGAGGCCGCCGGCGCGGCCCGCTACAAGGTTCCCTCCGGCGAGGTGACCAACCTGCCCTTGATCGAGCTCATCGCCCAGACCGGCAAGCCGGTGCTCATCTCATCGGGCATGAGCAGTTGGGCCGAGCTGGACCGGGCGGTGGAGACGGTGGTCAAGCGCCACGACCGCCTGGTGGTGATGCAGTGCACCAGCGAGTACCCCTGCCCCTACGAGCAGGTGGGGCTCAACGTCATGGTCGAGATGCGCCAGCGCTACAATCTCCCGGTGGGTCTCTCCGACCACACCCTGACCAGCTACGCCGCCCTGGCGGCCGTGACCCTGGGGGCGGCGGTGATCGAGAAGCATTTCACCTTCAGCCGCCTGATGTACGGCTCCGACGCGCCGCACTCCCTGGAGCCGGCCGAGTTCGCCGACCTGTGCGCCGGGGTGCGGGCCATCGAGACCATGCTGGCCCATCCGGTGGACAAGTCCGACGCCGCCCGCTTCGGCCAGATGAAGCGCATCTTCGAGAAAAGCCTGGTCTCCCTGGTCGACATCCCGGCTGGGGCGGTGCTCACCGCCGATCTGGTGGGGGTCAAGAAGCCCGGCTCCGGCATCCCGGCCGCGCGCCTGGGCGAGGTCCTGGGCCGCCGGGCGGCGCGGGCGGTGCCGGCCGGCCGCCTGCTGGCCCTCGCAGACATCGCCTGGTAGGGATTCATGGGCAAGCAGAAGCGCAAGCCGGTCAGGCCCACCCCGGTCGCCGGGCCGGCCCCGGACCCGGCCGTGAGCGTCGGCGAAACCCCGACGCCCATCCTGCTCTGCTGCCGGCCGGGCTATGACAACTTCATCGACGAGTTCATCGCCGGACTGGCCCCGGACATCCCCTTCACCAAACTGGTCAGCGACCGCCCGGCCGAGATCGAGCCGGCCCTGCGCCGCCACCAGGCGGTCTGGCTGGAGTGGGGCAACGATCTCTCGGCCGCCATCACCAAGGAGTTGGGCCGGCATCTCAAGGGCAAGCGGGTCTTCTTGCGCATCCACCACTACGAGGTGCTGGAGCGGGTGGCGCTCGGCATCGACTACCGGCCGGTGACCGACCTCATCTTCGTCTGCAACCTCATGCGCGACCTCTTGCTGCGCGACCGCCCGGAGATACGGGGGCAGGTGGAGCGCATCCACGTCATTCCCAACGGGGTGGACCTGGAGCGCTATCGCCTGACGCCCCGGCCGCCGGGGCGCAACCTGGCCTACATCGGCTTTCTCAACTACAAGAAGGCCCCCATCCTGCTCATGCACGCCTTCGAGGCCCTGCACCGGCGCGACCCCAGTTGCCGCCTGAACGTGGCCGGAAGTTTCCAGGACGCCTACAACCAGAACGCCTGCCACGCCTTTTTGGCCAACAACGGGCTCACCGGCGCGGTCGCCTTCCACGGCTGGGTGGCCGACATCCCGGCCTGGCTGGCCGACAAGCAGTACCTCATCTCCACCAGCCTCTCCGAGAGCCAGGGCATGGGCATCATGGAGGCCATGGCCAGCGGCTGCGAGCCGTTGATCTACAACTTCGTGGGGGCCGAGCTGATCTACGGCCGGCGCTGGCTGTGGAACAACCTGAGCGAGCTGGCCGCCCGCCTGGACCGCCCGCCCGACCCGGCCGCGGCGCGCCAGTTCGTGGCCGCCAACTACAGCCTGGCCGCGCAGCTCACCAGCCTGCGCCGCATGATCCTGGGCCAGGAGGAGATCGGCTTCGCCGGGCCGCGGCTGTGATACCAAGTTGCGGTCGAAGCAGCAAGCCCCCTCACCCCTACCTCTCCCCCGGAAGTTGGGGGAGAGGAGGTAAAAGGTGACGCCAGGCGGCAAGCCACAAGCTTCTTGACCCTCTCCCCGCCTGGCGGGGGGAGAGGGGAGGGCGAGGGGGTTCAATGCTTCATTTTCGACCGCAACTTGGTATGAGGTGAGGCCCTGATGCCCCCCCTGGTCTCGGTGCTGATGTCGGTCTATAACGGCCAGGCCTGGCTGGAGTCGGGCCTGGAGTGCATCCTGCACCAGTCGCTCACCGACCTGGAGTTCATCGTCATCGACGACGGCTCCAACGACGCCACCTGGGAGCTGCTCACCCGCCGCGCGGCCAGCGACCCCCGCCTCAAGCCGGTGAGGAACGAAGCCAACCTGGGGCTCACCCGCTCGCTGAACCGGGGCCTGGCCCTGGCCCAGGGCCGCTACCTGGCCCGCCAGGACGTGGACGACGTCTCGCTGCCCGACCGCCTGCGCAGCCAGGCCGAGTTTCTGGAGGCCCAACCGGAGGTGGTCCTGCTGGGCAGTTGGGCCACCCGCATCGACGCCGCCGGCCGGGTGCTGCCGGGGCTGGGCTGGCAGCCGGCCGCCGACCGGATCATCCGGCACAAGATGCTGATAAGCAACGCCTTCTTTCATGCCAGCGTCATGCTGCGCCGCCAGGCGCTGATTGAGCACGGCCTGGCCTATGACCCCGGCCTGCCCTTTGCCCAGGATTACGACCTCTGGTCGCGACTCTTGCCGCTCGGCCAGGCGGCCAATCTGCCCCGGCCGCTCATCCAGTTCCGCACCCATCCCGGCCAGATCAGCCAGGCGCGGGGCGCGACCCAGCGCGCCGTGGCCGACGCCATCGCCGTCCGCAACCTGGCCGCCGCCGGCCTGGGCGGTCTGTTCACGCCCGAAGAGGTGGCCCTGATGCGCCGCCTGGCCCAAGAGGACCCGCCGCTGGCCCCGGCCCAGCGTCTTGGCCAGTTCCGCGCCCTGATGCGGCTCATCGCCAGGGTCGAGGCCAGCGGCGCGGCCGGGGACCCGGAGTGGGGGCGGGTGAAGGGCGAGTGGCTCCTGGACGCCCGGCGCTATCTGCTGGAACGGCCGCGCGGGGCCCAGGACCTCCAGGCGCGGGCGGCCATCGTCGCCGCCGCGCCCTGGGGCGCGCTGCGCGACGTCGCGACCTGGCTGGGCCGGGCGCTGGCCAACCGCCTGGGCGGCGGCCGGGGCTAGTCAGAATTTTTGACGATTAGAGATCGCCGCAAGTCAGGCGGGTCAGCCCAGCCATCGGCGGGGCAAAAAATTATTAACGGTCATTGCGAGCGCAGCGAAGCAACCTCTCCGCGCCCCTAACCCATGAATGGGAAAGGAGAGATTGCCGCGTCGCAACCCTGGCGGGTTGCTCCTCGCAATGACAAGATAAATCAAGGCGATGCCGCGGGTGCGCGGGAAACTGGCTCAGTCGCCCTGCTTCCTCAGCTCCTTGAGGCGGCGTTTGCGGTAGAGGGCGCGTTTGAGGGGGCTGATGCGGTCCAGGAAGAGCTTGCCCGCCAGGTGGTCCAGCTCGTGCTGCAGGCAGACGGCGGTGAGGCCCTCGGCCTCGATGGTGATCGGCCGGCCCTCGCGGTCCAGGGCGGCGACCACCACCTTCTCGGCCCGGTCCACGTCCGCGGTGTAGCCCGGCACCGACAGGCAGCCCTCGTTGAAGACCGTGGACCCGCTGGCGGCCACGATGCGGGGGTTGAACAGGAAGATGGGCGCGCCCCGCTGTTCGGCGGGCGCGGTGTCGATGACCACCAGGTTGATGGCCTGGCCGATCTGGGGCGCGGCCAGGCCGATGCCCGGCGCGGCGTACATGGTCTCGGCCATGCTTTCGGCCAACTCCAACAGGGCGCGGTCCACGTTCTGGATGTCGCCGCAGACCTGGCCCAGCACCGGGTCGGGATAGCAGCGTATGGGCAGGATGGCCATGACCTTATCCAAAATTCGCTAGATAATTGGCAAATTATAATCCGGCCGGCACTGAAAGCAAGCGCGAGGTAGCGGGTCATGGCCGCGCCGGCCGCGCCGGCGCTGACTTTGGCGCGATTTTTTGGTAACTTGGGGCGTGTGGGCCGCCCCGGCGGGCGGTCGGCCCCGCCAGCCACCAACCCTAGCGCGAGCCGAAGGTCATGGACCCTTTTCGCCCCGCACCGCCGCCTCGACCAAACTTCAAGGGGCTGGAGGCCTCCAGCCTGTATTGCCCCCAATGCAAGCGCGCCCAGCCGGTGCGCAGCAAGCTTCTGCTGGTCTTGCCCACCGGCGAGAAGCACGCCTATTACTGCCGGGTGTGCGGGGCCGAGGTGGGCAGCAAGCTGGAGCAGGGCAAGCCCTGGGGCATGGGCTAGCTTGCGGTGGCCCCGGCCGGGCCGGGGGGTTATAATGCCAACGGCACCGGCCTGAAAGGGCCTGTCTAATCTTCATGTTCTCCGTCGGGGGCCGCCCCGGCCCCAAGGAACCGGCAGCATGAACCAGCTTTCGCCCAAGACCACCCGCGCCCTCATCACCGGCGGGGCCGGCTTCATCGGCTCCCATCTGGCCGAGCACCTCCTGGACCAGGGCCAGTTGGTCCACGTGGTGGACGATCTGTCCACCGGCGCCATCGAGAACCTGGACGGCCTGCGCGAGCGGCCGGGCTTCAGTCACACCATCGCCGACATCCGCGACCAGCCCCTGTTGGCCGAGCTGGTGGACCGGGCCGACGTGGTCTATCACCTGGCGGCGGCGGTGGGGGTGCGGCTGATCGTGGAAAGCCCGGTGCGCACCATCGAGACCAACATCGGCTGCACCGAGAGCGTCTTGAAGCTGGCCAACAAGAAGCGCAAGAAGGTGGTCATCGCCAGCACCAGCGAGGTCTACGGCAAGAACGAGGCGGTGCCCTTCCAGGAGGACAGCGACCTGGTCATGGGCCCCACCAGCAAGGCCCGCTGGTCCTACGCCTGCTCTAAGGCCATCGACGAGTTTTTGGCGCTGGCCTACCACCGCGCCCGCGGCCTGCCGGTGGTCATCGCCAGGCTGTTCAACACCGTCGGCCCCCGCCAGACCGGCCGCTACGGCATGGTCCTGCCCTCCTTCGTGCTCCAGGCCCTGATGGGCAAGCCCATCACCGTCTTCGGCGACGGCAGCCAGTCGCGCTGCTTCTCCTACGTGGGCGAGGTGGTCCAGGCCCTGGCCGCCTTGGCTGATTGCGAGGCGGCGGTGGGCCAGGTGGTCAACGTGGGCAGCCAGCAGGAGATATCCATCGCCGGCCTGGCCGAGCTGGTCAAGGAGCTGACCAACAGCGGCAGCAAGATCGTCTACGTGCCCTACGACCAGGCCTATGAGGAGGGCTTCGAGGACATGCAGCGCCGGGTGCCGGACGTGTCCCGCCTGGAGTCGCTGGTGGGCTTCAGCCCCCAGATGGGCATCCGCGAGATCGTGGAGTCGGTCATCGCCTTCTACCGCGAGCGCTAGCCTGGGCGGCTGCGGTGCAACCTTAGCGGCGGCGCCCCGGCCGCGCGACGAGCCATGAGCCTAGTCATCGCCTTCATAGCCGCCCTGGCGGTCTCGGCGGTCATCACGCCGCTGGTCATCTGGACCGCGCGCCGGCGGGGCTGGGTGGTGGTGCCCCGGGCCGACCGCTGGCACCAGAAGCCCACCGCGGTCTACGGCGGGGTGGGCATCTTCATCGCCTTCGCGGCGGCCTTTTTGCTCCTGGGGCCGGGCGGCCCGCTCTACTGGACCCTGCTGGCCTGCGCGGCGGCCATGTTCCTGCTGGGGCTCGTCGACGACGCCCGCGAGCTCAAGCCCCAGCTCAAGTTCCTGGGCCAGTTGGTGGTGGCCCTGGTGGCCGTAAGCCAGGGGGTGCGCCTGGACCAGGAGATCATCCCCTGGGCCTGGCTGGGGGTGCCGCTCACCGTCTTCTGGCTGGTGGGCGTCACCAACGCCGTCAACATCCTGGACAACATGGACGGGCTCAGCTCCGGGGTGGTCTTGAGCGCCGGGGCGGTGCTGGCGCTTTCGGCCGGTCTGGGCGGCGGCCAGGCCCCAGGGCTGGTCGCGGCCATGCTGGCCGGGGCGGCCGGCGGCTTCCTCATCTACAATTTCAACCCGGCCAAGATCTTCATGGGCGACTGCGGGTCGCTCTTCCTGGGCTTCACCCTGGCCGCCGCCACGGTCCTGAGCGCCAACACCGCCGCCGAGGCCAGCCATCTCATCATGGCGCTGTTGGTGCCGGTGGGCGCGCTGGTGGTGCCGCTGTTTGACACCACCCTGGTCTCCTTCCAGCGCACCAGCCACGGCCGCTCCATCGCCCAGGGCGGCCGCGATCACTCCAGCCACCGCCTGGTCTTCTTGGGGCTCTCCGAGCGCCGGGCGGTGCTGGTGCTGCTGGCCATCAGCCTTCTGGGCGGCCTGGGCTCCCTGGCCTTGAGCCGCTACGCCACCCCGCTCACCGCCGCGGTGGTGGCGGCGCTGATCGCGGTGGCCCTGATGGCGTTTGGCATCTACCTGGGCGAGGTGAAGGTCTACGAGGGCGACCGGCGCGCCGGCTGGCTGGAAAAAAGCCCCATCCTGGGCCGGGTGCTGATGTTCAAGAAGCAGATGCTCCAGATCATGGCCGACCTGGTGCTGGTCTCGGCCGCCTACGCCGCGGCCTGGCTGCTGCGCTTCGAGGGGCAGCTCACCACCTGGGAGCTGGGCATCCTGGCGGCGTCCCTGCCCTGGCTCTTGGCGGCCAAGCTGGCCTCGTTCTGGTTCTTCGGCCTTTATCGCGGCGACTGGCGCTATCTGTCCGTCTACGACCTGGTCCAGATGGCCAAGGCCGCCCTGGCCGGGTCGCTGCTCACCGCCGGGGCCTTCGTGCTGCTCTACGGCCCCCAGGGCTTCTCGCGGGCGGTGATGGTAATCGACCTGCTGTTGACCTACCTGTTCGTGGCCGGGGCGCGGGGGCTCTTGCGCGTCTTCCGCGAAAAAGTCCGCGGCAGCCAGGGGGTGCCGGTCCTGATCGTGGGCGCGGGCGACGGCGGCGAGCTCTTATTGCGCGAGCTGCGCAACAACCCCAGCTACGCCTTCGTGCCGGTGGGCTTCATCGACGACGACCCGGCCAAGCAGGGGCGGATGATCCACGGCGTGAAGGTGCTGGGCAGCCGGGCCGATCTGGAAAAGCTCATGGCCGCCCACGCCATCGAGCGCGTCTTCATCTCCATCCTCTCCGCCCCGGAGCAGAAGTTCGAGGACGTATTCGAACTCTGCGCCCGCCGTGGCGTCGACTGCTCGCGCATCCAGCCCATAATCAAATTATAGAGAGCTGGGGGACAGGGGCCTTGCGGGACAGCCCCTTCCCCCATCGCCATTGCGCGGCCGCGCGGAGAGACTAAGCAATCTCTTGCCGCCCGTTCTCGCCCGCCCGGCCCACTTGGGGATGAGGGGAGGAGAGGGTTCTCCCGCCCTGCCCGCCGTTTTTCCCAGCCCCTCTCCCCCCCACCAGCGGAGAGGGCGGGGGCTCGAAGTCACCTCGGCGTGCGCAACTTGGCCTCAGGCCAGCTCGGCGGCGGTGGCGGCCACGGCCGCCACGACCCGGTCCACCTCGGCCTCGGTCAGGCTGGGATAAAGGGGCAGGCTCAGGGTGCGCGCGCCGATGGACTCGGCCACCGGGAAATCGCCGGGCTTGAACCCGAAGCGCCGGCGGTAGTAGCTGAGCAGGTGCACGGCGCGGTAGTTCACCGCCACCCCGATGCCGCGCGCCTGCAATCCGGCCAAGAACTCGTCGCGCCGGTCCACCCAGATGGTGAACAGGTGCCGGGCGCTGACCGCCCCGGCCGGCACGCGGGGGAAATCCACGCCGGGGATGGCGGCGAAGGCTTGCTCGTAGCGCCGGGCGATGGCCTCGCGCCGGGCCAGGTTGGCGGCCAGGCGGGGCAACTGGCTGACGAGCAGGCTGGCCAGGATGTCGCTCAGGTTGGCCTTCTTGCCCAGCTCCAGCATGTCCCAGTGCTGGTAATGGCCGTGATGGCGCTCGGCCGCGCCCTTGCTCATGCCGTGCAGCCTGAGCACCTTCAGCCGCTCGGCCAGGGCCGGGTCGTCGGTGGCCACCGCCCCGCCCTCGCCGCAGGCCAGGTTCTTGGTGGCGTAGAAGCTGTAGCAGGCCGCCTCGGCCAGGCCGGCGGAGTTCAGCCCGTCGCGGGTGGCCTCCACCGCGTGGGCGCAGTCGGCGATGACCTTGAGCCCGTGGGCGTCGGCCAGCCGGCGGATGGCCGGCATGTCGCACATGGTCCCGTAGAGATGCACGGGAATGACGGCCCTGGTGCGGGGGGTGATCGCCGCGGCGATGCGCTCCGGGTCGAGGTTGCCGGTGATGGGGTCCACGTCCGCGAAGACCGGGGTGGCCCCGGCGTAGAGCACCGCGTTGGGGGTGGCGATGAAGGTCATGGGCGTGGTGATGACCTCGTGGCCGGGGCCGATGTCCAGGGCCATGAGCGCCAGCTCCAGGGCCGCGGTGCAGGTGCTCACCGCCACCGCCTGGGCCACGCCCAGGTGTTGGGCGAAGGCCTGCTCGAAGCGGGCGCAGGCCGGGCCGGTGGTGAGGAACAGCGAGCGCAGCGCCTGCTGGCAAGCGGCGATCTCCTCCTCGCCCAGGCCGTGGCGGTAGAATTCAACCTTGGGCTGGTCCATGGGCATCTCCCCTCCAGGATGGCGCTGGGCAATCATATTACCTGGCGGCGGGCAAAACCAGCCCCGGCCGCCCGCCCAGGCGGAATGGGGCGGGGGGCGAGCGGAAGGGGTTGGCCTTGACCGGGCGCGGCCATGACCGAGGGAGGCCGGCTTCAACGCCTGTCAGGCGCCGGGGCTGGCGGCGAGCGGCCGAGGGCATTATGCTATGATTACGGCCCGACGCGGCCCCCGCCTGGCGGCGGCCTTCTCCAGACTTGAACCAACGGCATGGGCGGCATGATCCGATCTCGCGTCAGCCTGGTCATCGTCCTGCTCCTGGCCCTGGCCCTGCCGGGGAGCCAGGCGGCGCGGCTGTGGCTGTTGGACCAGCGCGCCGATCCGGCCGGCAAGCCGGTGGTGGTGGAGGTGCCCAAGGGCGCGGGGGTGTGGCAGGTGGCCGACATCCTGGCCCAGGCCGGGGTGATCCGCCATCCCTGGGCCTTCGCGGCGGCCACCCGCCTCATGCCGGCCGGCCCGCTCAAGGCCGGCGAATACGCCCTGAGCCCGGCCATGAGCCACCGCGGCCTGATCGAGCACCTGGGCCGGGGACGGGTGCTCTTGCACGACGTCACCGTGCCCGAAGGCTACACCCTGGCCCAGATCATCGACCGCCTGGCGGATCTGCGCCTGGTGGAGCGGGAGGCGGCCCAGGACCTGGCCCGCGACCCGGAGTTCATCGCCAGCCTGGGGCTCAAAGGCCAGAGCCTGGAGGGCTATCTTTTCCCGGACACCTATCGTTTCCCGCGCGGGCTGGGGGCGCGGGCGGTGCTGGGGGCCATGGCCCGCCGGTTTTTGGCCGAATGGCAGCCCCTGGCCGGCGAGGCCCGCCGCCTGGGCCTGGGCATGATCCAGGCCGTCACCCTGGCCAGCATCATCGAGCGCGAGGCGCGGGTGGCGGCCGAGCGCCCGCTGGTCAGCGCCGTCTACCACAACCGGCTAAAACAGGGCATGAAGCTCCAGGCCGATCCCACCGTGATCTACGGGCTCAAGGATGTTTCCGGCGGCCCGACCCGCGCCCACCTGGAGCGGGACCACCCCTACAACACCTACACCCGCGAGGGCCTGCCGCCGGGGCCCATCTGCTCCCCCGGCCTGGCCAGCCTGGTGGCGGCCGTGCGCCCAGCCCCGGTGGACTACGTCTATTTCGTGGCCAAGGGCGACGGCAGCCACGCCTTCAGCCGCGACTACCGCGACCAGGTCAACAACGTCAACCGCTATCAGAAGCGGCCCAACCAGGACTAAGGGCGCGGTTGTCCCCGTCGGGACTTTGCCGAAAGCCATGCTTGACGGCGGATTGACCTGGGGCCCGCGCCGGACGGCTAGCCGTTGCGCAGGAATCCGACCAGTTGCTTCTGGCGCTGGGCCACCTGGCCGGCGTAGGCGTCGGAGCCGTTGTAGCGCTTCATCACCCGGTCCATGTCCACCATGGCCGGCCGGTTGCCGCTGGGCGCCAGGCTGGCCTCCAGTAGAAGCTCGCGCAGGTGGAAGGCGGCCATGTAGGTGGCCATGGTCAGGTGGTGCTCCAGGCGCAGGTCGGCCGGGGGGGGCACGAAGCGGTTGCGGGCCAGGGAGGCGGCGATGAGCTTGCGGGTGGGGGCGTAGATCTGGAACGGGCTGGCCGAGAGGTTGGAATCGCCCAGCACGTTGGCGTAGTTGGTCTCCTGGTGGGCGATGACCAGCATCAGGGAGACCGGCACCTCGAACTTCTTGGCCGCGCAGTAGATGTCGAAGGCCAGGTTCTTGGCGTAGAGCCCCACGTCGCCGGTGAAGGAGGCCCCGCCCAGCTTGAGGTAGCTGTTGAGGCGGGTCTCGATGTAGGGGGTGATGCGGGCCAGGAACTCGGCCAGCGAGAGGTTCTCCACCTCGGTGACCGGGCGCACCTGGCCCATGAAAACCAGGGGCGGCTGCCAGGCGTCCTTGAGCGCGGCCACCGCCCGCTCGTTGGCGGTCAGCGCGCCCAGGGCCTCCTCTGGCGCGAAGCCCAGGGAGCGGTACTCGCGGTAGAGGCGGTCGAGGAACAGGTGCTGAGCCTTTTCCGGGGCCGGGTCCAGGGCGGCCAGTTGGGCGGCGTTCTTGGGCAGGCCCTGGCTGGAGAGCTCGCGGAAGATCAGGGGGTGGCGGCGGGCGATGTCGTGGGCGGTCTCGGCCAGCTCCTGCATGGCCTTCATGTCCACCAGGGCGGCCGGGCCGAAGGCGGCCTGGGCGCTGGTCAATAGCACCTGGGGCGAAAGCCCGGCCCGCCGGGCCAGGGCGGCCAACTGGGAGCGGGTGTCGCTGGAAAGCGGGTTGGTCCGCTGGCGCAAGGGCAGGAGGTTCAGCTCCAGCCTGGCCTCGGCGGGCGGATCGGCCAGCAGGCGGGCGCTGGCCCCCACCGCGTAGCCCGGCCCCAGGTTCAGGCTGGCCCCGGCCTGTTGCACGCTCTGGGCCGGCTCCACCAGGGGCGAGATGCGCCGGGTGGCCTTGCTGGGGGTGCCGGGGGCCAGGAAGGTCAGGCCGGCGGTGAGCGCGGCGATGAGCGCCCAATAGCCCAGGGTGGTGCGGCCGATCTTCCTAAGCCGGCCGCGCACCGCGGCCAGACGATCCAGGAGCCGGTCCATCTGGGCCGGGCTCAGGCTGGCCACCCGCACCCGCACCGGCTGGCCGGAGGTCTGGCCGGCCGGCTGGCGGCCGGGGGCGGCCACCATGGCCGTGACGAGCGCCAGGCGGTCCAACTGGAGCTTGAGGTGCTCGGCCTGGGCGGCCTGCTCGGCGGCGGCGGCCTTGAGGCTGGCCACCTCCTCCTGGTGGGCCTGGCCGCTGACGGCCAGGGCCAGGGCCAGGCCGCGGGCCAGGCGCGACCAGCGCTCGGCCTCGCCCTGGCTGGCGCTTAGCTCCAGGGCCAGGCCCTGGCCCTGGAGCAGATCCAGGGCCTGCTGGGCGCGGGCCGATTGCTCCTGGGCCAGGCGGGCCTCGGCCAGGTCGCGGGCGGTGAGGGCGGCGCGCAGCTCGGAGCGGGTCTGGTCCAGATGGCGGCGCACCTGCTTGATCTCGGCCCGCAGGCTTTCCGCGCGGATCTCGTGGTTGCGGGCCTCGCTCTGCCAATAGGGCAGCGGGGCCAGGGCGGCCAGGGCCTGGCGGTAGAGGCGGTGGCGCTCCAGGGACTTGGCTTTCAAGGCCTGGGCCAGGCGCTGGCTCTGGGCCAGGCGGGCGGCCAGGCCCTGGTTCGCCAGCTCGGCGGCGGCCAGTTGCTCCACCAGCCCGGCGGCGGCCAGTTGCCCCTGGCGGGCCAGGGCCAGCTGGTTGTCGGTCAGCTCCAGCTTGCGCTTGAGGCGGTGGTTGCGGCCCTGGGCCAGGGAAAGATGGTGCTGGGCCAGGCCGGCTTGCTGGCGGGCGGCGGCCAGCTCGGCGTCCAGCGTCTGCTCGCGCTCGCGCCGGCGGGCGATGTCCTGCTCCAGCCGGGCGGCCTGCTCGGCCCGGCGGGCCAGCTCGGCCTGGAGCCGGGCCAGTTCAGACCGCAGGCGGCGGCCGGCCTCGGTCTGGGCGTCCAGTTCGCGCCCCCGCTCGGCCGCCAGGCGCTCGCTGACCAGCAGCTCCTGCTCCAGTTCGGCGGCCTGGCGGCTGCGCCGTTGCAGGTCGGCCCGCGCCTGTTTGAGGTCGCGCTCGGCCTGGGCGCGGGCCTCGTCCTGGCCCAGGAGCTCGCGCTCCAGCTGGGCGATGGCGTGGCTTGACTCGGCCCGCTGGCGCTCCAGCTCGGCCTGCAATTGGCCCAGGCGGCGTTCTGACTCCTGGTGGGCCAGGGCCAGACGCTGGCGGGCGCGTTCCTCGCCCGCGGCGCGCTCGTGACCAGCCCGGACCAGGTCTTCCTCCAGGCCGCTGGCGCGGGCGCGGACGCGGCCCAGGTCGCGCTCGCTGGCGGCCAGTTGGTCGCGCACGGCGGCGCCGTCCCGGCGCTCGTTTTCCAGGGCGCGGCGCAGATCGACCAGGCGCTGGGCGGTGCGGCCGCGGGCCTCGCGTAGTTGCCGGGCGGCCAGGGCCAGGCGGCCCAGGCTGCCGGCCAGGGTCAGGGCGACCTCCTCGGCCGGGCGGCGGGTGGCGGCCAGCACCGGCTCGGCCAGGATGCCGCGCCAGCCCTGGGCGGCCCGCAGCATGGCCACCAGCCGATCCAGCTCCACCCGGCGGCCGGAGAGGCGGCGCGCCAGGGAGGCGTGGGGCTTCAGCGCGGCCGGAGGCCTGGACAGGCTGGCCACCGAGGGCGGGCCGAGCCGGGCCTCCACGGCCTGGGCCTGCTCCTCGAAGCTCTGGGCCAGGCCCAGCAGGCCGTCCTGGCGCTCATGCCAGCGCTGGATGAGCGGCTCCAGCTCGGCCGCACCCAGTTGGGCGGCCAGTTGGAGCACCGGGGCCATGGCCTGGGCGTCGGCGTCGGCCCGCTGCCGGCAGGCGGCGGCCTCCTGGCGGGCCTCGGCGATCAGCGCCTGAGCCTGCTCCAGGTGGCCGCGCTCGGCCTTGGCCGCGGCGCGCCAGGCCTCCTGCCAGGTCTTGCCCCGATCCACCCACAGCGCCAGCAATTGTTTGAGCTGCTTGAACTCGGCGTGGGTCTGGCGGGCCTGGGGGGCCAGGTCCTGCAAGCGGGCGGTGAGGGTGGAAAGCCCGGCCGCGGCCCGGCCACGGGCGGCGGGTTGGGCGGTGTCGGCGCTGGTCAGGGGGGCGAGCAGGCCGGGCAGGTCCTGCTCCAGGGCGCGCACCTCGCGGTTTATCTCGCGCACCGCGGCCATCAGGCCCAGGGCCAGGGGCTGGCGCTGGGCCAGGCGGCGCTCCATGCGCACCAACAGCGCGGCCAGGCGGGCGGCCCGCGCGGCCTGGCCGGCGGCGCGGGCGATCTCCTGCTCGGCGGCGGCCGGGGAGTCGGGCGGGGCCGGCGGGGCGGGCAGGGCGGCCTCCATCAGCCCGGAGAGCTCGCGGCGGGCCTGGTCGTAAAGCTCCTGGCAGGACAAGGCCCGGTTGAGGTCGCGCCGGGTCTGCACGCGCCGGGCGGCCAGATCGGCCAAGCCGGCCTGGCGCTGGGCCAGGGCCTCGGCCTGGCGGTGCAGGCGCTCCTCGGCCTCCCGGCGGGCCTGGCCGGCCTGTTCCAGGGCGTGGCGGCAGCGCGCGGCCAGGGTGGATTCGCGGCGTTGGCGGGCCAGGCCCTCCTGGGCCAGGGCCAGGCGCAGGCGCAGTTGGCCGGAAAGCTCGCGCAGGCGGGCCTGGGTCCGGGCGATCAGGGCCTGGCCGACCTCCCGGCCCTGGGCGTCGCGGAAACGGTTGAGCCCCAGGGGGCTCAGCCCTTCCAGCCATTGCCGGTAGCGCTGGCACCGCTCGCGCAGGGCGCGGGCCTGGGCCGAGGCCTGTTTGAGTTCGGCCTCCACCCCCGCCAGGCGCGCCTGGGCCTCGGCCAGCTCGGCCTGGGCGCGCTCCTCGCCCTGGCCCAAGGCCAGGGATTCGGCCAGGATGCGCTGCTCGGCCCGGGCGATCAGGGCGCGGCGGCGGGCCTCCTCGGCCTCGATGGCGGTCAGCTCCGCCCGCCGGGCCTCGACCAGCCCGGCCAGGGCTTCGGCGCTCAAACGGAGCGGAGCATCAGGCGCGTCCGGGCCGTCCGGTTGCAGCCAGGCGTGGTCCTGGGGGTGAAACGCCAGCGTGGCCGCCAGCTTCTCGACCTGGGCGGAGAGTTGGGCTAAGCTGGAGGGAGGCTCGGACATGCCTGCGGTCCTCGCGCCCTGGTAAAATGCCGCCCCGCGGGGAGGCACTAGTGCAAAGGTATTAAATCATGGCAACAATCGGCAAGAATGTCAAGATACTTAAAGGCTTTGCGCTCATGGGGCTGGTTTTGGGCCTGGCCGCGCCCGCCCTGGCCGCCGATCCCTACGTGGTGACGCCGGTCAACAAGGCCGAGGAGATGCGCCTGCTGCCGTCCAGCGCCTGGCCGCCGCCGGAGGCCGAGCAGGGCGGCCTGCTGCTCAAGCTCTCCTATCTGCGCGGCCTGATGGACGCCCTGCAATACGCCCAGGTGTCGCCCAGGGCCGCCACCCAGGCCCTCAACGAGCTCAAGGGCCTGGACCTCAACGAGCTGGCCGCGGCGGTGGACCGCTATTACCTGGCCGACCCGCGCCGGCGCGAGCTGCCCCCGGCGGCGGTGGTGCTGCGCATCTTGCCCCAGCAGCAGGGCCGGGTGGAGCCCACGCCCCTGGCGCGCTGAGGCCGGCCCTGGCTTGACCCTAACCCTTGGATATAGTAGCTTCACCTGACGCCGGGCCGGAGCTGGGGCCGCACGCCCGGCCGGGAGGTTGGACCTTGGCGGGCCAGGAACCTAGATCGGCCGCGAGGCTCTGGTGGCGGCTGGGCCTGGGCCTGGGCCTGCTGCTGGTCCTGTTCTTTTTCCTGGCCGACCCCCGCCAGGTCTGGACCCACCTGCGCCAAGCCGACCCCCTCCTATTCCTGCTGCTCATGCTCTGGCTCAGCGCCGACCGGCTCCTGATGAGCTACAAGTGGACCCTGCTGCTCAAGTGCCGGGGCATCGCCATGGGCCAGGGCGAGGCCCTGCGCGCCTACTACCTGGGCACCTTCGCCGGCTGCTTTTTGCCCACCACCCTGGGGGCGGACGCGCTGCGCGTGGCCGCGGTCAGCCATCCGGGCCGGCCCTCGCAGGACGTGGCCGCCAGCGTGGTCATGGAGCGCATGCTGGGCATGGTGGCCACCGCCCTGGCCGGGCTGGCCGGCCTGGCGCTCCTGGGCCAGGTGGCCGCCGCCGCCCCGCCCGGCCGCCTGGCCGCCACCGCCGCCATCACCCTGGGCCTGGCCGGGGCCACGCTGGTCGCCCTGGCGTTCTCCCTGAGCGGCCTGGCCGGCCGCCTGCTCCAACGGCTGGAGGCCAGGCTGGCCGGCCGGGGCCGGCTGGCCGGCTGGCTGGGCCAGTTCTTGAGCGCCTACCACCAGCACCGCCGCCACCCCGGCGCCTTGGCCCTGTTCCTGCTGCTCAGCTTCCTGGAGCAGGGCAGCCCGGTGGTGGCCAACTGGCTGGCGGCCCAGGCCCTGCAACTGGACGTCTCCCCCCTGGCCCTGGCCGCCGCCACGCCGGTGGCCATGGCCCTGGCGCGGGTGCCCATCTGGTTCAGCAGCTTCGGGGTGGTGGAGGGCCTGTTCGTCTTCTTCTTCGGCCTGGTGGGCATCGGCGCCACCGAGGCCTTCTTGCTGGGGCTGGCCACCAACCTCACCGCCATGCTCACCGCCCTGCCGGGCCTGTACTTCTACCTGACCGGCGGCCTGCGCGGCAAGGGCGGCCGCGAGGCCCGGCCGTGAACGGCCCGCGCCCCCGGAGCCGGGCCTGGCCCCTGGCCCTGGGCCTGGCCGTGGCCGTCCTGGGCCTGGCCGCGGCCCAGACCTGGCCCCTGGCCCGCGATCTGGCCGACTGCATCCCCTACACCCACCAGCCCTCGCCGGGGCACGAGCGCTTCCCCCTGATGCCCGGCGATCACCTCCAGTTCCTCTACTGGTTCTGGCTTCTGGCCGACAATGTCTTCGGCCCCTCGGCCTTGTTCAGCAACCCCTACGAGTTCAACACCTTCCTCAACCCCCAGGGCCTGCCGGGCTATCCCAACTTCCCCTTCAGCGCCTTATACCTGGCCTTCTGGCCCCTGGGCATGGTCACGGCTTACAACTGCCTGGTCTTTTTGTCCTACCTCCTGGCCGGGCTCTGCGCCTGGGCCCTGGCGCGCGAGGCGCTCAACGACGACCTGGCCGCGCTCCTGGCGGGGCTCGCCTTCGCCCTCTTGCCCTACCGCGCGGCCCAGGTCATGGTGGGCCACCTTTACGGCTTCGTGGCCTTCATGCTGCCGCTCACGCTCTGGTGCCTGGAGCGGGGCTGGCGGCGGCGCTCCTGGGCCTGGGGCGCGGCCGGCGGGGCGTGCCTGCTGGCCATGGCCGTGCAGGACGAGGGCCACCTGATCTTCTACACCGCGCTTTTGCTGGGGCTCTATCTGCCCCTGGGCCTTTTGCTGCGGGCCGAGCCCGCCCCCATCCCCGCCAACCCGTCCGCCGGCCCCGGCCCCGGCCGCTGGCCGGACTGGGCCGGGGCGCTCGTGGCTGGCCTGGGCCTGGGCCTGGCCGGTCAAGCCAGCTCGGCCGGCCGGGCCCCGGCCGGCGCGGCCTTCGGCGACGGCCTCTTGGCCGTGCTGGCGGTCTATCTGCTGCTGGCCCTGGCCCTATGGCTCTTGCTGGCCCGGCTGCTCTGCGTTTTCACCACCCTGGACCAGGCCGCCGCCCGGCGGCTCCTTGGCCGGGGGTTGGCGCCCTTGGGCCTCATGGCCCTCTACGCCCTGCCCTGGGGGCGGGAGGTGCCCTACCTGGGCCGGGGGCTGGCGGTCGCGGTGGCGCTCTGGGCGGCCTGGCTCACGCTGCCGGGGCTTTGGAGGGCGCGGCGGCGGCCCAGGCTTGCCGCCGGGCTCTGGCGGCCGGTGTGGCCTCTCCTGGCCGGGCTGGGCCTGGCCGCGGCCTGGATGCTCAGGCTCAAGCTCATGAGCCAGGCCGGCAGCGTGGTGGGCAAGGGCCGCAGCCTGGCCGAGGTGCGCCTGCACTGCCCCAGCCTGCCCGACTTGTTCAGCCCGGCCAACCCCAACGCCGACCAGCTGATCTACCTGGGCCTGCCGGTGATGCTCTTGGCCCTGGCCGGGCTGTTGCTACTGGCCCTGGCCAGGCCGGGCCGCCTGGCCGGCGCGGGCCGCGCCGCGCTGTGGGCGCTCCTGGGCCTGATGGCCGCGCTCCTCAGCCTGGGGCCGTCGCTGCCCCAGATCCCGGTCTACGAGTTCCTCTACCGTCACCTGCCCTTCTTCAACTATCCCCGCGTCACCGGCCGGCTGGCGCTTTTCGCGGCCCTGTTCCTGGCGCTCGTGGCCGGCTGGGTCCTGCGCGAGCTCTGCGCCGGGCTCAGAGGCCGCCGGACGGCGCGCCGGGCGGTGGGTCTGGCGCTCATGGCCGCCATCGCCTGGGATTCCTGGCCGGCCACCCCGCCCGGCCTGTGCCTGCTGCCCCCGGACGGCCGGGTGGAGGCCGCCATCCGGGAAACCCTGCCCACCGGCCCGGCCGCCCCGGCCCGGCTGTTGGGCCTGCCCATCTGGCCCGGCGACAGCCACCAGTCCTCGGTCTACGAGCTCTTGATCGCCCGCACCCGCGCGCTGGTGGTCAACGGCTACTCGCCCTGGACCCCGGCCGCCTACGTGGAGCGGATTTTCCTGCCCCTGTATCCGCTGGATTTCGGCCACCCCACCGGCGAGGCCCTGGCCACCCTGCGCGAGCTGAAGGCGCGCCAGGTGGCCTTTTACGAAGACCAGCAGGTCTACACTCGCAAGGTGAGCCCCTTCCCGCCGGAGCTGGCCCGCCGCCGGCTGATGGCCGCCGGCCTGCTCAAGCCCATGACCCAGGAGGGCCAGGCCTTCCTGCTGGCCCTGGACCCGGCCGCCGATCCGGTCTGGGGCGCGCAGGCGGCGCGGGGCGTGGTCTCGCCGGTGACGGTTCTCTTCGAGGCCGAACATTTGCGTCGCCAGACCGGCCGCCTGGTGGACGATCCGGCCGCCTCCGGCTGGGGGCTGATGTTCAGGGAGCCGGCCGCGCCCACCGGCCCCCTGGGGCCGCGCCACCCCCGCGCCGGCGGCAACCTGGCCGTGGCCGTGGCCGGCCGCGACGCGCCGGGCTTCCTGTGTTTCGGCCCCTACCAGGCGTTCCCGCCCGGCGACTACCTGGCCCGCTTCCGCCTGCGCCGGGGGGCCGGGACCGGCGCGCCGGGGCGCATCGAGATCGCCGCCGACCAGGGGCGTCAAGTCCTGGCCAGCGCCGAGCTGACCCCGGAGCGGCTGCCCGCCGACGGGGCCTGGCGCGACGCGTCCCTGGCCTTCAGCCTGGCCGAGCCCCAGCGCCTGGAGACGCGGGTCTGGTTCAGCGGCGCGGCCGACCTGACCGCCGATGTGGTGCTGGTCAACTTCGCCGGCCAGGAGCGGCCGGCCGATTTCTATCCCGCCGCCCGGCTCTGGCGCGAGAGCGGCGACCTGGTGGCGGACGAGCGCGTCCCCGGCGGCCTGGCCGCCCTGGGCCGGGCCGGCTATCACCCCCCGGTCTACCTGATGCACGGCCCCCAGCAGACCTATCCGCCGGGGCGCTACCGGGCGCGCTTCCGCCTGGCCGCCGAGGGGACCAACCCGCCCCAGGCCGAGCTGGCCGAGCTGGTGGTGGCCGCCGACCTGGGCCGGCGGCCCCTGGGCCACGCCCTGGTGCGCGGGGCCGACCTGGCGGCCGACTACCGCGACATCGCGCTGGATTTCAGCCTGGAGCGCCGGGCCGAGCTGGACCTCCGGGTGCTCTATCGGCAGGGCGGCTCGCTCCGGGTGGCCGGGGCGGCGGTGGAGGCGCTGCCCTGATCGCCCCCAGCCGGCCTATCCCCAAGAAGCAGGGGGGGTGGGGCGGGAGAACACGCCCACGGGCCGGGGGCCTTTCCGCCCTCGCCCCCGCCTGCGGGGGGGGAGGGCGGGGTGAGGGGGCTCGACGGCGTCCTCGTTGGCAACCGCCCTGTCGCCTCGCCAGAAAAACTTGCCGGCCGCGCTGGGCAAGATTTTTCGCCGTCGTCCAGCCACGTCTGTCCCGCCCCGCCAGGACACCCGCGGACCTTACTTAGAAAATCATTGCGAACCGGGATAATAGCCTATCGGACCCGGCCCGGCCCCGGCCGGCGCATCCCCTGGCGGCCACCTGGCATGGGGTTTGCTTGATCCACGGACAGAACCCCCAGGGATGGGAGACGCGCCATGGAAACCAGCAGCATCGGCGCCGCCAGCGCGGCCTATGCCTACAGCCCGGCCGTGACCGGGGCCAGCACCGGCGGCGAGGACTTCGCCAGCCTCTTGAGCAGCCAGATGACCGCCGACGAGACCACCGCCGCCACCACCACCGGCGCGGACGAGGCGGCCCTGAATGCCTACAACCCCGGCCAGGTGACGGCCTACAGCCTGGAGAGCGGCGAGACCGCCGAGACCGCCGCCGGCGAGGAGACGGCCGCCACCGGCGCCAAGCCCGGCTATCCGGCCGAGGTGGGCCAGGAGTGGGTGCCCAAGGGCATGCAGTTCTACGACAGCGTCTACAAGCGCTGGGTGGACGACGACATCCCCCACCGCTTCAACGAGAACGGCGACCTGGAGTACTACTACGAGGGCCAGTGGTACCTGGACGTGGCCGTGCGCCACCGCATGGTCTACACCAACGGCGAGGAGGAGATAGCGGTGGACGTCTCCGAGGGCGAGGAGGGCGAGGCGAGCCTCCTGGCCGAGGGCGAGGAAGCCGCCGGAGAGGAATTGGCCTCCCTCAGCATCGACGAGTACTTCAACGAGGTGCTGGGCATGTGGAAAATCTTCAATCTGCCCAGCCGCACCAACGAGGAGGGCCTGCGCGAGTATTATTGGGGCGACGCCTGGCGCCCCGATGTCTGGCAGCACCGCACCGCCTGATCTCCGCTTTTTCCGCGTCCCACCCTCCGCCCCGGCCGCCACGGCCGGGGCGAGGTCGTTTTGGGGGGGCTGGAGCGCGCCAGTCCGGGCGCGGGTGGGGTTGTTTTTATGGGCCATGGATGGCCCACCGGGCGCGCCAGCGCCTGCATCTAGGTGTTGGCAACCGGCCTCGAACATTATATGTATAGTGATCGAGCCTGGATCGGCCGGGCCATCGCCAACCCGAAGAAGACGCCCCCATGACCGGCACCCCCGACGACCTGCACTGCCGCCTGGTGGACGGCGCGCCCTGCGACGAGGACCGGGGCCTGGACACCCTGCGCCCCCAGCGCCTGGCCGACTATATCGGCCAGGAGGCGGCCAAGGCCAACCTCTCGGTCTTCATCGCCGCCGCCCGCCAGCGGGGCGAGGCCCTGGACCACGTGCTCCTGCACGGCCACCCCGGCCTGGGCAAGACCACCCTGGCCCACATCCTGGCCAATGAGCTGGGGGTGAACCTGGTCAGCACCAGCGGGCCGGTGATGGAGCGGGCCGGCGACCTGGCCGCCATCCTGACCAATCTCGAACCCCGCGACGTGCTCTTCGTGGACGAGATCCACCGTCTCAATCACGTGGTGGAGGAGACCCTCTATCCGGCCCTGGAGGACTTCCACCTGGACCTGGTCATCGGCCAGGGGCCCAGCGCGCGCACCGTCAAGCTGGACCTCAATCCCTTCACCCTGGTGGGGGCCACCACCCGGGCCGGGCTCCTCACCCCGCCCCTGCGCGACCGCTTCGGGGTGCAGGTGCGGGTGGATTTCTACACCCCCGACGAGCTGGCGGTGATCGTCACCCGCTCGGCCCGCATCCTGGGCCTCGCCATCGCCGCCGAGGGCGCGCTGGAGATCGCCCGCCGCTCGCGGGCCACGCCGCGGGTGGCCAACCGGCTGTTGAAGCGCGTGCGCGACTTCGCCCAGGTGCAGGGCGACGGCCGGGTGGACCGCGAGCTGGCCGACTACGCCCTGGGCCGCCTGGGGGTGGACCAGGCCGGCCTGGACCGCCTGGACCGCGAGCTGCTCTCCACCATCATCGAGAAGTTCGACGGCGGGCCGGTGGGACTGGGCAACTTGGCCGCGGCGGTGGGCGAGGAGGCCCAGACCATCGAGGAGGTCTACGAGCCCTACCTGATCCAGCAGGGATTCCTGAAGCGCACCCCCCAGGGCCGGGTGGCCACCAGCCGGGCCTACGGTCACCTGGGGCTAGCCCCCAGCCGGGGGGCGCAAAAGCGCCTGTTCTGAGTCCGGCCCGCCGCCCGCCCTTTCCGACTCCGCTTTCTCCGTCGGGGGAGAGGCCGGGTGAGGGGGGCTGGCAGAGCCGCCTCAGGCGGGGATGTATGCCAGGCCCAGGCCGCCCTCGGCCGCCGGCCGCAGGCGCGAATGCAACCTGGCCGCGCCGGGCTCCGGAAAATCCGCGCGGGCGAACGAACCCCGGCTCTCGCGCCGGCCCTGGCTGGCCAGGAGCACCGCGCGCAGGCAGAGCTCGGCCGCCATGAGGTCCTCGCGCCGGCGGGCCTGGGCCGGTCCGGCGGCCGGCAGGGCCGCCAGCTCCGTCCGCAGCCCGGCCAGCTCCGCCAGGCCGGCGGCCAGGCCGGCGGCATCGCGCTCCACCCCGGCCCGCCGCCAGGCGATCGCGCGCAGTTCGGCCAGGAGCCGGCGCGGCTCCGGCCCCGGCGCGGGGTCGGCGGCCGGCGCGGGTGCGGTCTCCCGCTCCGGACCGGCGGGGCCGGCCCCGCCGGCCAGTTCGGCGGCGGTCTGGCCGGCGATGCGGCCGAAGACCACGCACTCGGTCAAGGCGTTGCCTCCCCGGCGGTTGGCCCCGTGCAGGCCCCAGGCCGCCTCGCCGCAGGCCAAGAGGCCGGGCAGGTCGGTCCGGGTTTGCGGGTCGATGCGCACCCCGCCCATGCAGAAATGCGCGCCGGGCATGACCCGCACCGGCCGGCGGCGAAAGTCGTGGCGCAGATGTTTGAACATGGCCATGGGATAGTCGGCCCAGGCCGATTCCGGCACCGCCGTGTAGTCCATGTAGACCGGGCCGGCCTGGGCGGCGCGATGGACCAGGGCCGCGAAGGCGTCGCGAAGCAGCACGATGGCCTGGTCCAGGTCGGTCAGCCCATGGGCGGCGGCGACGTCGTTGCCCTGGGCGTCCACGAGCCTGGCCTGCTTGGGATAGGGCGGGTAGAGCATCACCTGGGGCAGGCCGGGCTGGTCCATGACCAGGGGATAGAACTGCACGAACTCCATGTCGTAGAGGTCCAGGCCGGCCCGGGACGCCAACAGCCAGCCCTGGCCCAGGCTGGATTTCTGGTTGTCGTTGCGGGCGTAGATGGCCGCCGCCCCGCCGGTGGCCAGGATGGCCGCGGCGGCCGGGATAAGCACCCGGCGGCCGTCGCGCTCCCAGCCCTCGACCCCGGCCAGGCGGCCGCCCTCCACCACGAGCTTATCCACCTGGAATCCGGCCCGGAAGGCGAAACCGGGCCGGCCGCGCAACGAGGCGGCCAGGGCGCGCATCATCTCCGCGCCCCGGAACACGTCCGGCCGCGGCGAGCGGAAGCTGTAGGAGGCCGGCCCCTCGGCCAGGTCCAGGCCGTGGGGGGCCAGGAAGGCGAAGGCCTCGGCCGCGCGCTCGGCGGCCACCGCCAGGAGCTCGCGCCGGTTCAGGTCCTTGCCCACCGCGACCGTGTCGTCCAGGTACTGGCCGGCCGGATACGCGCTGGTGGGGCCGGCGAAGACGCCGTTGGCCAGGGCCGAGTTGGTGCCCAGGCCCAGGCCGCCCCGGTCCAGCATCAGCACCGCGGCCCCGGCCTCCAGGGCGCTCAGGGCGGCGGTGCAGCCGGCCAGGCCGGCCCCGATGATGACCACCCGCGGCCGCTGGCCGCTGTTGGCAGGATTCATGTGGCTCCTCGCGCGGTCGCCGGCCGGGATCATTCCAGCAGGCGGCGGGGGTTGTCCGACACCATCGTCTTGATTTCGGCCGGCGTGAAGCCCAGGCCGGCCATGAGCTCCAAATGCTCGCCGAAGCCCTGCACCGCGGGCGGGTTGCCGGCCTGGCCGAAGTCGCTGGAAAGCGCGGCGTGGGCCGCGCCCACCGCCCGCGCCTGGCGGGCGATCTCGGCGTGGTCGATGCGGCCGGGCACCAGGGGGGTGACGGCGAAGAAGCAGTGCTCGATCACCGCCCCCAGGGCGGCGGCCTCCTGCTGCTGGCTTATGGGCATGGCGGTGACCGACTCCGAGGCGTGGGTGACCATCAGGCGCTTCACGCCCAGGGCCTTGCCGCGTTTCAGCAGGGCCAGGCCCTCGTCCGGCGAGACATGGCCGGTGGCCAGCACGCCGTCGGCGGCCGCGATCAACTCCAGGATGGGGTCCAGCTCCGGCTTGAGCCGGCCGTCGGCGGTGGTGAGGGTCAGGCCCTGGAAGCCCGGCGGCAGGGGGAAGGCGGTGGGCGGCTTGCCCGCGCCCCAGATGGCGATGTGGTGGGCCGCGCCGTAGGTGGGGGCGTAGACCACCCGGCCGCCGGCGCGCAGGAACGATTCCACCGCCACCGGGTTGAGCCCGCCCACCGGCGGGTTCAGGGCCAGGGCCGGCCAGGCCCTGGGGCCGTGGGGGTGGATGGCGTTTAGCACCGCCGCCCGGCCCACGGTGCTGGTGCAGTGCTCCTTGAGCAGCACCCCGGCCATGCCGGCCTCGGCGGCCTCACGCATCACCGCCGCCGCGTCCTGCTTGCGCGCCACCACGTCCGGGGCGGCGTGCACGTGCAGGTCGATGGCTCCCTTGAGCAGCTCGCTGTAGGCCATGGCAAACCTTTCCGCCGGCGCGCGGCCTAGCCCAATATGAGTTTGCCCAGCCACAGGGTGGCCGGCGGCACGTAGGTGACCAGGAGCAGCATGCCCAGATCCACCAGGAAGAAGGGGAGCATGGCCTTGCTGATGTCCTCGATGGTGAGCCCGCTGATGGCAGAGCCCACGAAGAGCGAGTAGCCAAACGGCGGCGTCTCCATGCCCACCGCGAAGTTGATGACCACGATGGCCCCCAACTGCACCGGGTCGATGCCGATCTGCGCGCCCAGCTTCATCAGCAGCCCGCCCAGGATGATCATGCAGGCCAGGTTGTCCATGAACGCGCCCAGGACGAGCAGGACGACGTTGAGCATGATCAGGATGAGAAACTTGTTGTCGGAGATGGACAGCAATCCGGCCACGATCTTGTCCGGCACCTGCTCGTAGGCCAACAGCCAGCCGAAGACCGAGGCCACGGCGATGATGAACATCACGATGGCGGTGGTCTGCATGGATTTCAGCACCAGACCGGCCAACTGGGCATGCTTGAGGCCCTTGTAGATGTACAGCCCCACCACCAGGCCGTAGACCACGCCCACGATGGCGGCCTCGGTGGGGGTGAAGACGCCGCCGTAGATGCCGCCCAGGATGATGACCGGGGCCATGAGCGCCCACTTGCCCCGGTTCAGGGCTCCGCCGAACTCCTTCAGGCTGGCCCTGGGCATGGTGGGCAGGTGGTGCTTGCGGGCCATCAGGTAGCAGACCAGCATGTAGCCCAGGCCGCAGGCGATGCCGGGGATGACCCCGGCCAGGAACAGGCGGGTGATGGAGGTCTCGGCGATGACGCCCCAGACGATGAAGGGGATCGAGGGCGGGATGATCTGGCCGATGGGGCCGACGCAGACCGCCAGGGCGGTGGCGAAGCGCTTGCTGTAGCCGCGCTTGATCATCTCCGGGATCATCACCGCGCCCACGGTGGCGGTGGTGGCCGGGGCCGAGCCGGAGATGCAGGCGAAGAACATGGAAGCCAGCACCGAGACCATGCCCAGGCCGCCCTTGACGTGGCGCACGAAGGGCTCGGCCACCTGGACCAGGCGGGTGGATAGCCCCCCCTGGGTCATCAGGTCGCCGGCCAGGATGAAGCCGGGCACGGCCAACAGCGGGAAGGATTGGGTGCCGGCCACCACCCGCTGGGCCAGGATGACCACGTCGATGTCCAGCACCCACAGGGCGAGCAGCGAACTAAGCCCCAGGGCGAAGACGATGGGCATGCCCATGAGCAGCAGGAACAAGAAGCCCGCGGTGAGTATCCAGGCGGCCTCGCTCATGGCCGGGCCTCCTGCGACAGTCCCGTCGCGGCCAGCCGGGCCAGGGCGTGCACCGCCACCAGGCCGCCGCAGACCGGGGCCGACCAGTTGACCAGGTCCAGCGGCAGGCGCAGGGTGGGGGTCAGGTGATGGGCGGTGCGCGCCAGCAGGTCGCAGCCGGCCACCAACAGCGCCAGCCCGAAGCCGGCCACCGCCAGCAGCACCAGGCGCTGGAGCCACAGCGCCCCGGCCTGGGGCAGGCGGTCGCTGACGATGGTCAGGCGCACGTGAAAGCCCTCGCGCACGCCCAGGCTGCCCGAAAGCAGCGTGAGCCAGGCGAAGATCATCAGCGACACTTCCTCCGGCCAGGACAAGGCCCGGCCCACCACGTAGCGGAAGAAGATGGAAGCCGCCAGGCTGGCCACCAGGGCCACGGCCAGGGCCACCACGGCCCAGCCGGTGACGCGGGCCAGCGCCGAGCTGATGCGATCGAGGACGCGGATCATGGCTGGCTCCGGGAGCCCCCGGCCCCGCGGCCGGGCGCTCCGGTTGTTGGCGTGAGGGAAGGGCCTATTTCACCGCGGCCAGCACCTGGTCCATGATGTCGGCCCCGATGCTGGGCTTGAACTCGTCGTAGACCGGACCCACCTTGGCCCGGAAGGCGGCCGGGTCCTTGATCTTGTTGATCTGCATGCCCTTGGCCGCCAGACCCTCCTTCAGCTTGGCCTCGTTGGCGGCGTTCATCTTGCGCTGGGCGGAGATGGCGGTCTTGGCCGCCTCCTGCACGGCCTTCTGGTTGGCCGGCGAAAGCTTGTCGAAGACCTTCTGGCTCATCAGCACGCCCAGGGCCGAATAGGTGTGGTTGGTCAGCGACAGGTACTTGCAGACCTCGAAGTAGCCGTTGTTCTGGATCACCGCGATGGGTATCTCCAGGCCGTCCACGGTGCCCTGCTGCACGGCGGTGAAGGTCTCGCCCCAGGCCATGGGCACGGCGTTGCCGCCCAGGGCGCGGAACATGCCCAGGTAGACCGGGTTCTGCATCACGCGCCACTTGATGCCCTCGACGTCCTTGGGCTCGGCCACCGGGCGCACGTTGTTGATCATCTGGCGGAAGCCGCCCTCGGCGAACCCCAGGCCCTTGATCTTCTTCTGGGCCAGCTTGGCCATGAGCGCCTGGCCCACCGCGCCGTCCAGGACCTTGTGGGCCTGGCTTTCGTCGGCGTAGAGGAAGGGCATGTCGTTGACTTGGAAGGCGGGCTCGATGCTGGCGATGGGCGCGTTGGTGATGACGCCCATGTGCAGGGTGCCGAAGGACATGCCCTCCAGCATCTCCTTCTCGTCGCCCAGTTGGCGGTTGGGGAAGAACTGCACGTCGAACTGGCCCGGCGCGGCGGCGTCCAGGGCCTTCTTGAACTCGCGGGCGGCGATGGCGTAGGGGTCGGTGGGGCCGTCGCTGGTGGTCCAGCCCAGCTTGATGGCCTGGGGGGCGGCCCAGGCCAGGGGGGCGGCCAGGCAGACCAGGGCCGCGGCCAGGGCGGCCATCATCGCGGCTTTGCGGATGGACATGTTGATCTTCTCCTTGCGGTGGGTGAGAAACGGCGCGCCTGTCGGCAATGATCGGATCATAGTACAGCTTTCCGGTCGGCCCAAGCCAAAACCTTCCGCCCCAAAAATCGGCGCCCCGGCCGAGGGGGGATTGGCCGGGGCGCGCTCGCTGATTCACCAAGCTGCAAGATGTGCATTCACGGTTGAGATCCAGGCGGCGTCGGGCTCCGTCCGGATTAAAACTCCATCTCCATCACGATGGCCCCCTTGGGGCAGACGTGGGCGCAGAGCCCGCAGCCCTTGCAATAGGCCAGGTCGATCACCGCCTTTCCGCTGGCCGGGTCGCGGCTGATGGCCTGGTCCGGGCAGAGGAGCTGGCAGGCCTCGCAGCCCACGCACGCGGCCAGGCTCAGGCAGCGGGCCGCCTCGGCCTGGGCCTGTTGGGGGCTCATGGGCGGCGGCGGGCTCATGCGGTCCGGCGCGGGGGCGTGGCGCCGGGCCGGGCTCGCGGGCAGTTCGCAGGCGGGGCGCGGTCTCATGGCCAAAGCTCCTCGATCAGGGCGCGGGCGGCGGCGCGGCCCTGGGCCATGGCCGCCACCACCGTGGCCGGACCGCTGACCAGGTCGCCGGCGGCGTAGAGGCCGGGGGCCAGGCGTCCGTCCGGGCCGGGCCGGAACTGGCCCAGGCCCAGGCCGTCGCTCCAGGCCGGGGCCTCGCTGTTCTGCCCCAAGGCCAGGATCACTCTGCCCGCAACCAGGCTGACGGGCTCTGCGCCGGTGGGCGCGAAGGCCGCGCGGCCGTCTGGGCCGGGCTGGCCGGGCGCGGTGACCTGGCAGACCAAGCCGCTCACCTGACCTTCCCGACCAGCTATGGCCGTGGGCGCCAGCCGGAAGGCCAGCTTGAGGCCCTCGGCCTCGGCTTCGGCTATCTCCTCGGCGTAGGCCGGCATCTGATCGCGGTCGCGGCGGTAGACCAGGGTGACGTCGTCGGTGAGCCGCAAGGCCCAGCGGGCGGCGTCCAGGGCCACGTTGCCGCCGCCCACCACCAGCACCGGCCCGGCCAAGGCCGGGGGCGCGCCCAGGGCGCAGGCCTTGAGGAAATCCAGGCCCCAGTGGACGCCGGCCAGATGCGCGCCGGGCAGGTCCGCCCGCGTGGCGGCGGGCGCGCCGCAGGCCAGGACCACGCCCTGGCCGCGGGCGATCATGGCGCGCACCTCGTCCGGGCTCACCCGGCGGCCGCTCACGAATTTCACGCCGTGGGCGGCGATGTAGGCCAGGTCGTCGGTCAGGGCCTGGCGGCCCAGGCGGAAGGGCGGGATGGCCCAGGCCAGCATGCCGCCAATGACCGGCTCGGCCTCGAAGACCGTCACCGCCACCCCGGCTTTGGCCAGCTCCCAGGCGGACATGAGCCCGGCCGGACCGGAGCCGATGACGGCTGCCTGGCCCCGGGCCCGACCGGCGGGGGGGGGTGCCGGGGGCCGCGGAGCCAGGGCCGCGTATCTCTTGAGTTCGCGCACCTGGGGCGCGGGCTGGATCGGCGCAGAGGCGCAGGCCTGCTGGCAGGGATGGTGGCAGACGTGGCCCAGCACCGCCGGCAGGGGGTTGTCGGCCAGGATGATCTCCAAGGCCCCGGCCTGGTCGCCCGCCGCCAGGCGCGCGAGATAGCCGGGGATGTCCTGGCCCAGGGGGCAGGCCGCGCGGCAGGGCGGCCGGGATTGGTCCCGGCCGGCCGTCGCGCTCTGGGCCAGGACTCCCCGTTTGGTGTCCGTCTCGCGGGCCAGGTCCGGGAAAACGAAGGCCGGGCAGCCGCCGGCGCAGACCGCGCACACCCCGCAGCGCTCCTCATGCATGACCGGTCGCTGGGTCCTGCCTTCCATGGCTAACCTCTCAGCTCCCGGCCCATCTGCAGGCCGCGGGCCAGGGCGCGGCGGTTCAGCTCCAAAAAGCGGGCGGGCACGTTGTCGGCCACCGCGCGCTCCAGGGCCTGTTGGTCGAACCAGCCGGTGAAGCCGGCCGCCACGCCCACCCAGACCACGTTGGCGACCTGCTTGTTGTTGAGTTCGCTCACCGCCGTCTCGGTCACGGCCAGCCCGAACTGGCGGCCTTCGCCGTCGGGGGTGACCAGGCTGGAGTCGTAGAGGATCACGCCGTCGGGGGCCATCTGGCTCCGGTAGGCGTCGTAGGCCCCCTGGCTCATGGCCACCAGGAGGTCGGCCGCCTCCACGTGGGGGTAATCGATGGCCCCGGCGGCCACCACCACCTCGGCCTGGCAGGTGGACCCCCGTGCCTGGGCCCCATAGCTGTTGGAGCCGGCGGCGAAAAGCCCCTGGTTCACCGCGGCCTGGCCCAGCAGCACCCCGGCCAGGATGACGCCCTGGCCGCCCAGGCCGCCCAGGCGGATCTCGTGGCTATCAGCGGCCATGGACGAATTCTCCCAGGGTGAAGCCCCCGGCCGGCAGGCTGACGCCCTCCTCAAGCTCGACGTAGTGGCGGCAGGTGTGGGACAGGTGATCGAACATGGCCGCCGGGGTGTCCAGGCGCTGACGCCGGCCGAACTGGGTGGGGCAGGGGCTCAGGACCTCGATGAAGGCGAAGCCGGGCGTGGTCAGCCCGCGCGCCAGGTATTCCATCAGCTCGTAGGGCCGGTTCACCGCGCCACGGGCCACGTAGCCCGCCCCGGCCGCCTCCACCAGCCGGCACAGGTCGAAGGGGCGGTAGGGGTTGCCGCCGGGGGTGGTGGCGGTGGGGGTGTCCAGGGGCGTGGTGGGGGCTGCCTGGCCGCCGGTCATGCCGTAGATCTGGTTGTTGGCGCAGACCACGGTGAGGTCGGCGTTCCGGCGGGCGGCGTGGATCAGGTGGTTGCCGCCGATGCTGGCCAGGTCGCCGTCGCCGCTGACCACCATGACCTTGAGCGCCGGGTTGGCCGCCTTGGCCCCCACCGCGAAGGCCACCGCGCGCCCGTGCAGGGTGTGCAGGGTGTCGGCCCGGAAGTTGGGGCTGGGAATCCAGGCCGCGCAGCCGATGCCGGAGACGAAGAGCATCTCCTCCCATTTGAGCCGGCCGGCCTCCTCCAGGCCCTCGATGGCCCGCAGGATGAGCCCCAAAAGCACGCCATGGCCGCAGCCGGGGCAGAACGGCGTGGCCTTGACCTGCGGCCGCAGATATTTTTCCAGCGCCCTGGCCATCACAGCACCTCGCGGATCTTTTGCAGGATGGCCTGGGGCGCGATGGAGCGGCCGTTGACCTGGGTCAGCTCGTGCACCGGCCGGCCCAGGGCGCCCTGGCGCACCAGCCCGGCCACCTGGCCCAGGTTCATCTCCGGCACCAGGAAGCTGCACCCGCGCCCGGCCAGCCCGGCCAATGGCGCCGGGCCGAAGGGCCAGAGGGTGATGAGCCGCAAGAGGCCGACCTTGAGGCCTTCGCTCCGGGCCAGGCTGACCGCGCGCAGGGCGGCGCGGGCGGTGAAGCCGTAGGCCACCACCACCAGCCGGGCGTCGTCCAGGTGATATTCCTCGTGCAGGCACAGCTCGGCGGCGCGGCTTTGCACCTTGCGGTTGAGCCGGCGCACCAGGCGGTCCTGCACCACCGGGTCCTCGGTCTTGCGAAAACCCCAGTCGTCGTGGGTGGAGCCGGTGACCATCAGGGCCTCGCCCTGGCCGAAGCGGGGCATGCTGGGCACGCCGTCGGGATCGGGGTGGCCGAAGGGGGCCTCGCCGGGGCGGTAGTCGCGCTCGAAAAGCTCCACCGCCTCCGGGATGTCGATGCGCTCGCGCAGGTGGCCGGTGGCCTCCTCGGCCATGACGAAGGCCGGCACCCTGAGGCGCTCGGACCAGTTGAAGGCGGCCACGGTGAGGCTGAACATCTCGGCCACCGACCAGGGGCTGAAGGCGACGACCTGATAGTCGCCGTGGGAGCCGTACTTGACGGCCATGATGTCGGCCCCGCCCACCTTGGTGGCCTGGCCGGTGCAGGGGCCGGCCCGCTGCACGTCGATGAGCACCAGGGGGGTCTCGGTGAAGGCGGCGTAGCCCAGGCACTCCTGCATCAGGCTCAGCCCCGGCCCGCTGGTGGCGGTCATGGCCTTGGCCCCGGACCAGGCCCCGCCCACCACCGCGCTGATGGAGGCGATCTCGTCCTCCATCTGGAGGAAGGCCCCGTCCACCTCCGGCAGGCGGGCGGCCATGCGCTCCATGATCTCCGAGGAGGGCGTGATGGGATAGCCGGCGTAGAGCCGGCAGCCGGCGGCCAACGCGCCCTCGGCCGCGGCCTCGTTGCCGGACATGTAGCGGGGGCCGGGCGGCAGCAGGGGTTGGGCGGTGCGCTTGGGCATGGTGCGACCTAGGGGGCGTTGGCCCCCGGTTGGGTTTGGCCGATTTGCCTCCGGGTCGCCCCGGCAGGATTGATGATAATTTTTATATTTTATTTTATACGATTTTCAATCAAAAAATGCATGCCGCCAGGAAAAACCCGGTTCCGCGGCCTGTGCAGCCGGCCGTCGCCCCCGGCCGCGTCCATGATGAAAAATCTCCATAGTCTTTCTGGAGGATGCTAGGATATTCAACAGAACCAGTCGCCAGAACGCCGGATCGGGTTGTGGCCCGCGCCACAGGGGCGCGGTGGGAGCGCGGCCGGCGCTTCGGCTTCTGCCAGGAAAGGATGGAGCCATGACCAAGGTGAAGCAGACCAAGCCCGCCATCTTCTGCCCCATGCCCATGACGCCGTTCCTGGGCAAATAGACGCGCCGTCCCGGCCTCCGTCGCCGCCCTGGGGCGGAGGCCGGGCCTGGCCGAGTAGGGCTCTGGAGAGGACGACTCAGGAAAGGCGGCGGTCATGCGCAAGGTGAAACAGTCGATCCAGGAGATTTTCTGCCACCTGCACGGCACCCGTTGGCACTAGGCGGGCCGCGCCCGGAACAACCCAGCAAGGGAGACGAGCGTGCGCAAGGCGAAGCAGGCTAAAGCCGAGGTCTTCTGCTTCGGCGCCGGCGCCCCCTTCATGTAACGGCTGGACTGAAACGCGCGGGCGGGGTTCATCCCCGCCCGCGTTTTGTTTTTTGCCGCGCACCATCCGGCGCGGACCCGGCGCGGCGTGCTAGGCTCCCTCGGCCGGCGGCCACATCTTGCCGGGGTTCAGCAGGTTCTTGGGGTCGAAGACCTTTTTGAGCCCGCGCATCAGCTCCAGGGCCACCGGGTCGGTCTCGGCGGTCACGAAGCCCTGCTTGCTCACCCCCACCCCGTGCTCGCCGGAGAGGCTGCCGCCCAGGGCCAGGGTGTGGGCGAAGACGTCGCTGCGGGCCTGGATGGCCCGCTCCATCTGGTCCTCGGTCTGCTCGCACATGATGTTCACATGGATGTTGCCGTCGCCGGCGTGGCCGAAGCTGATGACGCTCACCCCGCGCTGGCGGCCGATGTCCTTCAGGCGGCGCACCATCTCCGGCAGCTTGCCCAGGGGCACCACGATGTCCTCGTTGATCTTGCACGGCCCCACCTGGTAGGTGGCCGGGCCGGCCGCCCGCCGCGCCCGCCAAAGCTCTTCGGCCTCGGCCTTGTCCCTGGCCAGGCGCACCGGGTCGCCGCCGGCCTTGCGCAACAGCGCGGCCACGTCCTGGCCCTGGCGGGCCACCACCTCCGGCGCTCCGTCCACGTCCACCAGGAGCATGGCCGCCGCCCCCACCGGCAGCCCGATGTGGGCGTAGTTCTCCACGATGTTTATGGTGGCGTCGTCCATGAACTCGATGGCGGTGGGGGTGATGCCGCTGGCCAACAGGTCGGCCACTCCCTGGGCCGCGTCGTCCAGACGGGCGAAGACCGCGTTCACCGTGGCCTTGGCCTCCGGCAGCGGCTTCAAGCGCAGCGTGATCTCCACGATCACCGCCAGGGTGCCCTCGCTGCCCACCAAAAGCCGGGTCAGGTCGTAGCCCACCACCGACTTGATGGTGCGCGCCCCGGTCCGGAAGACCCGTCCGTCCATGAGCACGGCCTGAAGGCCCAGCACGTAGTCGCGGGTGACGCCGTATTTCACCGCCCGCAGGCCGCCGGCGTTCTCGGCCACGTTGCCGCCCAGGGTGGAGAACCCGGTGCTGGCCGGGTCCGGGGGATAGAAAAGCCCCAGCTTCTCGGCCGCGGCCTGCAAGTCGCCGGTGACCACCCCCGGCTGCACCACCGCCACCTGGTCGGCCGGGCTGATCTCGATGATGCGGTTCAGGCCGGCCAGATCCAGCACGACCCCGCCCTGGACGGCCAGGGCCCCGCCGGTGAGCCCGGAGCCCGCCCCCCTGGGCACCACCGGCGCCCCGTGGCGCGAGCAGGCGGCCAGCACCCGGCTGATCTGGGCGGTGTCGGTGGCCCGCACCACGGCCTGGGGCGGGTGTTGGCGGCTGGTGCCGTCGCTGGCATAGAGCAGGCGCTGGTCAAAGGCGGCGCTGAAGTTCTCCGGTCCGGCCGCCTCGGCCAGGGCCTGGCGCGTGGCCGCGTCCATGGCTCCTCCTGGTTGGGATACGGTGACCAGGAGACTTTACCCCAGCCCGGCCGGCCCCGCCAATCCGCCGGGCTTGCCAGCTCCACCCGCCGGGGCTATACAGAAATCAATCACCGCCAACCGGAGCGACGCCATGAACCTGGACAACCTGGATGACCTGATCCCCCCCGGCTGGACCGGCAAGCTGCCTCCCTGCCAGATCCAGGTCACGCCGGAGGGCGAGCTTTTCCACAACGGCGCGCCCATGATCCACCCCGGCATCCTGGAGCTGATCTACGCCTCGGTCCACCTGGAGGACGGGGTGTACCTGCTTAGGATCGGCAAGCAAGCCTGCCAGTTGGAGGTGGCCGACACCTTCCACGTGGTGAAAAGCGCCGACCTGGGGCCGGAAGCGGTCACTCTGGCCCTCAACGACGGCTCGCGCGAGATTCTGGACCCGGCCAGCCTGTGGCTGAATGGGGAGGGCGTGCTCTATTGCCGGGTCAAGGCGGGAGCCTTTCCGGCCCGTTTCCTGCGCCAGGCCTACTATCAGCTCGCCGGGGGCTTCGTGGAGGACGGCGAGGGCTTCGCCCTGGAGCTGGGCGGCCGGCGCTGGCCGCTGCGGGCGGCGGAATAGCGGATGGAAGAGATTGCTTCGTCGCCAATAGACGACAACGGAAGATCGCCGCGCCGCAACCCATGGGGTTGCTCCTCGCAAAGGCGGCTTTTGGCTGGATTGGCTGGGCGATGAGCGCCGGGGCTCGCGGCGATCGCACAAACCCCTGCCCCGGCCAAGCGTCCTGCGCTAAGATGGCCGCAGGCAAACCAGCGGGGGGCGCAAGGCAACACGGAGGAGCGGCATGGAAAAGACGCGGGCGATGGTGACCACCGAGCCGGGCAAGATGGAGATGCGCGAGTTCCCCTTGCCCCGGATCGGGGACGACGACGGCATCCTGAAGGTGGAGCTGGTGGGGGTCTGCGGCTCGGACCCCGGCATCTTCAAGGGCAAGGCCTCCCGCGCCCCCCGGCCCTATCCCCTGATCCTGGGCCACGAGATCGTGGGGCGCATCCATCGCGCCGGGGCGAACGCCCTGGCCCGCTGGGGCGTGGCCGAGGGCGACCGGGTCATCGTGGAATACGCCTTCGGCTGCGGCCAGTGCGCCGCCTGCCGGGCCGGACGCTACACCATCTGCGAAAAAATGCTCTGCTACGGCTCCATGGTGAGCTGCGCCGAGCCGCCGCACCTTTTCGGGGCCTACGCCGACTTTCTCTACCTGCCGGCCAGGGCCATGGTGCACCGGATCGGCGACGAGGTGGACCCGGAGGTGGGGGTGCTCATCGGCGCGGTGCTGGGCAACGCGGTGCGCTGGCTCAGCCGCATCGGCGGGCTGAAGCTGGGCATGGCCTGCGCCATCGTGGGGCCGGGGCAGCAGGGCATGGCGGCCACGGTGGTGGCGGCCGAGAGCGGGGCCGATCCCATCCTGGTGGCCGGGCTCGCGCGCGACGCCAGGCGCCTGGAGCTGTGCAAGCGTTTCGGGGCCACCCACATCGCCCGCGCCGACCAGGAGGATCCGGCCGCGATCCTGGCGCAGGCCACCGGCGGGGCGATGGCCCAGGTGGTGATGGACGTCAGCGGCCACCCGGCCGGCGCGGCCGCTGCCCTTGGCCTGGCCGGGACCGGGGCGGCGGTGGTGCTGCCGGGGCTCTATGGGGCCACCACCCAGGTGCCGCTTTTGCTCGACCGGGCGGTGTTCAAGGAGCTGCGCCTCTTGGGGGCCTATTCCCAGGACTTCGAGGCGGTGGAGGCGGCCATCGGCCTGGCCCGGCGCACCCAGGCCCCGCTCAAGGAGATGATCAGCCACCGCCTTCCCCTGGAGCGGGCCGAGGAGGCCGTGCGCCTGGTGGGCGGCGAGGGCGGCGGCGAGCCGCCGCTCAAGGTGGTGCTGGACCCCAGTTTGTAGGGTTCCGGGGAGGGTTGCCCCCCCGCCCTTTTCCCCGGAAGCCGGGGGAGAGGGCGGGCGGTCTTCGTCCCCTGAGGCCGAGGTTGACCTCGGCCCGGCGCTCCATCACCCGGATGACCCCATGCCACGCGAGCCGGTCGATCCATCCGCGCCCGTCCCCGGCCTGGCCCGCCGGCTGCTCATCAGCCTGGCCCTGGCCCTCGCGGCGCTGGCGATCTGGGGCCTGGGGGCCTGGACGCTTCGGGTCGTTTCGCTGCCGGCCGCCGGGGCCGAGGCCCCCGGCCTTTTGGCCCAGCGCCACGACGATCCCCGCCTGGCCACCCCGCCCGGCCCGCCTCACGTCGAACCCCGCACCCGCATCAGCGACGCGACCGACCCCGACTTCCGGGGGGTGAACTTCTCGCTGCGCCTGGTGGGCCGGCTGTGGATCACCCGGCCGGGACCCTACGAGCTGGGGGTGGAATCAGACGATGACTCCCGGCTCTACCTCGACGGCGTCAAGCTGGTTGACAACTCCGGTGAGCACGGCCCCCGCCTGCGCGCCGCCCGCCTCTGGCTCGCCCCCGGCCCCCACCTGATCGAGGTGGAGTACGCCCAGCGGGGCGGCGGCGCGCTGCTCAACCTGGTCTGGACCCCGCCCCTGGCCGGTCCGGCCACCCTGCCGGCGGCGCGCCTGCGCCCCCTGGCCGCGCCCATCGCCAGGGCGGCGGCCGAATACTGGCGCCAGCGGGTGGACCTGATGGCCGCGCCCCTGGCCGGCCTGGTCCTCTGGGCCTGGCTGGCGGCCCTGCTCTGGGTCTGGCTGCCGGCCGGACACGGCCGGCGGGGCCTGGCGTTGGCCATGCTGGTCATGGCCCTGGCCGCTTGGCTAAGCTCCGGCGCCCTGGCCCCCTACGCCGCCACCCAGGACCGCCCGCCGCTCACCGGCCCCTGCTGCTACCCGGTCAACCTGGACCACCAGCACTTCGAAGCCGCGTTCTGGATGCTGGACGGCGACCCGGCCGCCAAGTGGTCCTTCAGCGTGGTGCTGCGCCGCATCTTCTTCCCGCTAGTGGCCTATCCCTTCATGAAGGCCCTGGGCTTCCTGGAGGGCGGCTTCCTGGCCGCGCTCCTGGTCAACCTCGCGGCCCTGGCCGCCTGGGGCGTTTTCTTGCGCCGCCGCCTGGCCCCGCCCGGCCCGGCGCTGGGGGTTTGGCTCTTGGCGCTCTATCCCGGCGCGGCCTACTGGGCGGGCCTGCCCTACGCCTACGCCGCCATCGTGCCGGCCAGCCTGGCGGGGCTGATGATCCTGACCCGCCAGGCCGAGCTGGACGACGGCTGGCGGGCGGCGCGCTGGTGCCTGGGCCTGGGGCTCGTCGGCCTGGCCTATGATCTCACCGCCTACCTGGCCCCGGCCGGTCTCTGGCTGGCCTGGCGGGCCGCCCGCCGGGGCGGGGCCGGGGCTCTCCAGGCCCTGGGGCCGGCGGCCCTGGGCGCGGGGCTCATCGCCGCGCCGCTGCTGGCGGTCTACGCCCTGCTGAGCCTGTCGCCCGAACCCCTGGCCCAGCAGACCACCATGCAGATGGCGGCCATCGTCAAAAGTTACCTGGACCCCTCCGGCTGGCCCCGCTGGCCGGCCATGCTGGCCCGGCTGCCGGGCGATTTTGCACAGATTTACCTGTTCAGCGGCCATCTGGCCCTGCCGCTGCTGTTCCTGGCCCTGCTGGCCCTGGGCTGGCGGCGGCCGGACTGGGGGCTGGCGCCGGCCGAGGCCGCCCTGCTGGCCGCCATGCTGGCGGTGTTTTTGTTCACCCACCTGGCCCCGCCCTACCCCGGCTGGCAATACCGCGGCCCGGTCTACGCCCGCTTCTATCAGCCGGCGGCGGTGGTGGCGATCGCCTACGCGGCCCGCGTCTTGGCCCGGCCCGGCCCGCGCCGGGGGCTGATGACCGCCGCCTGCGCCCTGGCGCTTTGCGTGAACGCCCTGGCCAGCTTCGGCCCGGCCCTGGGGCTCGCCTGGCCCCTGAAGCTGCACTGGGCCTTCTACCGCCACGGCTCGCCGGAGGCCTTCGCCCGCAACCTGGCCCAACTGGGCCGCCGGCCCCTGGGCGTCTGCCCGGCGGCTCCGCCCTCGGCCGCCGGCTGCGTGCGGCCGCGCTAGACGCCCGGCCGTGAAAACGCCTGGCGGCGGGGGGCTGTGATATACTGCCGGCAGTGAGTGCGCCCGTCCTGTGCCAACAACCGCGCGGGATCCGCCGTGGTTCCGCCGGAGCTGGGGGAAGCCCATGAAACGCGCGTGGTTGATAATCATCCTGGTGTTGGTCGTCGTGGCCGGCGGATTGTGGCTGGCCTGGCCCCAAATCCGGCTCTGGCAGATGCAGCAGGCCCTGGACCACGCGGTCATCCCCGGCCTCAAGGCCTACCTGAAGGCCACCACCGGCCTGGAGCCGACCGTGACCCATCAGGGCGTCAAGGCCGAGGGCTCGGCCTACGCGGTCGGCAAGCTCGGCCTCAAGCTGGCCGGCGACCCGGCGGTGGACATCTCCGTCGAAAAACTGATCCTGAACCAGGTGGAGATGAGCCTCACCGGCGATCTCAAGCGCTGCGACCTGGCCTTGCACCAGATGGAGGTTCAGACCAAGGGCGTGGTGGCGGGGGTGCGCAATTGGGAGGTGGAGGGCCTGGCCATCAGCCGGGATGGGGCCGACATCCGCATCGCCCGCGAGCAGCTCCAGGGCGTGACCCTCTCCGCGCCCGGTCTGCCCGAACCGGTGGAGGTGGCCAGCATCGAAGGGCGCGACTATGTGCTGACCCTGGACTACGAACAGAAACGCTATCAGGGCGGCCTGGGGCGGCTGGCGGCGGTGGGGCACGGCTTCCAGGCCGGAGCCCAGTCCATGACCTTCGCCGGCGATTTCATCCGCTTCGAGAATGGCTCGCCCCTGTTCAAGCAGGGCAGGTTCACGCTCAAGGACCTGGAGGTGGCCGTCAAGGACAGACCCAATCTGACGGTGGCCGAGATCGCGGCCGTCAGTTCGCGTCAGGCCGAGGCCGCCGCCGACCGGGTGGAGGTTAAGGGCCTGTCCCTGGACCCCCAGGGCCTGCCTGAGGGCGACCTGAGCAAGGCGCTCAAGGACCTGGGCTACGAGCGCTTCTTGCTGGGGCTGGTCTGGGACTACGCCTACGATCGCGCGGCCAAGAAGTTCGACCTCAAGGAGCTGGCGCTGGAGGGCGAAAAGATGGGCCGTTTCAGCCTGGCCTTCGGCGTGGCCGAGCTGGATTACGACCTCAGCCTGGAGCCGCTGCAAAACCTGCTGGCCCTGGGCAAGGCCAAGCCCCAGCGGCTCAGCCTGCGCTATGACGACCATTCGTTGCTTGAGCGCCTGATCGAATTCGGGGCCAAGGAGAAGGGCCAGGAGCCGGCCGCCTTCCGGGCCAAGCTCATCGCCGATCTGCCCCCCCTGCCGGGGGCCGACGCGCCCGACCCGGCCCTGGCGGCCTTTTTGGCCAGGCCCGGCAGCCTGTGTCTGACCGTCACGCCCAAGCAGGATCTGACGGTGCTGGATCTCACCCGGCTTAGCCAGGAGCTCTTGCCCGCCATGCTGGTCTGGAAACTGGACAACTGCGGCCGCTAGACGGGGCGCGCCAAACAGCCGGGGGCCGCGCCGGGCCCCCGGTTTTTTATTGGAGCGCGGCCAGGGCCAGGGACAGCACCGCGGCCAGGGACGGCGCGGCCTGGGTCGGATCGGCGGCCAGGGCCAGGGCGGCCCTGGGCGTGAACCAGCGCCCCTCGGCGATCTCCGTTGGGTTGGGCCGGGGCTCCTGGTCGCTTTGCAGCAGATAGACGGCGGTGAACTCGTTATCGGTGGCCGGGCCGGCGGGCAGACGGCCCACGGCCCTGGGCGTCAGCGCCAGGCCCAGCTCCTCGGCCAGCTCGCGGCGGGCGGCGGCGGCATAGTCCTCGCCGGGGTCCACGTGGCCGCTGGCCGAGCTGGTCCATTTGCCGGGGTGGCTGTCCTTGGCCGCCGAACGGCGTTGCAGGTAGACCCGGCCGCCGCCGTCCACCAGGATCACGTGCACCGCGCGGTGCATGAGGCCGTCGCGGTGAACGCGCCAGCGCGGGGCCAGGCCCAGCACGCAATCCTGGGCGTCCACCACCGGCAAGGGCTCGTCGGGGTCCTGGGCGGCGGGTCCGATCATGGCGTTGGGGCGGCGTGAAAGCCGGGGCGGCCCCCCGGAGCGCCCGCCCGATCTCCGGCCGGCTAATAATTGCGCGGACGCGGGGGACGGCCGCCGCCACCGCCGCCTTCGCGGGGCTTGGCCTCGTTGACGGTCAGCTTCCGGCCGCCCATGCTGTAGCCGTTGAAACGGGCGATGGCCGCCTCGGCCTCCTCGCTGGAAACCATCTCCACGAAGCCGAAACCGCGCGAGTTGCCGGTCTCGCGGTCGGTGATGACCCTGGCCGAACGCACCTGACCCTCCTGCGCGAACATCTCGCGCAGTTGGTTGTCGTCCATGGAGTACGGTAGGTTGCCGACGTAGATGTTCATCCCCCTCGCGTCCTTTTCTGCCTGGATTCAGTCCACCACGCGGCCCGGCCGGCCGGCGCGCGCCGCGCTGGCCAACGATATCACAAAGGACCCTGTAGTGGTTACGGGAATTTGCCGGATTGAGGCCTGCTAGCGGGCGGTTGGGCCGGGCACGAGGCCCAGGCTGGCGATGAGGCCGCTGAAATAGGCCTCCAGCGCGTCGGGGATGAGGCTCTGGCGGCGGTAGTTGACCTTGGGGTCGGCGATGGTCAGCATCAGGCCGTGTTCGCGCTTCTCGATCGCCACCCGCATCTCCGGCCGTTGGGCCGCCTCGCCCAGCTCGCGGGCCAGGGCGGCGTAGAGACGGTAAAGCCGATAGACCTCCTGGCCGTGGCGGTCGCTGTAGTCGGCCGGGCCCGGGTTGCGGCCGGAGGCCGTCTCACGCTCCAACAACTGCCGCACCTTGGCCAACACCCGCTGGTCGGGCATGGTCGTCCTCCGGATGACGGGAGGGCAAAGATAAGCCACATCCACGGCCGTTCCCGCTTACACCAGCTTGCCCCAAGCGACCGGCCTGTGGCAACCTGATGCCGGCCTGGGGCGCAAAAATCTGTCGGGAGGCGTTTGCCCAGCATGCAGCGGCAATTCGTGCAGCTTGAACGCCGGGGCGCGACGGCCCTGGTGGTGATGGACAACCCGGCCACGGCCAACGCCATGGACGAGGACCTGGGCCCGCAACTGGTGGCCGCGCTGGAGGCCCTGGCCGGCGATCCGGCCTGCCGGGCGGTGGTGCTCACCGGCGCGGGCGGCATGTTCAGCGGCGGCGGCAACGTGGTGCGCGCCCACCGATACCTGGCCGACCACCCCGACCGGGGGGCCTCGCCGGTCTTCGAGGGCTACACCAAGTGGGTCAGCCGGGTGCTCTGGGCGCTGACCGGCATGCCCCAGCCGGTGGTGGCGGCGGTGGAGGGCGCGGCCTCCGGGGCCGGCCTGGCCTGGCTCCTGGCCTGCGATCTGGTGCTGCTGGCCGCAGACGCCCGCGTGCTGCCGGGCTTTCTGGCCATCGGCCTGACGCCGGCGGCCGGGGTCACCCTGCACCTGCCCCGCGTTTTGGGCCTGATGCGCGCGACAGAGATGCTGATGCTCAACCAGCCGCTCGCGCCAACAGACTGCCTGCGTCTGGGCCTGGCCGACCGGGTCCTGCCGGCGGCCGAGGTGCTGCCGGCCGCCCTGGAGCTGGCCGACCGGTTGGCCCAAGGCCCACAGAAGGCCATCGCCGCGACCAAGCGCCTGCTGGGCCGGGCCGCGCGCCGGGGGCTTTTGGGGCAGATCGAGGACGAGCGCCGGGCGGTGATGGCCGCCGCCGACCAGCCGGATTTCGCCGCGCTGGCGGGCCGCTTCGTGGCCAAAAGCAAATCCCGGTCAGGCTAGCAGGACGGTGATGAGGCCCAGCGCGGGCCGGGGATGGATCTTTTTCAACATCCCGCTAAACGAACTCCACCACCCCGGCGGGGTCGGCCCCATCGGCCGGGGTGCGCTGCCAGAATTCGGCGATCAACCCCACCAATTGCACCCATTGCCCGCGCTGATCCTCCGGGGCAATCCAGCCCCGCAGGGCCTGCATGGGCTCGGCCACCCAGGCCCCGCTCCGGGGGTGCTGATATCCCCGGCCGGGCTCATAGACGAGCCGGGCCGCCTGATACACGAACTCCATGGCCTGCCTCCCTGCTGATCGCGCGCCATCGGATCAGCATAACACCGCCGGCCCCGCCTTGCCCGGCCGCCCGCGGCTGGTTACAATCAACCCACCACCCCCGCCCCGGAGGCCACATGCCCGCACCCCTGGCCGCGGCCGCCGCCGATTTGCGCGTTCTGCTGGGTCGGGGCTATCCCCGCGAGCGCAGCCTGGCCCTGGTGGGCGACCGCCACGGCCTGGACGCCTCCCAGCGCGAGCTCTTGCGCCGGGGCGTGGCCGCCCCGGCCGCGGCGGCGGCGCGCCGGGCAAAACTCCTGGGCCTGGACGCCCTGGTCGGGCGGGCGGTGGCGCTGGACGGGCACAACCTGCTCATCACCCTGGAGACGGCGCTCATGGGCGGCCGCCTGCTCTGGTGCGACGACGGGGTGGTGCGCGACATCGCGCGCATGGGCCGCCGCCACCGGCCCGGCCCGCTCACCCTGCGCGCCGCCGGGCTGCTGCTGGCGGCCCTGGCCGGCGCGGCGCGGGTGGATGTCTACCTGGACGCGCCGCTGCCCAAAAGCGGCGAGCTGGCGGCCGAACTGCGGGGCATGCTGGCGGGGCACGGGCTCATGGGCGACGCCCAGGCCCTGGCCGTGCCCGAACGCGCGCTCCTGGTCCACGCCGGCCCGGTGGCCAGCGGGGATTCGCATCTGATCGACCACGTGGCCGCGCCAGTCGACCTGGCCGGCCTCGTCATCCGGGGGCTCGATCCCCGGCCCAACCTGGAGAGCCTCGTCTGATGCCTCAGCCCAATCCTTCGTCCTTCGCGGCCGGCGGCCGGACCCGCCGGCCCGGCCATGCCCACACCCCCGCGCCCGCCGCCGGGGCGGGGAGGCGGGCGCCCCGTGGCTAGGGCCCTGGGCCTCTTGTCCGGCGGGCTGGATTCCATCCTGGCCTGCCTGGTGCTGCGGCGCGCCGGGGTGGCGGTGGAGGCGGTCAGCTTCACCAGCCCATTCTTCTCCGCCGACAAGGCCCAGGCCGCCGCCCAGGCCCACGCCATACCCCTGACCGTGCTGGCGGTGGGGCCGGAGCACCTGGAGCGGGTGGTCAAGAACCCGCGCTACGGCTACGGCTCCAACATGAACCCCTGCATCGACTGCCACGCCTACATGTTCGCCCAGGCGGCCGAGCTGGCCCGGAAGCGGGGGATCGACTTCCTGTTCTCAGGCGAGGTGCTGGGCCAGCGGCCCATGAGCCAGAACCGCCAGGCCCTGGCCACGGTGGCCCGGCACAGCGGCGCGGGCGAGATGATCCTGCGCCCGCTTTCGGCCGGGCTGCTGCCGGCCACGGCCATGGAGGAATCCGGGCTGGTGGACCGCGGCCAACTGCTCTCTCTGAGCGGACGCTCGCGCAAGCCCCAGATGGCCCTGGCCGCCGAGCTGGGCGTGCAGGACTACCCCGCCCCGGCCGGAGGGTGCCTTTTGACCGAGCCCGGCTTCAGCCGCCGGCTAAAGGATCTTTTGGCCCACGACCCCGCCGCCGGGGTGGAGGCGGTTGAGTTGTTGAAGCTGGGCCGGCACCTGCGGCTGTCGCCGGCGGCCAAGCTGGCCCTGGGGCGCAACCAGGCCGAGAACCTGGAGCTTCAGCGCCTGGCCCCGGCCGGGGCGCTGCGGTTGCGCGCCCTGGACGCGCCCGGCCCCCTGGGGGTCTACGTCGGTCCGGCCTCCGGCCCTGACCTGGAGCTGGCCGCCGCCCTGGTGGCGGGCTATGGCCAGTCCCCGCCCGGCGCTCCGGCCCGGGTGGAGGTGGAAGGCGGGCCGGTGCTGGCGGTCATGCCGCATTCGCGCCGCGCCGCCCAGGCCTATCTGCTCTGACGGCTGGGCAGGGCTGGTCCGGCGCGCTAGTCGCCGGCCGGGGGGCGGGCCTCCAGTATCCGGCGCATCTCGGCGGCCAGGCGGGCCAGCGAGGCCGGTTTCATCACCAGCCCGGCCACGCAGGAATCGTTCAGGCTCTGGCTGGTCACCTGCTCGCTGTGGCCGGTGGTGAGGATGACGGGCAGGTCGGGGCGCAGCTGGCGCAGGCGGCGGGCCAGCTCCAGGCCGGTCATGCCGGGCATGGTCTGGTCGCTGATGACCAGGTCGAAGGCGGCGGGGTCGTCCCTGATGATAGCCAGCGCGTCCAAGGCGCTGGCCAGCGCCGTCACCCGGTAGCCCAGGCGGGTCAGGCCCAGGGAGGTGGTGCGGCGCAGGGCCGGCTCGTCGTCCACCACCAGCACGCGCTCGTCGCCGCCCCGCACCTGGGGTTCGGGCGGTTCCGCGGCCGCCTCCGGCGGCTGGTCCAGGAGGGGCAGGTACACCTCGAAGCTGGCCCCGCCCGACCCGGCCGGCGCCAGACGGACCCCGCCGCCGCAGTCCCTGGCCACCCCGTGCACCACGGCCAGGCCCAGGCCGGTGCCATGCCCGATTTCCTTGGTGGTGAAAAAAGGATCGAAGATGCGCTCGGCGATGGCGGGATCCACGCCGGGGCCGTTGTCGCTCACCGTCAGCAGGGCGTATTGGCCCGGCGGCAGGTCGAGCCCCTCCGGCGGGGATTCCAGGGCCAGGGTCCGCACCGCCACCGCCACCTCGCCCACGCCTTGCAGGGCCTGGGCCGCGTTGGCGCACAGGTTCATCACCACCTGGGAAAGCTGGCTGGGATCGGCCTTGACCACCACCGGCCGGGGCGGGGAGGAATGGGTGAGCTTGATGGTGGAGGGCAGGGTGGCCTTGAGCAGGCGCAGGCACTCCGCCACCACCTGGGCCAGGTCGGTGGGGCGCACGGCCTGCTCGGCCTGGCGGCTGAAGGCCAGTATCTGCTGCACCAGGTCGCGGGCCCGCTCCCCGGCCTTGAGCACCTCGCCCAGGTGCCCGGCCGCCTCGCCGGCCGGGTCCAGCTCCGACAAGGCCAGTTCGGTGTAGCCCATCATGGCGGCCAGGATGTTATTGAAGTCGTGGGCCACCCCGCCGGCCAAGGTGCCGATGGCCTCCATCTTCTGCGAGCGCCTGAGCTGCTCCTCCAGGGCCACCTGGTCGGTGACGTCGCGCTCGACCCGCACGTAGTTGACCACCCGGCCCTGGCGGTCGCGCACCGGGCTGATGGTGGCCTCGGCCAGGCATTCGCCGCCTTTGCGCCGGTGGGTCAGGCGGCCGTGCCAGATATTGCCTTCCACGACCACGCGCTGCACTATTTCATCGTCGCGGTCGGAGAGGAAATCGGTGATGGGCCGGCCCAGCATCTCGTCCCGGCCGTGGCCGACCATGCGCTCGAAGGCGGGGTTCAGATAGACCACCCTGCGCTCAAGATCGCTGATGACCACGGCCTCGCCGGCCTGGTCCATGGCCGCGGCCAGGCGTTGGCGCTCCAGTTCGCCCTGGCGCTGCTCGGTCAAATCCCGCGTCACCAGGCTCACGCCGTCCTCGGCCGGATAGGCCGACAGCTCCAGGTGGCGGCGGTCGCCCGGCTTGACCGCCATCTCCACCCTCATGGTCTCCGGCCGGCGCCGTTCCAGCACCCGGCGCAAAAGCTGTTCCAGCGGGCCGCCGCGCTCATCGGGAAACACTTCCAGGAAACCGCGCCCCAGAACCTCCTCCGCCGTCCGTCCGGTCAGCTCCTCGCAGGCCCGGTTCCAATAAATGAAATGCAGGTGCTGGTTGAGGGCCAGGAAGGCGTCGCTGATGCTCTCGGCCAGGCGGCGGTAGCCCGTGAGTCCCTGGCGCAGGGCCTCCTCGGCCTGGCGGCGCCGGGCCAAGGCCCCGGCCACCAGGGCGTAGATCAGCCCGGCGGTCATCAACACGTAGAACCAGCCCTTGTAGGTCTGCAAGCGGGCGCAGGTCTCCTGGTCCGCCACCAGCTTTTCGAGCACCGCGTCCGACAATATGATCCACAGCCCGCCCAGCAGCAGGTAGATCAGGGTGATGCGCAGCGGATCGGAGAGCCAGTCTGTCCGGCGGGCCGGACCCGATTCGGATGGCGGCCTGTCCACGTCCCCCCCCTTTAGCGTTCTAGCGGTGGCCGCGGAAGGGCTCCACCGCCAGGCGTCCCCCTTCCGGCATGGTCAATTTCGATTGCGCCTTCCAGGTCACGATGTAGGCGTACTCCTCGGTGGGATAGTAGGCGTCGTAGCTGAGGTAGCGCACCGAGCATTCCAGCAGGAAGACCACGTCATAGACGCCGGCCGGGGCCAGGAACTCGGCCGTGGCCGCGAACTGATGCCCCTCCTGGTTGGCGACCGGCTTGACGGGCCGCAGGGGCGTCAGGCCGCCGTCGGGTCGGGGGACGAAGGCGCGCAGGTCCCACAGGGGCGGGGATATCTCGCCGCGGGTGACGAAGGCCAGGGGCGAAAGGCGCACCTTGGCCTCCAGGGTTTCGCGCACCTGCTGGGGGGTCACCGCCGCCGCGGCGCTCACCGCCAGGGTGGCGGGGCGGGGGCCGGGGTCCAGATAGATGCCGGCGCAGCCGGAGAGGGTCAGCGCCAAGGCCAGGAGCAGAAGCGCCCCTGCGCGGGGGCGGGGTTTCTGGGCGAGCCGGAGCATGTGCTTCCTCTTGCCGCGGGGCGGGCGGGCTAGATGCGGTGGGGGTTGACGGTGAGCACTGGCACCGGGCTGTTTTTCACCACCTTTTCGGCCACGCTGCCGAATATGGCGTGCTCCAGGCCCCGGCGGCCATGGGTGCCCATGATTATCAGGTCGATCAGGTTTTCGCGGGCGTATTGGACGATCTCCTGGGCCGGGTCGCCCACCGCCACCCTGGCCGTGGTGCGCGCGGCCGCGAAATGCTCCTGGCGGAACTGGTCCATCTTGCGCCGGGCGCCGCGCGCCACGTCCTGGATCAGGCTCTCCAGGTTGGGATGGGGCACGTAGAATCCCGCGAAATGGGACAGGTCGCGGACCACGTGGAGCAGGTGCAGCAGCGAACCGTGAGTCGCCGCCATGTCCAGCGCATAGGGCGACACCGCGCGGTTGTTATCGGAAAAATCCACGGGGAACAGAATGTTCTGGAACATGGTCACCTCCCGCGACCCCGCCGGGGGCCAAGCCCCTTGGCAGAGTTTCGCGCGCCGGGCCCGTGCGAATATTCACTTTTGGTTATAGTATAATTCCCGGAGATGGTCGCCAGGATTTTTTCCGGCCGGCGGGGAGGGGCGTCTTGAGCAACTGGCTGGCAACGTTGGGCGTTCTGCTCGCCTTGGTCCTGGCCGGGGGGGCGCTGGCCCAGGAATACCAGCCCGGCCGACAGGGCCAGGGGGCGGTGCGCGGCTGGGTGGAGGCGCCGGCGGTGACGGGCATGGCCGAGGTCGAGGCCCGGCAGGCGCTGCAAGAGGCCGGGCTGCGGGCCAGGCAGCGCCAGTTGAAGGCCGACCCCGAATGTGACGACCCCGCCTTGGTGGGCCTGGTGCTGCGCCAGACCCCGGCCGCCGAAACCCTGTTGCGCCGGGGGGCCTGGGTGGATTTGAGCGTATGCCCCGGCCAGCCCCGCGGCAAGCGGGCGACCATGCCCTCCGTGGTGGGCCTGTCCCTGCCGGAGGCCCGCTCCACCCTGACCCGGCTGGGGCTCAAGCCGCGCCTGCAACGCCGCAGCGTCTGCCCCGGCCCCGAACTCATGGGCCGCGTGACCAGCCAGCGCCCGGCCGCGGGCGAGCAGGTGCGCCCAGGCCAGGTGGTGGTGCTCACCCACTGCCCCGAACGCTGAGCGCCCGGCCCTTCCGCCCCCGCCTAAGGCCGGCGTCGCGGCCGCTATATCTCCTTGGCTGCGCTGGTGAATGCCTGTAAAATATAATATTAATCGTTTTTGCAAGCCCTGGAGCCAGCCGGAACCCCGCACAGCCGGTGAATTTCAGGGGCCACAGCATGGTTTTACTTGAAAAACGATTGCCCCATCCAGCACCTTTATTACCAGGCCCCTTGCCCAAGCCGCGCCTCGGCGCAGGCTTTGGGGTCGACAGCATCGCACTAAAGCACAAACTTCGGCCAATGGGCCGCGGGATGCATCTGCTTTGCCAGAGCGAGGGTTGAAACATGAAGAATCTTAAACTGGGCGCCAAAATCGGCGGCGGCTTCGGCCTTATGATTCTCATCGCCATGGTCCTGGGCGGACTGGCCGTGATCAACATGACCAAGGCCTCCGGCAACGCCGAAATGATGGCCGTTGAATACGCACCAGAGGTCAGGGTTGCCAGCGACATAGAACGGTCAGTGTTCAAGCTTATTTACGAGGTTCGAGGTTATGCTTTCAGCGAGGACAAAAAATTCCTGGAAATGTCGCGCCAGGATATAAAGGAAGTCTACAAGCACTTGGCAGAGGCCAAAAGGCTGGCAGCCGCCTCGGCGCATTTGATCAAACTGCGGGAGGCCATCAATAAGATTGAGGATGATTTCAAACGCTATGAAAGCCTGGTCAACGAAACCGAGGCCATAGACAACGCCATAGACGCCGCGCGCGGGCGCATGGACGAGGCCGCTAAGCAGTTCATTGACAACTGCAACTCGTTCCTGGGCGACCAGAACCGAATGATGGAGCGGGAAATCGTTGAAAAGGCGGATGTCAACAAACTTTCGGAACGCCACCGCAAGATAACCTTGCTCAACGACATCATAGACCTGGGCAACATGGTCCGCGTGGCCAACTTCAAGTCCCAGGCCATGAGAGACCCTCAAATCGTCTTGGAGGCATTCCCCGCCTTCACACGGATCGACGCAAAGGTCGCGGAGATCGCCCCGCTGGTGCACCAGGAAAGAAACCTGCAACAGCTCAAGGGCATCCAAGGCGCGGCTCAAGCCTATGCCAAGACCATTAACGATCAACTGGCCAACAACAAGACCCTCGCCGAATTGAACAGCAAGCGCACCCAACTGGCCATGGCTTTGCTGAAGCAAGTTCAAGACACGGCCAATGCCGGCATCACCAGCACCCTGGAATTGGCCAACGAGGCCGTGCAGGGCCTGCAACTGTCGGTCTGGGTCATGGTGGTGGGGCTTTTGGTGGCCTTGGTCCTGGGCGTGGTGGTGGCCTGGCTCATCACCCGGAGCATCACCGCCCCCATCCGCGTCACCGTGGACGCGGTGGGCCAGGCGGCCAAGGGTGATTTCTCCTTCGGCCTGGACAAGCGCCTGCTGACCCGCGGCGACGAACTGGGCGAGATGCTCCGGGACGTGGACAAGATGGCCGAGAACCTCTCGGTGGTGGTCACCGAATCCACCGCCGCCGCCGAGACCGTGGCCACCAGCGCCGGCGAGATCAGCCAGGGCAACCAGGATCTCTCCGAGCGCACCCAGCAGCAGGCATCCGCCATCGAGGAGACGGCCAGCTCCATCGAGGAGATGACCAGCAGCGTCAAGCAGAACGCCGGCAACAGCCAGCAGGCCAACGACCTGGCCCGGCGCACCTCGGCCATGGCCGTGCAGGGCGGCCAGGTGGTGGAGCGCACGGTGGGGGCCATGGCGGCCGTCACCGAATCCAGCCGCAAGATCAGCGACATCATCAACGTGGTCAACGAGATCGCCTTCCAGACCAACCTGCTGGCCCTCAACGCCGCCGTGGAGGCGGCCCGGGCCGGCGAGGCCGGCCGGGGGTTCGCGGTGGTGGCCGGCGAAGTGCGCAATCTGGCCGGGCGCAGCGCGGCGGCGGCCAAGGAGATCCAGGCGTTGATCACCGACAGCGTGGCCAAGGTGGAGCAGGGCAACGAACTGGTGGCCGAGAGCGGCGCCCTGCTCCGGGAGATCATCACCAGCGTCCAGGGCGTGGCCGACACCGTGGCCGAGATCACCGCCGCCAGCCAGGAGCAGGCCAGCGGCATCGAGGAGATCAACCGGGCCGTGACCCAGATGGACGAGGCGGTGCAGCAGAACGCGGCCCTGGTGGAGGAGGCGGCCAGCGCCAGCGAGAACATGGCCGCGGCGGCCGAGCAGTTGCGCGCCCAGATGCGCCAGTTCAAGGTGCGCCAGATGGCCGGCGCCGGCCAGGCGACCTTCACCTCCCCGCGCCCCCCGGCCCCCAAGCCCGCGGCCCGGTCCGCGTCCAAGCCGGCCGCCGCGGCGGCCCCGGCCAAGCCCGTGGCCAAACCCGATAGCAAGCCGGCGGCCAAGCAAAAGGACGATTTCTTTGACAACGCCGACCTGGAAGGCTTCGAGGAATTCTAGGCCAGTTCCACTCAGCCCATTTGGAAGGCGGCCATGGCCCAAAGCGCCCCGAAGCCCCAATCGCCCCCGCCCGCCCCTGCTTCTCCGGGGGATCGCGCCCTGGTTCCGGTGGCCAAGGCGGCTGCGCAGTCGGCGACGATCCGGGTGGAGACGGACAAGCTTGACAAGCTTGTGAACCTGGTGGGCGAGCTGGTGAT